>DASTAY010000036.1:0-11034 GCA_035712345.1 Solirubrobacterales bacterium
GACGACGAGCGCGTGTTCACCGACTCGGGGATCGAGATCCGGGGTCTCTACGAGGAGGGCGATGTCGCGCCCGGCCTCGAGGAGCGGCTCGGCAGGCCCGGCGCGCGCCCCTTCACCCGCGGCATCCACGAGGGGATGTACCGCGACCGGCTCTGGACGATGCGCCAGTACGCCGGCTTCGCCTCGCCCGAGGACACCAACGAGCGCTATCGCTACCTGATCGAGAACGGCTCGACCGGCCTCTCGATGGCCTTCGACCTGCCGACCCAGCTGGGCCGCGACTCCGACGATCCGCTCTGTTACGGCGAGGTCGGGCGGACCGGGGTCCCGATCGACACGATCGAGGACATGCGGATCTGCTTCGACCAGATCCCGCTCGACGGCGTCTCCACCTCGATGACGATCAACGCGCCCGCCGCCTGCCTGCTGCTGCTCTACGAGCTGGTCGGCGAGGAGCAGGGGGTTCCCTCCGAGAAACTGCGCGGCACGGTCCAGAACGACGTGCTCAAGGAGTACATGGCGCGCGGCAACTACATCTACCCGCCCGAGCCGACGATGCGGCTGACCACCGACATCTTCGAGTACTGCCGCGAGAACGTGCCGAAATGGAACACGATCTCGATCTCCGGCTACCACATTCGCGAGAAGGGCTGCTCGGCCGTGCAGGAGGTGGCGTTCACCCTCTCCAACGCGATCGCCTACGTCGAAGCGGCGCTCGAGCGCGGGCTGAAGATCGACGAGTTCGCCCCCCGCCTCGCCTTCTTCTTCAACGGCCACAACAACGTCTTCCAGGAGGTCGCCAAGTTCCGCGCCGTGCGACGGATGTGGGCCAAGATCGTCAAGGAGCGCTTCGGGGCGGAGAACCCGAACTCGATGAAGATCCGCTTCCACACGCAGACCGGCGGCGTGACGCTGCAGGCCCAGCAGCCCGAGGTCAACATCATCCGCGTCGCCCTGCAGGGCTTCGCCGCCGTCGCCGGCGGCACCCAGTCGCTGCACACCAACGGCTTCGACGAGGCGCTCGCGCTGCCGACCGAGCGCTCCGCCCGAATCGCTCTGCGCACCCAGCAGGTGCTTGCGCACGAGTCCGGCGTCGCCGACACCGTCGACCCCTTCGCCGGCTCCTACTTCGTCGAGTCGCTGACCGACGAGGTCGAAGCGCGCTCGTGGGAGCTGATGGAGAAGGTCGAGGAGCTGGGCGGCTCGGTCGAGGCGCTGGAGTTCATGCAGCGCGAGATCGAGGAGTCGGCGCACTCCTACCACGAGCGCTACAAGAGCGGCCAGGACATCATCGTCGGCGTCAACAAATACGTCACCGACCAGGTCGACGACGTCGACATCCTCCGTGTCGACCCGGAGGCCGAGCAGCGCCAGCTGGCGCGTCTGAAGGCCTTCAAGGAGAACCGCGACACGGTCGGAGTCGAGACCAAGCTCGAGGAGCTGCGCGCGGTCGCCCGCGGCGAAGGTAACCTGCTGCATCCGATCCGCGCCGCCCTCGCCGCCGGCGCCTCGATCGGCGAGGCCTGCGGCGCGATGCGCGACGTCTTCGGCGAATACAAAGGCGGCGCTTTCTTTTAGATGGGCGTCGCCGTGTCTCCGCACGCCTGCGGACGCGCGTGGCACGGCGCATCCCTGCGTCCTCAGTCGCCCGAATAGCGCTGCTATTCGGGCTCCCTGCGTCCTTGATCTGCTTGGCCACGCACGTCCGCAGTCGCACGTTTCCACGACGACGACCATCTAGAGGATTTCTCTAAGGAAACGGGGTCATTCCGGTGAGCGCGGTCGCGGCGGGCGTCGCGCGTCTGCGTCGCGGCCGTGCGGTGATAGCGCAGGCCGTCCGTCTCAACCACCAGCCCGAGGTCGGGCCAGTAGAAGTCGACTTCCCAGCCATTGACGACTTGTTTGCTGAGTGGAGACGGAAGCCCAGCCGCCGCGGCAATCGGGCGAAAGAGGATCTCCAGGTCGGAATCTGAGAGCCGGAAGGTGCGCTTGTCGAGGAGCTTGCGTAAACGCGGTGCGCCCGGCTCTCCTTCGTAGCGGTCCAGTGCAATCCGAAGCGCCTCGGGGTCGGTGAGATCGCGCTTGTCCGCTTCGTTGACGGCTCGCTCCACGGCGATGGGGTCCAGTTCAGCGGCCAGATCGACAAGCGTTCGCGCCACGCTGGTCACCGGGATGCGATCTTTTATCGCGACGTCCTCTGGCCGAAGCATCGCCCGGCTACGGACTTTCAGCCCCGGGCGCTTGAGTTCGCAGCGCCGCCTGACGCTGACATCCACCCGATCGGCTTGCTCCTTGGCGATACCCCACAGCGTCGCTGCGCTGCGATGGCTGAGCATGGCCTCATCTCCACATGCAAGCACGGCGGCCATCCATCGCCGCCGGGGGGTCAGGGTGGGCCAGCCCACCGCGTAGACCCCGTGCATCACGAGGTGCAGGCGCCCATGCGCAATGCGGTGCTCGATCGAACGCGGACCGAAGCCCAGGCCCAGCAGTTGTTGCCGGGTCACGATCCCATGCTGCCGTCCGGCCAGCTCCCAGGCCCGCCTGCTCCGTTTGTCGTTGCGCGCATCCGACATCGACCACACCTGACTGGGGTCAATGTCGGATGCGCGTCGATTCTCCCCCTGAACGTTCTCTCCCAGTCGCAATTTGGGGAAGGAGTGGGCCGGCGACGGTTGAAGCGGGCCGCATGGTCGAGGCAGCGCGGACGCTGATGAAGTCGGAGCCCGAACTCGTCGATCTCCTCGAGGGGGTCGAGGGGGTCGAGGTGACGATGGCCGAGAAGGGCTTCGGCACGCGGGTCGAGCTGCGCGCGGAGGAGCGCTCCGGCATCGAAGTGGCCGACCTGGAGCGCTTCCTCGATCGCCTCGCCGAGCCGCAGAAACAGCCTTTCGCCTGATCGCAGGAGGAGAAACGACTTGAAGCACCTGAGCAAGCACCTGACCTTCGCCAACGCGATCTCCTGCATCGCCCTTTTCGTGGCGCTGAGTGGCGCGGCCTAATGCGGCCAAGACGACGCTCGGGAAGAAGGCGGTGAAGACGCAGAACCTGGCAAATGGCTCGGTGACGACGCTCAAGCTCCGCGGTGGCTCGGTGACGAACCTGAAGCTGCGCAACGGCGCCGTGACCGGCCCCAAGATCGCAGCGGGCGCGGTCGGGTCGGGCCAAATCGCCAACGGCGCGATCCGCTCCGAACAGCTCGGTGGCGGCGTGGTGACGAGCGGCAAGCTGAAGAACGGCGCGGTAACCGGCGAAAAGCTCGCCGGCAACGCCGTCGGCGCCAATCAGCTGGCCGCCAACGTCGTTTCCAACGGCAAGATCCAGGACGGCGCGGTGAGCTCGGCCAAGCTGGCATCGGGCCTCCTCACGCAACTGGTCAAGAACGTCACCTACGTCAGCAAGGCGAGTGGCGCTGCGAGCCCCACCAGCCCCCAGTCCGTCACGGCTGAATGCCCCACCGGCAAGCAGGTCGTCGGAGGCGGCGCGAAGCCGATCCTGGGCGACGCGACGAAAATGCCGCTCCTGGTCGCCTCCCTGCCGTTCGTCAATGGCGAAGGCAAGCGGACGGGCTGGACGGCAACTGCCGAAACGGCCGAAGCGGGCAAGACCTTCGCCGTCGAAGCCATCGCCGTCTGCGCCGAATTCTGAGTCTTAAATAGACTCCCGCGCCGCGATGCGCGAGAGGAATCCGGTCACCCACGAGGAGAAGCTCTCCTACCTGCGCGAGCTGCGCGAGGAAGCGATCCATTCGGCCTCCGAGGAGGCGGTCGAGAAGCAGCACGCCAAGGGCAAGCTGACCGCGCGCGAGCGGATCGAGAAGCTGCTCGATCCGGGCTCCTTCGAGGAGCTGGACACCTTCGTGCGCCACCGGACCTACGACTTCGAGATGCAGAAAAAACGGCCCTGGGGCGACGCGGTCGTCACCGGCCACGGCACGATCGAAGGCCGCACCGTCTTCGTCTTCTCACAGGACTTCACCGTCTTCGGCGGCAGCCTCGGCGAGGTCATGGCGGAGAAGATGTGCAAGGTGATGGACCAGGCCGCCGCCGTCGGCGCGCCCGTGATCGGCATCAACGACTCCGGCGGCGCGCGCATCCAGGAGGGCGTCGTCAGCCTCGGCGCCTATGGCGACGTCTTCGTCCGCAACGTGCAGTGCTCGGGCGTGATCCCGCAGATCAGCCTGATCATGGGCCCCTGCGCCGGCGGCGCCGTCTACTCGCCGGCGATGACCGACTTCATCTTCATGGTCAAAGAGACCTCGCACATGTTCATCACCGGCCCGGAAGTGATCAAAACCGTGACCGGGGAGGAAGTCGAGTTCGAGGAGCTGGGCGGGGCGATGAGCCACAACTCCAAGTCGGGCGTCGCCCACTTCGCCGCCGAGGACGAGGAGAGCTGCCTCGAGGACGTTCGCTACCTGCTCGGCTTCCTGCCCTCGAACAACCTCGAGGCGCCGCCGCGCTTCGCCCCCGACGACGATCCCGAGCGCGAAGACGAGGAGCTGGAAACGATCGTCCCCGACGATCCCTCCAAGCCCTACGACATGCGCAACGTGATCGCCCGTGTCGTCGACGACGAGGAGTTCTTCGAGGTCCACGAGCACTTCGCCAAGAACATCGTCTGCGGCTTCTCCCGCCTCGACGGCTTCCCGGTAGGCATCGTCGGCAACCAGCCGGCCCACCTGGCCGGCGTGCTCGACATCGAGGCCTCCGAGAAGGCCGCGCGCTTCGTCCGCACCTGCGACGCCTTCAACGTGCCGATCCTGACCTTCACCGACGTGCCCGGCTTCCTGCCCGGGACCGACCAGGAGTGGAACGGGATCATCCGCCACGGCGCCAAGCTGCTCTACGCCTACACCGAGGCGACCGTGCCGAAGCTGACCGTCGTCACCCGCAAGGCCTACGGCGGCGCCTACGACGTGATGGCGTCCAAGCACATGCTCGCCGACTACAACGTCGCCTGGCCGACGGCCGAGGTCGCGGTGATGGGGCCGGAGGGCGCGGTCAACATCATCTACCGCAAAGACATCGCCTCCTCGCCGACGCCCGACGAGCGACGCCAGAAGCTGATCGACGACTACAAGGCCCACTTCGCCAACCCCTACTCGGCGGCGGAGCGCGGCTACATCGACGACGTGATCGAGCCGAAGGAAACGCGGCCGAAGCTGGTCAAGGCGCTGCGCATGCTGCAGTCCAAGCGCGTCGACCAGCCGAAGCGCAAGCACGGCAACATCCCGTTGTAAGCACCTCGCCGGAGGGTGGCCCCGTCCGGGCTACGGGCGCAGTTCTGTGAATCCGGCGGCGGCGAAATCGCCGTCGAAGGCGAGCGCTTCGGTGATTCCTTTGGCCCGCATATAGGCGAAGCTGGTCGCGTCGACGAAGGAGTACTCGCGCTCGTCGTGTTGGCGCAGCCAGCGCAGGGCCTCATCCTCGAGGTCCTCGGATACGAAAGCGACTTGCAAGTGCTGTGCCTGGCCCTCGATGCTGTCGAGGAACTCCACGGCTCGCTTGTGGAATCGCTTGTAGCGAAGCCAGGTCCAGGTCTCGCCTCGGACATGATTGGTAGTCACGAGGCGTCGCCCAGCGACCGACTCGAAGAGCTGCAGCGCGAGCTCGTGCTGTTGGTCGCGACCGTCGTTGCCGGCAATCAAGAACGACGTGTCGACGAAGGCGACGGGTCCGGGTTCGACAACCCGTAGACGACCTCGTCGATTGAGCGGTTGTCGCTTGGATCGCTCGATACCGGCGACTTGAACAGCTTGAAGAGAGGATCCTCCTCCAGGGGAGGCAATGGCTTGACCTGTTCCCGCACGCAACGCCTGATCACCTCCGCCTTAGAGAGCCCTTCCTCTTCAGCGCGCCATGCCACCGCTGCGTCCAGCTCGGGCTCGATCGATATCTGCAGTCGCTTCATGCGGGTCATATTACATCACTTCAATGCAAAGTAATGTAACAACTCAGAGTCGGAAGTGTCAAATTTCGCAGCAGAAATGCGGGCATTTGACGTTAAAAGGAGCCGGCGTTCGCCCGCCCCCGCGCCGCTCAGGCCGCGTCGCGCAGGGCCTCTGTCTCCTCACCGGCGATCTCGTCGCCGAAGTAGGCGGCGATGACCATTTGGGCCAGTTCCGGCACGGCGGCGGCGAAGTCCTGGGGCTGGGCGCGGGTGAGGGCGCTGGTGACAGCGGCCTCGATTGCCCCTACCATGAAGGTCGCTGTAACAGGAGGTGGAGAGTGGCGAGACTCGGTCTCGCGGCGCGCGCTGTCGACAGCGAGGGTGAGGCGCTCGAAAACTTCCAGTCGCTTCAGCAACGCCGGTCCCCCGGCCACGTGGACCTCGACGAGGAGGCCGCGGGCGAACGTCGGCCGTGCGCAGACGAACTCGGCGAGCCCGCTCAGCACCGCCACGAGGCTCTGGTGCCAGCTCGGCTCGGCCAGGGCGACGTCCCGCAGGGTCGAGTAGAGCCGCTCGACCTCGAATTCATAGGCGGCCGCATAGCACTCCGCCTTGCTGGCGAAGTGCTTGTAGAACTGTTGCCGGTGGCCCCCGTAGCGGTCGATCGTGTCCTGCACGGTGGCATCGCGGTAGCCACGCTCCCCACAGGCCTCGATCGCCGCCCCCATGATTCGCTCGCGCAGCCGCGTGATCTCGCCGGTTTGAGAGGCGCGAATCCGGGCCAGCTCGACGCGCGGGGTGCGGGCCCTCCTTGCAGTGCTGTCGCCCCGTCCCGCCATGCAATGGGAACGGTAGCACCTTTAATTAGAAACGTCATATTCACAAACGAGACGGCGGTCTCCTCAAACGTAGTCGCAGGGTTTTTTGTCTCACATGGTCGGTTATCCTCGAACGATGGTGTCCTTGCCGGAGCATCTGCAGGCAAAGCCCGCGGGACGGCATCGCCTTTCCCCCGAGGTGCGGGCCGAGCATCAGCGCGAGCGCGTCCTCGATGCCGCGATCGAGGTCTTTGCCGCGCGCGGCTACCAGCGCGTGACGATCGACGACATCGTCGCCGCGGCCAAGGTCGGCGTCGGCAGCTTCTACGACCTCTTCGACAACAAGCCCGACTGCTTCGTCCAGGCATACGAGCGGATCGTCAGCGAAGCGAGGGAGCGGATCGCCTCCGCCGTGCCGGCCGAGGCGGGCTGGCCCGAGCAGGCCTGCGCCGCGCTGCGGGCGTTGCTGGAGCTGATCGAGGCCGAGCCGGTGCGAGCCCGGGTCGCCCTGGTCGAGGTCCAGACCGCCGGCGCGGAGGCGCTCACCCGCCACGAGGAGACGGTCGACAGCGTCATCCCCCTGCTCGCCCGCGGCCGCGCCGAGAACCCCGCGCTGGCCGAGATCCTGGAGCTCCCGTCCCACCTCGAGGAAGCGATCGTCGGCGGCCTCGCCTGGCTGCTCCAGCAGCGCCTCGCCCAGGGCGAGTTCGATGGCGCCGAGGCCTACCTGCCCGACGTCCTCGAGATCGCAGTCGTCCCCTATGTCGGCAGGGAGAAGGCTGCGAGCCTGCTCGCTGCCTCCAAGCGGGACGACTCCTCCGCGGCCGCCGCCTGAGCGAAGCCACCCGGGGGAGAGCCTAGCGATGCCGTCCGCCGGCATCGCCTCCAACGGGCGCCCCGATCCAGACGTGGAACGCCGCCAGCGGATCGCCGCCGCGATGGTCGAGCTCGTCGTCGAGCAGGGCTACGGGGCGACGACGGTCGCGCAGCTGCTCGAGCGGGCGCGGGTGAGCCGGGCGGAGCTGCGGCGGCTGTTCGCGGGCAAGCAGGCCTGCTTCCTCGCTGTGTATGACGAGATCGCGGAGAGCTTCACGGGCGAGGTCCTGACCGCGTTCGGGCGCGAGGAAGCGTGGCGCGACGGGCTCCGCGCCGCCGCCTATGCCGCGGCGCGCTGGGTCGCCGCGCACCCGCGCGAGGCGCGCTACGCGACGGTCGAGACGATGATGGCCGGCGAGTTCGCCGTCGCGCGCCGCGAAGCGACGCTGCGCCGCTTCGTCGATCTCGTCGACACCGGTCGCGGGCAGCTCGAGGACCCCGATTCGGTCTCCCGCGCGATGGCCGAGGGGGTCGTCGGCGGCATCCTCGGCACGCTGACCAAGAACATGCGGCGCGGGACGCGGGCGCGGCCGAAGGACTTCGTGCCGGAGCTGATGTTCCTCGCGGTCCGGCCTTACCTCGGGCTGGCGGTGGCGCGCGAGGAGCTGAGCATCCCGCCGCCGCCCGAGCCCGGCCGCGAGCCGCTGGCGGAGCGAGGTTGAAGCGGCGAGACAAACGCGCACCCAAAGGGGACACGCGAGTGCAGATGCGCCCTGGGTCCCGCTATCGTCCTCGCGTGGCGAAAGGCAAGCAGGCAGGGGAGGACTCGGCGCCCGGGCTTGCCCGCCTGCCTCCGGGGCGGCACGGGCTGAGCCGCGAGTTCGTCGCCAAGAACCAGCGCGACCGCCTCACCGCGGGGATGATCGCGGCGGTCGCCGAGCACGGCTTCCACGAGGCGACGATCACCCAGATCGCGGCTGCCGCGGGAGTCTCGCGCCGCACCTTCTACGGCTACTTCTCCTCCAAGGAGGAGTGCTTCTTCGACACCTTCGCCCAGGTCGCCGACCTGCTCGAGGGAGCGATGAAAGGGGCCGGGGAGGGGGAGGGGGATTGGCCGGTGCGAGTGGGCGCCGAGCTCACGGCGATGCTCGAGGTCTTCGCCGCCAACCCCGACCTCGCCCGCTTCCTGTTGATCGCCCCGCCCAACGCGGGCGGCGATATCGCCGCCCGCTACCGCGAGCTGCTCGATCGCCTCTTCGCGATCCTGATCGAAGGCAAGCCGCCCCCGCCTGAGACCGAGGAGCCCTCGCGGGCGGTCACCGACGGCCTGCTCGGCGGCATCGTCGCCCTGGTCGTCCGCAAGGTGAAGGCCAAAGAGGGGGAGGAGCTCACCGAGCTCGCCCCCGACCTGCTCGGCCTCTTCCTCGCCCCGTACTACGGGCGCGAGCAGGCCGTGCGCCTCGCGCAAGCTTCCTCCTAGCCAAACCGCCAAGGCATCGGCTCTGCCACTAATTGCCTGTTTTACAGGTATTTTGCGCTTCCAGTGTGCTGTTGAAAACGTAACTGCTTGCATTTAGAGACTATATCCTCTACAGTTCCGCCACGTTCTGCTCAGGAACGCCACCGGTATGACCGGCCGACTTCCAGGGCGATCGACAGGGAAACCGAGCCCAAGGAGGGCCGGCCAAGGGAAGCGGCTGGCAGAGGGCTCAGGACAAGGAGAGAGATGTGAGACGCCAAGGGCCCATCGGTTCACGACCGCACGTCGGGACACTCTCGATCGCGTTGCTCGCGGCCACTCTGACCGCACTCGCTCTTGCGGGTCCCGCCGCCGCGGCCCCTGCCCCGATCGAATCCTTCGACGGCTCTGGCAGCCCCGCGGGCTCGATGTCGCCGACCTGGCTCTCAGTCGATGAAGCAAACGGAGACGTCTACGTGATCGACTCCGCCAACGACGCCGTCGACATCTTCGCCGAAAACCCCGGCGTAGACCCCGCACACCCGCTCGGCTACGAATACGTCGGCCAGCTTCTAGGCTCCTCGACCACCGCCGGCTCCTTCTCCTTCGGCGGAGTTGACGACATCGCCGTCGACAATTCCTCCAACCCGGCGACCCAGGGCGACGTCTACGTCAACTCCGAGAGCGCCGGCAAGATCTTTGCCTTCGATCCCTCCCAGCCGCCCGCAGAACGGTTCCTCTGGGAATCCCCAGGCGTCGAAAGCCCCGACGTCTGCGGCGTCGCGGTCGACGCGGCCGGCAACCCCTGGCTCAGCGACTTCAACCAGGGTCCCCAGAAGCTCGACCCCGTTACCGGCTCCTTCGTGGAACGGCCGTTCGGGGCGTTCGCGTACTGTCACATGGCCTTCGACTCGAGTGGGAACTTCCTGCTCAATCTGTACCAAGGGGATATCTGGAAGTTCTCGTCAGAGGGCACCCCCCAATCCACCTACCGTCCAAGCGGGCATCGCAGGGACGTAGCCGTCGACATCACCACCAACGACGTCTATGCCGCCCCTGAAGGCGAGCCGATCCGCAAGTGGACCGCGACGGGACTCGCATCCGAAAGCGAAACCTTCGGCTCCGAAAGCGTTGGCGTAACGGTGGACGCCGCCCACGAACGCCTCTTCGCCACCAACGGCAGCGAAGTCACCGTCTATACGACCTTCGAACCGGTGCTGGCGATCCAGAAGACCGGCCCGGGCAACGGCCGGGTCCGCTGCGAATTCCAGTCGAGCCTCGGCCCCTGCGCCGGCGCCTACTCGCTCAACGGCGAAGTGACGCTCAGCGCCGACCCCGCTCCGCACTCCTTCTTCTCCGGTTGGACGGTCGACGGCGACGCCTCGACCTGCTCCGGAACCGGCAGTTGCACGCTCACGCTGGAAGCCGACACGACGGTCGAAGCGGACTTCGGCGTCTTCGAACACACCTTCAGCGTCGCCACCGAAGGCCCGGGGTCGGGCTCGGTCGAGATCGAGCCCTTCGCGATCGAGTGCGAAGCGCTCTGCTCAGGTGAATACGCCGAGGGGGAATACATCGCTCTGCATGCGATCGCCAAGCCCCACTCCGAATTCAGCAACTGGAGCGGGGCCTGCTCCGGGGCCTCCACCTACTGTGAGATCGAAAGCCTCGAAGCGGATACCGAGGTCACCGCCTCCTTCGGCCCCGCCCACCAGCCGCTCGTCATCTCGACAAGCGGCACCGGCGCGGTCAGCTGCGACACCGGCACGGGGCCCGAAGCCTGCGCGCCCAGTTACTTAGACGGGACCGAAGTCGCCCTCAGCGCCAACCCCTCCGCCGCCTCGACCTTCACCGGCTGGTCGGGAGCCTGCGCGGGGACGGGTAGCTGCCAGTTGACGATGGACGGGCCTAAGAACCGGTTTCAGAAAGAAGGACCTGCCGCCTGAGCGGTGAACACCTCCGGCACATGTGGTCGACTCTCGGAGGTGTCGGAGGTGCCATCGCGCTTTGAGGTAGACGACGGCCTTTGGGCCGAGCTGGAGCCGCTGT
>DASTAY010000037.1:0-38440 GCA_035712345.1 Solirubrobacterales bacterium
GAGAGCGTTCCGACCTGATCGCCGCGCCGGTCGGCGAGGGCGGTCTGCTCGAGCATCAGCTCGACGCTGGCCTCGACGTCATCGACCTCCTCGAGGCGGGCGAAGAGCCGCAGGTTCTCCGCCACCGTGAGGCGCCGGTAGAGCGCCGCCTGCTGGGGGACGAAACCGACCTCGCCGCGGGGGAGGTGGATCGTGCCGGCGTCGGGCGCGCGGATCCCGGCGAGGAGCGAGAGCAGGGTCGTCTTGCCGGCGCCGTTCGGGCCGATCACCGCGAGCAGCTCGCCGGCGGTCGCGGCGAAGCCGACCTCGCGGAGCGCGACGCGGTCGCCGAAGCGCTTCGTCAGCCCGGTCGCCTCGATCGCCTCATCGGAGGCCGGCGCTGTGGACGGTGCTTCCACGGCCGCGAAACCTAATGGCTACGAGTGCTCGGCCCGCCAGATCCGCCGTCGTGGCGGCGGCATCTAGGCTGGTCCGGTGCGGATCCTGTTCATCGGCGACATCGTCGGCGGTCCCGGCCGGCGCGGGCTCGCGAAGCTGCTGCCGGGGCTACGCGAGGAGCTCGAGCCGGATCTGACGATCGCCAACGGCGAGAACGCGGCCGGCGGCGTCGGGATCACCGAGCGCACGGCGGAGGAGATCTTCGCGGCCGGCGTCGATCTGATCACGACCGGCAACCACGTCTACCGCCACCGCGACGCCTACGGGTTCCTCGATCGCGCCGAGCGGGTCCTGCGGCCGGCCAACTATCCGCACGCCAATCCAGGCAAGGGCTTCGTCGTCGTCGAGGCGGACGGGATGCGCGTCGGCGTGATCAACCTCAGCGGCGCGATCCGGCTGCAGGTCGCGCGGCTGCCCTTCCAGGAAGCCGACGCGATCCTCGAGCGGATCGAGGCCGACTGCGTCGTCGTCGACTTCCATGCCGAAGTGAGCAGCGAGAAGGTCGCGATCGGCTGGCACCTCGACGGCCGGGTGGCCGCCGTCTTCGGCACCCACACCCACGTTCCGACCGCCGACGCGCGCGTCCTCCCCGGCGGCACGGCCTTCATCTCCGACGTCGGCATGACCGGCTCGCGGACGAGCGTGCTGGGGGTGAAGCCGGAGCAGGTGGTCGAGGGGATGAAGACCCAGATGCCGGTCAAGTTCGAGACGGCGAGCGATGACGTCTGGGTGATGGGGGCGGTGGTCGAGGTCAACGCGCGGGGACTGGCTGACTCGATCGAGCAGGTGATGACGCCCGCTCCTCTTGGCTCGTAGCGGGCAGCCGGTCCGACGAGAAGGCCACGAGGAGCAGGGGATAGAACCAGACTATGTAGAGGTAGAACCAGTGCTGGGCCGTCAGCTGCAGACCGATAAGCAGCACCGCTCCCAGCGCAGCCACTTGCGTGAGCGTTTTGCGCTTGGGCCAGAACGCCAGGCCGATCGCCAGCAGGCCGGTTCCTACGAGGATCGCCAAGCGCAGAGGCTCCAGGCTCGGCACCTGTCCCCACAAGCTGAACGGAGAGCTGCGGTCCGCCTGGTAGGCGATCGTCCTCTCGTAGACCGTGTGCAAGCCGGGGGAAACCGCCGGCCAGGCCAGCAGCACCGCGATCGTGATGAGGAATGCCGCTGCGAACGTCGCGCCCGCGGGTCCTGTCGTGGGGAGGGGCACCCGACCGGACGCTAGGTTTTTCGCCCTGGCGCTCGTCCCACTCGCGGAGCGGACGGGCGAAAAACTAACGCCGCGTTCGCTCGGGTACCCCTCCCCACGCCACCCGCGGGCGGGCCGGTAGGTCAAGAGCATTGGCGTCAGGATCACAGGCGCGAACTTGGTGAGAGTCGCCAGCGCCGCGAACGCGCCTCGTGCGATCGGGCGGGCGAGGGCCAGCAGCACTGCGATCAGGAGCGCGGCCACGAGGGTGTCATTGGAGTTCGACTCGAGCGCGTAGGCGGTGTACGGGTAGGCCGCCCAGGCGAAGGCGAGGGTGGCGGCGAGCTTGCGGCCGGCCGGTCCGGGGCGGATGCGGATGCCCAGCCAGAGCAGCAACGCAAAGGCCAGGAGGTCGAAGGCCACCGCTGCGCCGTGGGCGGCCGGCAGGTCGTCCCAGCTGCCGCTCCAGGGCCAGATCCGCTCGAAGGGGACGTAGGCGAGGTAGTTGACCGGGCCGTAGGTGTCGCCCTGCGAGACGTCGGGCGGGAAGTTGTCGTAGATCGGTTCCCCGTGGGCGATCCGGTCGGCGCCGACGACCCCCGCGTAGCCGACGTCGATCGTCGCCGAGTCGGCCATGTTCAGCCCGACCCGGAAGCCCATCAGGAAGAGCGCGGCGATCAGCAGCCAGGCCGCCGGCCACACCGGGCGGATTCCCTCCCCCTGCCCGCGCAGGCCGATCCACAGCGCGCGGGCGAGCAGGTAGAGCAGCACCGGGTACTGCAGGGGGACCGAGACGCCGATCTCGGCCCGGTTGAAGAAGTAATTGGAGACGCCGAAGCCGAGCAGGACGAGGAGATCGAGCGTTGCGACGCGCCAGGGCCTGCGCCAGTCGACCAGGCCGACGAGGAAGAGCGCGCAGAGGGGCAGGAACACATAGGGGGCGTTGAGCTCGTGCCCGAAGGACCCCGAATATCCCCTCGCCATCTTCCACAGCACCTGGTACCCCGTCCACGACTCGGTGACCTCGCCGCTGTGCGGATCGATCAGCACCAGCGCCACCTCCTTGCCGGCGGCGAAGTAGGCGACCTCCCAGTGGCCTTCGACCCTGGAGGCGTCGCTGCTCAGCTCGCCGTTCTCGTGCCTCTCCCTGACCACGTCGGCGTCGCGGTCGGCGATGGCGGTGGCGCGGCTGGACGAGATCCCGGCCGGCGCCGCGAGCGCCGCGGTCGGGAGCAGCGCCGCGACCAGCAACGCCACCAGGATGGCTCGCCTCATAAGCCGAAATGATCCAGCACCGCTGGCACGACATCGCGCAGGGACCAGCGCTCGCGCTCACCCGCCTCCTCTGGGCCGCAACCGACGAACAGCAGCGGCCCCAACGAGTCGCCGGCGTGCAGGGAGCCGTGGCTGCCGCCGCCGGCATGGCTCACCCCGCCCCAGTCGACCGCCTCGTAGCCGGGCGCCAGCGAGACGATGAAGTCGCCTGCGTGGGGGGCGTTGAGCGCCGCGAAGACACGGGAAAAGGGGTCCGGGTACTGCTCGCTGCCGACTCGGCCGTCGCGGTCGCTCGCCGCCAGCACCGAGAGATCCCCCTCGATGTCCCAGGTCGCCCCGCGGAGATCGGCGATCTCGCTGCCGGGACGGAACTTGAGTTGCGCTTCGCCCCGCCTCACCACCGCATCGAGCCCGTCACGGCTGCAGGTGAGGTCGACGCCCTCGGTCTCGGCGAGCCGCCGTTCCACCTCCGCCGGATTCGCTCGCTCGCCGTTCCCCGGCAGCAGGTAGACGTGGGCGGCTCGTCCGGTCGGGCTGACCGCCAGCTGGGCGATCTCCGGTTTGTCGTCGGAGGGCGCAAGGACGGACCAGTCGCGGGCGAGGACGTCGGCGAGGGGGAGCCCGCGATCGACCGGCGTCTGTGCGTGATCGGCGAGCAGGATCACCGCGTGATCGGCGAGGAACTCGTCCAGGCCGCCGCCGGCGTCGACCAACTTGGCGAAGCAGTGGTCGGCCTTGGCGATCGACTCGACGCTGGCCTCCGGGCCGAAGCGATGGGAGTAGTTGTCGTTGTCGGGCAGCGAGAGGAGCAGGAAGTCGTAGTCGCCGGTCCGCTCCAGCTCGGCCGCGCAGCAGGCGGAGTAGCCATCGCGGCTGCCGGGGATCGAGGTCGATTTGCAGGGCACCTCGCGACTCGCATAGAGGTCGCCGTAGAAGAGCTCGGCGGGCCCCCAGGTGTGGTGGCGGAACTTCAGCCGCGTCGTCTCAACCGCCCTTCGCATCAGCCCGTCGAGCGAGACCTCGTGCCGGTGGCGGCCTCGGTAGATCAGGAACGGCGTGCAGGCGGTGCGCAGCCCGGTGTCGTCGAGCCGCTCGAACAGGGTCTCGACCGCGGGGTTGAGATGGGCGAGATTCATGTTGTAGACGAGGTCGTAAAGCGCGCGAAATACCCCGACCGCGCGGGTCGCCTCGAATGAGGAGCCGTACTCGACGTAGCGCCGCTCGAGCCGGTGGTACCAGTTCATGCCGCTGATCCAATGGCGGTCGGACGCCACCCCGGTGACCATCTCGGCGCAGGCGACCGGCGTCACCGAGGGAAAGCTGGAGACGCAATCCGGGATCAGGACGCCGCGCTCGAGCAACGCGCCGAAGGTCGGGGCGCGCTCCTCGGCCACGGCGCGTTCGAGCATGTCGGTGCGCAGCGAATCGACGTAGGTGAGGACCAGCTTGCGGGCGGCCATTGCCCGGGATTCTGACCGTCCTGGCTAGCGGGAAGCCGCCCCCGACCGGGGAGCGAATCCCTGTCCATGTCTGATCTCAGCGCAGGACGCGCAGGCCCGCGTGCTTGCGCTGGGCGCGGCGGTGGCGGGCGACGCCAAGCCAGACCAGGGCGACGATCACGAGCAGGGTCAGCACCGGCAAGAGCAGGGCCGCAGCGACGACGAGGAGGGCGACCAGCGAGACGATGAAGCCCAACGCCCCTCCCCCACCTCCCTCGCGGCGGGTCGCGCCACTGACGACGTCGCTGATCACGATGCAACCGAGGACCGCGCCGAGCGCGCAGAAGACGGCGCCGAGGAGGCTGCCCAGGTCAGCGGCGCCGGCGAGCAGGAAGCCCACGATCAAGCCGATCACCACGGCCAAGATCGTCATCCGGCCGCGCGCGGAGCCACGCGTGCCGGTGGTCCCGGCGAGCATGCCGATCGCGATGCCGATGCCCAGCTCGAGCCCGGTGCCTTCGAGGAAGCTCACGCCGAAAACCTACACTCCAGGGATGGAAGAGACGCCCCACCGGCGCCGCGCCCCCACGAGCACCCGCGACGTCGAGCGCTATGCCGGGCTCTTCGCCGCGCGCACCGGTGTGATGCGCTCCTCGGCGATGCGCGACCTGATGGCGATCACGGCGCGGCCCGAGGTGATCTCGCTGGCCGGGGGCCTTCCCGACACCTCGACCTTCCCGGCCGGCGCATTCGCCGCTCAGATGACGCGAATCGCGCAGGAGTCGACGGCGGAGGCGCTCCAGTACGGGCCGACCGAGGGCTTTGCCGAGACGGTCGACTGCATCCTCGAGGTGATGGGCGCCGAGGGGATGCTCCCCGACCCCGACGACGTGATCGTCACCACCGGCGGCCAACAGGCGATCGACCTGATCGCGAAGACCCTGGTCGACCCGGGGGACGTCGTGATCTGCGAGGCGCCCACCTATCCGGGCGCGGTGCCGGTGTTCTGCAGCTACCAGGCCGAGACGATCCAGATCGATTGCGACCAGGACGGGATGAAGATCGATGAGCTGGAGACGGTGCTGGCGCGGCTCGACGGCGAGGGTCGCGGACCGAAATTCATCTACTCGGTGCCCAGCTTCCAGAACCCCGCGGGCGTGACGATGTCGCTCGAGCGGCGACGGCGGCTGGTCGAGCTCGCGCGGCGACGCGAGCTGCTCGTCGTCGAGGACAACCCCTATGGCCTGCTGCGCTTCGGCGGCGAGCCGTTGCCGCCGCTCTACCAGCTCGACGGCGGCGACTTCGTCATCTACGTCGGCACCCTCTCCAAGATCCTCTCCCCCGGGATCCGCCTCGGCTGGGCGGTGGCGCCGCCACCGGTGATGGAGAAGATCGTGCTCGGCAAGCAGGCCTCGGATCTCTGCAGCTCGACGCTCACCCAGCACTTCGTCCGCGAGTACTTCGGCGAAGGGCGGTGGCGCGAGTACATCGCCGAACTGGTCGAGATCTACCGCGGCCGTCGCGACACGATGCTCGAGGCCCTGGGCGATCACTTCCCCGCACAGGCGACCTGGACCGAGCCCGAAGGAGGCCTCTTCATCTGGGCGACGCTGCCCGAGTACATCGATACCGGGGACCTGCTGGCGAGGGCGCTGCGCGAGGACGTCGCCTTCGTCCCGGGCCAGGCCGCCTACGTCGACGAGAGCAGGGGCCGCAGCTCGATGCGACTCAACTTCTCCGGCGTGAGCGACGGGGAGATCCGCGAGGGGGTGCGCCGGATCGGCAAGGCGATCGCCGAGCAGATCGAGCTCTATGGCGCCCTGACCGGAGAACAGGAGGCGGTGCCCGAGCCCGCGCGCGGGGATACGGCTGCCGAGGAGGAAGACGCCGCCGACGTGCTTCCCTTCCGGAAGGCGGGCGAAGGCTCCGCTTGAGGATCGCGGTCCTGAAGGGCGGGGACTCGCTGGAGCGCGGCGTCTCGCTCCGCTCTGCCGCCCGGATCGAGCTGGCGTTGACGGGGCTCGGGCATGAAGCGGTGCCGGTCGAACCAGGGCCGGCGCTGGTCGGGCGCCTGCGGGAGGACCGTCCCGACCTGGCCTTCGTCGCACTGCGTGGAGGTGGCGAGGACGGCACCGTGCAGGAGCTGCTGGAGATCCTCGAGATCCCGTACACCGGCCCCCCGGCCGCCGCCTGCGCGCGATGCGCGGACAGGATCCTCGCCAAGCACGAGTTGCGCGCCGCGGGGGTGGCGACGCCCGACTGGTTTGCCCTGGGCGAGGCGGCCTTTCGCGAGCTTGGCGCCGCCGACGCGCTCGGCGAGCTCGAGCAGAGGCTCGGCTTCCCGCTGATGGTCAAGCCGAGCCATGGCGGCTCCAGTCTGGGCGTCGGGCTTGCGAGCAGCTGGTTCGAGGTGCCGGCGGCATTGGTCTCGGCCTTCGTCTACGACGAGCGCGTGCTGCTCGAGCGATTCGTCGCCGGGGCGGAGCTGACGGTGGGTCTGCTCGGCGGAGAGGTGCTGGGGACCGTCGAGCAGGGCGTGGCCGAGGTCGCATCGGCCGCCTATGAGGCCTTGGGCTGTGCGGGCTTCGCCCAGATCGCCCTGATCGCTTCCGGGGACGGACCGCAGACGATCGAGCTGGACCCGGCGCCCGACCTCGGCGAGTCCGGCGCCCTCCCCCGCGCGGCCGCCGCGGCGGGAATCGGTTTCGAGCAGCTGATCGGGCGGATCGTCGAGCTGGCGCTGAGCCCGGCGGGCGCCTAGGAGCTTCCCTCGGCGAAGTCGTCCGGGGTCACCTCGTCGAGGAACTCTTTGAACTTGTCGACGACCTCCTCGGTGTCCTCGACCTCGTGCTCGAACTCGATCGCCGACTCCTCGATCACCTCCTCGGCCGCGAAGATCGGCGCCGAGACACGCACCGCGAGCGCCAGGGCGTCGGACGGGCGGGAGTCGATCTCCAGCTCCGAGCCGTCGACCGAGACCGTGATCGAGGCGTAGAAGGTGTTGTCTCGCAGCTCCGTGACGGCGACGCGCTCGCACTTGGCGTCGAGCTGCTCGAGCATGTCCGAGAGCAGGTCGTGGGTCATCGGCCGGGGCGTCGAGGCGCCCTGCAGCTTCATCAGGATCGCCGCCGCCTCGGGATGGCCGATCCAGATCGGCAGGAACTGGTTGCCGTCAACCGTCTTCAACAAGACGATCGGCTGCTTGCCGACCATGTCGAAGCTGACCCCGTAGATCTGCATCTGCTGCAAAATTGGCTCCGAGCCGAGGTGGACCGCTCATTATAGGTACGAGTTTGGGCGGTTCCGCCGAGCGAACGCTCCCGGCGTCGCGGCAGTGGGCGATCCTGGATTCGAACCAGGGACCTCGTCCTTATCAGAGACGCGCTCTAACCAACTGAGCTAATCGCCCGAGCTGCGGGCGATGATAGCGGCCAGGGCCAGGGCCTCGTCGAGGTCGGCGAGGCGGATCTCGACCGCGACCTCCCCCCCACGCGACCGCACCTTGACCTCGTGTCCGAGCGCCGTCTCCAGCTTGTCGGCGGCATCGGCCATCGCCGCCGCCTCCTCGGCGCTGAGCGCGTCCCTCGGCTCCGTCCTGTGCCTTGGCTGGCTAGCCAGCTTAACCCTGTTCTCGGTCTCGCGCACGGACCAGCCGCCCCTTGCGGCGTCGCGGGCCAGGCGTCGTCGGACGTCGTTGCCGGAGACTCCGAGCAGGGCCCGGCCATGACCCTCGCTGAGCTCGCCGGACTCGAGCAGCTCGAGCGCCTCGTCAGGGAGGTCGAGCAAGCGGATGAGATTGGAGACGGCCGGGCGACTGCGGCCGATGCGGCGGGCGAGATCCTCTTTGGAGAGGCCGAGATCCTCGACCAGGGCGGCGCAGGCGCGCGCCTCCTCAACCGGGTTGAGGTCCTCGCGGACCATGTTCTCGATCAGCGCGACCTGCAGGCGCTCGGCGTGCTCCGAGTCGCGCACGATCGCGGGCACTTTTTCCAACCCGGCCTGTTGGGCCGCTCGCCAACGCCGCTCGCCGGCGATCAGCTCGTAGCTGCCGTCATGGAGAGGGCGGACCAGCAGCGGCTGGACGACGCCGCTGCTCTCGATCGACGCGGCGAGCCCGGCGAGGGCGTCGGCGTCGAACTTCGTCCGCGGCTGCTTGGGGTTGGGCTTGATCAGGCCGACAGGCAACTCGCGCAACTCGCCGACGGCGGCTTCCGGCGTGCTCTCGGGCAGGATCGCGGAGAGGCCACGACCCATGCCTCGCTTCGGCTTGCCCTTCCTGGCGGCGCTAGCCACGGGTCACGAGCTCCCGGGCGAGCGCCTGATAGGCGGTGGAGCCGCGCGAGGAAGGTGCGTGCTCGGTGACGGGCAGGCCGTAGCTCGGCGCCTCGGCGACCCTGACGCTGCGTGGTATGACCGTCTCGAAGACCATTTCGGGGAAGTGCTCGCGCAGCTCCCGCTCCACGTCCTGGGCGAGTCGCGTGCGCTCGTCGTGCATGGTGATCAACAGACCCGACACGTTCAGCGCAGGGTTGAGCTCGCGGCGGATCATCGCCAGCGTGTCGAGGAACTGGACGAGGCCCTCCAGGGCCAGGTACTCGGCCTGGACCGGCACGATCACCCGGTCGGAGGCGACCAGCGCGTTGACGCTCACCGGTCCCAGCGAGGGGGGGCAGTCGAGCATCGTGAAGGCGAAGCGCTCGCGCAGCGGCCCGAGCCTTTCGCGCAGGCGGGTCTCGGACCCCTCGAGGCGGGGAAGCTCGACCGCCGCGCCGGCGAGATCCCGATTGGCGGGGACCAGCCAGAGGTTGTCCGGCCCCGCCGGACGTGCCGCCTCGGCGACCGAGACGTCGCCGATCAAGCAGTCATAGGACGACGGGTGGGCGTCGCGGTCGCCACCCAGGGCGACGGTGGCGTTGCACTGGGGATCGAGGTCGACCAGCAGGGTCTGCGAGCCCGCTGCGGCGACGCAGGCGGTCAAATTGACCGCCGTGGTCGTCTTGCCGACACCGCCCTTCTGGTTCGCAACCGCGTAGACCAAGCCCATGCGCGCAGCCTATTTGTCCTCAGCCCCGCGGTCGCTTCTTGGCCATTCCGGGGCGGCGCGGCAGGTCGTCCGGCGTAGATCCCCGCTTGTGCAGGACGTGTAGGTGCCGATGTCTGCTGCCGGCCCGGTCGCCGACGTCGAGGATCCGGCCGGGACGCATGGCGAGCCGCTCTGTCGCTCGCTCCAACTGCTGCTCCTCGTCGGGGTCGCGCCTGCCCTTCCAGGCGACCAGGACCCCGTCCTCGCGGAGCAGCGGCGAGGCCAGCTCGGCGAGGGTGGAGAGGCGGCCGACGGCGCGTGCCGTGACAGCGTCGTAGGCCTCGCGCCCTTCGCCCGCGGCGAGCTCCTCGGAGCGGGCATGGCGGACAGTTGCGTTGGCGATCCCGGCAAGGTCGATCGCCCGCTGGACGAACTCGCACTTGCGCCCCACCGACTCGATCAGGTCGACCCGGGCATGGGGCAGCGCCACTGCCAGCGCGAGGCCGGGAAACCCAGCTCCAGAGCCAATATCAGCGATCTGATCGACCTCATTCAGCTCCCTGACCTCAAGCCCCGTGAGGCTGTCGAGGACGTGGACCTTCCAGGCCTCCGGGGGATCGGTTACCGAGCTGAGCGAGGCCCGCTCCCGCGCCAGCAGCTCCAGCACGGTCTCCAGCGCCCGCCGCTGCCGCGGGTCGAGCGAGGCGGTTGGGTCTCGGCTCACTCCGAGACGAGGGGGGCGACGACGACGCAGCGACGCGGCTCGTCGCCTTCGCTGAAGGTCTCGACACCGGAACGGTCTTTGAGGTGTTCGTGGACGACCCGCCGTTCCTGGGCGCTCATCGGGTCCATCTCGACGCTGACGTTGCCGTCCAGCGCCTGATCGGCCGCCCGGTCCGCCCGCGCGGTCAGCACCTCGCGGCGGCGCTCGCGGTACCCGGAGGCGTCTAGGACGACGCGCTTTCGATCGCGCAAGCCCCTGAAGGCGGCCTGGAAGCAGAGCAGCTGCAGCGCGTCGATCGTCTGCCCTCGTTTGCCGATCAGCAGCCCGTAGTCGTCTTCGCCGACCACGACCGCCTCGATCCGATCGTCGTCCTCCCGAACCTCAACCTCGCCTTCAAGGTCAAGCTCGTCGAGAACGCCCTCGATCAGCTCCCGAACCCGCTCCGCAGGCTCCTCCGGCCATTTCGTCTCTCCACTCACAGCCCCCAGCCTATTCCAGCCGCCGTTGTCCATGGGGCTCGGGGTGTCCGGCTCAGCGAGAGCTGCAACCGCCCAGCTCCCTCAGCTCAGCGAGAGACGGGATGGTCCCAGGCACGGGGAAGCTCCCTGAAAGTGCCTCGCGAAGCGGCGCACCGGCGAGAGATTCAGGCCGCGAAGCGGCACAAACATAGTAAGCGCAGCGCCAGCGGAGCGAACCTGGGCAGCTTTCAGGGAGCTTCCCCGTGCCTGGGCGGGCTTCCGCTACCGACGCCGCTTCTTCTTCTTCGGCGGCGGCGGAGGCGGCTTGGCCGCAGCGACCTCGGCCGGCGTAGGCATCGCGGGCGCCGGGATGAAGCGCTTCAGCGCGTACTGCTGGCCGATCGTCCAGAAGTTGGTCGTGATCCAGTAGAGGACGAGGCCGGCGGGAAAGCTGATCACGAAGGGGACGAAGACGAAGGGCAGGACGAACATCATCGTCCGCTGACTTTTATCGGCGGTCACCGCCATGACCATCCCCGATACGAGCTGGGTGCCGACGTAGAGGACCAGCAGCGCGATCAGTTCGGCGCCGGTCGCCTTGGCGGTCAGGTCATGGATGAAGAGGAAGGAGGCTTCGCTGCCGCAGTGCCCCGCCTGGCAGCCGATGTCGGCCGGAAGCTCGTTACGCAGGACGTGGAAGAGGGTGATGAAGACCGGAAGCTGGGCGACCAGCGGGATGCAGGAGGCAAAGGGGTTGACTTTGTTCTCTTTGTAGAACGCCATCATCTCCTGCTGCATGCGCTGCTGGTCGTTCTTGTACTTCTCTTTGATCTCTTTCAGCTGCGGCTGCAGGGCCTGCAGGGCGCGCATCCCTTTCAGCGATTTGTAGGTCAGGGGGATCAGGATCGCCCGCGTGCACACCGTCAGCGCGATGATCGACATCCCCCAGCTGAGGCCGACGTTGTCGTGGAAGAACTTGAGGACGCCGTTGGCTATATCGACCAGCGGCTGCAGGATGTCGGCGCTCGGAATCACGTGCGGGCCCCGTGGTGCCGGTGGTACTCGGAGGGGTCGACCGGGCCGACCCGCAGCGTGAAGCGGTCGGGGACGGGGTCGAAGCCGCCGTGGCTGAACGGGTTGCAGCGCAGCAGGCGCCAGGCGGCGAGCAGCACGCCCTTCACCCCGAAGCGGCGGATCGAGTGCATCGCATAGGCCGAGCAGGTCGGCTCGTAGCGACAGCGGCGAGGCAGGGCGGGCGAGACCCAGCGCTGGTAGGCGACGATCGGGCCCAACAGGAGCCGTTTCACGTGGAACGCCCCCCCGGACTCGTGTGCGCGAGCGCCTCTTCCAAGCTCGCCCGCACGCCGGACGTGCCGTCGCGCTCGATCAACTCGCCGATCTCCGGCCGCGCGACGGCGACGAAATCGTGTCGCTTCGGCAACCGGTCCGCGAGCTCCCAGAAAGCTTCGCGAAGGCTGCGCTTGACCTTGTTGCGGTCGACGGATCCTCCCACCTTGCGACTCACCGAGACGCCCAGACGGACGTCGTCGGTCTCCTCGTTCTTGCGGGGAAAGCTGTAGAGCACGAGATAACGGGTTGCGTGTGAGGAGCCGTCGCGGTAGACGCGGTCGAACTCGCCGCTGCGCGAAAGGCGGCGTCGCTTCGGCATGCCTACGGGGTGAGCCGCTTCCGGCCTTTGCTGCGCCGACGCTTGAGGATCGCGCGACCCCCGCGCGTCCGCATCCGCGCCCGGAATCCGTGCGTCTTTGCCCGCTTTCGCTTCTTCGGCTGATAGGTGCGCTTCATTAGGCCGTCGCAGTATACGGACGTGCCGAGAACGGTCGGCCGCAGCCGGCCGAATCATTTCTCCGGCATTTGCGGGGCGCCCGGGTCGGGGCCTTCTGGGCGTCGCTATGGTCGCTCGGCTGTGCCAGACGACTCACCCGGACAGAATCTCGATGCCCTCTGGGAGGAAGTGCGCCAGCGCCTGCGCGGCGCCGTCCCCCGCTCCACCTTCGACATCTGGCTGGAGCCCGTGCGGCCGGTCGGCAGCCAGGGCCCGACGCTCTACGTGAGCGCGCCCGACGGCATTCGGACCTGGGTCGAGCGGCGCTATCGCTCGCTACTGCGAGAAGCGCTCCAGGCAACCGGGTCGCCGCTGACCGAGATCGCCTTCGGAGCCGCTGCCAAAGACGGTCGGGACCTGCCCGACCGTCGGCGTTGCGCCGAGCTCAACCCGAATTACACATTTGAGCGCTTCGTGATCGGCGAGGGCAACCGGGTCGCGCATGCCGCCGCGCTCGCCGTCGCCGAGACGCCCTCGGAGGCCTACAACCCGCTTTTCCTGCACGGTCCTCCCGGGCTCGGCAAGACCCACCTCCTGGGCGCGGTCGCGAACTACCTGCGGGCCAACGCGCCCGGGCTCAGCGTGCGCTACACGACGGCCGAGGGCTTCACCAACGAGTTCGTCGGGGCCCTGCGGTCGAGCGGGGCCGAGGAGTTCAAGAACCGCTATCGCGACCTCGACGTCCTGCTCGTCGACGACGTGCAGTTCCTGCAGGGCAAGCAGCACACCGAAGAGGAGTTCTTCCATACCTTCAACGCCCTCTACGAGGGAGGGAGCCAGCTCGTCCTCTCGGCCGACCGCCTGCCGAGCGAGCTCTCCACGCTCGAGGCCCGGTTGCGCGACCGTTTCGAGTGGGGATTGACGATTCCGGTCGAACCGCCCGACCTGGCCACCCGCCTCACCGTCCTGCGCCGGCTCGCCCGCGAGGCGGGGGTCGAGGCCGGCGACCAGGATGCGCTCTCCGAGCTGGCGCGGCGCATCGACGCCAACGTCAGGCGGCTGCATGGCGCGCTGACCAAGGTGATCGCCCACGCCTCGCTCACCGCAAAGCCGCTCAGCCCCGAGCTGATCGCCGAGCTGATCCCCAACCGCGCACAGCAGACCGGGCCGACGACGGTCGAGGAGATCCAGCAACAGGTCGCAGCCGCTTTCGGCATCTCGCGGGCCGAGCTGGTCGGCTCGAGCCGTGCCGCCACTCCCTTGCGGGCGCGGCAGATCGCGATCCTGCTCACGCGCGAGGCGACCGACCTCTCCCTGCCTCAAATAGGCCGCCTCTACGGCGGACGCGATCACTCCACCGTCCTCAACTCCCTGAGACGAGTCGAAGCGACGGTCGTCGCCGACAGCGACCTGGCACGGCAGGTCGGCGAGTTGCGCTCCTCTATCCACAGTGCGCGGGGCGGTCGAGGTGCGCCGCCGCGCGCACTGTAAGAATCAACGCTTTCCCCAGCTTCGCCCACAGGGCGGATACCGCACTTCCATGCGGAAAACCCGTCGGTCGCGGCAGTTTCCACAACCACTAATCCAACTCAAGAGGACATCAGTCATTTGAAGTTGACCACCAAACGAACCGAGCTCGTCGCCAAGCTCTCGATCGTCTCCCGCGCGGTCTCCACCCGCGCGGGGACCCAGGCTCTGGCGGGGATCTTGCTGAGCGCCTCCGAGAGCGGCGTTGCGTTGACGGCGACCGATGGGGAGATGGGTCTGCGCACCGAGATGGAAGCCGCTGTCGCCGCTCCTGGCATCGCTCTTCTTCCCGGCCGCCTCCTCGCCGAGCTGGCCCGCTCGCTGGGCGAGGAGAGCGTCGAGATCGAGCTGCGCGAGTCCGAGCACGACGTCGCGATCCACAGCGGCGGCTCCAGCTTTCACCTCCGCGTCCTTCCCGCCGAGGACTTCCCCCACCTGCCAGAGGAGGGAGAGGCGCCGCTGGCGATTCCCGCCGGCGCGCTGGCGGAGACGGTCGAGCTCGTCGCCCGGGCCGCTTCGCGCGACGACATGCGGCCGGTCCTCACCGGCGTTCTGGTCAGCGCGTCCGGTCAGGAGATGACGATGGTCGCCACCGACTCCTACCGGCTGGCGGTCAAGCGGACTGAGCTCGAGAGCGCGATCGGCGGCGAGCTCGAGGCCAATATCCCGGCCAGGGCTCTGCGGGAGCTGGGCCGCCTCCTCGCCGCCGGCGACGTCGAGCAGGTCGCGGTCAGCCTGCTGCCGAACCAGGCGCTTTTCAAGGCAGGGGCGATCCTCCTCAACACGAGGCTGATCGATGGCCAGTTCCCCAACTTTCGACAACTCCTGCCGGAGTCCTACGAGCACGACGTGCGCCTGCCCCGATCCGAATTCCTCGACGTCGTCCGTCGCGTCAGCCAGCTCGCCCAGCGCAACGCTCCGCTGCGCCTTTCCTTTTCGCAGGGGGAGCTGAAGGTCTCGGCTTCGACCCCGGACGTCGGCGACGCGGAGGAGACGATGCCGGCGGCGTTCGAGGGCGAGGCGTTGGAGATCGGCTTCAACCCGGAGTTCCTCCGCGACGGGATCGAGAGCGTCGAGGGTGACGAGGTCATGCTGCGGCTGATCTCACCGCTGCGGCCGGGCCTCTTGCAGCCGGTCGACAACGAGGACTTCCGCTATCTCGTGATGCCGATCCGCCTCAACGTGTAGGCGGCCGACCGGTGCTCGTCACCGTCGTCGAAGCAAGGCCGCTGCGCAGCCTGAGCGCCGCGCGGATCGAGCTCGGCGAGGGCATCCTGAGCCTGGTCGGGCCCAACGGCGCCGGTAAGACCAACCTGCTCGAGGCCCTTTACTTTGCGCTCACGGGCCGCTCTTTCCGGACCTCGGACCGGCGAGAGATGATCCCCTTCGGCGAGCAATTCGCCCGCGCCGAGGCGACGCTGCGAGATCGGGACGGGGTCGAGCACCGCCTGCTCGCCTCGGTCAGCCGCGCCGAAGGCCGGCGGCACCTGCTCGAGGGAAGCCCCGCGGAGCCCGCCGAGATCTCGCGGCACCGCCCGCCCGTCGCCGTCTTCTCCCCGGATCGGCTGGCGCTGATCAAGGGCCCCCCTGGGGAGCGACGCGCCCATCTCGACCGCTACGTCGCCGCCCGCTGGCCCTCCCGCGCCGCGTTGCGCCAGCGCTATGGCCAGGTGCTGGCGCAACGCAACGCGCTGATTGCGCGCCTCGCCGGCGGTCGAGGCGGCGGCGACCTCGCCGTCTGGGACCAGGCGCTGGCCGAGGCGGCGTCGGCGCTGATCGCCGCGCGCGCCGACGCTGTCGCCGAGCTGGCCGGCCCGTTTGCCGCGGCGAGCACCGACCTCGGCCTTGCCGGCCCCGTCGCCCTCGAGTACGCCCCACGCGCCGAGGGCTCGGTGGAGGAGATCCGATCCGGCCTCGAAGAGCGGCGCGAGGCGGATCTGCGCCTGGGCCGATCGTCGTGGGGGCCGCACCTCGACGAGCTGAAGATCCTCTCAGCGGACAGATCGTTGCGTCGCTTCGGCTCTCAGGGTCAGCAGCGGGCCGGCCTCCTCGCTCTCCTCTTCGCCGAGCGCGAGGCGCTGCTGGCGGCGCACAGGGTCGCGCCCCTGCTGCTGCTGGACGATGTGATGAGCGAGCTCGACCCGGAGCGACGCGCTCGGCTGATCTCTCACCTCGGCGGCGGCGGTCAGGTTTTGATCACCGCCGCCGCCGAGGAGTCGCTGCCCCCCTCGGCTCAGCAGCGGATCGTACGTATGCCGTTCGAGGCCGCCCGATCGGTCGCGGCATGAGCCGCCGCCGCGCCCCTCGCCCCGCGTCGAGCGCGTTCCGCGCGGCGCTCGGGCGGGCGGCGCCCGCGACCGGGCTCGCCGCCGTGCAGTCGGTGTGGGCCGAGGTCGTCGGCGAACGCATCGCCGCCGCCGCCACGCCGATCGGCGAACGCGCCGGGGAGGTCACCGTCGCCTGCGTGGACGCGGTCTGGGCGCAGGAGCTCGACCTGATGCAGGAGCGCCTCAAGCAGGGCCTGCGGGAGCGGCTCGGCGAGGCGGCGCCGAAGAATTTGCGCTTCCGTGTGGAAACCGACTGAGAACCTCTCAGTTTTGCGCTTATTTGCAGGACTTTCTTAAAGTCCGGGGAGGCTTTCCAGGGGGTCGGACTGGTATCCTTATGTCAACTCGACTTTTGCCCCGACCGGGCGCGCCGAGTGCGACGCGCGGTCGGGGTTTTCTTTGACGCGGAAGGGACCAGTTGCCTAAAGACAAAGAGAGCGCCGGCGCGGGCGAGGCGAAGAAAGCAGACTCCTACGGAGCCCAGGACATCACCGTCCTCGAGGGCCTGGAAGCGGTCCGCAAGCGTCCCGGCATGTACATCGGCTCGACCGGGCCACGGGGGCTGCACCACCTCGTCTACGAGGTCGTCGACAACTCGGTCGACGAGGCGCTCGCCGGGCACTGCAGCGAAGTGCGCGTCGTCCTCCACCCGGACGACAGCTGCACCGTTAGCGACGACGGCCGCGGCATCCCGGTGGAAGAACTGAAGAAGGAGAAGCGCCCCGCGGCGGAGGTCGTGCTGACGACCCTGCACGCGGGCGGCAAGTTCGGCGACGGCGGCGGCTACAAAGTCTCCGGTGGCCTGCACGGCGTCGGCGTCTCGGTCGTCAACGCGCTCTCCGAGAGGCTGGAGCTGAGAATCAGCCGCGACGGCCATGTCTGGAGCCAGGATTACGAGCGCGGCAAACCGCAGGGCGAGCTCAGCCAGGGCGAGCCGACCAAGCAGACCGGCACGACGCTGACCTTCCAGCCCGACGCCGAGATCTTCGAGGAGGTCGAGTTCGACTTCCAGACGCTGGCCGAGCGGCTGCGCGAGACGGCCTTCCTCACGCGCGGCCTGAAGATCGAGCTGGTCGACGAGCGGGGCCAGACCAACAGCGTGACCTTTCAGTACGAGGGCGGGATCGAGGACTTCGTCCGCCATCTGAACGAGAACAAGGACACCCTGCACCGCAAGACGATTTTCTTCGACGGCGAAGAGGACGAGGGGCAGGTCGAGGTCGCGATGCAGTGGAACGCCTCCTACCAGGAGTCGATCTTCAGCTTCGCCAACAACATCAACACCCACGAGGGCGGCTCCCACCTCTCCGGCTTCCGCGCGGCGCTGACGCGGACGCTGAATGCCTATGCGCGCAGCAAAGGCCTGCTCAAGGAGAAGGACGGCAACCTCGGCGGCGAGGACGTGCGCGAGGGCCTGACGGCGGTCATCTCGGTCAAGCTGCACGATCCGCAGTTCGAGGGACAGACGAAGACGAAACTCGGCAACCCGCCGATCCGCGGCCTAGTCGAGGAGACTGTCAATCGCAAGCTGGCCGAGTTTCTCGAGGAGAACCCGGGCGACGCGCGGCGGATCATCACCAAGGCGATCGACGCCTCGCGCGCTCGCGACGCGGCGCGCAAAGCGCGCGATCTGACCCGCCGCAAGTCGGCGCTGGAGAACTCGACCCTGCCGGGCAAGCTGGCCGACTGCACCGTCAAGGATCCCCGCGACGCCGAGATCTTCGTGGTCGAGGGCGATTCCGCCGGCGGCTCGGCGAAGCAGGCCCGCGACCGCTCCACGCAGGCGGTGCTGCCCCTGAGGGGCAAGATCATCAACGTCGAGAAGAGCCGCATCGACAAGGTGCTCGCCAACAACGAGGTGCAGGCGCTGATCACGGCGATCGGCACCGGCGTCCACGAGGAGTTCAACCTCGAGGACGCCAGGTACCACAAAATCGTCATGGCGACCGACGCCGACGTAGACGGAGCCCACATCCGCACGCTCGTCCTCACCTTTCTCTACCGACAGATGCCGGAGCTGATCGACGCCGGCTACGTATACATCGCCAAACCGCCGCTCTACCGGGTCAAACAGGGCAACCAGGAGACCTACCTCGAGCGCGAGTCCGAACTCGAGGAGCTGCTCTTGCGCGACAAGCTCGAGGAGATCGAGATCGCCGACGCCACCGGCAAGGCCGCGAAGCTGAGCAAGAGCCGCTGGCAGAGCTATGTCCGCAGGGCGAAAGAGTACGAGGGCTGGGGCTCCTCGCTGCAGGCCGAGTTCGGCCACGAGACCGTGCGCTTCCTCGAGGAGTCGAGCCTGCTCGACGAAGAGGCTGCGACGCTGGCCTCGGCGCGCAAGGTGCTGAGCGCCAAGCACGCCGAGGGAGAACCGTTCGAAACCGAGCTGGTCGAGGACAGCAACGCGGGCCTGGTCGTCAAGGCGATCGAACTCAAGAGCGGCCTGGCGCGAACCCACCGGTTGCCGCGCGAGCTGTTCGAGCACCACGACTACCGCAAATTCGCCGAGGTGCACGCCGCGCTCTTGAGCCAGGTCGGCCGCGCACCGTTCGAGGTGCGCTATTCCGGGCGGACGAAAGAGGCGCTCTCCTTCCAGGCCCTGCGGCCGGCGGTGCTCGAGCTCGCCCGCCATGGCGTCCAGCTGACCCGCTTCAAGGGCCTCGGCGAGATGAACGCCGACCAGCTGCGCGAGACGACGATGGACCCGGCGACCCGCACGCTCGCCCGCGTCACCCTCGACGACGCCACCGCGGCCGACCAGATCTTCTCGATGCTGATGGGCGACCAGGTCGGCCCGAGGCGCGACTTCATCGAGTCCAACGCCAAGGACGTGAAATTCCTGGATGTCTGACGACAGGGCGGTGATCTGAGATGGCGCTGGAGGCGCTGACGGGCAAGATCGAAGAGCGCGAGCTGGAGAAGGAGATGCGCTCCTCCTACCTCGACTACGCGATGAGCGTGATCGTGGGCCGGGCGCTGCCCGACGTGCGCGATGGCCTCAAGCCCGTTCACCGCCGCGTGCTCTACGCGATGCACGACATCGGCCTGCAGCCGACCCGGGCGTACCGCAAGTGCGCCTTCATCGTCGGCGAGGTGATGGGCAAGTACCACCCGCACGGCGACTCGGCGATCTACGACACCCTCGTCCGCATGGCGCAGGAGTTCTCCCTGCGCTACACGCTGGTCGACGGCCAGGGCAACTTCGGCTCGATCGACGACGACCCGGCAGCGGCGATGAGGTATTGCGTCAGCGGCGACACGCGGCTGGCGACGCCGAACGGCACCGTGCGCATCGATTCGCTCGTTCCGGCGGCGAAGCCGGGCTCCGACAACGACATCGACCTCGAGGTGCTCGACCGCCTCGGCCGCCCGGTCCGCGCCTCGCAACTCTTCCACTCCGGCGATCACCCGACGCTTCGCCTTCGCACCTCACACGGCCACGAGCTGACCGGGACCCACAACCACCCGGTCCTCTGCTTGGTCGACATGGAGGGTGTTCCGCTCCTTCTCTGGAAGCTCTTGGAGGAGATAAAGCCGGGCGATCGTGTGCTCATCTCGCGGACGCCACAGGGATTGGAAGAGAGCTCATTGCCGCTTTCGAGTGGTGACGAGCGCCTCGCCCTGCTCGCCGGCGCCTTCGTCTCCGAGGGGTGGATCGGCCCGAAGCGCGCTGGTTTCAACAACGTCGATGAGGACTTCTTCGCGTCGGTTCTCGCTGCTTATGACTCTGTGGTGGGCGGCGCCCGCTATGTCTCGTCTCGTCGCATTGCTTCGGGAAGCGTCCTGCACGAGTTGGATATCCAGAACCTCGCCGCCTTACGCGAGAGCCCGCTGGCCGCGATTGTCGGCAGGGCTAATAGAAAGTGCGTGCCCGAGTTCGTCTGGCAGTCGGGCGGCGCGTTCAAGCGCGTCTTCTTGAGGTCGCTGTTCACCGGCGACGGCTCGTCCTCTCTATTGCCCCGCAACTCGATTCAGGTCTCGTACTCCACTTACAGCGAGCAGCTCGCCAAGGACGTGCAGCTCCTCCTCCTGGAGAGCGGCGTCGTATCCCGCATCTGCCGCTACAAGAAGGGTGAGTTCAAGGTCGTGATCAGCAACCGACGCGACGCCCGGATCTTCGCTCGCACCGTCGGCTTCCTGGGCTCCAAGCAGGCAAAGCTCGACGCTGCTCTGGCGACTATTCCCGAGGAAAGCCGAGCGCTCAGCCACGACCATGTCCCGTACGTCGCCGCCTACATTCGCTCCGAGAGCCGGTCAGCCCGCAGCGAGCACGACTGGCTGCGCCGCCACAACGTCGATCGGATAGAGCGCTGGGAGCAGGCCGGCGCTGCGATCATGGAGCGGATCGAGTCGGCTGAGGTTCGCGCAGTGGTCGAGCCGCTGGTCGGTGGCGATTACTTCTACGCCAAGGTCGAGTCGGTCGAGGACGCAGGCGCGCAGCCGGTCTTCTCGATTCGCGTCGACAGCGAAGACCACTCCTTTCTAACCAACGGCTTCGTCAGCCACAACACCGAGGCGCGCCTGGGCCGGCTCGCGACCGAGCTGCTGCGCGACATCGACGCCGACACGGTCGACTTCGGCCCCAACTACGACGAATCGACGCAGGAGCCGCTGATCCTGCCGGCGCGGTTCCCGAACCTGCTGGTCAACGGGGCGTCGGGGATCGCGGTCGGGATGGCGACGAACATCCCGCCGCACAACCTGCGCGAGGTCTCGGCGGCGGTCTCCGCCTACATCGACGATCCCGACATCGACCTCGCCGGCCTGATGGAGCACGTCAAGGGGCCGGATTTCCCCGGCGGCGGGATCATGAGCCTCGAGGGCATTCGCGACGCCTACGCCTCGGGGCGGGGAACGGTCAAGGTCCGCGCCCGCGCCCACGTCGAGCCGCTCAAGGGAGGCAAGGACGCGATCGTCGTCACGGAGCTGCCCTTCATGGTCAAGAAGGGGGGCGACAACGGGCTGATCACGAAGATCGCCGACCTCGTCCGCGACAAGAAGCTGGAGGGGATCTCCGACCTGCGCGACGAGTCCGACCGCTCCGGCATGCGCCTGGTGATCGAGCTGAAGCGCGGCGGCCACCCGGCCAAGGTCGTGCTCAACAACCTCTACAAGAAAACCGGGATGCAGACCAGCTTCGGCATCAACATGGTCGCCCTGGTCGACGGCGTCCCGCGCACGTTGAGCCTGCTCGAGCTGGTCAAGCACTACGTCCAGCATCAGCGCGAGGTCGTCACTCGCCGCACCCAGTACGAACTGCGCCGCGCCGAGGCCCGGGCCCACATCCTCGAGGGGCTGCTGATCGCGCTCGACAACCTCGACGCGGTGATCAAACTGATCCGCGCATCGGCCGATCCCGATTCCGCCCGCGACGGCCTGATCTCCCAGTTCGAGCTCTCGCGCGAGCAGGCTCAGGCGATCCTCGACATGCGCCTGCAGCGCCTCACCGCGCTCGAGGCAGACAAAGTGCGCGCCGAGCACGCAGACCTGGTCGAGCGGATCGGCGAGCTGCGCGCGATCCTCGGCGACGAGGCGAAGGTGCTCGGCCTGGTCAAGGAGGAGCTGGCCGAGATCGTCGCCTCCTACGGCGACGAGCGACGCACCGAGCTCGCCCACTTCGAGGGCGACGTCGGGATCGAGGACATGATCGCGGACCAGCAGATGGTGATCTCCCTGACCGCGTCGGGCTACGTCAAGCGCCTGCCGCTCGCCACCTACCGCCAGCAGCACCGCGGCGGCGTCGGCGTGATGGGGATGAACCTCAAGGAGGACGACTACATCGCCCACCTGCACATCTGCTCGACGCACGACTACCTGCTCTTCTTCACCAACAGGGGCAAGGTCTACCGGCTCAAGGTCTACGAGCTTCCGGAGGGCTCGCGCACGGCGAAAGGGAGCGCCCTGGTCAACCTGCTGCCGCTGCGGGAGGGGGAGACCGTGATGGCGGTGATCCCCACGCGCGACTTCAAGGAGAACAAGTACCTGGCGTTCGCCACCGCAAAGGGCCAGTTCAAGAAAACCGAGTTTCTCGCCTACAACACGCCGATCCGGGCCGACGGGATCATCGCGATCAAGGTGCGCGACGGCGACGAGCTGGTGCAGGTGCGGCTGACCTCGGGCGAGGACGACATCCTGATGGTTTCGAAGTCGGCCCACGCCGTGCGCTTCTCGGAGGGGGAGGCGCGGCCGATGGGTCGCGACACCTCCGGAGTCAAGGGGATGAACGTCTCGGCCAAGGTCAACGGCGAGCCCAATCGGGTGCTGGCGATGGACGTCGCCCGCGACGACACCGAGCTCTTCGTCGTCACCGAGAACGGCTACGGCAAGCGGACCTCGATCGCCGAGTACCCGCGCAAGGGACGGGGGACGAAGGGCGTCCTCACCGCGAAGCTGACCGAGAAGAAGGGCGGCCTCGCCGGCGCGCTGATCGTGCGCGAGCACCAGGACCTGCTCTTCATCTCCCAGAACGGCATGGTCCAGCGCACCCCGGCAGGGGGCATCTCGCGGATGGGCCGGCCGACCCAGGGCGTGCGGGTGATGAACATCAAGGACGACGACCGCGTCAGCGCCGTCGCCCTGGTCGTCGAGTCCGACGAGTCCGCCCCGACCGAGGACGCGCCGCAGCAGGGCGAACTGGGCTAAGCGGCTACCGGCAGATACTGCTGCCAGGCGGGCGGGATGTTGGGGCTGGCCACCTGGATGAAGATGCTGGGGCCCGGCGCCTTCGGGCTCTTCTTGGGGTGCATGTGGATCTCGTGGGGGAGGCGGTTGCCCTTGCGCCGGTTGCAGCTCGCGCAGGCGGCGACGATGTTGCCCCAGACCGATTTGCCGCCGCGGCTGCGCGGGATCACGTGGTCGACGGTCAGCCCCGATTTGGTCGAGCCGCAGTACTGGCAGGTCCAGGCGTCGCGAGCGAGGACCGCGCGCCGGGTGATCTTGCGACGGTGCGCCTCGCGCGGAACCCGGACGTAGCTGACCAGTCGGATCACGTCGGGTCGCTCCATCGTCATGTGCTCGGAGTGGATCGCCCCTTCGCGACGCTCCAGCAGCTCGGCCTTCTCCTTCAAGAGCAGCACAGCCGCTCTCCTCAACGTGCAGACGTTGATTGGCTCATAGGTTGCATTGAGAACAAGAACCCGTGCCATTGTCGGGGAATTCTACGCATGCCCCCCTAACCGATTGGGTAGGAGCCCAGAATACGAACGGATTCGGCCTTGGCACGCAGGGCTCCAAGGGCCTCGGAGATAGCTGGGTCGTCGATCTTCCCTTCGAGGTCGCAGAAGAACATGTACCGGCCCAGGCCCTGGCGCAGGGGGCGCGACTCGATGCGGCTGAGGTTGACGCCGCGACTGGAGAACTCCTGCAGGGCCTCGACCAGGGCGCCGGGATGGTCCGCGCCCAGCTCGGAGAAGACGAGCGAAGTCCGCCACGGGCCGTCCCCCGCCAGCTCGGTTCCCGCCGGGGCGATCCAGACGAAACGGGTGACGTTGTCCGCCGCGTCCTCGATTCCCTCGCGCAGGACGACGCAGCCGTAGAGGTCGGCCGCCGCCCGCGCGCCGATCGCCGCCCACGGCCGGACCGACTCGCCGACCATGCGCACCGCCTCGGCGGTGCTGCTGACGCTGCGCCGTTCGACCCCCGGCAGGTGCTCGCGCAGGAAGCCGGCGCACTGGGCGAGCGGCTGGGGGTGGGAGAGGATCGCCGAGACCTGCTCCAGCCCGACCCCATCGCGGGCGATCAGGTGGGCGTGGACGCGGAAGTCGTGCTCGCCGACGATCGTCACGCCCGCCACGTCGAAGGCGAGCGTGTCCAGGGTGCTGCGCACCGATCCCTCGATCGAGTTCTCGAACGGCACCAGCGCCCGCTCCGCCTCGCCGCGCTCGACCGCGGCGATCGCATCGTGCACCGTCGCCGTCCGCAACGCCTCGATCTCGGCCCCCTCGGGCGCGGCCTCCCGCAGGGCGTCTTCGGTGAACGTCCCAGCCGGACCGAGGAACGCGACCCGCATCGTGTTATTCGAAGATGACGGTGTAGCTGGCTTCGTTGTTTTCGGAGACTTCCTCGCCAGGCACCGGTTCGGCTTCGACTTCGAGCGTCGTTTCGCCTTTCGGCGCCGGCGTCAGCGGGATCGTCGCGGTTTCGGTCGCGCCGGCTTCGATGCTGCTGATGTCCCCGGTCAGCGTGCTGCCGTTCACCGTCACCGAGACGGTGATCCCGTTCTCGGTCGATTCCCCCTGATTCTGCACCTGGACTTCGACTTCCGGCGTTTCTTCGGCGCTGACGGTCGTCGCTTCTTCGCTGGACAGTTCGGTCCCGTCGATGCTGGTCGAAAGCAGGCCGAGCCCGTGCACGCCAGGCGTCGAGGCGCCGCCGCTCGAGCCGCTGACCGAGGCCAGCGCCCCGCTGACCGTGCTTTCGTCCTGCCACTTGGTCCCTTCGGGCACGAAGACGCTCTCCGGCACGTCGTCGCCTTCGATCCCGTTGGTGGCCAGCACCCCGTTGATTTCCGGTCGCGCCACCTCGGCGTAGACGACGTCGCCCGCCGCCAGCACTCCGATCTGCCTGGTGATCTTTTCGGTCGCCTTCTCCGCCCCGACGTCGCCCAGCGCGGTGCTCATCTGTTCGGCGATTTCGGTCATCGCCGCGCCGCGCAGCTCGTAGGTCAGCTCCAGCGCCCGCTGCGCGCTGCCCATGTCGCCCGGGGCGTCGAGCGAGTCGACCCGCGAGACGTAGTTGTCCATCGCGCTGCGGTCGGCGTTGACCTCGGCGACGAACTCGGTGACCGAGAGCTTGCCTGGATCGGCGAGCTTGCCGAAGAACCGCTTGCTCGTCTGTTCGGTCTCGTCGAGGATCTGGGTCACGTTGCCGGCGTAGTCGCTGAGCGCGCGGTGCTTGCGGGCGTTGAGGCAGCCGCGTACGCCGAGCACGATCAGGATCAGGATCAGCAGGCCCGCGCCGAGGGCGAGACCCCGCCTCAGCAGGATCTGCTGCCGTTCGGGACGGCGTGGCGGGCGCGGTCGGCGCCCCGGCCGGGATGCGGTCGAATCCTCCAAGAAGCAGGGAGTATGTCGCAGGAGGAAGCGGAATCGCGGCGAACTCGGAGGAGTCTTGGTCGGTTCACTCGTTCTCAACCGCTTTCTGATCGAGCGCCGCATCGGCAGCGGCGGCTTCGGCGTCGTCTACGAGGCCTGGGACGGACGCCTGGAGCGCACCGTCGCGGTCAAGGCGATCGAGTCGCGCGGCGAGGCCGGCCGGCGGGTCCTGCGCGAGGCCCAGGCGGCGGCGCGGCTCAACCATCCCGGCATCGTCACGCTCTACGAGATGGGGGAGGAGGACGGCAACGCGCTGCTCGTCACCGAGCTGGTCGAGGGCTCGACCCTCGCCCGCCTCAGCGGCGAAGGCGCGCTCAGCGACCGCGAGATCGGCGAGATCGGCGCCGACCTCTGCGAGGCGCTCGACCACGCGCACTCGCGCGGCGTCGTCCACCGCGACATCAAGCCGCAGAACGTGGTGGTCGCGCCGGAGGGCGAGTTCCGCGCCAAGCTGATGGACTTCGGCGTCGCCCGGCTCGCCGACGGCGCTTCGCTCACCGCCCCCGGCGACGTGGTCGGAACCCTCGCCTACATGTCCCCCGAGCAGGCGGAGGGCCGCTCGGCCGGCCCCGAGGCCGACGTCTACTCGCTCGCCCTGACGCTTTACGAGTGCTGGGGGGGCGAGAACCCCAACCGGCGCGCCACCCCCGCCGCCACCGCCCGCGCGATCGGCGGCCGTCCCCGCGCTCTGCGCCGCCTGCGCCCCGACCTGCCGCGCGAGCTCAGCGACGTCGTCGACGCGGCGCTGCAGGCGCGCCCCGGCCGCCGCCCCTCCCTGGACCAGCTCGGCAGCGCGATCGAGGAGTCGCTCGAACAGCTCGCCGACGAGCTGCCCGAGGTCAGGGCGCCGCTCGCCCTGCGCACCGGCGCCCTGGCGGCCGCCGCGATGCTCGGCGCCTGGCTTGCCCTCGCCCACGGCGCAGTCCTGCCCTAGGTCGATCTCTAGGATTTCCCGATCGGCGTCCTGCGCAACCTCGAGAGTCGGATCGAAGGCCTTGTCGAGGGGGTCTTCAGCCGCGCCTTCAGCTCCGAGGTGCAGCCGGTCGAGCTGGCCCGCAAACTGGCCAAGGAGATGGACTCGCACAAGACCGCGGGGGTGGCTCGCGTCTACGTGCCCAACGAGTACACGGTCTACCTCTCGGCCAAGGACCGCACCCGCCTCGAGGGCTATGAGCGCTCGCTCGAGCAGGAGCTCTCCGGCTACCTGCTGGAGCATGCCCGCCGGCGCAGCTATGACCTCCTGACCCGTCCGACGGTCGCCTTCGAGACCGACGAGCGCCTGCGCCTGGGCGAGTTCGGCATCCAGCCGCGCATGGTCAAGCCGCCCGCTCACGAGGGCGAGGCGCCGAGCCAGGGCGAGGAGGGCCACACGATGGTCTACTCCGCCGTGCGCGAGCCCTCGCCTGGCGCGGCGGAGGCTCCGTCGCACCGGACGGAAGTGACGAGCCGCGCGATCGTCACCGTCGAGGACCGTCGCTACGTGCTCGACGCCGAGCGCTCGACGATCGGCCGGTCGCGCGACGCCGATTGCGTCCTGCGCGACCCCAACGTCTCGCGCCATCACGCCGAGCTGCGCCGCTCCTCGCGCGGGGGCTGGACGATCGCCGACCTCGGCTCGACCAACGGGATCAAGGTCAACGGTCGCCGGGTCGGCTCGACCCGCCTCAAGTCCGGCGACCAGGTCACCCTGGGCACGACGACCTTCCGTTTCGACGTAGAGCAGTAAGTGCGCCTCAGTTGGCTCTAGGGTGCCGGGGGATGGACTACGAACCTATTTCTGTCGCTCTGAAGTTCGGCTTCCTCGCCGTCCTCTACCTGTTCCTGCTCTGGATCGCGCGCAGCGCGCTGAAGGACCTGCGGCGCACGGTCGCGCCGGCCCCGGACGCGACCGGCTTCCACCCGCTGCCGGCCTACGAGGGCGCGGCCAGGGGCGGCGATTCGTGGCTCGTCGCCCTGCGCGGAGGCGGCCTGCGCGAGGGCGAGCGCTTCGACCTGATCGGTGGCCTCTCGATCGGCCGTTCGCAGGAAGCCGACCTGCGCATCGAGGACCGCTACGCCTCCGGCGTGCACGCGCGGATCTTCTCGCGCGAGGGCCGCGCCTACGTCGAAGACATGAGCTCCACCAACGGCACCCTGCTCAACGACGCCGACCTGCACGGCGAGGCGGAGCTGATCGACGGCGACGTGGTGCGGATCGGCGACACCGAGTTCAGGTTCGAGGCGGGGGGGACCTAGCTTGCTGCGCGTCGACGACCAGGCCTTCCGCACCGACACCGGCCGGCAACGCAGCGAGAACGAGGACTCGCTCTTCGTCCGCGCGCCGATCTTCGTCGTCGCCGACGGCATGGGCGGGGCGCAGGCCGGCGAGGTCGCCTCGAAGACCGCAGCCGACGCCTTCGACCGCGACCTGCCCGCGGGACCGGCCGAGGCGTTCCTGAGCGAGACGATCGAGGAGGCGAACCGCCGAATCCACGAGCTCGCCCGCGCCGATCCGTCCAAGGCCGGCATGGGGACGACGATCACCGCCGCGATAGTCGACGGCGGGGCCGAAGAGGTGGGCATCGGTCACGTCGGCGACAGCCGCGCCTACCGCCTGCGTCGCGGCAAGCTCGAGCGCCTCACCCGCGACCACTCGCTGGTCGAGGAGATGCGGCGCAAGGGCCAGATCACCGACGCCCAGGCCGAGGACCACCCGCAGCGCTCGATCATCACCCGCGCGCTCGGCCCCGAGCCCGAGGTCGAGGTCGATCTGCAGACGGTCCCCGCCTCGTCCGGCGACGTCTTCCTGCTCTGCTCCGACGGGCTGACGACGATGGTCAGCGAGGATCGCATCGCGACGACCCTCGCCCAGGCGGGCTCGATGCGCGACGCCGTGCGAACGTTGATCGACGAGGCCAACGCCGCCGGTGGCCGCGACAACATCACCGCGCTCGCCTTCCGCCTCGCCGACGCGGCCGCCCCTCTCGGCGAGCGGCCCGAGGACGCGACCCTGGTCGGCGCGGCGGCCGAGGAGGCCGGCCTGACCGCGACCGAGGTGCGACGCCGGGCGGCAGCCGCGGCGGCGCGGGAGCGGCGCGAGAAGCTCGCCGCGAAGCGCCCGCGGCGCGGGCTGCTCCGGGCGGTCAAGGCGCTTGCCGTCCTCGCCGTCCTCGCCGTCCTCGCCTTCGGCGCCTGGTACGGCAACCGCCAGGCATGGTTCCTCGGCACCGACGACAGCGGCCGCGTCGCCCTCTATCGTGGACTGCCCTACGAACTGCCGCTCGGGGTGAAGCTCTACGACGAGCACTACGCCAGCCCGGTGCAGACCGCCGCGCTGACCGGCAGGCGACGCGAAGCCGTCACCGGCCACGACGTGCGCTCGCGCGGGGACGCCGTCTCGCTGATCGAAGAAATCGAACGCAGCCAGGGGATTCCTTAATTGAGGGCGCTCAGATCCTCGGCGCGCAACCGCGAGCTGATCGCCCTGATCCCGGTCGCGCTGCTGCTCAGCGCCGGGTTCGCCGCGGTCTTCGCCCAGGAGAACGCCCGGCTCGGCAACCTCAGCCTGATCTACGGCGCCTACTTCCTCGCCGTCTGCGTCGCCACGCACATCTACCTGCGCCTGCGCCTGCCCGACGCCGATCCCTATCTCTTCCCGCTGGTCGCGCTGCTCACGGCCTTCGGCCTGGTGATGGTCTACCGGATCGACGAGAGCCTCGCCCGCGACCAGGCCAACTGGTTCGTCCTCGGGCTAGTCCTCTTCGCCCTGACTATCCACTTCCTGCGCGACTACGACGTGCTCGAGCGCTACCGCTACACGATCGCCGCGATCGGCTTGCTGTTGCTGCTGGCGCCGCGCCTGCCCGGTGTCGGGCAGCAGGTCAACGGCGCCTACCTCGGGGTGAAGCTCGGTCCGCTCGCCTTCCAGCCGGCCGAGTTCTCGAAGATCTGCATCGTCGTCTTCCTCGCCAGCTACCTGCGCGAGCACCGCGAGGTGCTGATCGTCGGCGCGCGGCGGGTGCTCGGCGTGACCCTGCCGCCGCTCAAGCACCTCGGCCCGTTGCTGGTCGTCTGGGGGGCGTCGATGTTCATGCTCGTCTTCATCCGCGACCTGGGCAGCTCGCTGATGTTCTTCGCCGCCTTCCTCGCCCTGCTCTACGTGGCGACCGGGCGCTTCTCCTTCGTCGTCATCGGCATGGCGCTGTTCCTGCTCGGCGCCTGGTTCTTCGCCGCGACCGTCCCCCACGTGCACGACCGGGTCGAGGTCTGGCTCAATCCCTACCACGACCCGACCGGCAGCGGCTACCAAATCCTGCAGTCGATCTTCGCCCAGGCCGACGGCGGCCTCTTCGGCAAGGGCTTCGGGCAGGCGCTGATCACGATCCCCGGCACCCACGCGGCGCTGCTGCCGGCCGCACAGACCGACACGATCTACTCGCTGATCGTCAACGAGCTCGGCCTCTTCGGCGCCTGCGCGGTCATCCTCATCTACCTGCTGATCGCCGCCCGTGGCTTCAAAATCGCGCTGCTCGCCGACGACGGCTTCTCCAAGCTGCTCGCCACCGGCCTCACGGCGGTCTTCGCGATCCAGGCGTTCGTGATCGTCGGCGGGGTCACCAGGGTGATCCCGCTGACCGGCGTCACCCTGCCCTTCATCAGCTACGGCGGCAGCTCGATCGTCGCCAACTTCGTCCTCCTGGCGCTGTTGCTGCTGATCTCCGACCGCGCCCGCCGCGAGGCGGCGACGGCGCGAGGCGGCTTTGCGCGGGAGCGGAGGTGAGGGGGTGAACCGCCAGATCGTCCAGCTCTTCGGCCTCGTCGTCGTCCTCTTCGCGGTGCTGATCGGCTTCACCTCCTACTGGTCGGTCTTCGACGCCAAGGCGCTGAAGGGCAAGGAAGCGAACAAGCGGCCGCTGCTCGAGCAACAGCAGATCAGGCGCGGTCGCATCCTCGCCGCCGACGGCACCGTGATCGCCAAGTCGGTTGCCAAGGGCCACGGCTCCGCCCGCCGCTACGTGCGCCGTTACCCGCAGAGCTCGCTCTTCGGGCACCCGATCGGCTACAGCTTCGTCCGCCAGGGCGACAGCGAGTTCGAGAAATTCCACAACGACGAACTGATCGGCAGCGAATCGGAATTCGGCTCGATCCTCGACCAGCTGCGCGGCCGCAACCAGGAAGGCGACGACATCGTCACCAATCTCGACCCCGAAGCGCAACGGGCCGCGATGGCGGCGCTGCAGGAACAGGGCTTCGGCGCCGCGGTCGCGATCGAACCCTCCACCGGGCGGGTGAAGGTGCTGGCCTCCAATCCGCCGTACGATCCCAACCGCGTCCCCTACGAACTCTCGAAGCTCAACCGCAACACCGTCGAAACGCCGCTGGTCGACCGCGCCACGCAGGGGCTCCACCCCCCCGGTTCCACCTTCAAGGTGGTCACCGCGGCGGCGGGTCTCGACAGCGGCAAGATCACGCCGGAAACCGCCTTCGCCGCGCCCTCGCCGCTGGAAGTCGAAGGGCAGCCGCTGGAAAACGACTTCGACGAGAGCTTTCCGCCGATAACCCTCGACACCGCGCTGACCCAGTCGGTCAACACCTGGTTCGCCCAGCTGGGCGAAAAACTGGGCGAGGACACGATGTTCGAATACATGGACCGCTTCGGCTTCAACGCGACCCCGGCGATCGACCTGCCGAGCGACCAGGTCTACAAGAGCGGCGTCTCCGACGAAGGCGAGCTGCTCGGGCCCGGCGACCCGGTCGACATCGCGCGCGTCGCGATGGGCCAGGAGCGGCTGCTGGTGACGCCGCTGCAGATGGCCGAGGTCGCGGCGGCGGTGGCGAATCGCGGCACGCTGATGAAGCCGCAGATCTGGAGCCGCGTGGTCGACCCGGACGGCCGCGTCGTCAAGCGCCTCGAACCATCCGAGTACGGCCAGCCGATCGACGCGCAGACCGCCGAAGAGCTGACCACGGCGATGGAAGGCGTGGTCAACGAGGGGACCGGCACCAATGCGGCGATCCCGGGCGTCCCGGTCGCCGGCAAGACCGGCACGGCGGAAACGCCGGGCAACGAATCCTGTGGCGGCGGCGAAGCTGAGAACCAGGCCTGGTTCATCGGCTTCGCGCCCGCAGACGAACCGAAGGTCGCGATCGCGGCGACGGTCGAATGCACCGAACGGTTCGGCAACGATGCGGCGGCGCCGATCTTCCGCGCCGTCGCCGAAGCCGTCCTCGAAGACGATGGGAGCTGAGCGTGGCGGCTGAGGTCGGCGAGGGAAGCACGATCGACGGGCGGTACCGGCTGCTGCGAAGGATCGGCTCCGGCGGGATGGCGGACGTCTGGCTGGCCGAGGACCCGCATCTGCACCGCCGCGTCGCGCTCAAGGTCCTGCACCGCCGCTTCGCCCAGGACCGCGAGTTCGTCGAGCGCTTCGAACGCGAGGCGGAAGCGGCCGCCGGCCTCTCGCACCCCAACGTCGTCGCCGTCTTCGACCGCGGCGACGTCGAAGGCACCCACTACATAGCGATGCAGCTGCTCGAGGGCCGCACGCTGAAAGAGCTGATCGACCAGGGGCTGACGCCCGAGCAGTCGGTCAGCCTGATCCGCCAGGTGCTCGAGGGGGCCGGCTACGCCCATCGCCACGGCGTGGTCCATCGCGACCTCAAGCCGCAGAACGTGATCGTCGACGACGACGGCAAGGCGACCGTGACCGACTTCGGCATCGCCCGCGCGGGGGCCTCCGAGATCACCCAGGCAGGCTCGGTGATGGGCACGCCCCACTACCTCTCGCCCGAGCAGGCGCAGGGGCAGGCGGTCACCGCCGTCTCCGACCTCTACTCGATCGGGGTGATGCTCTACGAGGCCCTGGCGGGCCAGGTGCCGTTCGAAGCCGAGTCGGCGGTGGCGATCGCGATGAAACAGGTCTCGCACACGCCGCAGCGCCCGAGCTCGATCGCCCCGACGGTGACGCCCGCGCTCGATGCGGTCGTGATGCGGGCGCTCGAAAAGGACCCCGGCCGGCGCTTCCAGAGCGCCGAGGCCTTCATCGCCGCGCTCGACGCGGCGGGGCGCGATCCCGGCGCCCATGGGGGCACGGCCGCCTTCGCGCCGTTGCCACCCCCGGTCCTGGCTCCCGGCGAGGCGGTGGCGGCGGAGGGCCCCGAGGGAGACCGCCGCCGCACCTGGTGGATGCTCGCCGCCCTCGCGGTCCTGATCGGCGCCCTGATCGGCTTCTCGTTGACCCGCGACACCAAGACCGACGTCCCCGGGGTGACCGGCAACCAGCTCGGCGTCGCGATCGCCCTGCTCGAACAGAACGGCTTCAAGGTCGGCGACATCGCCCGCGTGCGTCGCGACGTGGCGGCCAACAAGGTGCTCGAGCAGGACCCGCCGGCGGGCAGGACCTCGCTCGACTGCGCCTTGCTCACCTACTTCTGCTCGAAGCCGAAGGTGACGCTCACCGTCAGCGCCGGCCCGGGCAGCGCCAAGGTGCCGGGGGGGCTGGCCGGCCTGAGCCAGGAAGAAGCGGTGGAACGGGTCGAACAAGCCGGCTTCGAAGCCAAGCTCGAACGGGCCAACTCCGAACAGGTCGAAGCCGGGCGGGTGATTCGCTCCGAGCCCTCGGGCGGCACCGTCGCCACGCTGGGCACGCCCGTGGTCCTCATCGTCTCCAAGGGACAGAAGCTCGCCAAGGTGCCGGTGCTCGTCGGTACCCAGCGCTCGGTCGCCGTGCAGCAGATCCGCGGCCGCGGCTTCACGCCCAGCGTAGAAGAAGAGGAAAGCTCCAAGCCGGCGGGCGAGGTGATCCGCCAGGCGCCCAGCGCGGGCTCCGAGCTTCCCGCCGGCTCGAGCGTCTCGATCGTCGTCTCCAAGGGCGTCAAGCAGGCGAAGGTGCCGAACGTGGTCGGCTCCGAACGTCGCCAGGCGGTCGAAGCGCTGCGCGCCGCCGGCCTCGAACCGACGGTCGAAGAAGAAGAAACCGAAGTGGAACAGCAGATCGGCCGGGTCCTCGACCAGTTCCCGCCGCCCGGCTCGGAAGTGGAACCGGGGTCGGCGGTGACCGTCACCGTCGGCAAGCGCGCCGCCGAAGCCGAAGTGGAAGCCGAAGGCGAATGAGCGGGCGACGCGCCCGCCTCAGCCCAGCAGCTTGATGTCGCTGATCTCGACCTGGAAGCGGCCTTCCTGATCGCGTGCGGGGGAGGCTTTGGTGAACCAGAGCAGGAAGTAGGTCGAGGGCTCGCGCACGTCCAGCGATATTTCCTGCAGCGAGGAGGCAGCTTCGATTTCGCCCACCGGTTCGTCCCAGCCGCTCAGGCCGGAGGGCGGGCCGGCCGGGGCGGCGAAGACCTGTGCGTTCCAGCCCGGCGTGGGGGTGCGGACGATCATCTTCTCCGGCCTCGCCGGTGAGGTCGTGGTGACGTAGACGCCGACGCCGGGGTCGGGCCCGGTCTTGGTCCCTTCGAAGGTTTCGGAGTCGTAGTGCTCGGTTTCCCAGGCGGTCCCCGTCGGGTCCCCGTCGACGGCCAGTTCGACCTTGCTGCCGACCTCTTCGCCGTCGCCCTCGGGGTCGTAGTCGGTCGCCGAGGAAATCGCGACGTTGCCGCCCTTGCCCTTGTTGGCGCCCCCGCCGCCGAGCCCGCCGTTGGAGATCAGCTGCACCGCCAGCAGGGTGCCGCCGGCGACGAGGAGCAGGACCAGGATCGCCGCCCACGACCAACGCCCCCGGCCCGAGAGCTTCCGTTCCGGTGGCGGCAGGGCGTCGAGCACGCTGGTCGCCTCGCCGGTGGTCGAGCCCGCCCGCGCCGCCTCGACCTCGAGCGCGGTCTCCAGGTCGTCGATCATCTCGGCGGCGGTCTGGTAGCGCTCGTCGGGGTTCTTCGCCGTCGCCCGCTCGACCACGAGGGCGACCGCGGCCGAGGCCTCGGGCCGGCGCCGCTGCACGTCGGGCAGATCCTCGTTGACGTGTTTCATCGCCACGCCCACCTGGCTGTCGGCGTGGAAGGGGACCTGGCCGATCAGCATCTCGTAGAGCACCACGCCGAGCGAGTAGATGTCCGAGCGCGGGTCGACGTCCTTGCCCATCGCCTGCTCGGGGGCGACGTAGTCGGTCGTGCCGAGCACGCGGCCGGTTGCCGTGACGCCGTCCTGTTCGAGCTGCCGCGAGATGCCGAAGTCGGTCAGCTTGGCCCGACCCTCCTCGTCGATCAGCACGTTCTGCGGCTTGATGTCGCGGTGGACCATGTTGCGCGCGTGGGCGACGCCGAGCCCGCGCGCGACCTCGATCGCGTAGGCGATCGCCTCCTGCGTGTCGAGCGCGCCGACGCGGCTGATCCGCTGCTTCAGCGTCTCGCCCTTGACGTACTCGAAGACGATGTAGGGGTGGCCGCCGTCCTCCCCGGCGTCGATCACGGAGACGACGTTGGGGTGGGTCAGCTTGGCGACCGCCCGCGCCTCCTGGCGGAAGCGCTGCAGCTGGTCGGGCTGCTCGGACATCTCGCGGTGCATCACCTTCACCGCGACCGGCCGGTCGAGCGTCTCGTCGCGGGCCAGGTAGACCGTCGACATGCCGCCGCTGCCGAGTTTCGCCTCCAGCCGATAGCGGCTGGAGAGCACGGTTCCGATCATCGAGCTGGAGGGCTGTGGGCTCATCTACGTCGTACGGATGATCCTTCTACCGCACGGCCGATCCTCTTTGCCTCCGGGTAGCGGGCTCGCATCAACTCGACCGCGGCCTCCTCGTCGGCGGCCGCAACCACACAGCAGAAGCCGCAGCCCATGTTGAAGACCTCGTGCATCTCCTCGTCGGAGACCCCGGCCCGCTCCTGGATCAGCGCGAAGATCGGCGGGACAGGCAACGGGTCGTCGATCTCGTAGGTGACGTCGGCGGCGAGGCGCTCGAGGTTGCCGAGCCCGCCGGAGGTGATGTGGGCGAGGCCACGCACGTCGACCTCGGAGCGCAGGAGCTCCAGCACCGGCTTGACATAGATCTCAGTCGGCTCGAGCAGCGCCTCGCCGAGCGGCAGGCCCAGGCATCCCTCGGGGTCCTCGCCGAGCGGCAGGCCGTCGAGGGCCGAGCGGGCCAGCGTGTAGCCGTTGGAGTGGATGCCGGAGGAGGGCAGGCCGATGATCGGGTCGCCGACCTGGACGGCGGACCCGTCGACGATCCGATCGAGGGCGACCGTGCCGAAGCAGGCGCCGGCGACGTCGAAGCCGCGCACCATGTCCCCCAACTGGGCCAGCTCGCCGCCGGGGATCTCGATCCCGGCGAGCTCGGCCCCGCGGGCGAGGCCGATGCCGATCTGCTCGCAGACCTCCGGGTCGGCGCGCTCGATCGCGATGTAGTCGAGCATCGCCAGCGGCTCGGCGCCGACGCAGATCACGTCGTTGACGTTCATCGCCACGCAATCGATCCCCACGGTGTCGAAGCGCCCGAGCTGCTCGGCGACCAGCAGCTTGGTCCCCACCCCGTCGGTCGAGAGCGCGATCCCCAGCCGCTCGTCGAGCTTGATCACGCTCGCGTAGTGGCCCGGCAGCGGAACCTGCCGCGACGGCCGCCCAAGCTCGATCGCGCCAAGCGCCCGCACGAGCGCGGCGACCGCGGAGTCCGCCGCTCCCTGGTCGACCCCGGCCTGCGCGTAGGCGTCCGCGTCGCTCATCTCCTCCGCAGCTTCGCAAGAACGGCGGCGGCGAGACCGGCCCGATACGCCGCGTAGGGCCACAGCGCCCGGTCGCGCTCGACCAGGCCGATCAGGCGCTGCGAGGCGAGGGTCGATGCGAAGGAGGCCGCGACGCCGATCGCGAGCGAGCGCCGCAGCGCGGGGGGAGCGCCACGGCGCCGCAGGCGCTCGCCCTTGAGGGCGGTGGCGCCGACGATGATCGGCAGCGCGATCGTGCGCGAAAGCAGGTTCGCCTGGTCGCGGGAGAAGCGGCGCCAGCGCGCCGCGGCGAGGGTGACGCCGTTGCGCGAGACCCCCGGCGCGAGCGCCGCCGCCTGGGCGACGCCGAGCGCGAGGCCGTCGGCCGGGGTCGCATCGCCGCGCCCGCGCTGCTGGGGCCGTGTGTCGGCGATCAGCATCGCCGCGGCGCCGGCGAGCAGCCCGATCGCGGTCGCCCGCGGTCCGCCGAGCCGCTGCTCGATCGGCCGCTCGAGCGCGTAGCCGACCACCGCCGCCGGCAGGAAGGAGAGGCCGAGGGTGAGGGCCCGCCGTCCGTCGAAGGAGCGCAGCTCTTCGACGATCGTCTTGCGCTGGCCGATCAGGAGCGCGATGGCGGCGCCGCCATGGACCGCGACCTCGAAGCTCTTGCGCACCTCCGGGTCGAGCCGCTCCCAGTCCCAGCCGGCAAGCCAGGGGACGAGGACGATGTGGGCGGAGGAGGAGACCGGCAGCAGCTCCGCCGGCCCCTGGACGATTCCCAGGGCGAACGCGCGGGCGGCCGGGATCCCGCCTTCAGGGGAGCTGCTCAGGGGGTCTCCGCTGCGCCGGTGGGCTCGGCGACGGGCTCGGTCTCCTCACTCGGTGGGGCGCCGCGACGGCGCTTGACGATCGTGTAGACGATGAAGCCGAGGATCGCCGCGACCACGACGTAGTCCAGGAACTGCATGTGGTGGCGCCACTGTTCCCAGTTGTCGCCGACCGCGCGTCCGATCAGGCCGAAGCCGAGCACCCAGGGCAGCGAGCCGAGCGCGGTCAGCCAGGTGAAGCGCCAGAAGGGCATCTCGGCGACGCCGGCCGGCAGCGAGATGAAGGCCCGCACCAGGGGCAGCAGGCGGGCGAGGAAGACCGTCGCGTCGCCGTGGCGCTTGAACCAGCTGTCGACCCAGGCCAGCCGCGCGGGGCTGAGGTGGATCAGGCGGTTCTTCTCCAGCAGGTCGATGCGGCCGTAGTAGCCGACCGCATAGGTGGCCCAGGAGCCGACCATGTTTCCCGCCAAGCCGGCCAGGGTGATCCCGATCAGCGTCTGGTCGCCGTTGGAGACGCTGAAGCCGCCGAACAGCATCACCGCCTCGCTGGGGATCGGTATGCAGGCGCTGCCCGCCGCCATCAGCAGGAAGATGCCGGCCAGCCCGGTGCTTTCGATCACGTTGACGCAGAAGTCGACGATCGGGCCGCTTATGTCGGCGAAGGGAATCGGCATGCGCGAAGCGGGGATTGTAGGGAGCCGCGCGAACACCAACTAAACTCGGCTGTTCCCCATGGGTCGCTTGAACCATCCCGTCTACCGGACGCGGCTGCTCCAGGCGGCGGCCGACGCGGTGCTCGTCGCGCTCGCCTACTACCTGGCTTTCCGGCTGCGCTTCCTCGATCGCAACGACCTGCCGCACCGCTACTGGGTCCTCTTTGCCCAGTCGGTCGGCTTCGTCGCCCTGATCGAGGTGGCGGTGTTCGCGGCCTTCGGCCTCTACCAGAAGTGGTGGCGCTACGTCAGCGGCCGCGACTTCCTCACGATCGTCCGCGCCGTCGCCGTCGCCAGCGCGATCGTCGTCGTCCTCTTCACCGTGCTCAAGCCCTTCAAGCACGACCTGCCGCGCTCGGTCGCGGTGATGGCCTTCCTCCTCACCCTCTTCCTCGTCGCCGGCGCCCGCCTCGCGGTGCGGCTGATCGTCGAGCGGCCCAGCCACGGCCACCGCGTGCCCAAGCACGAGGTGCTCGTGATCGGCGCCGGCTCGGGCGGCCAGATGGTCGTCCGCGAGATGCACCTCAACCCCAACCTCGGCGCGACCGCGATCGGCTTCGTCGACGACGACGCGCGCAAACAGGGGATGCGGATGCTCGGCCTCAAGGTGCTCGGCACCACCGCCCAGATCGAGACGATCCTCGACGAGACCGAGCCCGACGAGGTAGTGATCGCGATCCCCTCGGCGCCGGGGACCCTGCGCGCCAAGGTCGTCGCCGCCTGCCGCGAGCGCGAGATCCGCGTGCGCACGCTGCCGACCGTGTTCGAGCTCCTCCGCGGCGGCGTCCAGCTGAACAAGCAGCTGCGCGAGGTCCAGGTCGAGGACGTGCTCGGCCGCGACCCGATCGTCGTCGAGCTCGACCGGGTCGGCGCCTACCTGCGCGACCGCATCGTCCTCGTCACCGGCGCCGGCGGCTCGATCGGCTCCGAGCTCTGCCGCCAGATCGCCCGCGTCGGCCCGCGCCTGCTGGTGATGCTCGACCACGCCGAGGACAACCTCTTCGAGATCGA
>DASTAY010000038.1:0-13686 GCA_035712345.1 Solirubrobacterales bacterium
AGAACCGGTTTCAGAAAGAAGGACCTGCCGCCTGAGCGGTGAACACCTCCGGCACATGTGGTCGACTCTCGGAGGTGTCGGAGGTGCCATCGCGCTTTGAGGTAGACGACGGCCTTTGGGCCGAGCTGGAGCCGCTGTTGCCCGTAGTGCAGCGCCGGTACCGCTATCCGGGCAGAAAACGCCTCGATGACCGTGCGGCGCTCAACGGGATCCTCTTCGTCTTGCACACCGGGATCGCCTGGCGCGACCTTCCAACTGAGTTCGGCTACGGCTCGGGAGTGACCTGCTGGAGGCGGCTGCACGAGTGGCAGCAGGCGGGGGTCTGGGAGCAGCTACACCAGGCGGTGCTGGCGAAGCTAAACGGCGCCGGCGAGATCGACTGGTCGAGGGCCGCCGCCGACTCCAGCCACATCCGAGCGCTTTTGGGGGGCTCCACACAGGGCCATCCCCAGTCGATCGCGCTCGCGCGGGCTCAAAGCACCACCTGTTGACAGACGCCGGCGGGCTGCCGCTGGCGATCACCCTGACCGGCGGCAATCGCAACGACGTCACCCAGCTCCTGCCCCTGGTCGACGGCATCGTCCCGGTCACCGGCAAGGTCGGCCGCCCCCGCCAACGCCCCGATCGGTTGCTCGCCGACCGTGGCTATGACCACGACAAGTACCGCCGCGAGCTCTGGGCTCGCGGGATCAAGCCCCTGATCGCCCGACGTGGCGAAGACAACGGATCGGGGCTGGGCACCCAGCGCTGGGTAGTGGAGCGAAGCTTCACCTGGCTTCACCAGTTCCGCAGGCTCCGCATCCGTTGGGAGCGTGACCCCGACCAACACCTCGCCTTCATGCACCTTGCCTGCGCGATCGTCTGCTGGCGGAGGCTCAGGTCATTGTGAAACAGGTTCTAAGTCCGTGGGTGCGGCCTTTGCGGCAAAGCCAAGCCCACCGGCCCTCCAATCCTCCAGCCAACCACCCCCACCCCCGCCGACCTCAAAGGCGCTCAGCTGCCACAAGCCCAAGAAGAAGGTCCTCGTCAGGGGCAAGGCGGTCTGCCGCAAGGCAAAGCGCCACGCAAGGAAGCACCACCACCACCCCCGCCACAGGCAGGGGAAGAGCCGATGAGGCAAACGCGATCCAGGGAGAGGGAGCAGATGAAGCAGGGAACACACGGCAGGCGCAGGCTCGGCTTCGCGGCGAGCTGCGCATCGCTACTGGCCTTGAGCGTCTGGATCTGCATTCCGGCAACCACCGCCGGCGCAGACTCGGCCTGCTCAAACGAAGCAGCCCGGGTCGCTCAGCACGCCACCTACCTGCCCGACTGCCGGGCCTATGAGCTGGTCAGCCCCGAAGGCAAGGCCGGGGGCGAAGTGATTACCGACACGACTCGCACGCGGGCCGCCTCGGACGGCCAGGCGATCGCCTTCGCCTCGCTGGTTGGCTTCGGCGACCTGCAGGGGACCGGTGTCGCGACCGAATACATGGCCGAGCGATCCAGCACGGCCGAACCTGGCGACAACGGCTGGGCGACTCACGCGATCACCCCCGCCCAGGGACCCATTCCCACCAGGGCCCTGGGCGCGTCCTACGAACCTGAGTATCCGATCCTCTCCCGCGATCTCACGAGCGGGGTCTTTACGGCGATCAGCCCGCTGACCTCAGACCCTTTCGTCGAAGACGTCGCAAACGTATACTCGCGTAGCGACCTCGCAACCCCCGGCCCCGGCGCCTACATGCTCGCCAGCGGCTGTCCGCTCTGCGAAGAATCCGACACCCCCCTACCCCCGTACGGGTTTGCTCCGGGGTCCGGACTCCCCCCGTTCCCGCGCGTCGACGGTGCCTCGGCGGACTCCAGTCACGTGCTGTTCGAATCGTTCGCGCGGCTGACCAAAGACTCGAATGCAGACCCTCACTCCGACTCGCTCGTCAACAACGTCTATGAGTCAGACCATGGCGTCACCCGCTTGGTCAGCGTCGTCCCCGAATCTGGCAATGAATGCGCAGACCCGAACTGCCTGGCGCCATCCCGCGGGGCGACCGCCGGCAGAGGTGGTCTTCGCACTCTCGCCGGAGAAAACAACAACTACACCCCGCACGTGATCTCCGCCGACGGCTCGCGAGCAATTTTCACCGTTGCCAGTGGCTGCAGCGGCCTCGGCCTAGTGACGTCGTGCGGGCAGCTCTACCTGCGCGAGCTGACGGCCGACCCGCCTCGGTCGATCAAGCTGAACGCTCTAGAGCGTTCAACCCCGTCGGCCGCCGGCGGCGCCGCCTACTGGGACGCCAGCGCCGACGATTCGCGAGTCTTCTTCACCAGCAACGTGAGCCTTACCGACGATTCCGGCGCCGGCCTCTACATGTGGAGCCTGACCCCAGGCTCAGAGGTCCAGGAACTTGAGATCGAAGCGACCGGCGGCAGTTTCACACTCAGCTACGAAGGCGAAACCACCCCCGCCCTCCCATGCAACGCCGGCTCCGGGGAAATCGAAGCAGCGTTGAACGCCCTAGCGGCGATCGGTTCCGGCGGCGGCTCGGTCGCGATCAGCGGCAGCGGTCCCTTCACGGTTACCTTCCAAGGCACCCTGGCCCACACCGACATCCCCGAGATCGCGATCGACGGCTCGGGACTGACGGGAGCGGGGACGGTCTCCTCGACCGAGACGAACCACGGCGGGCACTTGACCCACATCGGGGACGCGACGTTGGTGCTCGGCGCCAGCGAAGACGGCCACTATGTCTACTTCGCCTCCGCACAGCAGCTGGTCGAAGACGAGCCGCCCGTGGATGCTTCCCACCCCGGCATCTTCCTTTGGCACGACGGGTCAGGAACCTCCGAGGGGGGCGAACTGCGCTTTATCGGCCAGATCCGCGGTCTCTTCTCCAAGGCCATAGATGAACAAGAGGACGCGACGGCTTTGGCTCAGTCGAAGCGCCAGGCGCGTGTGTCCTCCGACGGCCGCAGCCTGTTGTTCGTGTCAACGAGCGGCAGCGGCCTGTTGAGCCTCTACGGCGGCAGCGACATCGACCAAAGTCATTGCGGGGAGTTAGGCTGTCGCGAGTTCTACCTCTACCAGGCAGAGACGAACCGGCTGCAATGCGTCTCCTGTCGGCCCGACGGAGTGCCGCCCACCCAGAGCGCCGCGGTCTACGTAAGGAAGAACTATGGCGCCTCATTATTTACCGCCTACGAAAACAGGGCGATTTCAGATGACGGCCGCTACGTCTTCTTCTCGACCCCAGAACCGCTGGTGGCGGCCGACAGCAACGGCATATCGGATGCCTATGAGTTCGACAGCGTAACCGGCGAAGCCCACCTGCTCTCGAGCGGCCAGGACTCTAACCCCTCCTACTTCATGGACACCTCGGCGGATGGCCGCGACGCCTTCATCGCCACCCGCGAGCGACTGGTCGGCTGGGACGTCGACAAAGCCTACGACCTCTATGACGTGCGAGTGGGGGGCGGTTTCCCCGAACCGCTGATGCCGCCCTCTGTCTGTGAGGGAGACGCCTGCCAGCCGCCCCCGGTTGCCCTGAACGACCCGACGCCCGGCTCGGCCAGCCTCAGGGGCCCGGGTAACCCGAAGACCCACAAGCGCGCTGCCAGGCACAAGCACAAGAGACACAGGTCAAAGAGACGGCACGCCCAGCGAAGGAACCACAGGCGGACGACCAGCACGAGCCGGGGAGGCAGCAGATGAAGCGGCAGGCGAAGAGGAGCGACGCTATGCGCAGGGTACTTGGAATCAGCGCCCTGGCGGCTTGGGCGGCCCTATTGGGCGCCGCTTCCGCGAGCGCTGCCCCGACTCCCGGGCCGGCCTGGGAAATCATCCCCCAGGCCAACACGACAATCGCCCCGGGGGACAGCGGCAACTATCTGGTGCAGATCCAAAACGTCGGCAATGTGGTGGCCGACGGCGGCTCCGACCCGACTATCTTCACCGCGACCCTTCCCGGTGGCCTGAAAGCGACCGGAGCCGAACCGCTGCTCACCCCCGCCAAACACGCTTGGGACTGCCTCAGCAACATCTACCCGACCAGCGCCATCACCTGCACCGATGCCAGCGATGTCTTCAACCCCGAAGACGATTCAATTTTAAAGGTAACCGTGGCCGCGAGCCCGGCGATCCCGCCCGAAGCGGTGAAGACGGCGGTCTTCGAAGTCTCCGGGGGCGGCGCCCCCACGGCCAGTTCGAGCTTCCCGATAATCGCCAGGGCGACGCCGCCCGGCTTTGGCCTCGCCTCCTTCGACGGCAGGACCGTCGCCGACGCTGGCGGCACGCCCTCGACCAAGGCCGGCGCCCACCCCTACGACTCTTCGGTCTCCTTCGACCTCAACACCGTGCACCACGGGGGCGACTTCTACGGCGACCTGTGGCCGGTCGAGCCGGCAAAGGACATCTTCGCCGAATTGCCGCCGGGACTGATCGGCAGCCCGACCGCCGCGAGTCAATGCAACATCGACCAGCTCTCGAATAACTCCAGCGGAAGTTTCTCCCCAGAACCGCTCTGCGCGCCCTCCTCCCAGATCGGCACCGCGAGGGTGCGGGCCAATACGGGTCAACAGCTCGAATATGACTCGGTTGGCCCGCTGCCGGTCTTCAACATGGCACCGCCCACGGGGGTGCCGGCCCGTTTCGGCTTCAACGTGCTCGGCACCTCGATCCTGCTCGACGCCCACCTGCGCAGTGACGGCGACTACGGCTTCACGATCGCAGACCGAAACGTGCCTGAGGGCCTGCCGATAGCAGGCAGCACGGTGACCCTTTGGGGCACCCCTGCCTCGACCGCCCACGACCAAGAACGGGTCTGCATCGGCGGCAGCGGCCATTGCCCCGCCGGCCTATCCGAAAAGCCCTTCCTGCGCAACCCGACCTCCTGCCGCACCCCCGAAGAGATGCGCACCTCGATGAGCGTCGATTCCTGGTTTCACTCGGGAAGGCTGACCTCGACCGACCAGCCCGATCTCTCTGACCCCGCCTGGAGCACGAGGAGCTATCTGCCCCACGAAGCACCGGACTACCCCTATCCGCCCCAAAACTGGGGAGCGCCTGTGGGCATCTCCGAATGCGACAAGGTCCCGGTCAAGGGGAGTCTTACAGCGACCCCTACCGCCGAGGACGTCGAGAGCCCGACGGGACTCGGCGTGAACCTCTCGATCCCCAACCCGGGGATGGAAAGCCCCAGTGCCACCGCTTCCTCTGATGTCAAGGAAGTCAAGGTCACCCTGCCCGAAGGGGTGACGATCAACCCTTCCCAGGCAGAAGGCCTGGGGGTCTGCAGGCCAGACCAATACTCATCTGAAGAAGCGAGCTTTCACCCCGTCGAAGGTCACGGTTGCCCGTCGGACTCAAAGATTGGCTCGATCACCCTCCACACCCAGCTCCTCGACGAACCGTTGAGTGGAGAAGTCTTCGTCGCCCAGCCCGACGACCCAAGGACGACCGAACACGGAGCCGAGAACCCCTTTGACTCCCTTCTCGCCCTCTACCTCATCGTCAAGGACCCAGAACGGGGCGTCTTGGTCAAGCTGGCGGGCGAAGTCCAGCCCGACCCCACGACCGGGAGGATCACGGCCACCTTCCGCGACCTGCCCCAGCTTCCCTTCGAAAGCTTCGAATTCCGCTTCAGGGAGGGCGCCAGGGCCCCATTGGTGACGCCGTCTACCTGCGGCACCTACACCACCGAAGCCGAAATCACCCCCTGGTCAGACCCGGAACATCCCTTCATCAGCCGCAGCCCCTGGCAGGTCCTGCACGGGATCGGCGGCGGCCCCTGCCCGCCTCAGGGCATCCCGCCCTTTGACCCGACCTTCCAGGCGGGGGCGATTAACCCCAACGCAGGGTCCTTTTCGCCCTTCGACATGCGCCTGATCAGGCAAGACGGCGAACAGGACATGACCAAGTTTTCGGCCGTCCTGCCCCCCGGCGAGCTCGGCTCCCTTGCGGGTGTCGCCAAATGCCCCGACTCAGCGATCGCGGTGGCGAGGGCAAAGACCGGCGAAGAAGAGCTGGCAAGCCCCTCCTGTCCCGCAAACAGCCTGATCGGCCACACCCTGGCCGGAGCCGGAGTCGGCTCGGTGCTCACCTACGTCAAAGGCCAGGTCTATCTCGGCGGGCCCTACCACGGCGATCCCCTCAGCGTGATCGCGATCACCCCCGCGGTCGCGGGCCCCTTCGACGCCGGTACGGTCGTGGTCCAGGCGGCGCTCACGCTCAACCCCAAGACCGCCGAAGTCGAAGTCGACGGGGCCAAGTCAGAACCGATCCCCCACATTCTCAAAGGGATCGTCTTGAAGGTCAGGGACCTGCGGGTGCACGTCGACCGACCGAACTTCACCCTGAACCCGACCTCCTGCGATGAATTGAGCGCCAGATCGGTCCTCTTCGGCTCCTACCTGAACGTCTTGGACCCGAGCGATGACCGCCCGGTCGACCTCTCGACCCGCTACCAGGCGGCGAACTGCCTCAACCTCGGCTTCAAACCCGACCTGAGGCTGGATCTGCAGGGGGGCACGAGGCGAGGGGACCACCCGGCCCTGAAGGCGATTTACACGCCGCGCAAGGGGGATGCCAACATCAAAGGCCTCGTGGTCAGGTTGCCCAGGTCCGCCTTCCTCGACCAGGCCCACATCAAGACGATCTGCACCAGGATGCAGTTCGCCGCCGGAGCGGGCGACGGGGCCGAGTGCCCCAAGGCCTCCCGCTACGGCTTCGTCAAGGCTTGGACGCCGCTGCTCGACGAACCGCTCGAAGGGCCTGTCTTCCTGCGCTCCTCAAACCACAAGCTGCCCGACCTGGTCTTCGCCTTGCACGGGCTCGTCGGCATCGAAGTCGACGTGCGGATCGATTCCCAGAAGGGCGGCATCAGGGCGAGCCTCGAAGAAGCCCCCGACGCCCCCCTCTCCAAAGTCGTCTTGCACATGCAGGGCGCCAAGAAGGGGCTGATCATCAACTCCAAGGACCTCTGCGCCGGGAGGACCGACCGGGCGAGCCTGCTCGCTACCGGGCACAATGGGAAGCAGAGTTCCTCCAAGCCGGTGATGAGGCCGGTCTCCTGTGGGGGGAAGCGAAAGCACAGGCAAGGGTGAAGCTGTGAAGCTGTATGTCTGCTGGGGTACCTACAGGGAGCCTTTCCACCAGCACCCCTGCCGCGTCGCTCACCGGGCGCTGCTCGCGGCAGGCCATGAGCCCGAGCTGGTCAAGGTGCGCGGCCTCGGGGTGGGGCCGCGCTTCCTACAGTGGACCACCAAGGGACGCCGCGAGGTCGAAGGGTTGAGTGGCCGGAGGGTGGTCCCGATGCTGGTCACCTCCGAGGGAGAGGTAATAGCCGAATCGGTCCCCATCGTCGAGTGGGCGCGAGCGAATCACGTGGCTTCTGCAGGCGGCCCGTCACGCTGAGCGACTGTTTCATGCGGAGCACACGCGGCATCACTGACTCACTCTCCGACCACAAGCTGCCCCGCGGGAGACATGGGATCCCGCGGGAGCAGGTGGCGGAGAGCCAGCGCTGGCGGCTCCTCGGGGCCGCGGCGGAGGTCCTGGCCGAGCGTGGGTACGTGCGGGCCCGGGTCGAGGACATCGCCACGCGGGCCGGGGTCTCGCGCGGCACGCTCTACGAGCAGTTCGACAGCCTCGGCGCCTGTCTGCTTGCGGCTTACGAGATGGCCGCGGATTGCGTCTGCGACCTGGCCGTCGGCGCCTGCGCTGGGGAGGGCAGTTGGGAGGAGCGCCTGCGGACGGCGCTCGACGAGATCCTGCTCTTCCTCGCCGAGGAGCCGGCCCTCGCTCACCTGCTCGGCGCCGAAGCCGCTCTGAGCGTGCCGGCGATTGGCGCGGCGCGCGAGCGATTGCTCGACAGGTTGGCGGCGATGGGGGCGGAGCGGTATTCGCTGGAAGGCGCCGCCGCTTTCGCCTCGGAGAGGGTCGCGGTCGGTGAGGCGGATCGCCTGCCGGCTCTGGCCGGCCAGCTCGCCGAGCTCATCCGCCCCGCGGCGGGATCCAGGCGGCAGCGGCGCGGCGGGCCTTCCACGTAGCCAGGGGGGCGGCGGTCATCTCCTCCCAGGCGGCGGACTCGCCGAGGTACTGCATGACGACGAAGTGGAGCAGGCCGGGCAGCATCTCTGGCGCGCGCTCGGCGTCGCCGTCCAACAATTTCGCCGCCAAGAGGGTGTCGATCGCCCCTACAATGAAGTCAGACGTAATAGGAGGTGGAGCTTGGCGAGAGGGGATCTCGTGGCGCGCGCTGTCCAGCGCGCGGGAGAGGCGCTCCATCAGATCGCGCCGCTGGGCGAGCGAACGCTCGCCCGCCGCATGGACCTCGACCAGCAGCGCCTTCGCCGTGGCCGGCCGGTTGGCGCAGAACTCGAGCAGCTCGGCCAGGCTCGCGCGCAGGCCCTCGCGCCAGGTGGGTTGGCGCCGGGCGGCCCCGACGATGCGCCGGTAGAGCCACTCGCCGGCCTCGCCGTAGGCCTGCGCGAAGCAGTCCTCGCGATCCGCGAAGTGCTTGTAGAAGGTGGCGCGGCTCGTCTGCGCCCGCTCGATCACGTGGCGGACGGCGACCTGCTCGAAGCCGAGCTCGCCACTCGTGAGCAGCATCGCCTCGAGGATCCGCTCGCGTGGAGGCCGTCGCCCGCGAGGTCCGGGAAAGGCTATGACCGAGCCGCTGTCGCTTTCCGAAAACATAAACCTTTTGTCTAGGTATAGCAGCTTTTAGAAACAAGGTTGCCTAGAACGCCGTGTTTTCTGTAGAAAAGGCAAATAGACATCAGATATATGTTTTGGTACCGTCTTGGCATGGCCGATTCGCGGTCACTCTCGGAGCGTCTCTCCAAACTGCCACCGGGACGGCATCTGATCCCGCGCGACTTCGTCTCGCAGAACCAGCGCGAGCGGATGCTGCTGGCGACCGCCGAGCTGGTCGCCGAGCGCGGCTACCAGAAGACGACGATCGAGCTGATCGCGAAGACCGCGCGGGTCGCCCTGGTCACCTTCTACGAGCACTTCGCCAACAAGGAAGAGTGCTTCCTCGCCGCCTTCGACGAGAGCGTCGCCGCCGCCGGCGAGGTCTTCGGCGAGCTGGTCGACCCCGAGCAGCCCTGGGTCGACCAGATCTCCACCGGGCTCGAGGTCTTCCTCGAGATGGTGGTCGGCGAGCAGGCGCGGGCGAAGCTCTGCATCGTCGAGGCCCAGGCGGCCGGGGGAGAAGCGTTGGCCCGCTACCAGTCGATGCTGGAGAGCGTCGCGCCGAAGCTGCGCGAGGGACGGGAGCTGAATCCGCGGGCCGCCCGCCTGCCCGACGGGCTCGAGGTGGCGATCGCCGGCGGGCTGACGTGGCTGGTCCACCAGCGGCTGATCTCCGGCCGGGTCGACGATCTCAAGGGATTGCTGCCGGAGATGCTGCAGGTGACTCTGACGCCATACGTGGGGGAGGTAGAGGCGGCGCGGGCGGCGCAAGCGGCCCAGGCCCGGGTGGCGGCATAGTGGTCGCCGCCGAGGCGAATCCAGGCGCGGGGAGTTGGGCCGGGGCGATGTGAGCAGCGCCCGCAAAGGACGCGATCCGGCGCGGGAGAGGATCGCCGCCGCGATGATCGAGATGGTCGCCGAGCACGGCTTCGCGGCCGTCGACGTCGAGACGGTGTGCGCGCACGCCGACGTCGCGCGCACCCATTTCGATCGCTGCTTCGCCGATCTCGAGGACTGCTTCCTCGCCCTCCACGACGAGGCGATGGAGGAGCTCTGCGGCCACGTCGACGCCGCCTGCGCCGGGCGCGCCGCCTGGCACGACCGGATCTGGGCGGCGGGCGTGGCGGCGATGCGCTTCCTGCAGGAGGACTCTGTACGCGCGCGCTTCCTCGTCGTCTCGGTCAACGGCTCCGGCAGCGGCGCCCAGGAGCGCCGCGACCGGATCGTCCGGCGCATCGCCGACTTCCTCGACGGCGGGCGGGGCGAGGTCGGAGGGGAGCGGCCGATGTCGCGCTGCACGGCGGAAATCGCCGCGGGCGCCGTCTACAACACGATCCTCGCCAAAGTCGAATCCGGCTCGGTCGAACGGGGGGAGGAGTTCCTGCCCGAGCTGATCTACCTGGCGACGATGCCCTACCTGGGCGCCCGCGCCGCCGAGGACGAGCTGCTCGTCCAGCCGCTGCGGTAGATAATGACCGCACGATGGCGGGGGACAAAGAGAACGTTTCGCCGAGGCTCCCCGCGGGTCGCCATGGCCTCCCCCGTGAGTTCATCGTCCAGAACCAGCGCGAGCGGATCGTCACGGCGCTCGTCGACGTCGTCGCCGAGCGGGGCTACAACGCGACCACCGTCGCCAACATCACCAAGGCGGCCTCGGTCTCGCGCCGCACCTTCTACGAGCACTTCGCCGACAAGGAAGCGTGCTTTCTCGCGGCCTACGAGATGGTCGCCGACCACATCGCCGCTTCGATGCAGGCGGCCGCGGAGGCCTTCGAGGAGTGGCCGCAGAAGGTGCGCGCGGCGCTGGCGACGATGCTGCGCTTCCTCGCCGGTGAGCCCGAGCTCGCCCGGCTCTGCATGATCGAGCCGATCGCCGCCGGTGGTGAGATCGCCGCCCGCCACCGCGCCTCGATGCAGGGCCTGGTCGAGATCCTCAAGGCGGGCCGTCCCGAGCACGGCGGCGAGCATCCGCTGCCCGAGGCGACCGAGGAGGCCCTGGTCGGCGGGATCGTCTCGCTGATCATCCGCGAGCTCAGCGCCGGCCGCACCGAGCAGCTCGAGGCGCTCCTGCCCGACCTGGTCGAGCTCACCCTCGGCCCCTACGTCGGCGCCGAGGAGGCCGAGCGCCTGGCTCGCCAATAAGCCACTGTGCTACTGTGAAACTGTGGTGCACATGAAGAACATCACGGTTTCGGTGCCGGAGGACGTCTACCGAGCCGCCCGCGTCCGCGCCGCGGAAGACGGAAGCTCGGTCAGCTCACTCGTTACCCACTACCTGCGCTCGCTGGGAGAGAGGGAGTCCGAGTTCGCACGGTTGGAGGCGCTGCAGGCCGAAGTCTTCGCCGAAATCGATCATTTCCGGGCCTCAGACCGGCTGAGTCGCGACGAGCTCTACAGCCGTGCGGTTCGTTGACACGAATATCCTGCTCTACTCGATTTCGCGCAATCCAGAGGAGGCGCACAAGGCCGAGCTCGCACGGGGCACCCTCGGCGAACGTGACCTCGCGCTCTCCGTCCAGGTCCTGCAGGAGTTCTACGTCCAAGCGACGCGCGCAAGCAAATCGGACTCACTCCCGCACGAGCGGGCGAGCCGGCTGGTCGAGTCCTTCCTGCGCCTTCCGACCGTGGACATCACGCCGCAGCTGTTGCGGGCGGCGCTTGCGACGCGGGAGCGTTTCCAGATCTCCTACTGGGACGCGGCGATCATCGAGGCAGCTCGCTCGCTCGGCTGTGAAACGGTGCTCTCGGAGGACCTGAGCGACGGTCAGGATTATGCCGGTGTGAGGGTCCAGAACCCGTTCCGGCCGGCCTGAGGGCGCAGCCTGGAGTCGCTACAGGTTGCGCACGCGGCGGCCGATCTCGGTGTCGCGCGGGTAGCCGGCGGCGTCCCAGAAGGAGCCGGCTGCCTCGTCGTCGTGGGCGACGAGGGCGGTGATCCGGCGCGCGCCGCAGCCGCGGAGGTAGTCCTCGGCGGCCCGCGTGAGCAGCAGGCCGATGCCCTTGCGCCGATACCGGTCGTCGACCGCAAGCCGGTAGATGTTGCCCCGCCAGCCGTCCCAGCCCGCGATGACGGCGCCCACCACCTGCCCGCCGTCCTCGGCCACGAGCAGGGCGGCCGGTGACCCCTGCAGCAATCGCTCGACGTCCTCGCGGCGATCCGGCGTGCTGGCGTGGGCGCTGCGGGACGACGCCCACAGCTCCAGCACCGCGTCGACGTCGTCTCGGCTGGCGCGGCGCACGCTGATCCTCTCGCCCGTCAAGCCGTGAGCTTAGCGGCGGCTCCGCCCTGGGCACTGCGGTCTACGGCACCGCGGTTGCCTCGGCTTCGACCGGGCCGCCGCGGGCGGACGCCACGCCGCCCTCCTCGCGGGTCAGGCGGTGGGCGAGATAGACCGGGGCGATCGAGATCAGGATCACGATCACCGCGACGGCGTCGACGATCGGCAGCTCGTGCGGGCGGAAGAGGTTGCGGAAGATCCAGATCGGCAGCGTTTCTTCAGCCGCCCCGATCGTGAACGTGGTGACGATGATCTCGTCGAAGGAGAGCGCGAAGGCGAGCAGCGCGCCGGCGCCGAGCGCCGAGCGCATGCTCGGGAAGGTGACGAAGCGGAAGGTCTGCCAGGTGTGGGCCCCGAGGTCGGCCGAGGCCTCCTCGAAGGAGGTCGACATGCGCCGCAGGCGGGCGACGGCGTTGTTGTAGACGACGACGATGCAGAAGGTCGCGTGGCCGATGATCACCGTCAGCAGGGTCAGCTGGAAGCCGAGCACCTGGGTGAAGCTGTTGCTCAGCGCGACGCCGGTGACGATCCCCGGCAGGGCGATCGGCAGGATGACGAGCAGCGAGACGCTCTCGCGCCCGAAGAAGCGAAAGCGGCTGACGGCGAGCGACGCCATCGTCCCCAGGGCGATCGCGATCGCCGTCGCCACCAGGCCGACCTCGACCGAGGTGAGCAGCGCTTCCCGCGCGCTTTCGCTTTCGAACGCCTTTTCGAACCATTCGAAGGTCAGGCTCGGCGGCGGCCACTTGAGGATCTTGCTCGAGTTGAAGGCGTAGATGCCGATCACGACCAGCGGGAAGTAGATGAAGGCGAGCCCGAGGCCGACGGCGCCGCGCAGCAGGATCCGCGCTCTGCGGGAGAGGCGCATCAGACGTGCTCGAAGGCGCCGAGCTTTCGCGCGACGGCCAGGTAGGCGACCATGACGACGATCGGGACCAGCGCCAGCGTTGCCGCAAAGGGCTGGTCGACGGTGATTTCGGAGAAGATCGTGTTGCCGATCAGCTGGCTGTTCGAGACCAGTTTCGGCGTGATGAAGTCGCCCAGCGAGAGCGAGAAGGTGAAGATCGAGCCGGCCACGACCGCCGGGAAGGCGAGCGGCAGGATCACCCGCCTGAAGGTCGTGAAGGGCGCGGCGCCGAGGTCCTCCGAGGCGCTGATCAGCGAGTCCGGAATCCGCTCCAGCCCGGCGTAGATCGGCAGGATCATGTACGGCAGCCAGAGGTAGGCGAACACGAGGACCATCGAAGTCTCCGTGAAGCCCGGGCTGAGGCCGGGCAATCCCACCGCGCTCGCCGCCCAGTCCAGGACGCCGCCGGGCGACAGGATGACCCGCCAGGCATAAACGCGGACGAGGTAGCTCGACCACAGCGGCAGCAGCACGAGCATGAACAGGATCGAGCGCTTGCGCGGCCCGGCGACCCGGGCCATATAAAAGGCGATCGGGAAGGCGATCGCTGCGTCCAGGATCGTCACGGCGGCTGCGATCCCGACGGTCCGGAGGGCGATCGTCCGGTAGATCTCCTGGGTCAGCAGGGTCTCGAAGTTCCGGAGGGTGAATGACCGCACGACCGCCGAGGTCGTCGGGTCGAGGTACCAGAAGGCGGCCACCAGCAGGATGGCCAGCGACCCGAGGTAGACGAGCGCGAACCAGCCCGTGGGGGCGGCCAGCAGCAGCGCCAGCTGCGTTCGCGGCCGGACATACAACGCCGTGGCCAGTCGCCGGAACGGCGACGGCTG
>DASTAY010000039.1:0-11937 GCA_035712345.1 Solirubrobacterales bacterium
GTCGAAGGTGTGCGACCCGACCTCCCAGCCGGCGTCGGCCAGCTCCGCCAGCTGATTCCAGCTCAGCGGTCGAAGCTCGTGCTCGTGCTCCCCGCCGCGCCAGTGGGAGATGCCGGGCCAGGAGAGGGACTCTCCCGATTCGATGAAGGCGACCGCGGGGAAGATGGTCCCCGGCAGGCCAAGCGAGTCCAGGATCGGCGCGGCCTTGAGGGTCGACTCGTAGCCGTCGTCGAACGTGACGACGACCGAACGGCGCGGCAGGTCTCCGCTGCGCAGGCGCCGCTCCCGCTCCGAGAACGTCAAGCCCTCATAGCCTCGCTCGCAGAGCAACGTCAGTTGCTCTGCGAGGACCGCCTCCGACACCGCCAGCGGGGAGTCCCAGCTCGAGCTCACCGCGTGGTAGGAGAGGATGATCTGGTCGGCGCCCCTGTGTCTCATGGCAACCGTGCGCGGGAACGGCGTCGCTCCGGCCGCTCAATAGTAGGAGCTGGTTGCGCCTTCGTGGCCGCCGATCAGCAGGTACCCGGCGGGCCTGCAGTCGGTTCGTTCCAGTAGGTCGCGAGTGATTTGGAGGTTGCGCCGTTGGGTGTTGCCGACGCGGGCGATGAGGACCACCACGTCGATGATCTGGGCGACCCGCAGGGCATCGCTGACCTCCCCGAGGGGAGCCGTGTCGACCACGATGTAGGTCGTTTGCTGGCGCAGCGTTTCCATCAGGCCGGGCAGGCGGTGGTTGAGCGCGTCGACGAAGGCCGCGTCCTCGGGTCCCGCGCTGACGCTCAGCACCTTCAGCGAGGGGATCGAGGGAACCTCGACGAGCAGGTCGGCGAAGCCGGATTTGTTCTCCAGGCGCGAGACGATCTCCTGGATCGAGGCGCTGTGGTCGATGTTCAGGCTCGAGGCGAGGCTCGGTTTGCGCAGGTCGAGGTCCAGCAGCGTGACCGAGTGACCGGCGCCGGCGAGCGCGACCGCCAGGTTGACGCTCGACGTCGTCTTGCCGTCGCCGGTGGACGCGCTGGTGACCATCACGCACTTGTCGGCTTCGTAGACCGTTTCGAGTTGCGTGATCATCGTGCGAAACGCCTCGCGAGTCTGTGGCATCAGCATCGCCGGTGGGTTCGCGATCTTCTGCGTGCTGCGTTTGAGCCGTGGCACGCGGGCGAGGACGGGCAGGGGGTAGACCCGCAAGAGCTCCCGTTCGTCGCGGATGCGGCGGTTGACCGAGTCGAGCAGGAGGGCGGCGGCGCCGCCGAGCACCAACCCGACGATCAGCGCCAGCGGCAGCACGACGATCGCCCCCGCCCCGCTCGAACTCGTCGGAACCAACGCGGGGGAGGATGGCGTCAACGTGGGATCGCCGCTTTCGAGCAGCCCGGAGAGGCGATTGATCCGCCCGGAGAGGGCGGTGGCCGTCGGCGAGGACGGGTTGGCCGTGGCCAGGCGGGCCTGGGCGCTGTCGAGTTCTTCTTCGACTTCCTGATGGAGGGCTTCGTCGCGTGCCTGCGTAACCGCCTTGACGTAGGTGGTGGCCAGTTCCGCCGCTTCCGCGGCGTCGCTCGTGCTGGCCGTCACGTCGAGGATGTTGCTTTGACCCTCGGGCTGCAGGCTGATGGATTCTCGGACTTTATCCGCGGTCCAGTCGCCGCCCATGGCCTTTGCGGCGAGCGTTGCGCTGGCCGGCGTTTCCGCGAGCGTAGCCGCGGTCTGGGCGGTACGGGTCGGGTCGCCGGAGTCGCGCAGGAGCTGCAGGCCGAGGAAGGTCGTGTCGTCCTGGGGGAGCGGGGCGATCAGCATGCGCGCGGTCGCTTCGTAAGTGGGCGAACGGAGCTGGAGCCAGGCGATGGCCGCGATCAGGGTCGCGAGCGTCACACCGACCACAACCAGCTTGTGCGCGCGCATCGAGGCCAGGTAGGAGGAGCCGGGGCTCTCCGGTGGCTCACTCCAATTCACATGCTCCCCAGGCCCGGCGGGCCCCCAATTTGGGGTCACCGAGCCCCGCCTCGCGTGCGAACTGGCCCCTGGATCGCCGCCTGGGCTCGGCGGTTGGCGCTGCTGCGCGTTATGTCATCGAACGCTGGCACGGTGGATTGCACGCGCGAGGCTACCAGTCGCACTGGCGGTGAAGGGAGTGGTGGGTGGCCGGCGAAAGCGATCCACCACTTCCCGATGCGCCTGGCCGTCTACACCGACTTCCCCTATCACCGCGACGATGAGGACGTGCTCTGGGCCGAGCAGGCGTTCGGCCTGTTCGTGGCCGAGCTGCGGCCGTTCGTCGAGCGACTCGTCCTGCTGGGCAGGCTCGATGCCGATCGATCCAGCGCCCGCCACCGGCTCCCGCCCGGGATCGATCTCGTCTCGCTGCCCCATTACGGCTCGCTGAGCGAGCCGGTGAGCGCCCTGCCCGCCCTCGCGCGCTCGCTGCGCGCCTGCTGGCGGACGTTGGCGGAGGTCGACGCGGTCTGGCTGCTCGGCCCGCATCCGCTGTCGATCGCGTTCGCGCTGCTCGCGGCGCTCCGCCGCCGGCGGGTCTTCCTCGGGGTGCGCCAGGACATGCCGGCCTACATGGCTCAGCGCTATCGCGACCGTCCCCTGTTCCGCTGGGCAGCCGGGGCCCTGGAGGGCGCATACCGGCTGCTGTCGCGATTCTGCCCGACGGTCGTCGTCGGGCCGGCGCTCGCGCACAACTACGCCCACGCGAAAGCGCTGCTGCCGATCGCGATCTCGCTCGTCGGGGCCGATGAGATCGATTCCCCTGCAAAGGCAGCCTCACGACCCTATGAGCGCGAGCTGACGATCCTCAGCGTCGGCCGGCTCGACCCGGAGAAGAACCCGTTGCTGGCGGTGGACATCCTGGCCGAGCTCGCCGCGGCCCAGGGCGGCCGCTGGCGCCTCGTCGTCTGCGGCGACGGCCCGTTGCGCGGGGAGATGGAACAGCGGCTCGCGCAGCTCGGCCTCTCCGGCGACGCCGACCTGCGCGGTTACGTCCCCTACGAGGCGGGGATGCGGGAGCTCTACAGGGGGTCGCACTTTCTCCTGCTCACGTCCTGGACGGAGGGCTTGCCACAGGTCGCCCTGGAGGCATTTGCGACCGGCTTGCCGGTGGTGGCCACGGATGTCGGCGGCCTGCCGGAGGCGGCCCCGGATGCGGTGGCTACCTTTGAGCCCGGCGACGCCGCCGGTGGCGCGGCCGTGTTGCGGCGACTGGTCGAGCGCGGTGCGGAGCGCGAGCAGCTGATGGCCGCGGCGATCGCCTGGATCGAGAGCCACACCGCCGAGCGCGAAGCCAAGCGCCTGGCGGCCTTCATCGCCGAATCGTGACCCGGCCCGCAGCCGGGCTCAGTGCGCCTCGTCGGAGGCGTGGGCCGGCGGCCGCGACTCCTCGGCCAGCGAGGTGATCTCCAGCGGTCCGTGTGCGGCCGCTTCGAGCACCTCGGTGGCCTCTTCGGCCGAGCGGGCGTAGAGCTCGACCAGCATGTGGACGACGATCCGCTCCTCGTCGTGTTTGTGAAAGCGGACGTGGGCGAAGAACTCGCGCACGCCAGCCTCGCCGAGGGCGCCGTAGGCGAGCAGCTCGGCGGCTTCCGGGCCGGCGCAGCTCTCGACCCGGTCCTGGTCGACGGTGACGGTGCAGGAGGCCACCCAGGGGGTGCCGGCGACCATCCGTTCCCAGCGGTCCTCGATCGGCACCACGCGATCGTCTTGGAAGGTGAGGTGGGGCTGGTCGTGCATGCAGTCGAGGCACTGCACGACGGCTTCCTGCAGCTCGTCGATTCCTTCGGTGGGGATGGCGGTCTCGGGGTCGATGCGCCGGATCGCGTCGTAATGGATCTGGATCTCGAGGTTCTGGGACCAGCAGCGGTAGCAGCGCAGCCAGGCCGAGCGGTCCCCGTTGAGCTCGCTCATGTCTCCATTGTGGCGCGGGTCGGGCTTTGGCGCAGGTTGCCGTGCTCAGGCGGCCGCCCCGGCGCCGGCGCGCTGCTCGACCAGGGCGACGATCTCGCCGATGATCCTGTTGAGGTCGAAGTCCTTGGGGGTGTAGACGCCGTCGACCCCGGCCTCGCGCAGGCGCTCGGCGTCGGCGGGCGGGATGATGCCGCCGGCGACCACGGGCGCCTCGACCCCCTCGTCGCGCAGGCGGTGCACGACCTCGGGCACGAGCTCGAGGTGGGAGCCGGAGAGGATCGAGAGGCCGACCACGTCGACGTCCTCCTGCAGGGCCGACTCGGCGATCTCCTCGGGGGTCAGGCGGATGCCCTGGTAGATCACCTCCATGCCGGCGTCACGGGCGCGCAGGGCGATCTGCTCGGAGCCGTTGGAGTGGCCGTCGAGGCCGGGCTTGCCGACGAGGATCTTGATCCGGTGGCCGATTCGCGCCGAGACCTCGTCGACCCGGCGGCGGATCGCCGCCAGCTCCTCGCGGTCGCCGGGAGGCGCGGCGCCGTCGACGCCGGTCGGGGCGCGGTAGGCGCCGAACGCCTCGCGCAGCACCTGCGACCACTCGCCGGTCGTCGCCCCGGCCTTGGCCGCGGCGATCGTCGCGGGCATGATGTTCGCGCTCTCATCGGCGGCGACGCGGCCGAGCTCCGCCAGCGCGGCCTCCACGGCCCCTTGGTCGCGCTCGGCCTTCCAGCGCTCCAGCGCCTCGATCCGTTCGCGCTCGACCTCGGGGTCGGGGGTGAGGATGCCGCCGTCGGCGCCGGCGGTGAGCGGGGAGTCCTCGCTCTCGGTGAAGCTGTTCTGCCCGACGACCTTCTGCTCGCCGCTCTCGATCCGCGCGACGCGCTCGCGGTGGGACTCGACCAGACGGGCCTTCATGTAGGGGACCGCGGCGACGGCGCCGCCGTGCTCCTCGACCACCGCCATCTCGGCCCGCGCGCCCTCGGTCAGCTCCTCGACCAGGCCGTCCATCACGACCGAGCCGGTGAAGAGGTCGGGGTACTCGAGCAGGTCGGTCTCGTTGGCGAGCACCTGCTGGATGCGCAGGCTCCACTGCTGGTCCCAGGGGCGCGGCAGGCCCATCGCCTCGTTCCAGGCCGGCAGCTGGATCGCGCGGGCGCGGGCGTCGCGGCTCAGCGTCACCGCCAGCGCCTCGAGCACGATCCGCTGGATGTTGTTCTCCGGCTGCGCCTCGGTCAGGCCGAGGCTGTTGACCTGGACGCCGTAGCGGAAGCGCAGCATCTTCTCGTCGGCGACCCCGTAGCGCTCGCGGCCGATCTCGCTCCACAGCGCCCCCATCGTGCGCAGCTTGGCGATCTCCTCGACCAGGCGGATGCCGGCGTTGACGAAGAAGGAGATGCGGCCGAAGACCTTGGCGAAGTCGGCCTCGGCGACCTGTCCGCGGGCTTTGACTTCATCGAGCACGGCGATCCCGGTGGAGAGCGCGTAGGCGATCTCCTGGACCGGCGTCGCCCCGGCCTCCTGCAGGTGATAGCTGCAGATGTTGGTCGGATTCCACTTCGGAACCTCGTTGACCGTGAAGGCGACCATGTCGGCGATCAGGCGCATCGAGGGCTCGGGAGGGAAGGCGTAGGTGCCGCGCGAGAGGTACTCCTTGATGATGTCGTTCTGGGTGGTGCCGGTCAGCGCGTCGCGGGCGACGCCGTTCTCCTCGGCGACGGTGACGTAGAGGCCGAGCAGCCAGGCCGCGGTCGCGTTGATCGTCATCGAGGTGTTCATCTCGTCGAGCGGGATCCCGTCGAGCAGCTGGTGCATGTCGCCCTTGTGGGCGATCGAGACGCCGACCTTGCCGACCTCGCCGCGGGCGAGGACGTGGTCGGGGTCATAGCCGGTCTGGGTCGGCAGGTCGAAGGCGACGGAGAGGCCGGTCTGGCCCTTTTCGAGGTTCTTGCGGTAGAGCTCGTTGGAGCGGCGGGCGTCGGAGTGCCCGGCGTAGGTGCGCATCACCCAGGGGCGATCGCGCTCGGGGAGTCGGTGCTCGGCCATCGCCCTCAATCTTATTCGGGCGGGCGGGAAAGACGGCGTTCATCGGTCACGCTGCGCGTCTTTTGCCCGAACCTGTGTTTAGGCTGCCGTGAGCGCGGAGCGAAGAAGCATCCATATCCGATTCCTTTGCGACTGAGCGAAGCGCGAGATTTATGTTCATGAATCGCCGAATCGCGGCCATCTCATCCGTCTTGCTTGCCGTTGCCCTGGCCCTGGCCGGGAGCGCGAACGCGGGCGTGATCGGCCTCTACCGCAACGGCATGGAGTCCGACGGCCTGCGCGCCCAGATCGTCAACTTCTCCGGCCAGCGCTGCAAACGCGGCGGCTCCAGCCATGCCTTCCGCATCTTCGTCGGCAAGGAAACCAAGGAGTGCGCCTACCGCACGCCGGTGCTCGGTCGCGACCTCGAAGTGGCTGCGGTCGGCCGGCTGCTCGAGGGCACGCCCAAGCCGCTCCAGCGCAAGGCCTTCCTGGCGCTCGATCTGCGTGCGGGCGGCGCCGGCGCCCGCTACCAGCTCGCGGTCTTCCCGCTTCAGCGCAAGGCGCAGCTGCTCCGCTACACGAGCGAAAGCCAGGTCGAATACCTGCGCGTCGCGCGTTCGATCAGGACGAAGGGCATCAACCGCGCCAACGAACTGCGCCTGCGCGCCTTCAACGTCACCGGCGGCCCGGAAAAGGGCAAGTGCCGTGTCATGGCCTGGGTCGGGCGCCAGCTCGTCGCCGACGTCGTCGACCCCGCCTCGGGCGAGCTCCAGGGCCGTGCCGCGGGGTTCTCGCTGGGCGCCGTCGGCAACGCCAAGGGCGCCCTCGGCAGCTTCGACGACGTCGTCGTGCGGGTTCCCAGCCCGTTCTGAGGCCCTCAGGGCCGCTCGGAGGCGTCGGCCGCCGGCGCTCGCCGGCCGCCGGCGGGTTCGGCCGGCCCGCCGTGGTGCCTGCCGGCTTCTCGCGCCGGCGGGACCCGCGGGGCGTCCAGCGTCCCTTCGCTGCCGAGGAAGACGAACGCCGAGATGGCGCCGAGGCCGATGATCAGGCCGAGCAGGATGCCGATCGCGAGGTCGGCGCGCCGGTGGGGCCCGGGCGCCCGGCGCTCGCCCATTATCCGGCGCCCGAGGCTCGGGGTCACCCGTTCCTCCGCAGCTGCTCGCCGACCATGCGGGCGAATACGATGAAGCGCTGCGCGGCGCTGTAGAGGGGATTGCACGAGCTGAGCACCAGGCGCTCGTAGCCGACGGGCCGCACGACCCCGACGTCGGTGGGATCGACTATGGCCGTCTTCTGGACTCGATAGACGAAGCGCGCGTAGGGCATCTTCAGCACGATCCGATCGCCGCGCCCCATCGAGTCGATGTGGCGGAAGGGGGCGAGGTAGGTCGTCCGGTGGCCGGCGATGCCGACCGTCCCGCCCTCGCCCGGGAACGGGGTTTCCGGATAGTGCCCCGGGCCCTTCTCGAGGCTGCCGGCGTCGGTTCCTTGGACCACCACCATGTCGAGGCCGTCCATCGCCGGCGCGACGATCCGCCCGATCGCCTGGCCGGTGTCGGATCGGGCTGCGAAACGGCGAGCGAGGATCGAGATCCGCCGCTTCTCCTCTCTCACCCTGGCGACGGCGCTGACGTCTCCAGGCGCCGGATAGCCGGCTTCCAGCTCCTTCAACTGGCTTGCCGCTTCGCCCTGCTTGATCGAGCCGTAGATCGAGGAGATCGGCTCCTTGTAGGCGAGGGTGACGCCGACGTCGGCAAGCACCACCAGGCCCGCCGTGATCAGGGCGATCGAGATTATGTGGCCGACTCGCCTCACCCGACGAAGTGTGTCAGCGTGCCGGGTCGGTCGTCGCGCGGGCCTCGCTAGTACGTTCGTCCACTGCAAGAAGGCTGCTAACGGATGGCCCCTGGATGACGAGAGAGATGGCGTGGCACGCAAGCTCTCCGTCGTATTTCTCCTCGCCCTCGTGGCGGGCGCGGTCCTCGCTTCGCCTGCCGCCGCGATGAACCTCGGGCGCCTGATCGCGCCGCCCGCGGCCTGCCCCGGCCAGACCGGCGCTCAGGTTTCGACCGCCGCTCGAGAGCAGGCGATGCGCTGTATGACGAACTTCGCCCGTCGGCACGCCGGCCGGGGGCGCCTCGGCGACGCCGAGGACCTCGATCGCTCCGCACTCGACAAGGTCGGGGACATCGTCCGCTGCGACAGCTTCAGCCATTACGCCTGCGGACGTCAGTTCACCTACTGGATGCAGCGGGTCGGCTACGCCTCGGGCCGGTGCTGGCGCGTGGGGGAGAACCTCGCCTGGGGGATCGGCGAGCTGGGCAGCGTCCGGGCGATCTTCCGCGCCTGGATCCACTCCCCCGAGCACCGCGCGAACATCCTCGGGCACTACAGCCAGATCGGCATCGGCCTGACGGTGGGGAGGCTCGATGGTCACGCCGATGTCGACGTCTGGGCTCAGCACTTCGGCTCGCACTGCGGTCAGTCGCGTCGGCCCGCAGTGCGGCGGGTTGCAGGCGTTCTCGACGCCCACGTGGCGCGCTGAGGCGATTCCCGCCGGTTCGCGGGTAAGGAGGGCGGGGCGCTCCCGCGCTCGCCGTCCGATCGCTTCGACGGCCGTCCTCGACCATAATGCGGGCGATGTCGACGACGATCGAGAAGCCACGGCAGGCGGGGCCCGATGCCGGGCTGGGGGGCGAGTGGCGGGTGATCGTCCGCAACGACAACCACAACACCTTCGATCACGTGGCCGAGACGCTCGCCCGGGTGATTCCGGGCGTCACCGTCGCCCGCGGTCACGAGATCGCCGAGACGATCCACAACAGCGGGCAGGCGATCGTCTGGTCGGGCCCGCGCGAGCCCGCCGAGCACTACTGGGAGCAGCTCAGCGCCGCCGGTCTCACCCTCGCGCCGCTCGAGCGCGGCTAGGGCTTCGCCGCCTACTCGGCGGCGAGGAGCGTGTGCCAGGCGGGCAGGATCGGCAGGTCGTAGTAATCGATCACCGCGGCACGGGCCTGCCCGATCTCCTCCGAGAACCACCAGCGTTCGAAGTCGGTGCGGCTCTCCCAGACGGAGGTCTGCTGGAAGGAGAGCGGGTCGTCGACCGAGCGGGTCAGCGACCAGCTCTTGGCGCCGAAGGCCGGCATGCGCGCCGCGGCGGGCTCCCAGACGTCGAGCCAGCGATCGGCCTTGAAGGGGGCGATGTGCCAATCCAGCCTGCAGACCTCGAGCATCCCTACGCTCCGACCTCGGCCCGGATCGCGCCCGCGCCGTCCTCGTTCTTGCCCTCGTCCTCGGACTCGGCCCCGACCAGGATCGAGATCTTGCCGAGGTGCTTGTTTTCGTGCAGCAGCTGGTGCGCCTCGGCGACCCCCTCGAAGCCCATCGTTTTCCAGATCACGGGGCGCACCTTGCCCTCCGCCATCAGCTGGTTGGCCCGCATGCACTCATACGCGTTGGCGAAGTGCGAGCCGATGATCTGCTTCTGGCGCATCCACAGGTAGCGCACGTCGAAGTCGAGCTGGAAGCCCGAGGTGGCGCCGCAGATGACCACCTTGCCGAACGGCTTGACGATGAAGACCGAGGTCGGGAAGGTCGCCTGGCCGACGTGCTCGAAGACGATGTCGGGGGCGTCGCCGAGGATCTCCTTGACCCGCTTGGCGAAGCCGCGCGAGGCCTTGAAGCGCTCCTTGTCGAGTGCCTTGTCGGCGAGGTTCTCCGGCGTGCGCATCATCTCGCCGAACTCGCGGCGGTTGATGTAGTCGACGGCGCCCAGCTCCTTGACCAGCTCGCCCTTCTCGTCGGAGGAGACGACGCCGACCGCGTTGGCGCCCGCCGCCTTGCAGAGCTGCACCGCGAAGACCCCGAGCCCGCCGGCGGCGCCCCAGATCAGCACGTTGTGGCCGGGCTGGAGCTTGCACTGGTCGATCAGCATCCGGTAGGCGGTGAAATAGGTGAGCCCGTAGGCGGAGGAATCGACCCAGGAGAGGTTTTGAGGGCGCGGGAGGAGCTGCTGCGCCTGCACCTTGGTGAACTGGGCGAAGGAGCCCCAGGTCGTCTCATAGCCCCAGATCCTCTGGCTCGGCGCCGCCAGCGGGTCGAGGCCGTGCACCTCGACGTCCTCGTAGGAGGCCTGGTTGCAGTGGACGACGACCTCGTCGCCCGGTTTCCAGCGGGTGACGCCCTCGCCGACCTTCCAGACGATCCCCGAGGCGTCGGAGCCGCCGATGTGGTGGCCGTACTCGGGGTGGTCGCCGTAGGGGAAGACCGAGACCGGCTCGCCGAGCGCCGCCCAGACGTTGTTGAAGTTGACCCCGGCGGCCATCACGCGGACGATCACCTCGAAGGCGCCCGGCTCGGGCACCTCGATCTGCTCGAGCTGGAAGGCGTCGTTGGGCTCGCCCTCGCGCTCCTCGCGGATCACCCACGCCGCCATCGTCTCCGGCAGCGTTCCGGGCTCCACGTCCAACTTCGCGACTGCGCTCGTGTCGACGGCCAAACCTTCCTCCAGGGGATCGTTTTGCGGGCGGGCCGAATCCTAGTTGACGCGTCTGGATGAACAGGCCCAGGTGAGCTGCTGCCTTCTGCTAGGCGGCGTTCGAGTCCCGCATCTGCTCCCCCGCCTCGCGATAGCGCTCGGCGATGTCGATCACGTCCTCGCGCGGGGCCTCGATCTCCTTGATCCCCGACTCGATCGAGTTGCTCGGGGTGAACTCTGCCAGGGGCTTGATGATCTGCTGCCAGATCAGGCCGTGGGAGGTGGTCATCGCCGCCCCCTTGTCGAAGGCGGAGACCGATTCCGCCAGCTTCTTGCCCAGCTTGGCGTAGTTGTCCAGGAACTTGCCCATCGCGTCGGCCATCAGGTGACCACGGCTGAGCAGCTCCTCGACGTGCTCCTCTTTGCGCTCCGCGTGGCACAGCTCCGCGATCAGCATCAGCGAGAGCGCCAGCTGGGAAGGCGTGACGACGCAGACCCGGTGCGTGTTGAAGAACTTCGCGCCGTCGAAGTCCTCGAGCGCGCCCAGCGCGTGGATCGCCCCCTCGACCGGCACGTACATCAGCGTCAGGCTCGGGCTGCGGTCGAGGTCGCGCCAGTAGTCCTTGCTCGCCAGCGATTTGGCGTGGTCGCGTAGTTTGCGCCCGTAGGGCCTGAGGTGCTCCGGCTCGCCGGCCGCAAGCGCCTCCGAGAGGCCGCTGAGCCCCGGATCGTTGGCCAGTTTCGAGTCGACCGCGACAACCGGCCCGCCGAGCCGGACGATGAAGTCGACGCGCTGCAGGCCATCCAGGCCGGGCCGGGCCTGTCGGTCGAAGTCCCGCCCTTCCTCGAGGCCGAGGGAGAGCAGCTGGTTGCGCAGGGCGAGCTCGCCGAAGGCGCCGCGGCCCTGAGGGTTGGCGATCTGGCGGGTCCAGTCCAGCAGCGTCGTCTCGATCCGCTGGTTGCTTCCCGCCGCCTCCAGGGTCTGCTTGGTCAGCTGATCCTGCTTCTCCCTGAAGTCGTCGATCGCCTTCTTCATCACCTTCAGCTCGCCGGCCTGGTCGGCGACCGTCTCGCGATCCTTGGCCTGCTGCTTGCGGGCCTCCGCGAGGTCGCGGTCCCGGTCGGCGACGATCCTCTTCTCGGCCGCGAGCTGCTCGTCCCGGCCTCGCAGCTCGACCTTCAGGGCTTGCAGCTCGGAATCCCGCTCGGCCGCGCTCCGCAGCTCCTCTTCGGCGGCCTGCAGCTCGGCTTCGGCGGTCCGGGCAGCGCCTTGGCGCTGCACTGCGAACGCGACGGCGAGGCAGAGGCCTACGACGCAGATGAGGACGAGGGCGATCATCGATCCAGCATTGCAACCGGATCGGCGGCAGGATCAGAGCTGCAAGAGGGCTTGCCTAGGTGTAATTCCTGACCACGTTGTTCATCCGGGCCTCCTTGGAGGCTGGGGGTGTCAAGCCAACCCAGCACCAAGGAGAAGACCCGGATGAAGATTCACGCTAATGCCCCCTTCGGTCCGAAGGGAAGGCTCACGATGG
>DASTAY010000040.1:0-50998 GCA_035712345.1 Solirubrobacterales bacterium
AAAAGCCGGCTATCCCGAAGGGCTCGTCGCCGAAGAACCCTGGTCCTATTCGAAGGTCGGCGCCTCAGCCGCGATTCCCTCCAATGCCTGGACCCATGTGGCTCTGACCAACGACGGCGAACACCTGCGCCTCTACGTCAACGGCGCGCTGGCCGGCACTTCAGCGGCCGAGAGCGCCCAGACCGGCGAAGGCTCCCTGCGGATCGGCTGCGACCAGTTCGGCGATCGCTTCGAAGGGCTGATCGACGAGGTCCGCATCTATGACCGGGCGCTGGACGAAGCGGAAATCGAAGCGGACGAGGTGCCGCTCGATACCACCATCACCAGCGGTCCCACGGGTAAAGTCACCGCCGACGAAGTCTCGTTTTCCTTCACGGCGAATCGACCTGAAGCGGCCTTCGAATGCTCGCTCGACGAAGCCGCCTTCAGCCCTTGCACGTCTCCGAAGGAATACAAAGGACTCGCCGAAGGTTCGCATTCCTTCCGCGTCCGGGCCGTCAACGCAACCGAAGGGGCCGACGAAACTCCAGCGGAACGCAGCTTCGAAGTCGTTGAGCCTCCCCAAACGACGATCACCTCGCCCACGCCCAGTTACACGAGTCACGAAACCTGGCCGATCGAATTCACCTCCAGCAAGTCGGGATCGACCTTCAAATGCACCATCGAAAGTATCGGATCGACTGGGCTGTGGGAAAAGACCTGGGAAGATTCCTGCGAGCCCTCCCTTTCCATAGCTGACCTGATCGGATTAGGTTGGACGAGGTTCTCGGTATTTGCGACCGACGAAGAAGGCAATGTGGATCTTACGCCAGCCCAGTGGACCTTCAAGACGAGCATCTACCCGCCGGCCCCTTCCACGAGCAAGCTCGTCTATCCCGAAGACGGCAAAAAGACGGCGAGCTACTACACGCTGAAGGCCGAATGGGGTGAAGCACCCGTGGGCGGAGGCGTGACCGGCGTGACCTTTCAGATGCAGCTACCCACGTGGAAAGCCTTCAAGACGGTTCCTGCTGAGTGTGTGGTCGATGGGAAAGGCAAGGAAGTCTCTTGGCCACTGCCGGCGACCAGCAATCCTGGACATAGCGCGCCGGTCTTCCTCAACGCCAAGGGATGCGCGCCGTTCCAAGAACTTGGTTTTGCGGAGAAGGAAATCAAGTTCCGCGCTGTTCTCGATGGCGGCCAAAACGCGGCGGGAGCGACTGAACCGGCCTCGACCGAATTCGTCCATAAGTACAATGAGAGCCGCGTATCCACCGATGCCACCGAATCGATCGGGCCAGCGTCGCTCGACCTGCTTACCGGCGCCTTCACGATCAGCCGCACTGATGTCTCGATCCCCGTTCCGGGTACGGAAGCAAACCTCGAATTCACCCGCGTCTACGACTCGACGATCGAGAACAACAAACCGGGCTACTCCTTCGTGCTGGGCGGATGGTGGCAGCCCTCGACGCCGGTGGAAGCCGAATACGAAGGCGAAGCCTGGACCAGCGTCAAGGAAGAAGTGATCCCCTACAGGCCCCCCGTCTTCGAACGGGAATGTTGGAACGAAGAAGGCGAAACCGTGGCCTGTGGCCCAAGCTGCCCATCCGAATTCTGTGAAGAATGGGAAGCCGAAGAAGCGCAGCCCGAAGAACGTTGGATGGAACTTCTTGACAACGAAGGAGCCAGCATTCCCTTCGAAATCAGAGGTTCGAGCTACATCGCTCCCGACTACGCCAGAGAACTGAAGCTGACGCGCGAAGACGCCGAACACATCGTGCTCAGCGACCCCAACGGCACCCACACTATCTTCGCCAAGAACAACGAACGAGAATATCTGCCCAGGGAAGTCTCCTTCCAAGCGACGCCGAAGTCAGTTCGGATGGTCTATGAAAATGTCGGGCACTTCGAAGGTTTGCGGCTGATGAGGGAGATCGCGCCCGCACCGGAAGGCGTTACCTGCGGCGACTGGACTTCGATCGAAACGCCGGGCTGCCGCACGCTCAAGTTCGAATACCTCTCTACGAACGAATGGGCTCGCGCGATATTTCCTTCCTGGTATGTAAATCTCGCCTCGATCCGCTACTACAACTCTTCGGGAAACCCTGCCACGTCCCAAAAGGTCGCCGAATACAACTACGACGGCGAAGTCGATCTGACCGAAGAGTGGGACCCCAGACTTCCCAACCTCAAGGAGAAATACACGTTCGACAGCAATCGGATCACGTCACTGACTCCACCCGGAGAAGAACCCTGGGAATTCGGGTATACGTGCGGCACGTCGTGCAAGCTCAAGAGCGTCAGCCGCGCAAGCCTGCTCGAAAGCGAACCGACCGCAACGACCACGATCGGCTACGAAGTGCCGCTCAGCGGCGAAGACGCCCCTTACGACATGAGCGCGGAATCTGTGGCTGAATGGGGACAGACTGACTTCCCCGTCGATGCGACGGCGATCTTCCCGCCGGATCACGCACCCGGGAGCTATCCGCCCAGCGACTACTCCGGTGCGACGATCCACTACATGGACCCCGACGGATACGAAGTAAACACCGCCTCCCCGTCCCCACCCGGGGTGGAAGGCGATTCGATCACGACCACCGAAACCGACGTCCATGGCAACGTGGTGCGCGAACTGAGCGCCCAGAACCGACTCGAAGCGCTCCAAGCCGAAGACTCGGTAGTCCGCTCGCACGAACTCGACTCTCACTCCGTCTACAACGAAGACGGCATCAGGATGCTCGAATCCTGGGGGCCGCTGCACCAGGTGCGGCTTGAATCCTCGGGCAAAACGGTCGAAGCGCGGCAGCACGTGGCGGTCGAATACGACAAAGGCTTTGAACCCCAAGATCCGAACATTATGGAGCCGTGGCCGAATCTACCGACCAAAGAAACAACCGCCGCTGTCGTGCCGGGCCAGGAAGGCGAACTAGAACCAAGGGTCACTGAAACGACCTACAACTGGCAATTCCGGAAGCCGACCGAAGAAATCGTCGACCCAGAAGGCCTCGATCTCGTCAGCAAGACCGTCTACAACGAATTAGGGCAGATAATCGAGGAAAGTCAGCCATCGAACACTGCCGGCGGTACCGCCGGAACGACTAGAACTTTCTACTGGACGGCTGGCGTCAACTCGGAATACGGCGGCTGCGGAAACCAACCTGGGTGGGCGGGTCTTCCTTGCCGGGTATCGCCAATGGCCCCTCCGAGCCCGGCAGGGACTCGGCCTGAATTACCTTGGACTTGGTTCATCAACTATTCGAACCTAGACCAGCCACTGGAAACCTGGGAAACCGTTGGTGGATACATGACCAGACGCACGACGACGATCACCTATGACTCGGCCGGTCGACAAGTCAAGATAAAGCAGACCGGAGAAGGCACCGAACTGCCCGCGGTGGAAACGACCTACGACCCGTACACCGGCGCTCCGGTGAGCGGACAGTTCGTCTGCGAAACCCGGCAGGAATGCACCGAAGGCATCGAACCTCAGGCCGTCACGACGAGCTACGACGCCCTCGGCCGCCCGGTCGAATACGAAGACGCGGACGGCAACGTCTCCGGTGTCGCATATGACCTCCTCGGCCGTCCGGTCGCGGTCTCAGACGGGAAAGGCACCCAAGAAATCACCTACGACGAAGGATCGGGCGTCGCGACCGAAATGACCGACTCGGCCGCTGGCACCTTCGAAGCCGCCTATAACGCCGACGGTCAGATGACCGAACAGCTGCTCCCCGGCGGTCTCGCCCAGAAGATCACCTATGACCCATCAGGCACGGCCGTCTCGCTGAGCTACGAAAAGCAGACGTTCTGTTCGAGCGCCTGCACCTGGCTCTCCTTCAACCGCGAAGACTCGATCGGCGGCCAGGTGCTGGGCGAAGAAAGCACGCTCGGCGACCACGAATATGGCTATGACAAGGCGGGGCGCCTGACGCTAGCCAAGGAATTCGGCCTTGGCGGCAGTTGCACCACCCGCAGCTACACCTTCGACAAAGATTCGAATCGTCTCTCCAAGACGACGCGTGCCCCAAAAGAAAACGGCGCCTGTGACACTGAATCGGCAGGGGAAAAACAGACCTACAGCTATGACACCGCCGACCGCCTGATTGGCGAAGGCGTCGAATACGACAACCTCGGCCGGATCACGAGCCTGCCGGCGAAATACTCCGGCGGGGGCAAACTCACGACCTCCTACTTCGTCAACGACCTGACGAGGAGTCAGACTCAGGACGGGATCACGAACACGTACAACCTCGACGCTTCGCTCAGGCAGCGGGAACGGATACGCGAAGGCGGGTCGGAAGAAGGGGTGTCGATCTACCACTACGCGGGCAGCGGGGATTCCCCGGCCTGGACCGAAGAACTGGGCGCAGGTGAACCGACCTGGACGCGCAGTATCCCTGCCCTGGGCGGCAGCCTCGGGGCAATTGAGACAAGCAGCGGGGAAGTCACCCTCCAGCTCGCGAACATGCATGGCGACACGGTCGCTACCGCGGCCATTGACCCCGAAGCCACGGAACTGCTCGACGCCCAACGCTTCGACGAGTTCGGCAATCCGCTTCAGTCAGAATTCCTGACCGGAGGAGATGTCGAATATGGCTGGCTTGGTGCCAAGGGCCGCCGCACGCAACTTCCCTCTGGAGTCGTCCAGATGGGCGTACGTAGCTATGTCCCCGCCTTGGGGCGCTTTCTCAGCCCCGACCCCATTCCGGGTGGATCGGCCAACGCCTACGATTATGCCAATCAGGACCCGATCAACAACTTCGACCTGACGGGGGAATGGTGCGGGTGCGCGAAGAAAAAAATGAGACGTGCAGTGAGACGCATTCATGAAAAAACGCGCCACATATCGAGGGAACACCATCTCCACAGCCCGGTAGTGACGACGAGGAACTGCACCGCAGTCGCATGTCGTGTCGGCTGGCCTCACGGCGGCCACAATGACGGTCTCGGTCGCTTCCTCGAAAACGCGGCAAATAAGGTCGTTCACCTCCTGGTGAGTTCGGGCCCTCGAGCAGCTATGCACTTCGCACGTGGCGTTGGCAGTGAGGCGGCCATTGGCTGCGCCAAAGACGCCTCGGAAGCATGGGTCGAGACTGCCGAGCTTCGTGCAGCTGGGGCGGCTGATGGCCCTGTAACTGCGGCAGGCACCACCACCACGTCTGCACTCTACGCAGCTGCCGCTTGCATAGGAGGTGCGCTTTAGAATGAGGTCAGATAGAGTGGCCGCGCGCCTCTCTGGGTTAGGGAGCGATGGGCGGTGCTTAGCGACCGGAGACCCTCGATGAACGACGATTGGCGCCTACAGATCGATTTGCACGAAGAGCGTCGAGCCCGCGTACTGGCCGAACGCCTGGGTGCCCAGCGGCTTCAGCATGACCTAAGCGAGGCATTCCATGATCGCGTCATCGTCACTCAAGACGGAGCCCGGGTATTCCTCTACGCTGGCACCCGCGAGCAGGCCGAACGGGCCCAAGACGCTGTCGAGGCAGAGGCACGTCAGCACGGATGGAAGCTCGAAGTCGCTTTCCGTCACTGGCATCCGACGGCAGAGGAGTGGGAGGACCCCGACAAGCCATTGCCCGAAAACGATGCCGCCAAGGTCATTGAGCGAAAAGCGCTGATGGCGCGTGAGCGCGAAGAGACGGCAAAGAGGGGGTATCCCGAATTCGAGGTCCGAGTCGATCTCCCCTCGCATCACGACGCAGCGGAGTTATCCGAGCAACTACGAAAGGAGGGTCTTCCTACGGTTCACCGCTGGAGGTACTTGCTGGTTGGCGCCACCGATGAGGACAGTGCTAAGGCACTCGCCGATCGGGTTCGGAATGAGGCCCCACCCAATAGTCGAGTCAAAGTGGAGGGCACGTGGGTAGCGGCCTACGGCGAGCGCGCGCCGAATCCGTTCGCGGTGCTGGGTGGATTAGGTGGCTGAGCAGCGGACCCATAAGGCAGGCGCTGACCGTCTGCGCGAGTATCCTTCTGTCATGATCGAATGGAAACGAGTCCCCTGGCCACTATGGATCTACTCGGCAGTCACTCTCGTGACCGCGATGTCGCTTGAGTTCGGAGTTCACGGGCCAGTCTCGGCGAGGCTGCTTTTCGCCGCCATCATGCTCGTGTGGCTTTACTTCTTACTCAAGGGCGTGCGCTGGGTCTGGATTGTCACCATTGGAATTTATGTTCTCGGCCTTGTTGACCTGATTTCGGGTTCCCTTACCTGGCGGGGAGCAGCCTTGGGATTAGTCGGTCTCCTCCTCCTTCTGCTCCCTGCTACGCGGCGATATTTCTCCAGGGATGCTGCTGCGGTGGGTACTTACCATCCCGACCTACCCCGCTGAACAGCACGCCGTAGGCGTACCTCAATCGGCGGTAGATCGGGGGCGTCTACCGTCCGAGCCCCCAGCGCCCGGCCCGAGGTCGCGCTCCCGGGAGGCATGCTGTTCCAGCCCGAGCGCCCGCTGAGCTTCGTGAAACCCGCCGCAGATGGCGACGACGCTCCTCTCCTCACGGCAACTGCGCTGGCTGGTTTCGTTCTGCTGCTCGCCCTCACCTACGCCATTTTGGGATCTTGTTAGGGGATGACCAGCCTGCTGCTTCATACGAGCACCGCCGGCCTGTGGACGCTCGGTGCTGGGTTCCTCCTGGGGAAGAAGTCCTCACACCCTCGGATGGATCTGCTCCCTGTTCGATCTAGGCTAAGCGACACACCTCTGCTGCCTCTCAAGGGGCACAGTGCTTTTGCTGGTCATAAGAGTTCACATTCGTAGAGACCCGGACAAATCTTGCGCACATATTCGCATCCTGAAAGACTCCAAGCTGATGCCAGGTCTTGACTCTGTATACGCACTGCTTGGCGGTCTGTCGGCTAGCGAGATTGCTGGCGGCATAGCAATGCTGTGTATCTCTCTTTTCGTGGCATTCTTTTGGGGCAGCGGACTTGGCTGGCGCGAGTCAAGTAAGGACCGTCGAAACGACCCGTGAAGCCAGTCTTCGAGTGAGCCATGCAAGAAGCATCGAGCGACATGCAGGCGTTTCAGGAGCTTTCTTACAGCGAGAAGTGGCGTGTCGCTTGGCTTCTCACCAAGGGCGACGCTCCGTCAGATCCCCGAATGGCCGCCGCCGCAGTCGAGTTGGCTGAGAATTATCAGCGTCAGGGGCGAATCCACGCGACGCTAGCTCGCTGGCTGCCCGGTGTAGTCATCGTCGTTTGTGGGGCGGCTGCAATCTTGCTAGCAGTCGAAGGAGACGGGCTCGCAGCGGCTCTCAACGCACTGATTGTGTTGACCAACATCGGTGCCGTGATCCTAAACCCGATGACTCGACCGGAAAACGTAGCTCGCTCCCTAGAAGCGTCACAACAAGTTTCCACCGCAGAAGCTAGGAGCCAGGCTCCGTCCTCGCGCTGAGCAGGTGACTGGGGAGACGTCGGCACGGGCGTCGAATTAGACTGCGCCGTCCATGTTCGGCAAGATCGACCACATCGGCGTCGCCGTCGAGGACATCGACGCAGCGCTCGAGCTCTACGCGGAGACCTTCGAGATGACCGTCGCGCACCGAGAGACGGTCGAGTCGCAGGGGGTCGAGGCGGTGCTGCTCGACGTCGGCGACGGGCACGTCGAGTTGATGCGGCCGCTGGCCGAGGACTCGCCGGTCGGCAAGTTCCTCGCCCGCAAGGGCCCGAAGCTGCATCACGTCGCCTACGCGGTCGACGACATCGACTCGACCCTGGAGAGGCTCGCCGCCGCCGGGCTCGAGCTGATCGACGCCAAGGCGCGCGTCGGCATCCGCGGCAGCCGCGTCGCGTTCATCCAGCCGCGCTCGACCAGCGGCGTGTTGACCGAGATCGTCGAAGCGAGTGGAGAGGAGCACTGATGGCTGACACGCAGAAGGTGGAGATCGGCTTCGAAGGCGGCCAGGTCGTGGCGGTGCGGCTCGGCGAGGACGAGTTGAAGGACCTGCGCAAGCAGGTCGAGAAGGGCGGCTGGCACGACATCAAGACCGAGGACGGGACGCTCTCGGTCTACGTCGGCAAGGTCGCCTTCCTGCGGATTGACTCCGGCGCGCAAAAGATCGGCTTCTGAACGTGTGTGACCGGCGCATATCGGCGTCCTCGGTCGCTCGCGTGCAGAGCACGCCACGCTCCCTGCGTCCTTGATCTCCGTGGTCCCACACGTTCATGCGTCTTAGGAGGGCACTGGGACTTTTCGTGATTGCGGTCGGGGGCGCCGCGCTGTGGTGGCGCAAGAACCCGTCGGCCTGCCCCTACGGGCAGCGCTTCTGGGTGCAGGCGCCGCACCCGGTGATCAGCCGCGACCGCCTGCGCCTGGTCCTGGCGCCGCAGCCGGGCGAGCGGGTGCTGGAGATCGGCCCCGGGACCGGCTACTACACGCTCGACATGGCCGAGTGGGTCGGTTCCGACGGCCGGGTCGAGATCTTCGACCTGCAGCGGGAGTTCCTCGACCACGTGATGAAGCGAGCGTCGGCGCGAGGTCTCGGCAACGTCGTGCCGACCCAGGGCGACGCCACCGCGCTTCCCTACGAGGACGATTCCGTCGACGCCGTCGTGCTGACCGCGGTGCTGGGTGAGATCCCCGATCAGCTGGCCGCCCTGCGCGAGGTCGGTCGCGTCCTGCGCCCGGGCGGGCGCCTGATCGTCGGCGAGCTCGTCGGCGATCCCCACTTCACCACCCAGGCCTCGCTCAAACGCCAGGCCGCGGCGGCCGGCCTCGCCTGGGAGGCGCATTCCGGCATCTGGCTCGGCTACTTCGCCCGGCTCTCGCCGGCCTGACAGCGCGGGCACCAGTAGATGCGCCGGTTGGCATCGCCCTGGCCCCGGGCGGCTATTCGTCCCCCACAGCGGGGGCACGGTTGCCCGGAGTGGCGGTAGACGCCCGCGCTGGGACGCCCGCGCTCGACCGATTCGAGCATCAGGCGCCGCGCGGTTGAGAGGACCTCGGCCAGTCGCTCGTCGCTCAGCTCGGCGACGCGCTGCCACGGATTCACCCGGGCGGCGAAGCACGCCTCGCTCTTGAAGATGTTGCCGATGCCCGCAACCAGGCGCTGGTCGAGCAGCGCATCGCCAACCTCGCGATCGCCGTCCCCGCGCAGGCGATGCGTGACCTCGACGGGATCGAAGTCCGGCGCGAGCACGTCCGGTCCGAGGCGGCGGAGCACGGGGTCGCGGCGCAATCGCCCGGCGTCGAGTACGCGCAGCGTGGGACCGCCGAACTGGACCGCCTCCGACCGCTCTCCGCTGAGCACCGCCCAGGCGGCGGAGGCAGGCTTGCGCCAGCGCTCGCCCCTCAGGCCGACCTGCCAGGAACCGCTCATGCCGAGGTGGCTGTGGAGGGTCAGCTCGCCGAAGCGCAGCAGCAGGTGCTTGCCGTGCGTCTCGACCAGCTCGAGCCGGCGCCCGTCGAGCCGCTCGAGCCCCGCCGCGCGCCCCCGGGCGTTGCCCGCGCGGACCGCCAGCTCCTGCCCGCCGAGCGCTGCCTCGATGCGGCGCCCGGCTCGCAGGATGGTGTCGCCCTCCGCCATGCCTCATGCATAGCGCAGCCGTGTCACGGGGGACTCGCCTCTTACGGCCAAAATAGGTACTAAGGGATGAAATAGGTATTCTCAGCTAGCTAGTACCTATTTATTATGCAGACCTTTCGTCAGCTGGAGAAGCACCTGGGCATGGTCCCTGCTCCTTTTGCGGCGGCGCTCGCCGCCGCCAGCTCCGGTCACGGCCGCGAGGAGATTCTCCGGCATCGCGATCCGAGGGCCATCGATGCGTTGCGCGAGGCGGCGATGATCCAAAGCACGGCGGCGTCGAACGCGATCGAGCAGATCACGGCTCCGGCAGCGCGGATCGCCGAACTGGTCCGCGAGGAGACCCTGCCGCAGAACCGGTCGGAGGAGGAGATCACCGGATATCGAAACGTGCTCGCGACGATCCACGAGAGGGCCGAGCAGATCCCCATCACTCCCTCCGTCGTGCTGCAGTTCCATCGCGACCTGTACGCCCGGACGGCAACTCGCGGTGGCCGTTTCAAGAATGTCCAAAACGAGGTTGCCCGCTTCGACGCCGCCGGTCGGAAGGTCGCCGTGGTCTTCCGTGGCACGCCTCCCTCGGAGACTCCGAGGGCGATGGACGAGCTGCACGAGCTCTTCGCGAGGGCGGTGGCGGAGGGACGCCATGCCCCCCTTCTGCTCGCCGGGGCATACGTATTCGACTTCCTGATGATTCATCCGTTCAACGACGGCAACGGAAGGATGTCTCGGCTCCTCACATTGCTCCTGCTTTACCAGGCCGGGCACGACATCGGACGGTTCGTCAGCCTCGAGCGTCTGATCGAGGAGAGCAAGGAGACCTACTATGAGGCCCTCCAAGCGTCGACCGCCGGCTGGGACCGGGGGGAGCACGACATCTGGCCCTGGCTGGACTACTTCCTCGGCATCCTGATCGGCGCCTACCGGCAGCTCGAGGAGTATGCAGTTGGCCTCGGCGCCGGCCGCGGCTCGAAGGCGACGCGCATTCGGAGCTTCGTCCGTCTGCATATCGCCGACACGTTCACCTCGGCGGAGATTCAGGACGCTCTGCCGGACGTCGGGGCCGACCACATCCGCGCCGAGCTGCGGAAGCTGCGCGATGCCGGCGTGGTGGAGTCGCCGGGTCGCGGACGCAAGCTCTGGCGACGACTGCGCAGCGACTTTTGAAGTGGGCCCGGGCGGAAGTCAGTCCCACCCGGGCTCCACAGCTCCGCTTTACTTCTTGTGGTGCCGGTTGCCGCCGCGGCAGGCGGGGATGTTGAGCCGCAGGTTCTTCGTCCTCAGCCGCCGGCTGTTCTGCGCCCGCAGGTTGAGGAAGCCGGTCGTCTGCCTCGAGCAGAGGTCGCGGGAGTTGACCAGCAGGCCCCTGTTGCCGCCCTTCATGGTGAGTTCGACCTTCCGCACCGCCACGTCGGGCGTGTTGTTGAACACCGTCTTCAGGCGGCCATGCGCGGAGCTGATCACGCCGCGCAGCCGGATCGGCACCTGACCGTGCAGGTCGGCCAGCAGGTCCGGCAGTTCGTGGTTGGACGAGGTCAGGTAGACCGGGCCCTTGAGCGGCTTGGCCAGCAGCGGCGAGGTCGCCTTCGCATGCCCGTAGATGGCGTTCTTCGGGCATTCGTTCGCGGCCAGCTGGACCCTCGTGCAGATCGTCTTGATGTGACTCTGATCGAGGATCGTCGCCCGCGGCAGGATGAACGCCGCGCGCCTCAGGTTGGCGTCGCCGTTGCGGGCCTGGAGGATCGCCCGGAACTTCGGGTTCTGCGCCCTCTGGGTCTGGTGCTTGCCGCCGAAGATCCGGGCGAAGAACCTCGGCTTGAACTTCAGCGACTTGCACTTGACGAACTGGATGCCGTTGCTGCTGGTGACCTGCTGCCACTGCGCTTCGTTGGCCGGATTGGCCCCGCCGCCGAAGATGGTCGAGTTGATCGGCAGCGGTTCACGGCAGGTCGTCGGGTTGACCGTGAAGTTCTTCCGGTCGATGCGGACCGCGATCGAGCGGATGTCGAGCTTCACCCCGTTGAACACGTTCGGGATCGGGTCCGAGACGGCGTGGATTTCCGCCGTTTCGGGGTCGACGTTGAGCGCCGCCCGCACGACCACGTTGCCGAGGTCATACGGCCCCGCGACGGCCGGCGTCACGAACACCATGCTCAGCGGCGCGCCCTTGTAGGGGCCGGCCAGGTAGGCCTTGCCGTCGGTCTGGAACGGGTCGGGGCCCGAGCCGGCGGCGATGCGCGTGCTGCCGACCATGCTGTTCGACGGACAGCTCGGGTGAGCGACCTCGTTCTTGCCGCTGCCCTTGGCGGCGGCTTCGATCGCGGACTCCGGGCAGTATTCGGTGCCCTTCAGCTTGGCGACCATCCCGGGGGGCAGGTTGACGTCGATCCGCTTGACCTCCTGGCTGCCGGGAGCGCGTCCGAGGTCGATGTTCAGCGGCGCGAACTTGCCGGCTTCGATGTTCACCGGCGATGCCTGGTAGGACGGCTTGAATGGCCGTTCCGCAAGCGTTTTCGGGCACGGCCCGCCACCTGGAATCGAGCTGAGGTTGTACGCGAGGTTCGATTCGCTGCCGGGCGGCACTTCTTCGCCCGGCCGAGACCACGGCGTGAACCTCGCCGACGTCGAGTTGGGCCCGCAGGTGTCGGGGCTGGTGAGCGCGCCCCTCTTGCCGCCGTTGAGGTTCACTTTGAACGAGTTGAACGGCGCCTGGGGATTTTCCGGCACCACGATGGTCAGTTGGCCGGTGTTGAGGTTCGGGAACACATGTCCCACCAGGCGCACGTTGACGCCGTAGCGTTCGTTGAACGCATGCAGGAAAACCCGGAACTGGTCACCGGACATCGGTTCCTGGTTGAGCGGCTGGGCGACGTAGACGTTGCCGCCGAGGGGCTGGTCGAGCGCGTTCGTTTGGACGTCGATCGTGCCGATCTTCGAGCTCGCCGGGCATTCGACCGGTTCGTCGGTGCCCCGCTTGAACTGGGCGTCGGTGCAGGCATCGAGCCCGTTGGCGAGCGAAGGGTTGATCCCCGCCCCTTCAGGCAGCGTGACCTTCGCCGTCAACAGGTGCGAGTTGGCACGCGTGTTGGGTTTCAGCTGGTCCGGCATCCGCACGTCAACGGTGGCCGGTTCGGGCGAGTCGGTTGAACCGCTCGAGGTGGAGTCGAGCTGCACGTTGAACGGCGTCGTGTCGCATTCGCTGGCGCCGACTCTGGTGGTGTAGCTGGCGGAGTCTTCCGCCCCTCCGTGGGCTTTGACGTGGAGAACCGTCGTCTGGCCTCCCGCGCAGTTGCTCGGCATCGTCAGGTAGTTCCCAGCGAAGCCAGGCGTGAAGTTGCCGAAGAAGACGAGTCGAGATCCAATGATCGGCGGATGCGCGGGGGATCCGTCAGGTGCGTGGATATTGCTGATCGTAAACCGGACGTGCTGGTCTTCCGGGTCCAGATCGCCGACGATGATGGTTGGTTCCCCGGGGGCGCTAGTGGGAAAACCAACCATCGAGGGTACGCCATTGAAGGGCACCATGTTGTAAACGGGGAGTTTTACCCGCGTATCCAGGCATTTGTCGGGTACGCCTGGTGGCGGTTCGAAGTCGCAACCCGTCAGAGGAGATTCGGTGGCGACGGTCAGGTAGTTGAATCCGACGAGCGAGGCGGCTGGACATTCAGGAGCCGGGATTTTGCTCAGCTGTTCGACCGTGCACTTGACCGGGGTGGCCTCTGGGTTGACGCCCAAGCCTTCTGGCGTGTCGACCACGATTTCTTCGACGAACCCATCTGGAAAGCCCGTCGGCAACGGCAGGGTATTCAGCGTGAAATCCGTGATCCCGAATGGTGGATGCCCAGCGGCCTGAGTAAACCACTTTCCTTCGGTGCCGTCATTGCACTGTTCGGGATCCTCTGGGATGGGGAAGAACCCAGGTTCCCCGGGTGGTCCTATTGCCGTGGGGGTGTCTACGTTTTCTTTGCACGTGACGGCTTCCCAGCTCGCGATGCCGAATTCAGCCTGCGCGCTGGAAGCACCTAATGCGAGAACGAGGAATGCAGCGGTGAGAACGAGAAGCCCCAGTGGGCCACGCTTGCTTCTCATTTGATGACTCTCCTCCAAGACGGGTTTTCAAATCGATACCCGCCTCCCGCAGTTGAAAACGGTACAGCATGGAGCACGGGGGCTCCAAGGGGGATAACTACGGATCGGCCAACGCGGACCAGAGGTGCTCCTCCGCTGCGGCCACCCGTTTGGCCGTTTTGTCTATCCCGGCCCACAGCGAGGGGTCCGGCGCGTCCTCCTCGCTCGCGACGCGGAAGGCGTCCGCCAGCTCGGTCCAGGCCGCGCCTGCCGCGGCGGCCAGCGCGGCCTCGGCGCGACCTGCCTCGGCGAGGAAGCGCGAGTACATCGGCCGGAAGGCGCCGCCGCCGGTGCCGCGGCGCTCGATCACCTGGTAGCCGAAGCGCGCGCACCACCGCCAGTCCTCGGCGACCTCGGGCCAGGAGCCGGCCTCGGCGGCGAGGCGGCGCACGGCATCGAGGCCGGAAAAGCCGGGGAACTCCGGCTCGACCATCGCCCGCGCTGCGCGCTCGATCGCCGCGGGGATCGCCTCGCGCAGGCGCTCCGGCGAGACCTCGCCGGCGACGGTGAACATGTGGCCCGCAAGCGGGTAGGCGGGATGATCGCTGTGGCGAGCCCGGTCGAGGTTCTCCAGCCGCGTCGTCTGCAAATCCTCGAAGCCGGTGTCGGAGAGGTGGGCCAGCTCCTCGTCGTAGCCGGCGAGGACGACCGCGTGGCCGGGGAAGTGGGCCGAGTTGCCGTAGTGGTCGAGGTAGTAGAGGTCGGTGAGCAGCAGCACCGGGCGGCCCTCGTCGACCTCCGCGCGGGCCGCCTCCCAGGCCGCCTCTTCGCCGGGCTCGAAGGTGCGCAGCTCCAGCGCCGCCCCGGTCAGCTCGGCGAAGTTCTCCTCCAGCCGGGCGGTGCGGCCGTTGAACCAGCGGGTCGGCGAGGCGTCCTCGATCGTCACGTAGTAGAAGCAGGCGCCGGCGCCGAGCCCGAACGCCAGCTCCTCGCCGATCTCGGTCCCGTGGAAGGCGAGCAGGTTGCGCAGCGCGGTCGAGCCGCAGTGCTGGCCGGGCGTGTGGACGTAGCCGGGTACGAAGGGCATCGCGGCGGATTATCCTGCGCCGCCGATGCGGAGTCTCGACCTCAAGCTGCTGCGCCTGATGAGAACCGAGGGGCACACGCCCGGCCTGGAGGCCGCGGCGAAGGCATTGGGCAAGGCCGGCAACAACGGCGCGGTCTGGCTCGCGCTCGGCGTCGTGCTGGCGATCCTCGACGATGGCCACCGTGAAGCCTGGCTCCTCTGCGCCTTCCTCGGCCCGATCTCGATCGGCCTCAACTACGTGGTCAAGGCGATCGTCAAACGGCCGCGGCCGGTTCTGGAGGGCCTGCCGCCGCTCGGCGGCGCGCCCAGCTCGCTCAGCTTCCCCTCCGCTCACGCGACCTCGGCCTTCGCCGTGGCGACCGCGATGACCAGGGTCGAGCCCTGGGGCGCTCTCGCCTTCCTTCTGGCGTTCGCCCTGGCCCTTGGCCGCCCGTATCTGGGGATGCACTACCCGTCCGACGTCCTCGCCGGCGCCCTGCTCGGTATCGCCCTCGGACTGCTGGTTCCACTTTCGATATGACCGACCCGGGAGGCGGCGCCTCATGAAGGTCGGGATCGTCGGGCTGCCCAACGCGGGCAAGTCGACTCTCTTCAACGCGCTGACCAAGGGCGGGGCGCAGACCGGCGACTACCCGTTCACGACGATCGAGCCCAACGTGGCGATCGCCCAGGTACCCGACGAGCGCCTTCAGCAGGTGGGCGAGACCGTGCGCAGCTCCGAGCTGGTGCCGGCGACGATCTCCTTCCACGACATCGCCGGCCTCGTCAAGGGCGCCTCCGAAGGCGAGGGCCTCGGCAACCAGTTCCTCGCCTCGATCCGCGAGACCGACGCGATCTGCCACGTCGTCCGCTGCCACGCCGACTCGGGCGTCCCCCACCCGGACGGCCGCGTCGACCCGCTCGCCGACATCGAGACGATCGAGACCGAGCTGGTCCTCTCCGACTACGAGCAGGCCGAGCGGCGGCTCGACCGGGTGCGCAAGGGCGCCAAGTCGGGCGACGCCGAAGCCGTCGCCGAGCGCGACTGGCTCGAGCGGGTGGTCGAGGCGCTCGGCGCCGGCAAGCCCGCCCGCTCGGTGCCGGCGCCCGAGGCCGCCGCGCACGGCCCGGCCAACCTGCAGGCGCTGACCTCGAAGCCGATCCTCTACGTCGCCAACGTCGACGAGGGCGACGCCGACCCGCCCGCGGCGGTCGCCGCCCACGCGGCAGAGGTCGGCGCCGGCGTGGTCGCGGTCAGCGCCCGTATCGAGGGCGAGCTGGCCGAGCTCGACCCGGCCGAAGCCGAGGAGATGCGCGAGTCCTACGGGGTCGAGGGCTCCGGCCTCGCCCGCCTCGTCCGCGCCGCCTACGACCTGCTCGAGCTGATCACCTTCTTCACCGCTGGAGAGGACAAGGAAGCAGTCGCCCGGCCGCTTCCGCGGGGCGCCACGGCGCTCGAGGCCGCCGGCACGATCCACACCGAGATCCAGGAAGCCTTCGTCAAAGCCGAGGTGATCGGCTGGCAGCAGCTGGTCGAGTGCGGCGGCTACTCGGCCGGGCGCGACCGCGGCGTGCTGCGCATCGAGGGTCGCGACTATGTCGTCCAGGACGGCGACGTAATAACCATCAAGGTCTAGAGGCAAGGAAACCGGCGCATCTCGGCGTCCTCGGTCGGTCGGCTCGGGTCACGCACTAGAAGTGCGCTCCCCCTCGCCTCGCTCCCTGCGTCCACCGACCTGCTTGGTTTCCTTGCCTCTAGGGTTTTGAAGATGTACGAAGGAGCGCGGTTTCCGCGGGTCGCCGCCAAGGCCGGCCACTATGAGAGCTTCTACGTCAAGGCCTGCCGACCCGGCGGTGGGCAGGGTGTCTGGATTCGCCATACCGTGCACAAGCGCCCGGGGGCCGAGCCGAACGCCTCGATCTGGTTCGTCTTCTTCGACCGAGAGGCGGAGGGGCCGCGGGCGATCAAGGCGACCGTCCTCGCGGGCGACCTCTCGGTCCCCGCGGACGGCTGGATCCGTATCGCTGACGCCGAGATCGGCCCCGGCTGGGCACGGGGCGCGGTCGGCGGCGGGAACCTGACTGCCGCCTGGGAGCTGACCTTTGCCGGCGATGCGGAGCCCTGCAGGTACCTGCCGTTGGATCGGCTCTACGAGACGCGGCTGCCCAGGACCAAGTTCGTCGCTCCCTATCCCGATGCCCGCTTCGTGGGCAGGGTCGAGCTGGACGGCGAGACGATCGAGCTCGACGGCTGGCCGGGGATGATCGGCCACAACTGGGGCTCCGAGCACGCCGAGCGCTGGGTCTGGCTGGAGGGAACCGGCTTCCCCGATTCGCCCGGCACCTACTTCGACGCCGGCGCCGCCCGGATCAAGCTCGGCCCCTGGACGACCCCCTGGGTCCCCTCGGGGATGCTGGTGCTCGAAGGCGAGGCCCACCGCCTCGGCGGCTTCGGCCGGATTCGCGAAACGACGATCGAAGAGTCGCCGGGCGAGTGTCGCTTCGTCCTGCCCGGTAAAAACCTCGTCGTCCGCGGCCGCGTCTCCGCTCCGAGCAAGGACTTCGTCGGCTGGGTCTACGCCGATCCCGAGGGACCCGAACACCACACGATCAACTGCTCGGTCGCCGACCTCGAGCTCAGCGTGGAACGTCCCGCTCTGCCGCCGCTCCACCTGGCGCTCCCGGGTGGTGGGGCGTATGAGCTGGGCATGAGGGAGACCGATCACGGCATCCCGATTCAGCCGTTCCCGGATGGTTGACCGGCTTGCCGTTGACGATCTTGCGGAAGCTCATCCAGCGGTCGTAGGCGCCGAGCGCCGACTCGAGCTCGTCGCCGCGGATCTTCGTCACCCCGCCGGTGCCGTAGAGCTTCGCCCAGACGATCCGAGGCGAGGCCCCGCGCTGGGTCACGACCACCCGCTCGAGCTGGCCGTCGAGGTAGCTGCCGAGCCGGGCGCTGATGTCACGGCCGCTGAAGGTCAGCTTCCAGGTGTGCAGCGGGCAGGCGCCGTCGTAAGGGTCGGGCACCCCCACCAGGTAGGGGACGGGGGGTCCGAAGAAGACGTTCTGGACGCTCTCGGTATGGCCGCCCGAGCAGGCGGAGAAGAAGGTCTCGGCGATCTTGCCGCGGTACATCACGACCTGGCCCCTGGTCAGCTCGGCCGCCCGGCTGCTGCTCGCCGCCTCGCTGTCCATGCCGCCGTAGACCTGGCTGCGCGTGTCGGCGTAGAGGTCGAAGTCGTTGCCGCCGACCTGGTCGGCCAGCGCGTAGGAGCGGGCCGCAACGGCCTGCGTCTCCAGCGCCGCCAGCGGCCAGGAGGCCGGCGACTCGTTCGGCACCACACCCTTGACGTACTGGTCGACCGGCAGCGCGTTGACCGCGTTCAGCGAGCCCGAGCTTTCGTCCGTCGGCACGACCTCGAGGGCGCCGCGGTACTCGCTGCCTCCGATCGAGACGTGGCCCTGCCCCGCGGCGGTCAGCTTGTGCCCGCAGTTCGCCAGCGCCTTGCCGCTTGAGGTCCGCAGCTGCACGCTGCGGCCGATGCGGTGGGCGTCGTAGCTGTGCGTCGGGTTGAGCCTCCTGCCGCAGGCGCCGGTCGCTTCGCCGAAGCCCACGTCGCCGCCGCTGATGTCGATCAGCACGCGCACGATCCGCGGCCCCGGCAGCGTGCCGATCGTGGTTCCCCGGTAGTAGTGGGCGAGGATGAAGCGATAGCCCTTGCCGTGCCGGGCGTAGCCGTAGGCGCCGTATTGGCTCATCCCGACGCCGTGCCCGAAGCCGTGCCCGATGACGACCCAGCGCACGCCGGCCCGGGCGTTGGGGGCGAGCAGCGCGGTCAGCAGGGCGGCGATCGGGAGGATTCGTCGGAGCGGCATCTCAGCGGGAACAGGTTCGGCGTTTCGGAGCAGCGGCCTGCCGGGGACTCTGGTCTACGCTGACGGAAGCAAACGAGAGGAGGCCTGGCATGGCGACGCAGACGCTGCAAGCGGTGGACCACGAGCTCCTCGCCGCGGGCGAGTGGACGGCGACCGGCGAGTGGGGCGAGGTCGAGAGCCCCTACGACGGCGCCGTCGTCGGTCGCGTCGCGCTCGCCGACGCCTCGCTGGTCGACCGTTGCGCGATCGCCGCGCGCGCCGCCTTCGAGTCCGGCGGCTTTCCTCAGCACGAGCGCGCCGCCGTGCTCGACCGCGCCGCCAAGCTGGTCGAGGAACGGATCGACGACCTGGCGCTGACGATCGCCGCCGAGGCCGGCAAGCCGCTCAAGACCGCCCAGGGCGAGGCGGGCCGTTGCGTGGACACGCTGACCTTCTCCGCCGTCGAGGCGCGCAAGCTGAGCGGCGGCACCGTGCCGATGGAGGCCTCGGCGCCGGGCGCCGGCAAGCTCGGCGTGACGATGCGCGTCCCCTACGGCGTCGTCGGCGCGATCAGCCCGTTCAACTTTCCGCTCAACCTCGTCGCCCACAAGCTCGGCCCGGCGATCGCCGCCGGCAACGCGGTCGTGCTCAAGCCCGCCGGGCAGACGCCGATCTCGGCGCTGAAGCTGGCGCGGATCCTGGTCGAGGCGGGGCTGCCGGAGGGTTGGCTCAGCGTCGTCCCCGGCCCGGGCTCGGAGGTCGGCAACGCGATCGTCGAGCACGAGCTGACCGGCGCGCTCAGCTTCACCGGCTCGGCCAAGGTCGGTTGGGACATCCGCAGCCGCGTCCCGCACAAGAAGGTCAACCTCGAGCTCGGCTCCAACGCCCCGCTGATCGTCCACAGCGACGGCGATTGGGAGGCGGCGGCCGACAAGGCGAAGCTGCACGCCTTCTCGCACGCCGGCCAGAGCTGCATCTCGATCCAGCGGATCCTCGTCCAGGCGGACGTCGCCGACGCCTTCACGGAGCGGCTCGTCGCCAACGCCGAGGGCCTGCGGGTCGGCGATCCGCTCGACTCCCAGACCGACGTCGGGCCGCTGATCTCGCCCGGCGACCGCGACCGGGTCAAGGATTGGATCGACGAGGCGGTGGCCGATGGCGCCGAGCTGTTGACCGGCGGCGACCTGGTCGACGAGGGCCGCTGCCTGGCGCCGACCCTGCTGGCGTCACCGCCGCGCGAGGCCAAGGTCTGGTGCGAGGAGATCTTCGGCCCGGTCGCGACGATCGACCGCTACACGGAGTTCGGCGAGGCGCTGCGAATGGCCAACGACTCCAAGTTCGGCCTTCAGGCCGGCGTCTTCACCCGCGACATGGGACGCGGCTTGGAGGCCGCCGCCACGCTCGAGTTCGGCGGCGTCCTGATCAACGAGGTGCCGACCTTCCGCGCCGACCAGATGCCCTACGGCGGCGTCAAGGACTCGGGCAACACCCGCGAGGGCCCCGCCTACGCGGTCCTGGAGCTCACCGAGGAGCGCTTCGTCACCCTGCAGGGGTAGCTTTCTGAGCTTACCGGGATCTACGGTAAGAAGGATAAGATTGGGTAAGGTCCGTTGAGATGGACCCCTTCGAGAATCCGTTTTCCCCCGGGGCGGGAACTGCGCCTCCTGCCTTTCTCGGCCGCGACCCCCTGCTGACCGACTATCGGACTGCGCTGCGGCGCACCGTTGCCGGGCGTCCTGGAAAGAGCATCATGCCGATTGGGCTGCGGGGAGTCGGCAAGACGGTCCTGCTCAATCGCTTCGATCAGATGGCGAAAGACGAGGGGCTGGTCAGCGCCTTCATCGAGGCGCCGGAGACCGGCGACTTCGAGCATCTGCTGGCGGCTCGCCTTCGCTCGATCCTTCTCGAGCTCGACCGTGGGTCGGTCTCCGCGGCGGTGAAGCGAGCACTGGGAACGCTCAAGTCGTTCGCGTATACGTTGCCCGACGGGACCTCAATCGCCCTCGACGTCGACGCAATTGCCGGGCGGGCGGATTCCGGGGTCCTGGCCGAGGACACCACGGACCTGCTGGTTGCCGCGGGGGAAGCCGCCAAGGACCGGGGTCGAGGGTTGTTGATCGCGATAGACGAGGTCCAGTACCTAGCGCCAGACGAGCTTGCAGCGCTCATCACCGCAATACATCGAACCGTTCAACTCGGTCTTCCGGTGATTCTCGTAGGCGCAGGCCTGCCGCAGCTCCCAGGCTTGGCCGGAAACGCGAAGTCATATGCGGAGAGACTCTTCGACTTTCCCGAAATAGGCTCACTCGACGAGGCCGACGCTCGCGCCGTGCTCGAGACTCCGGCGAGCGAGCATCAAGTCGCCTTCGCCGGGGATGCCCTCGACAGTCTTCTCGAGTTCACCCAGGGATATCCCTACTTCCTTCAAGAGTGGGGTTATCACGTCTGGAACGCCGCGCCAGAGTCGCCGATAACGCTCGATGACGTGAGACTTGCGGCGCGGGAGGTTCAGCAGCGACTCGACGAGAACTTCTTCCGGGTTCGCATGGATCGGTTGACTCCCGCCGAGAAGCGCTATCTCGCCGCGATGGCCGAGCTTGGTCCCGGTCCGCACAGGTCCGGCGACATAGCGGCGGAGCTCGGTGTGAAGGTCGAGAGCGTCGCGCCCCGGCGGTCGGGCCTGATTCAAAAGGGAATGGTGTACAGCCCGGCCCACGGCGATACCGCATTCACCGTCCCGATATTCGACGATTTCCTGCGACGCACCCGAGAGTCCTGAGAGGGTCCCCTCGCTAGTCGTGCGGCCGCGCCATGCGGCGGTGGTCCAGCGCCTCCTCCAGCACGGCCGGCTCTACGCCCTGCTCCAAGGCGACCTCACGCAGCGAGCGGCCGGACTCGGCGGCGGTCTTGACGATGTCGGCGGCGCGGTCGTAGCCGATGTGGGGGTTGAGCGCGGTCGCCGTCGCCAGCGTGGCCTCGGCGTGACGCTCGGTCATCTCCTCGTTGGCCTCGATCCCGGCGACGCACTTCTCGTCCAGCAGGCGCGAGGCGGAGGCGAGCAGCTTGATCGAGTCGAGCAGGTTGCGGGCGATCAGCGGCACCCGCACGTTGAGCTCGAACTGGCCCTGGCTGCCGGCAACCGTAATCGCCGTGTCGTTGCCGATCACCTGGGCGGCGACCTGGATCACCACCTCCGGGATCACCGGGTTGACCTTGCCGGGCATGATCGAGGAGCCCTTCTGCAGCTCGGGCAGGCGCAGCTCGGCGAGGCCGGCGCGCGGGCCGGAGCCCATCAGCGCCAGGTCATTGGCGATCTTGTTGAGTGAGACGGCATAGACCTTGAGCGCCCCGGAGAGCTCGACCAGGGCGTCGCGGTTGCCCTGCGCCTCGAAGCGGTCGAGCGGCTCGGAGATCGCCAGGCCGGTGTCGGCGGCGAGCTTCTCGCGCACCTTGGCGGCGAACTCCGGATGCGTGTTGAGCCCGGTGCCGGTGGCGGTGCCGCCGAGCGGGACCTGGCCGACGCGGCGCAGCGTCCCCTCGACCCGCTGGATGCCGAGCCGCACCTGCGCCGCGTAGCCGCCGAACTCCTGGCCGAGGGTCACCGGCACGGCGTCCATCAGGTGGGTGCGGCCGGCCTTGACGACGTCGGCGAAGCGCTCGGCCTTCTCGCCCAGCGCCTCCTGCAGCCCCTCCATCGCCGGCAGCAGGTCGTGCGTCACCTCCCCCAGCGCCGCCAGGTGGACGGCGGAGGGGAAGACGTCGTTGGAGGACTGGCCCATGTTGATGTGGTCGTTGGCGTGCGCCGGCTCGCCGGCGAGCTTGGCGATCACCTCGTTGGCGTTCATGTTCGAGGAGGTGCCCGAGCCGGTCTGGAAGACGTCGACCGGGAACTGGTCGTCGTGCTCGCCGGCGGCGACCGCGTCGCCCGCCTCGGCGATCCGCGCCGCCAGCTCGCCGTCGAGCCCGCTCAGCTCGCCGTTCACTCGCGCCGCCGCGGCCTTCAGCCGGCCCAGCCAGCGGACGACCGGCGCCGGGATCGTCTCGCCCGAGACCGGGAAGTTGTCTACGGCTTTGGTGGTCTCGCCACCCCAGAGCTGCTCAGTCAAGGTCGGTCCTCCGTCGAAGTCGTGGTCGGGGCAGCGTATTCAGCCGCGCGCTTCGCCCGCGTCGAAGCCGCGCTGGTAGGTGCTGAGGAAGATCGCCGGCAGGGGACGGTTGTCGGGGCTGTAGCGGGCGGCGGCGGTGAGCCGGCGGACGAGCTCGTCGTGGATCCCTTCGGTGCTGTCGGCGCCGCGCTGGGCCGCGCCCAGCAGGTAGCCGAGCCGCAGGTTCGCCGCCCCGCCCGGCTTGGCGCGCGCTTCCGCGTTGAGCGCGGTCGTCGCCCGCAGCATCGACCCGCCGACCGCCGCCAGGTCGCCCCCCTTCTGGTTCGGCGCGAGGCATTCGGAGATCGGCGTGGTCCCACCCAGCTCCACTTCTGCCGGCGCGTCTTCGAGCGCCTTCAGATAGGCGGGAGGGCCTTCTAGGCAGGCGGCCGGGGTCGAGTCGTCGGGCGCGCCGCAGCCGGCCGCGACCAGGCCGAGGCAGAGGACGACGATGGGGAGGAGGCGGCGCATTGGCCGCCGATCCTAGTCGCCGTGAGGGGAGACGCCGCCGAACTGGGCGGTCGACATGCCGCCGCTCGGACCGGTCTGGGGCGTCGGAGTCGACTCGGCCTCGCTGCCGCCCCGCGGGCCCTTCGGCGGCTTCACCCCCGAGCGCGGGCCGCTCGGCGTCGGCGGTGACGTCGGCGGCGTGGGGCTCGTCGTCTGGCCGTGCACCGGGAAGACCTCGACCCATTCGGCGAGCTGGAACATCGGCGCGACCGAGTGTTCCCAGGAGAGGTGGAGGTGGTTGCCGCAGCCGTGGCCGGCGTCGCCTTCGTAGCCGACCCAGCGGAACGGCGCGCGGGGCTCGTTCTGCACCGGCTCGGCCCAGTGGGCGAGCCGGGTGATCGGCGCCCACGAGGCGTCGCATCTGCCGGGCGTGCCATTCAGCGGCACGAGGTCGACGGCGAGGCCGTTGTAGTGATCGGAGTTGCGCACGTGGCACATGTTGCAGCCGACGTGTTCCCCATCGGGCAGCGGGCCGGAGTAGCCGTCGGTGACGTAGATCGGGTAGCGCGCGGCGATCCAGCGCAGGTCGGGCACGATGCGGCGGTCGATCATGTCGCCCGCTTCGTGCGGGATCGAGGCCGGGATCGGCACGATCTTGCCCGCTGCATATACGGAGCGGGTCGCCAGCGGCGCCGCGCTCGCCGAGGCCGCGGCCCAGCAGAGGACGAACGCCACAGCAGCCCCCGCGAGGATCGCGAGAGCCGCGCAGGCCTTGCCGCTGAGGGTGTCGATCGTCCCTGGCACGTCTCCGCCCTTATCGACAGACCCTCCCGGGCGGCTTGAATGCCGCAAAGGAGATCGTGGAATAGGGTCCCGGCATGCCGACCGTGCGCGAGGCCAGCTTCGACCTCTTCCGCAACCAGGGGATGACGACGGTCTTCGGCAACCCCGGCTCGACCGAGCTGCCGATGCTCGCCGACTTCCCCGGCGACTTCCGCTACGTGCTCGGCCTGCAGGAGGCTGTGGTGGTCGGCATGGCCGACGGCTACGCCCAGGCCTCCCGCCGCACCTCGATCGCCAACCTGCACACGGCGCCGGGCGTCGGCAACGCGATGGGGGCGATCTTCAACGCGCAGGCGAACCACTCGCCGGTGCTGGTCACCGCCGGCCAGCAGACCCGCGCGCAGATGACCCTGCAGGCGAACCTGACCAACCGCGACGCGACCCGCATGCCCCACCCGCTGGTCAAGTGGTCCTACGAGCCGCCGCGGGCGCAGGACGTGCCGCTCGCGCTCGCCCACGGCGCCCACCTCGCCTCGCTGCCCCCGCAGGGCCCCGTCTTCGTCTCGCTGCCGATGGACGACTGGGACGCCGAGGTCGACGAGGGCGACGCGCGCGAGGCGATCTCCCGCAGGGTCAGCGGGCGTGCGGTCGCCGACCCGGAGGCCGTGCGCGCGCTCGCCGAGCGGCTCGACGGCGCCGCCAACCCGGTGCTCGTCGCCGGCCCCGACATCGACGCCAGCGGCGGCTGGGACGCCGCGGTCGCCCTCGCCGAGCGCCAGCGCCTGCCGGTCTGGGCGACGCCGGCGACCGGTGGGGCCAAGCTCGGCTTCCCCGAGGGCCATCCCAACTTCCGCGGCGTGCTGCCGCCGGCGATCGGCCCGGTCGGGCAGACGCTGGAGGGCCACGACCTGATCCTCGTCGCCGGCAGCTCGGTCTTTCCCTACTACCCCCACATCCCGGGCCCGCTGCTGCCCGAGGGGGCGAAGCTGGTCGCGATCACCAGCGATCCCGACGAGGCGGCGCGGGCGCCGATGGGCGACGCGATCGTCGCCGACGTCAAGCTCACTCTCGAGGCGCTGGTCGAGGCCGTTCCCGAGTCCCCGCGCCCCGCGCCGGAGCCCAACCCCGGCCCGAGCGAGATCCCGGCCGAGGATCCGCTCAACTCCTCCACGGTCCACACCGCGCTCGGCGAGGTCTTCCCCGAGGACGGCATCGTCGTGCTCGAGTCGCCGTCGAGCACGCTGGCGCTGCGCAACCAGCTGCGCCTCTCGTGCCCGGGCAGCTACTACTTCAGCGCCGGCGGCGGGCTCGGCTTCGGCCTCCCCGCGGCGATCGGCGTGCAGCTCGCCCAGCCCGACCGTCCCGTCGTCTGCGTGATCGGCGAGGGCTCGGTCCAGTACGCGGTCACCGCCTTCTGGAGTGCCGTCGCCTACGACGTCCCGGTGGCCTTCCTCGTCCTGCGCAACTCCGAGTACGCGATCCTCAAGTGGTTCGCCGAGGTCGAGTCGGTGACCGGCGCCCCCGGGCTCGACCTGCCGGCGCTCGACGTCGCCGCGGTCGCCGCCGGCTACGGGGTCTCCACCCAGGTCGCGAGTGGGCGCGACGAGGTGCGGGACGCCCTCTCCAGGGCGCTCTCCTCCTCGAAGCCCGAGCTGGTCGAAGTCCCGGTGCAGCCGGGCATGTCCCTCTTCTAGTCGATACGCGAAGATCCGGGGATGACCGTCGCCGCCCCCGACCGCGCCCCGGAGTCGCTGGCGGGCGGGATGGCGCAGCCGTTGCGCGGCGAGCTCGAGGCGCTGCTCGGCGCCGACCGGGTGCTCGGCCGCGCCAGCGACCTCGTCCGCTACGCCTCCGACGCCAGCCCCTATCGGCTGCTGCCCCGGGCGGTGGTGATGGCCCGCGACGCCCGCGACGTCGCCAAGACGCTCGCCTACGGCCGCGCCAACGACGTGCCGGTCGTCTTCCGCGCCGGCGGCACCAGCCTCAACGGGCAGGCCCAGGGCGACGGCATCCTCGTCGACGTGCGCCGTCACTTCGGCGGCGTCGCGGTCGAGCAGGACGGGGCGCTGGCCCGGGTCAAGCCCGGCACCGTGCTCGGCCACGCCAACCGGGTGCTCGCCCCGCACGGACGCAAGCTCGGCCCCGATCCGGCCAGCACCGACATCGCCACGGTCGGCGGCGTGGTCGCCAACAACTCGGGCGGGATGCGCTGCGGCACGACCAAGGACTCCTACTCGACCGTGCGCTCGCTGACCTTCGTCCTGCCCTCGGGAACGACGATCGACACCGCCGCCCCCGGCGCCGCCGAGCGCTTCGCCGCGGAGGAGCCCGAGCTGGCGGCCGGCCTGGCGGCGATCCGCGACGAGATCCGCGCCGACGGCGAGCTGAGCGAGCGCATCCGACGCAAGTTCGCGATCAAGAACACGACCGGCTACCGGCTCTGCGCCTTCCTCGACGCCGACGAGCCGCTGGAGATCTTCCGCCGCCTGCTGATCGGTTCGGAGGGCACGCTCGGCTTCGTCGCCGAGGCCGTCTTCGAGACCGTGCCGCTGCCGGCCCGCACGACCACCGCCTGGGTCCACTTCCCCGGCATCGACGCCGCGATCGCCCCCGTCCGCGACCTCCTGGACAGCGGCGCCACCGCGGTCGAGCTGATGGTCGCCCCGGCCCTGATCACCGCCGCCTGGAACATGGTCGGCGCGCCCGAGGAGTGGAAAGAGCTGCCGCCCGAGTCGGCGGTGCTGCTGGTCGAGTTCGGCGCGGCGAGCGACGCAGAGCTGGACGCCTACCTGGGCGAAGCGGATCGGATCCTCGCCGCCCACGAGACGATCAGGCCGATCGAGTTCACCCGCGACGCCGAGGAGATCGAGCTCGCCTGGCGGGTGCGCGAGGGCCTGCACGGCCTGGTCGGGCGGCTGCGCCCGCCCGGCACGGCGCTGATCGTCGAGGACGTCTGCGTGCCGCCGGAGCGGATCGCCGAGGGCGCCCGCGACCTGCAGGCGCTGCTCGGCGAGCACGGCTTCCTGCCCGGCGTCGCCGGCCACGCCTCCGCCGGCAACCTCCACTTCATGCTGACCCCGGATTTCTCCAAGCAGGAGGACCTCGAGCGCTACGAGTCCTTCATGGCGAAGCTGGTCGAGCTGGTCGTCGGCAAGTACGACGGCTCGCTCAAGGCGGAGCACGGCACCGGGATCAACATGGCCCCTTACGTAGAGCGCGAGTGGGGCGAGAAGGCGACCGAGCTGATGTGGCGGGTGAAGAAGCTCGCCGACCCCGACGGGGTGCTCGCCCCGGGGGTCGTCCTCAACCGCGACCCCGGCGTCCACCTGCGCAACCTCAAAACGATGCCCGAGGTCGAGGAGGAGTCGGCGAGCACCTGCGTCGAGTGCGGGTTCTGCGAGCCGGTCTGCCCCAGCCGCAACCTGACGACGACGCCGCGCCAGCGGATCGTCCTGCGCCGTGAGATCGCCCGCCAGCCGGAAGGCTCGCCGCTGCGCGCCGCGCTCGAGCAGGAGTACGCCTACGACGGCCTCGACACCTGCGCCGCCGACGGCTCCTGCCGCCTCGCCTGCCCGCTCGGCATCGACACCGGCAAGCTGGTCAAGGAGCTGCGCCAGGAAGGCCACTCGCAGCGGGCCGAAGCGCTGGCTCTGCGCGGCGCGAAGAGCTGGGGGGCGGTCGAGAAGGCCTCCCGTGCCGCGTTGCGCTTCGGCGGCCCGGCGGCCCGGCGGACCAAGCGCGGCGCATGGTTGCCGAAGGCCGCTCCGGGCAAGCTGCCGAAGACGGTCCGCGACGGTGCCGCCGCGGTCTATGTCCCGAGCTGCACGAATCGCATCTTCGGCTCACCCGCCGATGGGCCGATTTCCAGCGATGCAGGTGGAAAATCGCCCCATCGGCGGGCGGTGGGGGGGTTGACGGAGACGTTGGTCGCTGTCTCCGATCGGGCCGGTCTTCCGATCTGGATCCCCGAAGCCGTCGCGGGGAGCTGCTGTGGGCTGCCGTGGGGCTCAAAGGGATTTGCGGAGGCGCAGAGACACAAGGCGAACGAGATGGTCGAGCGGCTGTGGCGCTGGAGCGGCGAGGGCGAGCTGCCGGTGGTGATCGACGCCGCCTCCTGCACCCACTCGATCGCCGAGCCAGGCGACGGCGTGCTCGGTGAGGAGAACGCAGAGCGGCTGGGGAGGCTGGAGATCCTCGACTCGGTCGCCTGGGCGCACGACCATCTCCTGCCCCGGCTCGAGATCGCCGGCAAGGTCGGCTCCGCCACGGTCCACCCGACCTGCGCCACCCGCCAGCTCGGCCTCGCCCCGCGCCTGCGCGCCCTCGCCGGCGCCCTCGCCGAGGAGGTCTACGTCGCTCCCTCCTCCACCTGCTGCGGCTTCGCCGGCGACCGTGGCTTCAGTCACCCCGAGCTGACCGCCGCCGCAACTGCCCCGCAAGCCTCGGAGCTGGCCGGTCGCCGCTTCGACGCCCACCTCTCCAGCAACCGCACCTGCGAGATCGGCCTCAGCCGTGCGACCGGCGAGCCCTACGAGTCGTTCGTCTTCCTGCTCGAGCGGCTGAGCCGCTGAGGCACATCCGACTGACGCGTATCCGAGATTGACCCCACCAGAGTGGGGTCAATCTCGGATACGCGGCTCAGTCGCCGGCTGCGGCGACCGCGGCGGCGCCGTGCTCGTCGGCTTCGGCCTCGACCTCCCGCACCGCCCGCGCCACCGCCGCCTGGCGCTCCATGCGCCGGTCGAGGATCGGGTTGAGCAGCCCGCGCAGGGCCGAGGCGTAGCGCCACCACTTCGGCGCGAAGATCCGCGGCGCGCGTTCTTCGATTCCGCGGACGACGGCCGCCCCGGCGACGTCCGGCGTGATCCGCCTGCGCAGTCGTCCGGGGGCGATCGCCGCCATGCGATCGGAATGGGGGCGCTCGAAGGCGTCATGGACCAGCTTGGTGTCGACCCAGCCGAAGTAGGCGACGCCGGCGCTCGCCCCGAGCGGCAGCAGCTCCGTCCGCAGCGCCCGGCCGAGTGACTCGACGCCGGCCTTGGCCACCGCATAGGGGCTGTTGAGGAAACCGTTGACGAAGGCGTAGACGGACGAGGTGACGACGACGTGCCCCTGCCGCTCGACGATCTGCGGCAGCACCGCCCGCACGGTCCGCCAGACGCCGAGCATGTCGACCTCGAAGACGCGCTCCCATTCCTCGCCCGCGATGCCGCGGATCGTGGCCACCTTCCCCTGGGCCATGCCGGCATTGGCGACGGCGACGTCGAGGCCGCCGAAGCGCTCGACCACCTCCGCGACGGCGGCCTGCATCGCGCCCTCGTCGGTGACGTCGGCGCCGATCCCGATCGCCCGCTCGCCGATCCGCTCGGCCGCCTCGCGCGCCTGCTCGGGGTCGAGGTCGACCACGGCGACGGAGGCGCCGCGCATGTGCATCTGGCGCGCGGTCTCGAAGCCGATGCCGCGAGCGGCGCCGGTCACCAGCGCCACCTTGCCGTTCAGGTCGAAGACGGGGGACATGGGCCGAGGAGGGTACCCGCTCCTAGAATCACCTGCCCATGGCGGGTTTCAAAGCAGTCGACCCGAAGCAGTCCTTCCCCGAGCTCGAGGAGCGGGTGCTGGCGCGCTGGCGCGAGCGCGACGTCTTCGCCCGCTCGCTCACCAACCGCGAGGGCGCCGAGGTATGGAGCTTCTACGAGGGGCCGCCCACCGCCAACGGCCGCCCCGGCTCCCACCACGTCCTCTCCCGCGTCTTCAAGGACGTCTACCCCCGCTACCGCACGATGCGCGGCTACCGGGTGCCCCGCAAGGCCGGCTGGGACTGCCACGGCCTGCCGGTCGAGCTCGAGGTCGAAAAGGAGCTCGGCATCGGCTCCAAGCAGGAGGTCGAGGAGTACGGCATCGACAGGTTCAACGCGCGCTGCCGCGCCTCGGTCTTCGAGTACGTCGAGGAGTGGAACCGGCTGACCGAGCGGATCGGCTTCTGGATCGACCTCGACGACCCCTACGTCACGCTCGAGGACGACTACATCGAGTCGGTCTGGTGGTCGTTGCGCAGGCTCTGGGACGACGAGCGGCTCTACGAGGGTCACAAGGTCGTCCCCTACTGCCCCCGTTGCGGCACCGCGCTCTCCTCTCACGAGGTCGCGCTCGGCTACCAGGACGTCGAGGACCCGTCCATATACATAAAGATCCCGCTCGCCCCTGCGAGCGGGTCAACCCTGGAGCCGGGCGATCGGCTGCTTGTATGGACCACGACGCCATGGACGTTGCCGGGGAACGTCGCAGTAGCGGTCGCCCCTGACGTCACCTACGTCAGGGCGAGGCTCGAGGATGAGGTTTTGATCCTCGCCGAGGCGCTGATCGAGCGAGTCATCGGCGAGGACGCTCAAATCCTCGGCCGCCTGAAAGGTTCCGACCTGATCGGGCGATCCTACGAGGGGCCTCTCTTCGCGCTGAGCGACCGTGAGCCCGGCGCCTTCCCGGTGATCGGCGGCGACTTCGTCACCACCGAGGACGGCACCGGACTCGTCCACATCGCGCCGGCCTTCGGCGAGGACGACTACGGCGTCGCCGCCGCATTCGGACTCTTCGACCCGACCGACCATGGCAGCCTCTACAACCCGGTGAAGCCGGACGGTCGCTTCGACGCGCGAGTGCTCGGCTTCGAGGGCGAGTTCGTCAAGGCCCCCGAGGTCACCCGCCGGCTGATCGACGACCTCGACGCCCGCGGGCTGCTCTTCCGCGAACAGGTCTACGAGCATGCCTACCCGCACTGCTGGCGCTGCGGCACGCCGCTGCTCTACTACGCCAAGTCGAGCTGGTACGTCGCCACCTCGCATGCGCGCGGGCAGCTGCTTGCCAACAACGAGGGGATCGGCTGGCACCCCGAGCACATCAAGCATGGCCGCTTCGGCAAATGGCTGGAGAACAACGTCGACTGGGCGCTCTCGCGCGACCGCTACTGGGGCACCCCGCTGCCGATCTGGGAGTGTCGGGCCGACGGCTGCGAGGGACGCTTCTGCGCCGGCTCGGTCGCCGAGCTGCGCGGGCGCGCAAAGGGGGAGGTGCCCGAGGACCTGCACCGTCCGTACATCGACGAGGTGAGCGTCGATTGCGAGCGCTGCGGCGGCGAGATGCGCCGGGTCGAGTCGGTGATCGACACCTGGTACGACAGCGGCGCGATGCCCTTCGCCCAGTTCCACTACCCGTTCGAGAACGAGGAGCTGTTCGCCGAGCGCTTTCCCGCCGACTTCATCTGCGAGGCGATCGACCAGACGCGCGGCTGGTTCTACACCCTGCTCGCCGAGTCGACCCTGCTCTTCGGCGAGTCCAGCTACCGCAACTGCGTCTGCCTCGGCCTGATCCTCGACCCCGAGGGCCAGAAGATGTCGAAGAGCAAGGGCAACGTGGTCGAGCCCTGGGACGTGATCGCCGCCCACGGCGCAGATGCGTTGCGCTGGTACTACCTGACCGCTCAGCAGCCCTGGGCGGGCTACCGCTTCTCGGTCGACACGGTCGGCGAATCGGTGCGCCAGTTCCTGCTCACCCTCTGGAACACGTACTCGTTCTGGGTTCTCTATGCGAACGCCGAGGGCCTCGGCCCCGACGACTTCGCCGACATATCGCGCGGTTCCTTATGGACCGATAGCGAGAAAAAGGAACCACTGGATATGGATGACCTGGACCGGTGGGCGTTGTCGCGGTTGCAGGCGACGGTGGCGAGCGTCGCCGCGCACATGGACGGGTTCGACTGCACCGCGGCGGGTCGCGAGATCGCCGCCTATGTGGAGGAGCTCTCCAACTGGTATGTGCGCCTCTCGCGGAGGCGCTTCTGGGACGGCGACCGGGCGGCCTTCGCGACCCTGCGCCACTGCCTGCTCGAGGTCGTCGCCCTGCTCGCTCCCTTCACCCCCTTTCTCGCCGACGAGATCCACCTCAACCTGGCGGGCGGGGCGGGCGAGGAGCTCGGCGAGCTGCCCGATTCGGTCCACCTGCGCGACTTCCCACAGCCCGACGCGGCGCTCGCCGACCCGGAGCTGGAGGCGGCGATGGAGGCGGTGCGGCTCACGGTCGAGCTCGGCCGCGCCGCTCGCGCCCAGGCGAAGGCGAAGGTGCGCCAGCCGCTGCGCCGCGCCGTGATCGTCGCCAACGAGGCCGAGCGCGAGGCGATCTCCGCCCGCGCCGACCTGGTCAAGGCCGAGCTCAACGTCAAAGAGCTCGACTTCGTCAGCGACGAGTCGGAGCTGGTCAGCTACGCGGTAAAGCCCAACTACCGCTCGCTCGGGCCGCGCTTCGGCAAGCGCATGCCCCAGGTCGCCGCTGCGGTCGAGGCGCTCGACCCGGTCCACGTCGCCGGCGTCATGGCCGAGGGCGGCCAGGTCGGGATCAACGTCGACGGCGACGAGCACACGCTCGGCGCCGAGGAGCTCAGCCTCTCGCTGCAGCCTCTGGACGGCTATGAGGTCGAGGCGGAGGCCGGCCACGCCGTCGCCCTGCAGCTCGAGCTCGACGACGAGCTGCGCCGCGAGGGCCTCGCCCGCGAGATCGTCCACGCGGTCCAGAACGCCCGCAAGGAGGCGGGTCTGGAGATCACCGACCGGATCGAGCTCGGCCTCGGTGGCGACGAGGAGCTGCTCGCCGCCGCCCGCGAGCACGAGGCCTACGTCGCCGGCGAGGTGCTCGCGACCAAGGTCGCCTATGACGCCGACGACGGCGTCGCCGCCAAGCTCGGCGGCCGCGACCTGCGCATCTCGATCGCGTTATAGAGCTCGTGCCCCGAGCCGACCGCCGATCCGGGAGCCGCGCCACGGCTGCCGTCGCGGTCCTCGCCCTGCTGTTCCTCGCCGCCCCGGCGAGGGCGCCGGCCGATGTGGGGGTCGGCGAAGGAAGCGCGGTCGTTCCGCAGCTGCTGCTCATCCACGGGGGCTCCTTCCTCTACGAAGACCCGAGCTTCGAACCGCTCACCCGCGCGGCGGCGCGCGCGGCGGGATTCGCCCCCCACTACCTCAGCTATCCACTCGATGACATGCCCGCCGCCTTCCGGGCGGCGCGCGCCGAGGCGATCCGCCTGCGGGCCGCGTACGGCAGCGCTGTCTACGCGTACGGCAGCTCGGCCGGGGGGATGCTGGCTGCGCTGCTCGCCGGCGACGGGCTGGTCTCCGCCGCGGTGGCGAAGGCGCCGCCCAGCGACCTGCTCGACTGGCGCTGGCCACTCGGGGTCTACGGCCCCGACTACTACCGACAGATCGGGTTGAGCCCGGAGGCGAGGCGCCGGCTCTCACCTTTGCGCCGCCCCGCCCGCAGCCCGTTGCTGCTGCTGCACGGCCGCTTCGACGGGGTCGTGCCCGTGGCGCAGAGCATCGCCTACGCAGCCAAGTTCAAGCAGGTGCATCTGTGGGTGGTTGCCGGCGGGCACCACACGGAGCGCGCGCGGCCCCAGCTGCTCGCGCGAGCGTTCGGATGGCTGGCCCGCGTCGCGAGCGCCGTAAGGTGAACGCATCCCCTCTCAGCGCGATTCTGCGAAAAGCGGCTTCCGACCTGACATCGAGGGCCTGCGGGCTGTCGCGATCGGAGCGGTGCTCCTCTGCCATGCCGGGGTGCCGTTTCTAGCCGGCGGCTACGTCGGCGTCGACGTCTTCTTCGTCGTCTCCGGCTTCCTCATCACGCGCCTCCTGCTCGCCGAGCTCGACCGCACCGGCGGGATCTCGCTGCGGCGCTTCTACGCGCGCCGCGCCAGGCGCCTGCTGCCGCTCACGGCGGTCCTGCTCGCCGCCGTCGGCGTCCTCTCGCTCCTGCTCCTCTCCCCCCTGCGGGCGGTCGAAGTCTCCGGCGACATCGTCAGCTCCGCCACCTACACGGCCAACTGGCATTTTGCCAGCCAGTCGGTCGACTACTTCGCCCAGGGCGTCGAACCGAGCCCCGTGCTGCACCTGTGGTCGCTGGCGATCGAGGAGCAGTTCTATCTCGCCTGGCCGACCCTGTTGCTGGCGGTCACCTGGCTCTGGCGACGCCGTGGCGGCTCGGTCCGCCCCGCAATCTGGCTGACCCTCGCGATCGTCCTGGTGGGATCGCTGGCGCTGGGGATCCACCTCACCGATGAGCAGCCCGCCTCCGCCTACTTCTCGACCTTCGGGCGGGCCTGGGAGCTCGCGCTGGGGGCCGTGCTGGCGCTGCTCGGCACGGTGCGCATCCCCCGCACCGTGGCGGCTGCGATCGGCTGGGGCGGCCTCGGAGCGATCGTCTACGCGGCGTTCGCCTTCGACGCGAGCACCCCCTTCCCGGGGGTCGCGGCCCTCCTGCCCACGGTCGGGACCGCCTGCGTGATTCTCGCCGGCTCCTCCGTGCAGGCGCGGGAGACGGGCGCTCCGGCCGGGCTGCTCTCGCTGTCGCCGGTCCGCTACGTCGGGCGCATCTCCTACTCCTGGTACCTCTGGCACTGGCCGGCGCTGATCTTCGCCGCCCTCCTCTGGGGCCCGCTCTCGGTCGCCGCCGGCATCGCCGCGGTCGCCGCGTCGTGGCTTCCCACCGCCGCGAGCCACCGCTGGATCGAGGACCCGATCCGCCTCTCCAGGGTGCTCGCCCTGCGGCCGAACCGCGCCCTTGCCATCGGCCTCGCCTGCACGGCGGTAGGCATCTCGACCGGAGTCCTGCTCACCGACCTGCAGCCGAAGCTGCGCACGGCGCCGCTGTCCGACGTCAGGGGCGCGGCGGCGTTGAGCGACCAGCCCTACCCGCAGCAGCGCGCCGCCGCGGTGCGTCCCAGCCCGCTGCGGGCGCAGGCCGATCGCTCCCGCATGTACTACGAAGGCTGCCTGGTGGGGATCGACGGCACCAACTCGAATCGCTGCCTGTACGGCGATCCGCAGGGCAGGCGCACCCTGATCCTCTTCGGCGACTCGCACGCGCTGCAGTACTCCCCGGCGCTCGAAGCGTTGGCCACAAAGCACGACTGGCGGCTGATCGTCCTGACCAAGGCCGAATGCACCCCCGGGGAAGTGCAGATCCGCAGCATGGTCGCCGAGCGCGAGTACTCGCAATGCGACGCCTGGCGGGAAAAGGAGCTGCGGCGGATCGAAATGGGCGCGGGCTCGACCGTCGTCGTGATCAGCGGCGACACCGTCTACACCCCATACGGCGAAGACGGCGAAGAACTGAGCGGCGCCGCGGCCGCCACCGCGATGGAAGCGGGATACGTCGCCACCCTGAGGCGCATCCATCGGGCCGGGCTGCGAACGGTTGTGATCAAGGATCCCCCGGTCTCGACCAGCAACGTCCCCAGCTGCGTCTCCGAAAAGCTCCAGCACCTCCGGTCCTGCGCCTTCCCCCGGGTTCCCGACAGGGAGACGGAATTCGACGCCCGCGCCGCCAAGGCGACGCCCGGCGCCCATCTGATCAACGTCACCGGCGAGATCTGCCCTCAGAACCTCTGCCGGGCGGTGATCGGCAACGCGCTCGTCTACCGCGACAAAAGCCACCTCACCGCTACCTACGCCCGCACCCTCGCCCCGAGCATCGAGCGCGGCCTGAGGAAGGCCGGCCTGGCAGGGCCGGCGTAGCTCGCGCCTACTCCTCGGGCTCGCCGATGATGAAGTCGGTCTTCGCCGAGTCGGAGAACTTCACCCAGCAGTGCTCGGGCGCGGCGCCGGCCACCTCGACCAGCGCCGCTTCGATCCGCTTGGCGATCTCGGCCTTCTGCTCGTCGCTGCGCCCCTCGAACCAGTGGATCTGGACGAACGGCATCGTCGCGCCCCGGGCCGTCTAGGCGAGGGCCGGCTCGAGCTCGGCCTCGAGGCGGCGCTTCGGCATCGCCCCGACGATTTTCTTCGCGATCGCCCCGTCCTTGAAGAGGAGCATGGTGGGGATCGAGAGGACTTCGTACTGGGCCGCCGTCTGCTGATTCTCGTCGACGTTGAGGCTGAGAATCTTCAGGTCGTCGCGCTCCGCGTCGATTTCCTCGAGCACCGGATGGACGACGCGGCAGGGCCCGCACCAGGGGGCCCAGAAGTCGACGAGCACGGGGCCATCGGCCTCGAGGACGTCGGCTTTGAAGTTGCCGTCGGTCACGTCGGTGAGCTTGCCGGTCACTGGTATCGGTCTCCCAAGGGTCGAGGTTCGGCTCTCAATACTTCAAAAAGTATAGCGAGGCTCGCAACTACCCTCGGGGCCGTCGCTCTCCTCGTCGTCGAAGCTTAGAAGAGGCTAGCTTGCGGCTATGACGAACGCCGAGATCGCCGCCGCGCTCGAAGAGCTGGGCGTTCTCTACGAGCTGGACGGGGCGGTCAAATACCGCGTGCTGGCCTACTCGACCGCCGCCAAGGCGATCCGCGAAAGCCCTGTCTCCGTCGCCGAGCTCGCGGCCGCGGGGCGGGCCACCGAGGTCCCGGGCGTCGGCAAGACGCTGGCGGAGAAGATCGACGCTCTGCTCGAGACCGGTGAGATCCCCGCCGCGGTAAAGCTGAAAGTCAAGTTCCCGCCTACGCTGATCGCGGTCACGCGGGTGCCTGGGGTGGGGCCGAAAACCGCTCGCCTCCTCTTCGAGGAGCTCGGAGTCAGCTCGCTGGAGGACCTGAAGGCGGCCGCGGAGGCGGAAAAGGTCCGCGAGGTGAAGGGCCTCGGGCCGAAGGCCGAGGAGAACGTGCTGGCCTCGCTCGAGCGGCTCGGCGAGCCCGGCGAGGGGCCGGGGCGGGTGCTGCTCTCGGCGGTGCGGCCGATCGCCGAGGAGCTGGCGGCGGCGCTGCGCGAGCACCCCGCGGCGCAGCGGGTCGAGGTGGCGGGCTCGGCGCGGCGCTGGGCCGAGACCTGCAAGGACATCGACCTGATCGCGACCGCCACCGAGCCGGCCGCGCTGGCGGAGCACCTGGCGGCTCACGAGCTGATCGCCGCCGCCGGCAGCCCCGGCCGCAACGGCGTCCGCGCCCAGACCCACAACGGGATCTCGGTCGACCTGCGGATCGTCGCGCCGCAAGCCTTCGGCAACCTGCTGCAGCACTTCACCGGTTCGGCGGCGCACAACGTGCAGCTGCGCGAAGAGGCCGTCGGGCGCGGGCTCTCGGTCTCCGAGCACGGGATCACCGACACCGAGAGCGGTGAGACGACGCTCTGCGAGAGCGAGGCCGAGGTCTACGAGCGGCTCGGCTACGCCTATATCGAGCCGGAGCTGCGCGAGGGGCGGGGCGAGCTGAAGGCGGCGCGCGAGGGCGAGCTGCCGGCCCTCGTCTCGCTCGCCGACATACGCGGCGACCTGCACTCGCACACCACTCTCTCCGACGGCCGCAACACGCTCGAGGAGATGGCGGCGGCGGGGCGCGAGCGCGGCTACGCCTACATGGCGATCACCGACCACTCGGCCAGCCACGGCTTCGGCGACCACGTCACCGCCGAGCGCCTCTGGCAGCGGATCGAGGAAGTGCGCGAGTGGAACGAGGGGAAACGCGGCTTCCGCCTGCTCGCCGGCTCGGAGATCAACATCGGCCTCGACGGCGGGCTCGACTACCCCGACGACCTGGTCGCGGCGCTCGACTGGGTCGTGGCCAGCGTCCACACCTCGTTCTCGATCTCGCCCAAGGCGATGACCGAGCGCGTCCTCGGCGCGATCGAGAACCCCGACGTCGACTGCATCGGCCACTTGACCGGCCGCCTGATCGGCCGCCGCGAGCCCTACGGGATCGATGTCGAGGCAGTGGCCGAGGCAGCTGCCCGTACCGGCACGATGCTGGAGATCAACGGCAACCCCAACCGGCGCGACCTCTCCGAGCACCACGCCCGCCTCGCCAGGGAGGCCGGCGCGACGATCGTCCTCAACACCGACGCCCACGGCGTCGACACGCTGGGCAACATGGCCTACGCCGTCGCCACCGCGCGACGGGCGTGGCTGACCCCGGGGGACGTCGCGAACACGCGGGGATGGCGGGAGTTCAAGAAGCTTTGAAGTAGCGAGAACGTCTACAGACAGAAACATTCGTTAGTATGGCGGGCCTAGAGTGCGAGACCTGGGCCAAATGGTCCCACCGGCGGGATTGACAGGCGACTCGCCTTGAAGAGGTTAGGTGAGTCGTCTGCCAGACTTTTGTCTTCAATTTCTGTAGACTGAACGTTGCCGTGAAAACGGCGACGCCCCCGCCGGTGGAATCCGGCTCTCAGCGTCGCAGCTGGGAAAGCGAGGGTTCGACTCCCTCCGGGGGCGCTATACTGTCTGCACTGCGACGCTGGGAGCACGGCTTCCGCCGAGCTTTCCTAGGACGGCCCGCCTCGGCGGGCCGTCCGTTTTTCAGCCTCAATGCGCGTGCAGCCGGTCGCTGCGCAGCCCGGGCGTGCGCACGAGCTCGATCGGGCGCAGGGCCGAGTTCGGGACGACGTAGAACTTGACGCCGTCGCGCTGCTCGATGCCGAGCACCGCCGCCTCGCGGGTGCGCATCGCCAGGGCGACGAGCAGGGCGTAGCCGGCGCCGATCGCGGCGACGCCGGGAAAGACGACGCCGAGGATCCCCGCCACGACGGCGGTCACGCCGATCGGCCAGAGGCGGATCGCGGCGATCCGGGCGGACGACTCCTGCGGCAGCGAGGTCGCGGTGCGGGCGCGGGCGAGCGCGTCGTGGACGCCGTCGGCGGCACGCGCCGGCCGGCCGAGGTACATGCCTAGGACGAGCGCGATCAGCCACCACGCGGCGGCGACGAAGGCCGTGGTCGCATCGCCGTCGCGACCGGCGGCGATCGCCGTGATCGCCCCCAGCGCGGTCGCCTCGCCGGCGGTGAGGAGGACCGTGATCCGCAGCAGGTCGGTGTAGGGCATGCCGCGTGTTCTACCTCGCCAGCGCCTCCAGCAGCGCCAGCCAGCCCGGCGGCCCGTCGACCGTGACGTCCGCCTCGTCGGCGATCTCGGCCGGGCCCTCGTCGGAGACGACGCCGACGCAGATCGCGGCCTCCAGCCCGCCCTCGCGCTCGAGCTCGCGCAGGCGGCGGAAAGCGTCGAGGTCGGTGCGATCGTCGCCCGCGTAGGTGGCCATCGCGATCTCGTCGGCGCTCGACAGGGCCGCCACCGCCGCGTCCTTGCCGCCGCCCCCCGGCGGGCGCAGCTCCAGGACCTTGCGGCCCCAGCGCAGCTCCAATCCCGCCCGCCCCGCCGCGGCGCCGATCGCGCGCGCCTGCGCCTCGGCCGCCCGGTCGTCCTCGGCGCCGCGCCAGTGCAGCGCCTGGATCGGCCCCTTGTCCTCCAACCGCAGTCCGGCTTCGTCGAGCGACCCTCGGCCCAGCTCCTCGACGAACGCCGCCGCGTCGCCCTCGCGCCCCTCCAGCGAGGCATCGAGGCGGGGCTCCTCCTCGCCGGGCAGCAGCAGCTCGAGGCCGTGGTTCCCGGCGTAGGCGATGCCCTCGACCCCGACCAGGCGCCGCGCCTCCGCCGCCCGCCGCCCGGACACACAGCCGACCAGGCCGTAGCGCTCGCTCAACCGGCCGAGCAGCTCGGTCGCCCGCGCCGGCACCGCCGCTTCCTCGGGTCGCGGCACGATCGGCGCCAGGGTGCCGTCCACATCGGTCAGGATCGCCGCGCGCGCAGGCTCCTCCCGCAGGCGGGCCAGCGGGCCGAGCTCCGCGCCGCTCCCGCCTCTGCCGGATTCGGGAGACACCGCACTAGTATCGCGCGATGGCGACGGAGGCCCGCGACCACATCCTGAAGCTCGCGGCTGTCGGCACCGCGGCGGGGGTCTTCAGCGGGATATTCGGAGTCGGGGGCGGCACCGTGATCGTGCCCCTGCTGATCTTCTGGTTCGGCTATGGCGAGCGCCTCGCGACCGGCACCAGCCTGGGGGCGATCGTCCTCATCGGCCTGATCGGCGCCGTCGCCCAGGGCGGCATCTACGGCAACGTGCACCTGGGCATCGGCCTCTTGCTCTCGATTCCCGCGGTCCTCGGCGTCCTCGCGGGCACGGCGATCCAGCAGCGGATCCCGCAGCGCGCCGTCTCGCTGCTCTTCGCCGCCCTGCTCGTCGCCGTCGCCGTCGAGCTCATCGTCAAGTGAGGAGGAGGGCGACAGATGGATGAGCTGCTCGCCGCCCTGCTCGCCGTCGTCGGCGGGCTCGCGGGCGGCCTGGTCGGCGTCGGCGGGGGCGTCCTCTTCGTCCCCGCCCTGACCCTCTTCCTCGGCTTCTCCCAGGTCGAGGGCGAGTCGACGTCGCTGCTGATGATCGTCGTCGTCGCCTGCGTCGGCGCCTACCGCCAGAACGGCTACGGCAACCTCGAGCTGCGCGACGCGCTGATCATCGGCGTGCTCTCGCCGCTCGGCGTCCTGATCGGGGTCTTCGTGTCGAACGAGGTCCCCCAGCGGGCGCTCGAACTCTCCTTCGCCGCACTGGTCCTCTTCGTCGCCTTCGGATTGGTCCGCAGAGCCCTCTCGCCGCAGGCCTAGAGCCGCTCGGACGGCCAGGCTGCATGGTCTACGCTCAGTGGGTGGACTCTTCGCTCATCTGGCACGCCGAGGTGCCGCAGCTGCGCTCTCCCGTCCTCGTCTGTGCCTTCCGTGGCTGGAACGACGCCGCCAACGCCGCCTCGGCGGCGCTCGGCGCGGTCGCCGATGCCTTCGACGCCCAGGTGGTTGCCGAGATCGACCCCGAGGACTACTTCGACTTCCAGGCGACGCGGCCGACGATCGTCCTCTCGGAGGGCCAGGCGCGCAGCATCGAGTGGCCCCAGAACGACCTGATCGCGATCCACATCGCCGGCGCGGAGCGCGACCTGGTCCTCTTCGACGGCACCGAGCCCAACCTGCGCTGGCGCACCTTCTCGGAGACCGTGGCGACCGCCGCCGACGCGCTCGGCGTGGAGATGGTGATCACGCTCGGAGCGCTCGTGGCGGAGGTCTCCCACACCCTGCCGGTGCCGATCACCGGCCTCGCCTCCGACGAGGAGCTGGTCGAGGAGCTCGACCTGCAGCGCTCCAGCTACGAGGGGCCGACCGGGATCGTCGGCGTCGTCCACGACTGCTGCCGCCAGATCGGCATGACCTCGGCATCGCTGTGGGCGGCGGTGCCGCACTACGTCGCCGCCGTCCCCAACCCGAAGGCGGCGCTGGCGCTGCTGCGCCGGCTCGAGGGGCTGACCGGGATCGCCGTCGACGCCACCGAGCTGGAGGAGGAAACGGCGAGCTACGAGGAGCAGATCGGCCGCGCGGTCGCCGCCAACCCGGAAATCGCCGAACTGGTCGAGCGGATCGAGGCCGAGCAGGCCGAGCAGCTCGGCGAGGACGACGACGAGCTGCCCAACGCCGACACGATCGCCCGCGAGTTCCAGCAGTTCCTGCAGCAGCGCCGCGGCGAGTCGAACTAGCTCAGCTCTCTGCGGCGGGGCAGATCAGGCGGTAGTCGCACCAGCTGCAGACGGTCGGCGAGGGGCGCGGCTCGAAGTCCTGTCCGAGCACGCCCTCGCCCACCTGGAAGACGGTCCGCTCGACCCGCTCGGCGTCGTCCGGCTGGACCGGCGCGGCGACCTTCTCAGCGTCGAGCACGTAGTAGTAGCTGCCGGTGTTGGCCTCCAGCTCCCAGGCCTCGCGCGCGGCGAGCCGGTAGAGGGAGAGCTGCAGGTCGCTCTCCAGGGCGGCCTCGCTCTTGCGCTCGCCGGTCTTGTAATCGATCAGCTCGTGGTCCCCTCCGGGCAGGCGGTCGACCCGGTCGACGCGGCCGCGCACGTGGTGCTCGCCGATGCGGATGTCGAACTTGCGCTCCAGCCAGACCGGCTCGCCCTCGGACTCGCTCTCCCGCTCCCAGTAGAGCCGCATCGCCTCGCGCGCGCGGTCGCGGAACTGCAGCTCGTCGTCGCTCGAGCCGAAGCCGGTGCGCCGCCAGCCGGTCTCGAACAGGCCCATCAGCCGCGGCAGCCCCTCCTCGCCGCCGGTCTCGCCCTCCTTGTGGAAGCGTTCGAGGACGTTGTGGATGAGGATGCCGAAGCGCTGGTTGATCGTCGGCTCCTGGGGGATGCCGAAGACGCGCGCGAACTTGTACTTCAGCGGGCAGGTCAGGTAGAGGTCGAGGTCGGAGGCCGAGAGGCTGAGCGCCCCGTCGCCGCGCCGCGGCAGGAACTCCTCCAGCGAGGGCTCGTGGCGGGCTCCGATCAGCCTGCGCCGGCCTTCGCGCTCGCGCTCGGAGCCGAGCAGGTAGGAGTCGAGTGAGGATGCGTCGAGCTCGGCCTGCTGCTCCGGCGTCGCGACCTGCCGCAGCAGGCCGTTTACCGCCTCGATCGCCTCGGCGGTCGGCTCGTCGCCGGGGCGTTGGGCCAGCGCCGCGAGCTTGAGCAACTCGAGGTAGCGGGCGATCGCCCGGTTGACGTCGATCGCGGTGTCGAGGCGGGGCTCGGAGAGATCGCGCCCGGCTTTCCAGGAAGCCTCCAGCATCTCCTCGCGCAGCATCCGGTAGGTCGCGTGCAGCCCCTCTGCCGGCCCGAAGAGCTCCTCCTCATGGGCCTCCTCCTCACCCCCGGCTGCCTCGAGCGCCGTCGCGTAGAGCTCCGAGGGCCGGGCCTCGCCGGCCTCGCTGCGCTCGATCCGAGCGAGGACGAGTCCCGATCGCGCTGGCCAGCCGATCCGCTCGGCGCCCCGATCGCTCTCCAGCCCGAGGACGAAGACGCGCTCGAACTCCATGCCCTTGACCGCCTCCCGGGTGTGTCCCTGGACGGCGCCCCGGGCGGGCGGCTCGACGACAGCCGGCTCGACCCGCGCGTCGGCGACGGCGCTGAGGTGGCGGACGAAGTCGCGGGTCGATCCGTTTGGGTTCTGCTGCGCCCAGGTGGCGGCAAGCTGGGCGAGGCGCGAGAGGCCGAGCAGCCGCTCGGCCACCTCGGGCTGGGCGGCGAAGAGCCGCTGCCGGCGCAGGCCGACCGCCTCGATCAGGCGCCGCACGAAGACGTCGGCCCGCCGTTCCTCCAGCACCGCCGAGGCGGTGCCGTAGAGCTTCAGGAACGACTGGATCCGCTCGCGCGCCTCGGGTGGGATCTGCGGGCTCTCCAGCGCCGCCTCGCAGGCGGAGACCATGTCCAGCTTGCGACGCCGGGCGATCGTCGTCAGCCGTGCGAGGTCGGCGGAGCGCAGCTCGACCGGCGGTCGCGTCAGGGCGCGCGCGGCCGCCGCGGAGTCGGCGGGGTCGGCCAAGACCCGCAGCCAGGCGATCGCGTCGCGGACCTCGGGACGCTGGAACAGCGCCGCCGGGCCGGAGAGGTGGAATGGGATGCCCCGCTCCTCCATCGCGGCGGCAACCGGGCCGCCGCGCGCCTCGCTCTCGACCAGGACGCAGATGCCTTCCGGCGCCGTCCCCTGGGCGATCAGATGCTCGGCCTCGCGGGCGACGGCCTGCGCCTGGGCGCGCTCGTTCGTGCAGCGCCAGAAGCGGATCGGCGGATCGCGGAACACGTGTGTGAGGACGATGGTCTCCGGCCGGCGGGTCCTGTCACGGCGGCCCTCCCCCATGTGCTCGGATCCCGCTTCGCGGGCTCCTCCGCTATGGGGGTCCCCCGCCGCCGTGCCACCCGCCGGAGGAGCGTCTTGCGCATACACGTGATTTGCGTTTTCGGCCTGGAGGAGCTCGAGGATGGTCCGTTGGGCCGGGGTCGTGTCCTCGTACTCGTCCACCATCAGGTATTCGAAGCGGTGGGCGATTTGGGCGCGGACATTGCGGCGTTCGTCGAGGAGCTTGCCCAGGGTGAGGTAGACGTCGTTGCGATCCAGGCTGCAGGCGTCGGCGAGGATCCGGTCGTGGGCCGCGGCGAGCTCGACCAGCTCGGGGTCCCCCGGCTCCGATCCCGACTTCAGCTCGTCGATCTGCTCGAGCACGCGGGCGAGCAGGCCCGCCGGGTTGCCGCGGATCTGCTGGTGGCGGAGGGGCAGCTGGTCGAGTCGATCGAGGAGGAGCGCGAGCCGCTCGGCCCGCCCCAGCACGCCGAAGAAGGGATCGAGCCCCGCGGCGGTCGCGCACTCGCGGAGGAGGCGCTCGCCCGACTCCTCCCAGGTCCCGATCCAGAGCTCTTCGAGGGGGCGGTCGAGGAGGCGATCGACGCGCTCGCGCAGGCGTTGCGCGGTGGCGCCGGTCGAGGCCAGGACGAGGATCCGCTCAGGATGGGTGCCCTCGGCGACGAGGCTCTCGAAGCGCCGGCCGAGGACCTCGGTCTTGCCGGTGCCGGCCTCGCCGACCAGCAGGAGCGGACCGGAGCGGTGGCGGATCGCGCGCTCCTGGGGCTCGGCGAGGGCAAGCATGGCCCAACGCTACCTGGACTGTGCGCCCGGTCGCGCTCCATAGGATGGCGGTCATGGACGTCCTCGCCGCCGACTGGATGCAGATCTGCCGCCGTATCGTCGGCGCGCACCGGGAGCTCTTCGCGCAGACCCCGGGGATCGAGGCGCGCACCGAGTACGAGGGGGTGGGAGAGGGAGGCGACCACAGCCTGGTCATCGACCGCCGCTGTGAGGACGCGGTCTTCGCCGAGCTCGAGTCTCTGGGCGCCGCAGGGGGGTCCTTCACCGCGATCTCCGAGGAGCGAGGAGAGGTCCCCTTCGGGAGGGGCGGGTCCGTACGGGTGGTGATCGACCCGATCGACGGCTCGCTCAACGCCCGCCGCACGCTGCCTGCGCACAGCCTCAGCATCGCCGTAGCATCGGGCGACTCGATGGCCGACGTCGAGTTCGGCTACGTCTACGACTTCGGCGCCGGCGAGGAGTTTGCGGCGCGCCGCGAGCAGGGAGCGACGCTGGGCGATGGGCCCACCAGGGTCGGCGCCGACGGGGACAAGCTCGAGCTGCTCGGGGTCGAGTCGGCGGCGCCGGGGCTGATGCGCCCGCTGGACGAGATGCTCGACGGCAACGTCTTTCGCCTGCGCGTGATCGGCTCGATCGCGATCACCGCTTCTTATGTAGCGGCGGGGCGGCTCGACGGAATGCTCAGCCTGCGGCCCTGCCGCTCGGTCGACATCGCCGCCGCCCAGCTGATCGTGCGCGAGGCCGGTGGCGCGGTCGCCTTCGGCGCCCTCCAGCTGCAGGAGGCGGGCCTCGATCTCGAGGCGCGCTTCCCGATCGCTGCGGCGGCTGGAGAGCGTGGCCTGGGCACGATTCGTAACGCCTTGGAGGGTGTGGTTTAGAACAGGTGTTCGCAGGAACGTACGTTCGCTACACTCGCGAGCCCCCTGACCCGCAAACCACTCCTCGAAGGGAATGCACCTCGTGCCAACCAAGTCCAGCTCCAGCAAAGCAAGCACCAACTCGAAGCCGAAAGCGAAAGCGAAAAGCGCCCCGGCTCCGACGCCGTCCCGCGTCGAGCAGGCCCGCGCGGCAGCAGAAAGCGCCGTCGACGTCCCGGTCGGCGCCGTGCTCGAGGTGAGCGATCGCGTCGCCGATCTGGTCGAGCCCTTCTCCGGCCGCAGCGCCGCGCAGAAACAGCTCAAGTCCTATGGCACGCAGCTTCGCCGCACCGTCAAGCGCAGCGAGCGGCGCGGCGCCAGCGCCCGCCGCAAGGCGACCACCGAAGCGCGCAAGACCCGCAACCGGGTCGAGCGCGAGGCGCGCAAACGGCAGCAGCGCGTGCGCAGGACGATCGACGAACAGGCGTCTCGCGCCCAGGGCCTCGTCGATCAGGTCGGCGAACAGCTCGCGGCGTTGCGTTAGGAGTCGATCCCGGTAGGGGTTCCACTTAAACTTTTTCGGTGATTCGGGTTTAGCTGACGCCCGCAGCGCTCGACGAAAAAGTACAAGACGTTCTACCCCTACCGGGATCGACCTTCGTCAGCGTCAGCGCCCGCGGACGATCACCGGGCGTGAGCCCGCTGGGGCGTATGGCCAGTTTTCGTTTGCCGGTAGGTAGGCGCGGAATTGGAAACGGGCGCCGCGGCTGTCGTCGTCGGTGAAGCGGTAGGCGTAGCGGAAGCGGCCGCGGTGGCTCGTCTGCACGGTGCGGAACTCGCTCCATGGCGAGTCGCCCACTCGGAACTGCAGCTGCACCGGTATGCCCTCCGCGGGAATCGTCCCCGGGCCGCGACCACTCGCCCACCGAAGACCAGGGGCCTGCCGCCCACCCGAGCGGACCCGGCGGAAGCGCGAAGACGGACGCGGCTGCGCACGGCCAAGCGCAGCGTCGGCCCGGTGGAGCGTGCCAGCGTCGGGCCGCCTGCGAAGTCGAGCGCGATCGTCCGGCTCGGCCCCGCCGGGCTGCGGATCGAGAACCCGCCCCCGGGGTCGGTCTCGACGGTCGACACTCGTATCGCCGGATGCGCGCCGGCGGCGAAGCGTTCGACGATCCGTACGGTCCGGCCGCCGAGGGCGGAGCTGAGGCCGGTTGTGAGGCGACCGTGCACGAGGACACGGCGGCCGTAGGGGACGGTGCGCCCGAGCCCGCGGGGAGAGAAGGCGGCGCGCAGGGCGGTCGTCGCCTTCAGTGGGTTGGCCAGCACCATCGGCGTGCCATCGGCGCGCCGGGCGGTCGTCGTGAGATTGCCTGCCTCGTCGTAGCCGACCGCCTCGAATTCGTATTCGCCGAGCGGGCGCCGGTCGGAATCCCAGCGCGCCCGCAGCTCGCCGTCCTCTGGCGGTTCCGAAGGGAGCGGCTCGAAGGGGTCGCCACTGCCCGCCGGGCGGACGCCGATCCAACCGCGGCTCGGGTCAGGCCCCGAGAGCGGGTCGACGATGCGCGCCCGGATCAGGTCGGGATCGCGCGGCTCCTGCGAGTTGAAGAAGGCGACCTGCGGGGGCGTGCGATCGATTCGCACCCAGGCGGTCAGGGGAGGTCGGTTCGGCAGGCCGTTCTCGCTTGCGCCGTCGTCGACGTTACCCGCCGCGTCACGGGCGTAGTAGGAGACTCGGTGCGCGCCCTCGGCAATCACGCTCATCATCGCCCGGTCGCCCCGGGAGATCGTCGGCACCCCCGCGTCGACCTGGATCGCGGTGAACGGCTGCGGGCCGCCGTCGCCTGGCACCATGCCCGAGCCGCCGTCGCTCGCGCTCGCGGTGAGCCGCACCGTTTCGCTGGTCCAGCCCGTGGGGGCGCCCTCGAGGTCGGTCACGGGGTCGGTCTTGTCGACGTGGAGGGCCGCCTGCCCGCTCGCGGCCGACTTCATCCCCGCGCCGGAGACGGCAACGACGTGGAGGTAGCTGACCCCCTCCGGGAGGTCGGCGATCGTCAGCTCGTCGCCGCCGATTCCGGCGCGCAGCGTGGTCTCCGCCTCGCTGCAGCGATCGGTCGCCCGGCACGGCGACCCTGTCGGACGTGCGTCGACCGCAGCGGCGTAGCCGCGGATGCCGGACAATGGCTGCGGCCCACCCGGGTGGCTGAGCTGGACGTGCAGCGGCAAGGCCGTGCGGCCTATCCATTGCGGAACCGGGCCCGGCGCGATCGTGCCGGGCCGGGTGTCGTCGAAGCGAAGCTCCGTGCTCGCTGCAGGGCCCTGCCGGCCGACGGCGTCTTCGAACCAGACTTCGACGCCATATGCGCCGGGGACCTTCGGCACGAGCAGGGGCCCGAGGCCGTCGCCCGCCCAGCCGAGGCGACCTTCGCGGAGCACTGCGCCCAGCGGGTCGCGGAGCCGGTAGCCGGTGGCGACGAGCGGCGGGTCACTCGCCGCCGGTTCCGTCCAGCTGAGCGAAAATGCGTTGTCGGCCTGCCAGGCGGCGCCGCCGACGACGTGCAGGTCCAGCGGACGCGCCGGCGCCGCACCCGCCGGGGCGGCGATCGACGCCATCGCGAGCGCGGCGAGGGCGAGCGCCGCAATCGCCTTCAAGGCCCGAACTCCCCGGCGGCGCTGCCGGCGTCGGCGCCGGGGGATTCTTGAACCGGGGGCGGTGCGACCGGTTCGGGCGGCGCGTATTCGACGGCTCCCGCTTCGACCGTTTCGGTCGCCGGTTGTGCCGAGGGTTCCGGTTCTGGTTCGGGTTCGGGCGACGGGGCCGGCTCGGGCTCCGGCTGGGGCGCCGGCGCCGGTTCGTAGTCGACCCCGATCGGTTCCACCTCGCGGGTCGCCTGCGCCGAGACCCGCTCGATCTTCGCTGCGGCGCTGTGGTCGGACTGGACGTCGAGCGGCGCAGGCGCCACACCGGTCGCGACGCAGGCGGCAGCCCCGCCGACCGTTCCGGCGCAGATCGCCAGCGCCTTCGCGAGCGCGGCCATGCCGGCGCCGCGCGATCCACCCGCGGTCGCGACCTGGACGAGGCCGCCTCCATCTCCCGCGGCTTCGGCGCCGGAGAGGCGCGCGTGCAGGCCGAGGGCCAGCTCGTGCGCCCTTTCGAGCAGCGAGCGCGACGCCGGCAGGGCCGGGGCCAGGGCGGCGACGGTCGCGGGGGTCGCGCGGTAGGAGTGCAGCGCGGCCCGGCAGCCGGCGCAGGCTCGCAGGTGCTCGCGCACCGCCTCCTCGGTCTCGGGGTCCGCCTCTCCGTCGCAGAAGCGGGACAGCAGCGGCAGCAGCTCCTCGCAGCGGCCGCCGTCATCGCTGTGGCGCAGGAAGCGCCGGAAGCGCTCGCGCCCCTCGGCCAGCGAGCGGTTCACCTTGGTATGGCTGAAGCCGGTGATCTCGCCGATCTCGGCGTAGGAGTAGCCCGCGGCGAGCAGGGTCAGCGCCCGCAGCTCGGCCGGCTTCAGCGCCTGCAGCGCCTCGCGGTTGCGGGCGATCTGCTCGCGGCGCTCTGTGCGCTCGTCGGGACCGGCGCCACCGGAGGCCAGCCGCTCGACCGGGTGCTCGCCCTCCTGCCCGGCGTTGGCGCCGAGCATGCGCTCGCGGTTGCGGCGGATCGCCAACGCCTCGTGCTTGACCACTGTCTTCATCCACGGCACCAGCTCCCGCGGCCGGTCGCTCGGCGCTTTGACGAGGAGGATCTCGAGGGCCCTCTGGTAAGCGTCTTCGGCGTCGTCCTCGCAGAGCGAGAAGCGCCGGGCGGCCCGGCGCAGCTCGGCGTCCTCGCGCGCGACGAGTTCCACGGCGGCGCGCTTGCGCCCGGCTGTCACGATCCCTCCCTGCACCGGTTCAGCTCCCTAGTCCGAACATGCCACGCAGAGCCCGCTACGGGAGCGGGTTCTCCCCCCTTCTGGACGGGTGGTCGGGTTAGATCGCCGCTATTTGCGAACTCCGTCGTTTATCTCTCATCAGCGTCGTAGAGGTTTGGACCGAATAGCGGACCAAAGCTCTACGGCGGACGGCGAAGGGGCCACCTGTAGCATCCGCCGGGCGATGAGCACCTGCGTGATCACCGGCGGCGCCGGCTTCCTCGGCTCGCACCTCTGCGAGCACCTGCTCGGCAAGGGCCACCGGGTGATCTGCGTCGACAACCTCGAGACGGGGTCGCTGCAGAACATCGAGCACATCCGCGACGACGCCTTCGAGTTCCGCAACATCGACATCACCGAGCGGGTCGACATCCCCGAGGCGGTCGACTTCGTCTACCACCTCGCCTCCCCGGCCAGTCCGATCGACTACCTGCGGCTGCCGCTGCACACGCTCAAAGTCGGCTCGCACGGCACCCATCACATGCTCGGCCTGGCCAAGTTCAAGCGGGCGCGCTTCCTGATCGCCTCGACCAGCGAGGTCTACGGCGATCCTCAGGTCCACCCGCAGACCGAGGACTACTGGGGACACGTAAACCCGATCGGCCCGCGCGGCGTCTACGACGAGGCGAAGCGCTACGCCGAGGCGCTGACGATGGCCTATCACCGCCAGCAGGGGGTGGACACCTCGATCGTGAGGATCTTCAACACCTACGGGCCGCGGATGCGCGCCCACGACGGGCGGGCGATCCCGACCTTCCTGCGCCAGGCGCTTCAGGACCAGAACCTGACCGTGTTCGGCGACGGCAGCCAGACGCGCAGCTTCTGCTATGTCGACGACCTGATCCGAGGGATCGTCGCCCTTGCCGAGTCCGACGTGCACACGCCGGTCAACGTCGGCAACCCCAACGAGTTCACCCTGCTGGAACTGGCCAAGACGGTGATCGAGGTGACCGAGTCGCGCTCGGAGATCATCCACGAGCCGCTGCCCGTCGACGACCCGCAGCAGCGCCAGCCGGACATCACGCGGGCGCGCGACCTGCTCGGTTGGGAGCCGAAGATCGAGCTGCGCGAGGGGCTGCAGCGGACGATCGAGCAGGCCGGCGTCGAGAGCCTCGCCGGCGCCTCGGACTGAGCCCCGGCGCTCGCCGCCCAATATCCTCCGGCAGATGGCTGCTGAGAACGGCAAGGCCACCGCCGAGGAGCGGTCGACGATAGCCCCCCTCGTCGGGCCCGACGACAAGCGCGTATTCACCGATTCCGGGATCGAGATCGAGCGCCTCTACAGCGAGGAGGACGTCGCCCCGGATCTCGAGGAGCGCCTCGGCGAGCCAGGGGAGCCGCCCTTCACCCGCGGCATCCACGACGGGATGTACCGGGACCGGCTCTGGACGATGCGCCAGTATGCCGGCTTCGCCACCCCGGAAGACACCAACGAGCGCTACCGCTACCTGATCGAGCACGGCTCGACCGGCCTCTCGATGGCCTTCGACCTGCCGACCCAGCTCGGCCGCGACTCCGACGACCCGCTCTGCCGCGGGGAGGTGGGGCGGACGGGGGTCCCGATCGACACGATCGAGGACATGCGCATCTGCTTCGAGGAGATCCCGCTCGACGGCGTCTCCACCTCGATGACGATCAACGCGCCGGCGGCGATCCTGCTGCTGCTCTACGAGCTGGTCGGCGAGGAGCAGGGAGTGCCCTCCGAGCAGCTCCGCGGCACCGTCCAGAATGACGTGCTGAAGGAGTACATGGCCCGCGGCAACTACATCTACCCCGCGGAGCCGACGATGCGGCTGACCACCGACATCTTCGAGTACTGCAACGAGAACGTGCCGAAATGGAACACGATCTCGATCTCCGGGTACCACATCCGCGAGAAGGGCTGCTCGGCCGTCCAGGAGGTCGCCTTCACGCTCTCCAACGCGATCGCCTACGTCGAAGCGGCGCTGGAGCGAGGGCTGAAGATCGACGAATTCGCGCCGCGGCTCGCCTTCTTCTTCAACGGCCACAACAACGTCTTCCAGGAGATCGCCAAGTTTCGCGCCGTCCGGCGGATGTGGGCCGAGATCGTCAAGGAGCGGTTCGGCGCCGAGAACGAGAAATCGATGCAGATCCGTTTCCACACCCAGACC
>DASTAY010000041.1:0-44681 GCA_035712345.1 Solirubrobacterales bacterium
CCCTTTCTGAACTTCATTGGCGTGAAGCCAGGAGCCTGAGTCGCAGCGCGGACGGCCCCCGACCCAGCTGGGTCGGGGGCCGTCTCGTCTTGAAGAGCTATCGATCTCCCGGAAGTGTCGGGAGAACTTGGAGTCAGTTCAGGTTAGAACCTGTCTCAAAACCTGCGTGTGCGACTGGTGAGTGCCGGACCGAGCGGGGGTAGGACGCAGGGAGGCCGAATGGCAGCGCCATTTGGCCGACCGAGGACGCCGCCCCGCGAAGTGTGTCCGGTGCCGCCAGGCGTGCGCGAAGGTTTTGAGACAGGTTCTTAGCCCTTTTCGATCGAGATCTTTTCGATCAGGACGGTCTGTTTCGGTTTTTCTTCCGGCGTGCCGAGCTTGCCGATCCGTTCGACCACGTCGAAGCCCTTGTCGACCTTGCCGACCAGCGCGTATTCCGGCGGCAGGCCGGCGTCGGCCGAGAGGACGACGAAGAACTGGCTGCCGGAGCGTCCCGGCGGCTCCGCCGAGGTCTTCGCCATCGCCACGATGCCTTTCGTGTAGGCGAGGTTGGCCGGCGGCTTCTCGGTGACGCTGTAGCCGGGGCCGCCGGTGCCGGTGCCGAGCGGATCGCCGCCCTGGATGACGAATTCCGGCGCGACCCGGTGGAACGTCAGTTCGTCGTAGAAGCCTTCGTCGGCGAGGAAGGCGAAGGAGTTGGCCGTCTTCGGCGCTCGGGTCGTGTCGAGCGCGATGTCAAAGGTCCCGCAGCTCGTCTCGACGGCCGCGATTGCTTTCTCTCCCTTGGAGAGCACCTGCTTCGGCGCCTTGAAGCTGACATTCTTCGGCGGCGGCGCTTCGACCTTCTGACAGCCCGAGGCACTCGCCTGCTGGTCCGAACCGCTGCTGCCGCCACTGCGCGAAACCAGGATTGCGGCGACCACGACCACCGCGATCAGGGCGAAGGCGCCGAGCGCGATCCACTTGCTGCGATCCGAAGTCCCCTCCACGGCCGCGGAATCCTAGATGATCGGACGATGCCCTCGCCGTCCCTCACCGCGCTCGCAGCCGCCGTGCTGCACGTGCGCGACCTGCCGGAGCGGATACTGGAGGTCGGCTGCGGCGCGGGCGAGGGCGTGCTCTTCCTGGCGCGCGAGTTCCCCGCGGCACGGGTGCGGGGCATCGATCCCTCCGAGGAGGCGATCCGCGGGGCGGTTTCGCGCGTGGGCCTCGATCCGGAGGGACGGGTTGCCTTCAAGCAGGGGAAGGGCCGCACGTTGCCCTACCCGGACGCCTTCTTCGACCTCGTCGCCCAGACCGGCGGGCGGCTCCACCCGCGCGAGCTCGCGCGGGTCCTGCGCCCCGGAGGCCACCTGGTCCTCGTCGGTCGTTGGCGTTGGCTGGAGTGGCGGCTCGGCGGCCATGGCTTCGACCCGGTGGAGGCGGGCGAGGTCGAGGGCGAGCGCTTTCAGGTGCTGCGCCTTCACGCCGCACCGCTCGACGCCGACTAGGCTGCCGCTCGCGATGCAAGTCGACGCGATGCCGCTGGCCCTGCTGGTCAATCCAGCCTCGGCGCACGGCCGCACGCTGAAGCTACTGCCCGAGCTGGAGCAGGTGCTCGACGCCCAGCGGATCTCCTTTCGGGTCGAGCGCACGCGCGGGCTCGGGGACGGCGTCGAGCGGGCGCTGCGGGCCACCGAGGCCGGCGAGGTCCCGGTCGTGATCAGCGGCGACGGCCTGGTCGGCGCGATCGGCGGCGCCCTGGCCGGCTCCGAGACGCCGCTGGGGATCGTGCCCGGCGGGCGCGGCAACGACCTCGCCAGGGTGCTCGGCATCCCGGCCGACCCGGAAGCGGTCGTGGCGATGCTCTCCGCGGGCGAGACGAGACGCATCGACGTCGGCGAGGTAAACGGCAGGCGCTTCCTCGGCATCGTCAGCGTCGGTTTCGACTCGGTCGCGAACGAGCGTGCAAACGAGACCCGCTGGCTGCGCGGCAACCTCGTCTACGCCTACTCCGGCGTCCGTACGCTGCTGGGCTGGAAACCGGCCCGCTTCACGATCCGCGCCGGCGAGGAGCGCGAGCGCTTCACCGGGTACTCCGTATCCGTCGCGAACAGCAAGGCCTTCGGCGGCGGCATGTTCATCGCCCCGGACGCCGACCTGAGCGACGGCGAGTTCGACGTGGTGACGGTCGGCGAGGTGGGAAAGCTGCGCTTCTTGCGTAACCTGCCGAAGGTGTTCAAGGGCACCCATGTCGAGGAGGACGAGGTGCGCGTCTTTCGCGCCCCGCGGCTCGAGTTGAGCGCCAGCCGGCCCTTCCCGGTCTACGCCGACGGCGAGCACCTGACCGACCTGCCAGCCTCGCTGCGCGTGCTGCCCCGGGCGCTGAGCGTGATCGTCCCGCCCCGGGCCCCGGATTGAGCGAGAACCGCGGCGGCGGGCTGTTTGGCGCCAAGCGCCTTGCCGCACGCGCCGTCGGCGCCGCCAGCAGGGTGAGCGGGCGCGGCGGCGGCACGACGCTGCCGGGGCGGCTGCTGCTGCGCATGGACCGGCGGGCGATCGCCCGACTCGGCGCCCGACTCGATCGCGGCACGACCCTGATCAGCGCGACGAACGGCAAGACGACGACGGCCGGGATGGTGGCTGCCCTGCTCGCCGCCGAGGGACGCGCGCCGGTGCACAACAGAGCGGGATCGAACATGACCTGGGGAATCGCCACCGCGCTGCTCGAGCGGCGCGGCGAGGAGGGCCTCTTCGAGGTCGACGAGGCCTGGCTGCCCACGGTGGCGGCGGAGCTCGACCCGAAGCTGATCGTCCTCGGCAACCTCTTCCGCGACCAGCTCGACCGCTACGGCGAGACCGAGGCGCTCGCCGACCGCTGGGCCGAGACGGTCGCCGCCCGCAGCGGCCGCACCCGTTTCGTCTTCAACGCCGACGATCCCCTCGTCGCCGACCTGGGGCGCGACGACGCCGGCCAGCGGCGTGAGGGCGTCACCTACTTCGGCATCGACGACGAGGCCCAGGCCCTCCCCGAGCTGCAGCACGCCTTCGACGCCAGGCACTGCCGCCGCTGCGGCCACCCCTATGCCTACGAGCGCGCCTTCGTCGGCCACCTCGGCCACTACTCGTGCCCGAGCTGCGGCGCCCTACGGCCCGAGCCGGACGTGAGCGCGACGCGGATCGAGCTGCACGGCATGGACGGGTCGACCCTGGCCGTGCGCACGCCGGGCGGCGAGCTGGAGGTCGAGCTGCCGCTGCCCGGCCTCTACAACGCCTACAACGCGCTGGCCGCGATCGCGGCCGCGCTTGCGCTCGGAGTCGGGCCAGGGCGAATCGGGCCGGCGCTTTCGGACATGCGCGGCGCCTTCGGCCGCGTGGAGACGATCCCGGTCCATGAGAAGCGGCTCTCGATCCTGCTCGTCAAGAACCCGGCCGGAGCCAACGAGGTCCTCCGCACGCTGGGCCTGGAGGCGGCGGGCGGCGGCCTCGACCTCTGGATCGCGCTCAACGACCGCACTGCCGACGGCCGAGACGTCTCCTGGGTCTGGGACGCCGATTTCGAGCTGCTCGCCGACGCCGTGCACCGCGTCACCTGCGCCGGCACGAGAGCGCCGGAGATGGCGCTGCGGCTCAAGTACGCGGGCTGGCCGCAGGAGGCGATCGCGGTCGAGCCCTCGATCGAGGCCTCGTTGGACCAGGCGCTTGCCGCGGCCCGTGAGCGGCTCTTCGCGCTGCCCACCTACACGGCGTTGCTCGAGCTGCATCGCGTGCTCTCCTCGCGAGGTCTGACGGAGGAGTTCTGGCGATGACGGTCGCCCGAGAAGCGTCCGTCATCTGGCATGAAGCTGAGTGCGGAGGCTATGCGGCGGATCTGTCGCTGTGGGAGCAATTGGCGGCCGCGGTAAATGGTCCGGTCCTCGACCTCGGCTGCGGGACCGGGCGGGTCACTTCGCATCTGACGCGTCGGGGTTACGAGGTGACCGGCCTGGATCTGAATCCTCGATTGATCACCGAGCTGGCCGGGGCAGTGCAGGGCGATGCGCGGGACTTCGCTCTAGATCGCCGATTTGCTTTGGTTCTCGCCCCGATGCAGTTGATCCAGCTCTTCGACGGTCCTGGGGAGCGCATTCGCTGCCTGGAGTGCGTCGCCCGCCACCTCGTCCCTGGAGGCCTTGCCGCTTTTGCCATCGTGGAGTCGATGCCCGCGCCGGTCGACACCGCCTCCCCCCTGCCCGACACCCGCGAGGTCGACGGTTGGGTCTACTCCAGCCTGCCGCTCGACGCGACCGTCGACGGCGGTGCGATCCGCGTGCGGCGCCTGCGCCAGACCGTCTCACCGGCCGGCGAGCTCGCCGAGGAGCTCGATGAGATCGCGCTGCGGACGCTCGACGCGGCAACGGTCGAAGAGGAGGCGAAGCGCGCCGGCCTGCGTCCGGTCGCGCGCCACTCGGTCCCCGCCACCGAGGCCCACGTCGGCTCGGCCGTCGTTCTCCTGAAGAGGGGGACCTGATGGAGCTGCGCCTCCTCGCTCTGTACCCCGAGCAGATGAACATCTACGCCGACCGCGGCAACATCATCTTCCTGCGCCGCCGTTGCGAGTGGCGGGGGATCGGGTTCGCCTACGCCGCGGCTGGCCCCGGAGAGGCCTTCGACCCCGGCGCCCACGACCTGCTCTACCTCGGCGGCGGCCAGGACCGCGATCAGCGCGCGGTGGCAGCCGACATGGTGGCGACGAAGCGCGAGGCGCTGACCGCCGCCGTGGAGGACGGCGCGGCGATGCTCGCGGTCTGCGGCGGCTACCAGCTGCTCGGCCACAGCTATCAGCTCGACGAGGAGCGCCTCCCCGGCCTCGGCCTGGCCGACCTCGAGACCGTGCGCGAGCCCGGCGAGCGGCTGATCGGCAACGTCGCGATCGAGGTCGACCTGGGCGCCGGTCAGCGGACGATCTCGGGCTTCGAGAACCACGGCGGCCGCACCTACCTGGGTGAGCAAGCCACCCCCCTGGGCCGCGTGCTGAGCGGCTTCGGCAACAACGGCAAGGACGGCCTGGAGGGCGTCCGCCGCGACAACCTGATCGGCACCTACCTGCACGGCCCGCTGCTGCCCAAGAACGCCTGGCTCGCCGACCGCCTGATCTCCCTTGCCCTCGAGCGCCGCCACGGCTCGCCCCCCGAGCTTGAGCCCCTCGACGACGCCATGGAGCGGGCCGCCGAAACGAGCGCCCGCGCCGTCGCCCTGGGCAACTGAGTGGCGCCTACCCGGTTGGGGTAGCAGTGGGGGTGCAATCCACCCAACCAACAGAGCGCGGTAGAGCTTTGGTTCGCTATCCGGACCAAACCTCTACGGCGATCGCGGGGGGGTGGCTTGTGGCCGCAGCGGTTATGGCCTGCCTCGCGATCGCTGCGCAAGCGCCATCGGCGCGCGCTGCTGCACCGAGCTGTGCGGAAGGGCCTCAGACGATCGGCGAAACGATCGTGGGAACGCCGTGCAACGACGTGATCCACGCGCCTCCGGTGGTCAGCTCTGTCCAAGGCGGAGGCGGAAACGACACGATCATTGCCACCCCGGTGTCCGCGGGCGCCCCCTGCACGGAGACCTGCGAACACCTCGGCGTCGGAAGCCAGACCTTTGACGGCGGCCCCGGCAACGACGTGATCTTCGGCGAGCGAGGCAACGACACCTTGAACGGCGGTGAAGGCGACGACAGCCTCTACGGCGGCATCGGCGACGATGTTCTGCGCGGGGGGCCCGGCGAGGATCTGCTCTCCGGCGGCTTCGGCGCCGATTCGATCGACGGCCAGGAAGGCAGCGACTTCGTGCGCGGCGACGCGACCCTCGATCGGATTTTCGACAGCGGCAGCGTGAGCGACGAGGACACGCTGAGCTATGCGACCGGCGTCACGCCCGGCTTCAGCAACGGCAATGTCGAATCAGCCCTTCCGGGCTTCACCGGCGAATATCCGAGCTTTCCGACGCACGGCGGGCAACGCGGCGTCTACCTAAACCTCGACGAGGGCCTCGCCGACGACGGCAAAGCCCCCGATGGCGGCGGCGTCGACGGCACTAACCAAGGGGAACTGACCGCGAGCGACTTCGAGACGATCATCGGCAGCCCGTTCTCCGATTTCATCGTCGGAACCCCCGCCAAGCAGACGATCTACGGCGGTGGCGGCGCCGACGTGATCCTCGGCCACGGCGGTGGCGACGCGATCCACGGCGGCGCCGACGGCGATAGCTGCGAAAGCGACGCTGCGGGCACGGTCGACTGCGAGACCAACACCAAGACGGTCGTGCAGCGTGACGCGAGCAAGGTGAGCGTCGGGGTCATGGCGCCGGGGGCCCCGAACCCTGGGGTCTACGCGACCGGCAGCGAAGGTGCCGACGACCTGCGCGCCACCTACGCCACGGCCCCTACGGCGCGCGTCGTCTTCACGCTCGCAAGCGGCAGTTTCGACCAGGCCCCCGCGGACGCCGGCGGCTGCAACGTGACCGCTGCGGAAGCGGTGTGTCCGCTGCCCCAAGCCCCTCAGGTCGAACCGCCCGATGCGCTTCTCTTGGCCGGCATGGGCGCCAACGACACCCTCCACGTCGCCGGCTTCCCCGACACGACCTCGATCGTCGAGCTCGGTGGGAACGGCGAAGACTCGCTCACGGGGGGCAACGAAAACGAAGACATGCTCGCCGACGGGACGGGCGACGACGTCCTCGCCGGCCTTGGCGGCGACGATGCCCTGCTCAACAACGAAGGCGCAGACCAGCTGGACGCCGGCGCCGGTAGCGATCTGCTCCTCTCCGACTCGCTCTGCGACGGCGACACGCTCTACGGCGGCGAAGGCGAATACCGCGACAACGCCTCCTGGACGAAACTGGATGGACCGGTGGAGGCGCGCCTCGACACCGGTAGGGCGGGCGAACCGGCGGGCGAACAGCCTGCCTGCCCTGGCGGATCGCTCGACGGCCTGGCGAGCATCGAGGACCTCGAGGGCAGCGCCCACGACGACGTCTTCTACGGCGACGAAGCAGCCAACCAGCTGCTCGGCCACCTCGACGCCGACACCTACTACGCGCTGGGCGGCGACGACACGGTTCTCGCCAATTCCGCCGACACCGATCTGGTCATCGACTGCGGCGAGGGGGAAGGCGACACCGCTTTCATCGACATACCCACCACGGCGTACGCCGACCCGACCCCTGAGGGCTGTGAGCACGTCTACGAAGCCGCGCCCAACGTCTTCCAGCCGCCGGGTACCCCCCTCGGACCTCCACCGCCGCCCCCACCCCCGCCGGCGTCAGGGCCCACCCCCGCTCCGACCGACCGCGAGCCGCCCCAAACCAAGCTGCTCCACCGCCCCGCCAAGCTCGTCTACACGAGGACGAAGTGGCGACGGGTCGCGTTCGCGTTCGGCGCGAGCGAGACTGGGGCGACCTTCCGCTGCAAGGTCGACCGCAGGCCGTTCAAGCCGTGCCGGTCACCACGCGCTTATCGCCTACGGGCCGGTCGCCACACCTTCCGCGTCTTCGCGATCGATCGCGCCGGCAATCGCGACCGCTCAGCGGCCATCTTCAACTTCACCGTGCGCCGGCTCAGCGCCCACTCGAGCCGAAGCCACCGTCGCCACGACTCGACTCGCTGAGCGATTCGACCTCGACCGGCTCGGGCAACCCGACCGGGACGACGACGAGCTGGGCGATCCGGTCGCCGGCGGCGACGCGGAAGACTTCGGCGGGGTCGGTGTTGAGCAGGAGCACCCGCACTTCACCGCGATAGCCGGCGTCGATCAGGCCGGGCCCGTTGACCAGCGCGATGCCGTGATCCCGGGCGATCCCCGAGCGCGGCAGCACCATCCCCGCGTACCCCTCGGGTATCTCCACCGCGACCCCCGTCCCCACGCTCCACCGCTCCCCCGGCCCCAGATGCGCCACCTCGCAGGCATAGAGGTCCAGCCCGGCGTCCCCCGCGTGCGCCCGCGTCGGCGCTACGGCCTCTTCCTTGAGCTTCGCGATCCGCAGCTCCACGGCGCGCACCCTACACGGCCAGTGAAGGGTGGACGGGGGTGTCCCCCAGCGCAGCGGCGTCCTGTTTTTCGCCGCGCAAGCGTCCTTGGACAGCCACCTGACTCGCAGGCGAAAAACCCAGCAAGCAGGGGGACACCCCCGTCCACTCCCTCGCTATGCCGCGTCAGCAACCCGCAGGTCATCGAACCGATGAAGCTCCACCACCGGCACCCGGGCGCGCACGAGCACTCCATCGCCCCGCTCGGTGCGCTCCAAGTCGCCCGCCACCTCGTGCAGCTCGTGCAACCGCGCGCCCTCGCTGTACGGGACGAGCAGCTCGACCTCGGCCAGCGTGTCCTCGAAGGCCTTCTCGACCTCTTCCAGCAAGACGTCGATCCCCTCGCCGTCGAGCGCGGAGACCATCACGGCGCCCGGATGGCGCAACAGAGCCTCGCCGCGCTCGTCCTCGTCCAGCAGGTCGGCCTTGTTGAGGACCAGCAGGCGCGGCTTGTCGCCGGCGCCGATCTCCTCGAGCACCGCGTCGACCGCCGCCAGGTCGGCGAGGCGCCGCCCCTCGGGCGCCGCCGCATCGACCACCTGCAGGATCAGGTCGGCGAGCACGGTCTCCTCGAGCGTCGCCTTGAACGCCTCGACCAGCTGGTGGGGCAGCTTCTCGATGAAGCCGACGGTGTCGGTGAAGAGGTAGTCGCGGCCCGAGAGCGGCACGCTGCGCGTCGTCGGGTCGAGGGTGTGGAAGAGCCTGTCCCCCACGCCGACCTCCTCGGACCCGGTCAGCGCGTTGAGCAGGGTCGACTTGCCGGCGTTGGTGTAGCCGGCCAGGGCGACGCGCGGCAGCCCGGAGCGCTCGCGGCGGGCGCGCATCACGCCGCGGTTGCCCTCCAGCCGCGCCAGGCGCCGGCGCAGCGCAGCGATGCGGTCGCGCGCGAGACGGCGGTCGGTCTCGATCTGACTCTCGCCAGGGCCCCTGGTGCCGATTCCCCCGCCGAGCCGCTCGAGGTGGGTCCAGAGGCCGCGCATGCGGGCGAGGTTGTATTCGAGCTGGGCGAGCTCGACCTGCAGTTTGCCCTCGGCCGAGTGGGCGTGGTCGGCGAAGATGTCGAGGATCACCGCCGTGCGGTCGATCACCGGCACGCCGAGCGCCGCCTCGAGGTTGCGCTCCTGGCGCGGCGCCAGCTCGTCGTCGCAGGCGACCAGGTTCGCGTCGCAGGCGCCGATCTGCTGCTTGACCTCGGCCAGCTTCCCGCGGCCGAGGTAGCGGTCGGGGTCCGGGGCGGCGCGCTGCTGGAGCGCCTCGCCGGCGGTTGCGACACCGGCGGTGCGCAGCAGCTCCTTCAGCTCGGCGAGCGGATCGCCTTGCCCGCGGCCGTCGCTGATCCCGAGCGCCAGCGCACGCTGGCGGGCGCGCGGATTGGAGACGCCGGCCCCGTCGACGGCGTAGTGCGTCTGCTTGCTGCGCCCGTTCCTGGATCGATCCACTCGACCTGATTGTAGGCGTCGGACCTGCCAGGCTAGGCTGTGAGTCGTGAAGGTCTTCGTTACGGGGGGAACCGGCTTCATCGGGGGCGAGACGGTCCGCCAGCTTCGCGCCCGCGGCGACGAGGTCGCTTGCCTCGTCCGCAGCCCCGGCAAGGCCGCCGGGCTGAGCGCACAGGGCTGCGAGCTCGTCAGCGGCGACCTCGGCGACGCCGAGGCGATCCGTGGCGGCATGGAGGGCTGCGACGCCGTCGTCCACGCCGCCGCGATGTACAAGGTCGGGATCTCCGCCAAGCAGCATCCGGCGATGTGGGAGGCGAACGTCGCCGGCACCGAGCGGGTGCTCGGGGTCGCCCGCGACGCAGGCATCGCCAAGCTCGTCTACGTCTCCACCTGCGGCGTCTTCGGCAACACCCATCGTGAGGTCGTCGATGAGACCTACGAGCATCCCGGCAAGGAGTTCACCTCCTACTACGAGGAGACCAAGCTCGAGGCGCACAAGATCGCCAAGCGGATGATCGGGGACGGCCTGCCGGGGGTGATCGTCCAGCCGGGCGGCGTCTACGGGCCGGGAGACACCTCGCAGATCGCCGATCTGCTGCAGGAATTCTTCGCCGGGAAGCTGGTTCTGATGCCCTTCCCCGAGCTCGGCATCTGCCTGACCCACGTCGAGGACATCGCCGGGGGCATCCTCCTCGCCCTCGACAAGGGCCGGGTCGGCGAGACCTACGTGCTGAGCGGGCCGACGACGACGATGCGCGAGGCGATCGAGACGGTCGGCGCGGCCACCGGTCGCAAGGCCCCCAAGCGGGCGATGCCGGTGCCGCTGATGAAGGCGCTGACGCCCGTCGGGCCGCTGGTCGGCAAGCTGATGGGCCAGCCGCCCAACCTGCGCGAGCTGATCTCCTCGGCTGACGGCGTGACCTTCTGGGCGAGCCACGAGAAGGCGAGCCGCGAGCTGGGCTATGCGCCGCGGGGGTTGGAGGAGGGCCTGCGGCAGACGCTCGAGGCGGACGAGAGATTTCCCGATCCAGTTGCTTGAGGGAGTCGAGGGAGGGTTCGCCGGAGCAACAGCCGGGGAGGCTCCGTCGAACCCTCCCTCGACTCCCGTAGGCTGGCGTGGATGCGCGTAATCGATGTCATGCACCTCGGGCGCCCCCACGTCATCGGCTGCTGGCAGGTCGGAGATGTTCTCGTCGATCCCGGCCCCGAGTCATCTCTGTCGACGCTGCTCGAGGCACTGGGCGAGGAGCGGCCGCGGGCGCTGCTGCTGACCCACATCCACCTCGACCACGCCGCTGCGACGGGCGCCCTCGTGCGCCGCTGGCCGGATCTCGAGGTCTACGTGCACGAGCTCGGCGCGCCGCACCTGATCGACCCGGCGAAGCTGCTGGCCAGCGCCGAGCGGCTCTACGGCGACCAGATGCAGCGGCTGTGGGGTGAGATCGTGCCGGTGCCCGAGGCGAACGTGAAAGCTCTGGCCGGAGGTGAGCAGGTGCACGGCATGCGCGTCGCCTACACGCCCGGCCACGCCTCCCACCACGTCAGCTACCTGCACGAGGAGAGCGGCACCGCCTTCGTCGGCGACGTCGCGGCGGTGAAGATTCCCGGCGTCGACCTCGTCGTACCCCCCACCCCGCCGCCGGACATCGACGTCGAGACCTGGATCGAATCGATCGAGACCGTCGAAGGTTGGGCCCCCGAGCGCCTCGCCCTGACCCACTTCGGCTCGATCGACGATCCGGCCCCTCACCTGGCTCTTGTCAAGGAGCGCCTCCAAGAGGAGGCCCGGCTCGCCCGCGACCTCTCAGAGGACGCTTACGAGCAGCGTCACCGCGCGCGCGTCGCCGAGGCCGCAGACGACGAGGAGGCCGCCGCCGAGATGATCCAGTGCGTCCCGCCCCAATACCAGTGGCGGGGCCTGGATCGCTACTGGACCAAGCGCCAGGAGCGCGAAGCCACCTAGGTCAGGTGCTCGCGCATCCGCTCGACCGCCTCGGCGATGCGGTCGTCGGGCGTCGTCAAGGCGATGCGGAAGAAGCCCTCGCCGCTGGGCCCGTACATCGAGCCGGGCGAGACGACCACCGCCGCCTCTTCGAGCACCAGCTCGGCGAAGGAGGTCGAGGTGTGTCCCTCCGGCACGGGAGCCCAGACGTAGATCGTGCCCTTTGGCGCGGCAACCTCCACGCCGATCTCGGCGAGCGCGGAGACGACGAGGTCGCGACGCCGGACGTAGGTCTCGTTCATCCGCTCCAGCGGCCCGCCCGGGCCCTCGAGGGCGGCGACGCCGGCCAGCTGCACGGCCTCGAACAGGCCCGAGTCGACGTTGGTCTTCAGCCGCCAGTAGGTCTGCACCGCCTCGGCGTTGCCGAGGATCGCCGCGCAGCGCCAGCCGGTCATGTTGTAGCCCTTGGAGAGCGAGAAGACCTCAACCCCGATCTCCTTCGCCCCCGGGGTGGCGAGGAAGCTGGGCGCGACGTAGCCGTCGTAGGTCGTCTCCGAGTAGGCGTTGTCGTGGACGACGAGGATCTCGTGCTCGCGGGCGAAGGAGACGACCAGCTCGAAGAAGCCCTCGGGCACGACCGCGCCGGTCGGGTTGTTCGGGTAGTTGATGAACATCAGCCGTGCCTTGGCGGCGACGTCGGCGGGGACCGCGGTCAGGTCCGGGACGAAGCCGAGGTCCGGGACCAACGGCAGCAGCTCGGGAGTGGCGCCCGCCAGGATCGGGCCGCCGGTGTAGACGGGGTAGCCGGGGTCGGAGGCGAGGGCGACGCCGCCGGGGTCGAGGAAGGCGAAGCAGAGGTTGTAGATGCACTCCTTGGCGCCGATCGCCGGGATCACCTCGTTCTCGGGGTCGATCTCGACCCCGAAGCGGCGCTCGTAGAAGCGGGCGAAGGCCTCGCGGAACTCCTCGCGTCCACGGTTGCTCGGGTACTGGTGCGTGCCCGGGTCGGCCACGGCGGCCTGCATCGCGTTGACGACGTGGGGGTAAGTGGGTTCGTCGGGATCGCCGATGCCGAGGCTGATCACGTCGATGCCGGCGGCGCGCTTCTCGGCGATGCGTCGCTCCAGTTCCTGGAACATGTAGGGAGGCATCGCCTCCAGGCGCTTTGACGGGTCTGCGATTCCCACGGGCGCGGAAATCTATTAGGCGAGCTCGGACAGCGCCTGCAGGAGCTCGCGCGCCAGCTCGCCGGAGTAGATCGGCTCGGCCCAGCCGGTCAATCGCACGCCGAGGTCGTCGCCGACCTCGACCTCGAGCTCGCCGCCATCCAGCTCCACCGTGATTGGGCTCGGCGCCCCGCGCAGGAAGGCCGTCACCGCGGCGCCGCTCGCGCCGGTGCCCGAGGAGAGCGTCTCCCCCACGCCGCGCTCGAAGATCCGCGCCCGCACCTTGCCGCCGGCGATGCGCAGGAACGAGACGTTGGTGCGGTTGGGGAAGAGCTCGTGGCCTTCGATCCCCGGCCCGATCTTCGTCAGATCGAGCTCCTCCAGCTCCTCGCCGACGACGATCGCGCACTGTGGATTGCCGATCGAGACGTGTTGGAAGTCCCATTCGCGGCCGTCGGCCGTCAGGGCGCCCCTGCCCTCCGGGGAGCCCGAGGGAAAGTCCTTGGAGCTCGTCGACGCCCGTCCCATGTCGACCGAGCAGGTGCGCTGCGAGGTGATCGTCGGCGTGATCGGCCCGGCGACGGTGGAGATCGAGAAGACGTCCTCGTCGGTCCAGCCGTGGCGGCGCAGGTAGAGGATCGCCTCGCGCGCACCGTTGCCCGAGAGCTCGGCCTCGGAGCCATCGGGGTTGAAGATCCGCAGCCCGGCGACGAATTCGGGGTCCTCGCTGCGCGAGAGCAGCAGCACCCCGTCGGCGCCGATCCCGAAATGGGGGTCGCAGATCCGCCGCACGCGTGCCGGATTGAGCTCCCACGGCAGCTCCTCCGCCTCGACGATCAGATAGTCGTTGCCCAGCGCGGTCCACTTCTCGAATTTCACGAACGCAGCCTAGTCACGATCTCGGTGGCAACGTCGGCGTCGCCCCGATCGCCGCGGTCGATCGTCGTCAGATTGGGGATCTTGCGCATCCAGGTGAGCTGGCGGCGGGCGTAGTTGCGCGAGCGCTTCTTCATCCGCTCGACGTCGCCGGCGATGAGCTCGTCAAAGCCGAGCGCCTTGCGGGCGGTGCGCGACGGGCCCATCTCCTCGGCCCGCAGCACCTCCTCCAGGGCCCCGGCGGCGACGATCGCCTCAGTCCGCGCGTCGATCCGCTCGTAGAGCCGCGACCGCTCCATGTCGAGCCCGAAGATCGTCGTCGGCAGCCGCGTCTGCGGCGACCAGAGCTCGGAGTCCTCGCTCTCGGGGGGCGCCTTCACCAGCGACAGCTCCGCCACCGCCGCGCGCAGATACAGCCCGGTCCCCCCCACCACGATCGGGCGCCGCCTCGCCTCAAGCGCCCGATCGATTTCCCGGTGAGCCAAGTGCATGTAATCGCCGACCGAGAATGGCCTGGTGACGGGCACGAAGCCGACCAGCCGGTGCTCGAGCCTCTCTTGCTCCTCGGCCGACGCGACTCCGGTCAGGACCTCCAGACCCTCATACACCTGAAGCGCGTCGCAGGAGATGGCAACCGGATCCTCGCCCAGCTCTCGAAGCTTCTCGGCGAGGGCGATCGCCACACCGGTCTTGCCAACGCCAGTGGGTCCGAATATGCCGAGAACCTTCAAGGGGGCGCCAGCTCAACCCCAACTCAGCGAAAAAGTTGAGTGAGGGGCTTTACCGCCACCCCATTCAAAGTCGTCGAAGTAGCGGCGTCTATCTCCACGTTGACGAGTTCACCGGGCTCGGCGACACCGTCGAAGTTGACCGTCTTGTTGTGCCGCGTACGCCCCCGCAGCCGGGTCGGATCGGTCCTGCTCGGGCCCTCGACCAACACCTCGAGCTCGCGCCCGACGAACCGCTGCGACCTCTCGGTCGCCAGCCGCTGGACCAGCTCGACCAGCCGCTCCATCCGCTCGCGCTTGACCGGGTGCGGCACCTGATCGCCGAGCGTCGCCGCCTCGGTCTCGCGGCGCGGCGAGAAGACGAAGGTGAAGGCGCTGTCGTAGCCGACCTCCTCGACCACCTCCAGCGTCTGCGCGAAGTCCGCCTCGGCCTCGCCGGGGAAGCCGACGATGATGTCGGTGGTGATCGCGCAGTCGGGCACGTGCTCGCGGATCAGCGCGACCCGGTCCATGTAGCGCTGCCGGTCGTAGGTGCGGCGCATCCGCTTGAGGACCCGGCTCGACCCGGACTGCAGCGGCAGGTGGATGTGCTCGCAGAGCGCCGGCAGCTCGGCGTGGGCGCGGATCACGTCCTCCTTCATGTCCTTCGGATGCGGGCTGGTGTAGCGGATCCGCTCGATGCCCTCGACCGCGTCGATCCGCCCCAGCAGCTCGGCGAAGCCGATCCGCGCCTCGCGGGGCAGGTCGCGCCCGTAGCTGTTGACGTTCTGTCCCAACAGCGTCACCTCGAGCACGCCGTCGGCCGCCAGCGCCCCGGCCTCGGCGACGAGCTCGGCGGGGTCGCGGCTCTGCTCTCGTCCCCTCGTGGAGGGGACGATGCAGTAGGAGCACCTGCAGTTGCAGCCCTGGGAGATCTGCAGCCAGCCCTGGAACTCGCGCTCGCGCCGCGCCGGTAGGTGGCCGGAGAAGTCCTCGAACTCGAAGTACCCCTGGGCGCTCAACGAGTCGGAGTTGAGGAACTCGGCGAGGCGGTGGATCTGCCCCGGCCCGAAGGCGACGTCGACGAAGGGAAAGCGCTCGAAGACCTCGTCCTTGACCGACTGCGCCCAGCAGCCGCCGACGCCGACGATGCGCCCCGGGTCTTCGGACTTGAGCCGCTTCGCCTCGCCGAGGTGGGCGACGAAGCGGTTGTCGGCCGACTCCCGGATCGAGCAGGTGTTGAAGAGGATCAGGTCCGCGTCCGCACGACTGGCCGCGGCCTCGTAACCGAGCGACTCGAGCATCCCCCGCATCCGCTCGGAGTCGTGCACGTTCATCTGGCACCCGAACGTCGTTACGTGGTAGCTGGGCATCTCCTCCTCAGAGTACTGACGGTGTGAGAGGCAAGCAGGTCGGGGGAAGCAGGGAGGGCGGCGAAGGGAGCGCACTTCAGTGCGTGACCGAGCCGACCGACCGATGACCCCGAGATGCGCCGCCTATCGCACCGTCAGTACGCCTTCCATGCCTGCTTCGGCATGGCCTGGGACAGTGCAGAGGAACGTGTAGGTGCCGGGCGCGAGATCCGCGCTCACCGAGGTCTTGCCTTCCGTGATCTTCTGCGAGACGGCGATGACCTTGCCGCCCTGCTCGATGGCGACATCGTGTTCCAACGGCGCCGGGTTGTCGAAGTCGATCGTCACCTTCCCCGGCTTGCTGGTCAAGCTGTTCTTGTCGAAGGCGATCGCGCTCGGGTCCGCCGCGAGTTGCAGCGTCCCGCCAGGGCCCTTCGCGCCGGCTTGCGACTTTGCTTCCCCGCCGCCTTCGGACTTTCCACCGCTACCTTCGGACTTGCTGCCCGAAACCGGCGAGGCCTCCTCTTCTTCGGCCTTTTGACCGGCCGTGGCCAGCTCGCTCGCATTCGCCTGCTCCTCGTCCTGGGAGTGCAGCACGCCGAAGGTCGTCGCCCCGACGACCAGGATCGCGAACCAGACGAAGACCAGCGGCGCGAAACGGCCGGGGAAGCTGTCGAGGCGCAGCCCGAGGAAGCTGACCACCACCGCCGAGACGGCGAGCAGCGGACCGATGATGAAGAAGATCGTTTCGTTATCCATGGGGGCGGCATCCTATCCATCGCGGCCGACCCATACGAGGCGCCTAGCGTGCGTAGCTCGTCGCGCGGCTCTCGCGGATCACGGTGATCTTGATCCGGCCCGGATAGGAGACCTCGCGCTCGATCGCGCTCGCTATTTCATGCGAGATCAGGGCCGCCCGCTCGTCGTCCACCTCGCCCGGATCGACCATGACGCGCATCTCGCGCCCGGCCTGCATCGCGTAGACCTTCTCGACGCCCTCGTGGCGCGTGGCGAGCGCCTCCAGCTCGCGCAGGCGCGTGATGTACCCCTCCAGGGTGTCGCCGCGGGCCCCCGGCCTGGCCCCGGAAAGCGCGTCGGCGGTCTGCACGACCACAGCCTCGACGGTCTCCGGCTCGACCTCGTCGTGATGGGCCTCGATGGCGTGGGCGACCGCGTCGCTCTCGCCGTAGCGCCGGGCGAGCCCGGCGCCGACCTGTGCGTGGGTGCCCACCGCCCCCTGGTCGACCGCCTTGCCGATGTCGTGCAGCAGGGCCGCCCGCCTGGCGATATCCGCGGCGGCTCCGAGCTCGAGCGCTATCAGCGTCGCCAGGCGCGAGCACTCGACCAGGTGGGCGAGGACGTTCTGACCGTAGCTGGTGCGGAACTGGAGCTTGCCGAGCAGGTCGATCAGCTGCGGATGGAGGCCGTTGACATTGGCGTCGAGGGCGGCCCTCTCCCCCTCTTCGACGACCCGCTCGTCGATTTCCTGGCTTGCCTGCTCGAACGCCTCCTCGCAGCGGGCCGGATGAATACGGCCATCGGCGATCAGACGCTCGAGGGTGAGGCGAGCGACCTCTCGTCGCATCCCGTCGAAGCTCGAGAGACGCACCGCGGAGGGCGTGTCGTCGACGATGATGTCGACCCCGGTCAACTGCTCGAGCGCGTGGATGTTGCGCCCCTCGCGGCCGATGATCCTGCCCTTCATCGCATCGTCGGGGAGCTGGACGAGCTGGGTCGTGGTCTGCACCGCGTGCGTGCCCGCGAGTCGCTGGGTCGCGGTGGCGAGGATGCCGCGTGCCCGCCGCTCGGCCTCCGCACGTGTCTCCTCCTCGATCCTGCGCAGGGTGAAGGCGGCCTGCCGGCGGGCATCGGCCTCGACTTCGGCCAGCAAGGCCTTCCGGGCCTCGTCGGCGGTCAGCGACGAGATCCGCTCCAGTTCAGCGCGCCTCAACTCACCGAGTTGAGCGTCCAGCGCCTCCACACGGTCCAACACCGCGTCGGGCTGGGAACCGTTGCCGCGTGACCACATCCACGACGGCATGAGCTTCATCTAGCCAAAAGGCTACTCCTGTAGACGCGTTTGTCTAATCGACTACGCGGCCTGAGCCTCTGCCACCGGCGCCGGCGGCTCTTCGACCGGAGGCGAGGCTGCGGCCTCCTCCGCTCCGATACCCAGCGCGGCGCGGATCTTCGCTTCCAGCTCGCTCGCGATCTCCGGGTTCTCGGTGAGGAACTGTTTCGCGTTGTTGCGCCCCTGGCCGAGCCGCGTCTTGCCGTAGGAGAAGAACGAGCCCGATTTCTGCACCAGGTTGTGCTCGATGCCGAAATCGAGCAGGCCGCCCTCGCGCGAGATCCCGACGCCGTACTCGATGTCGAATTCGGCCTGACGGAAAGGCGAGGCGACCTTGTTCTTGACCACTTTCACCCGCACCCGGTTGCCGACCGCCTCGGTCCCTTCCTTGAGCGTCTCGATACGGCGGATGTCGAGCCGTTGCGAGGAGTAGAACTTGAGCGCCCGGCCGCCCGGCTGGGTCTCGGGCGAGCCGAACTGGACGCCGACCTTTTCGCGGATCTGGTTGGTGAACAGGCAGACGGTGTTGGTCCGGTTGAGGTTGCCGGCCAGTTTGCGCATCGCCTGCGACATCAGTCGAGCCTGCAGGCCGACGGTCGTGTCGCCGATCTGGCCGTCGAGCTCCGCTTTCGGCGTCAGCGCCGCGACCGAGTCGATCGCGACCACGTCGACCGCCGCGGAGGCGATCAGGCGGTCAGCGATCTGCAGCGCCTGCTCGCCATAGTCGGGCTGGGAGACCAGCAGCTCGTCGGTGTCGACGCCGATCCTGCGTGCGTAGGACGGGTCGATCGCGTGCTCGGTGTCGATGAAGGCGCAGATACCGCCGCGGCTCTGGGCTTCGGCGATGATGTGGTAGATCAGCGTCGTCTTGCCCGAGGACTCTGGGCCGAAGATCTCGACGATCCGCCCGCGCGGCACGCCACCGATGCCCAGCGCCAGGTCCAGCGCGAGCGCCCCGGTCGGGATCGCCGGGATCTTGACCGTTGCGTCGGCGCCGAGCCGCATCAACGATCCCTCGCCGAACTCTCGCTTGATTCCGGTGACGGCAGCTTCCAGCGCCGCGTCTTTCGCCTTGGCCTCCTTGGCGGAGGCGTCCTTCAGAGCCGCTTTCTTGTCTGCCATCTCTTTCACCTCACTGCTGCCCGCCTGCGGGCAGCTCGACTTGCGCCAGCGGGGTGTACTGCGCACCCTGTGGCTGGAGTTGCGAACGGTAGAGCGTCAATCGGACACCACCGAAGGGCCGCAGCAGCTCCTTCGGCAGCGCCCCGGGAAGCTTCGCGACGGGCGCCGGTCGCTTCGAGCCGCGTTCCTCGCGGCGGACCCTGGCCACGGTCAGGTGCGGCCAGAACGGGCGCTTCTCGGGCTCGAAGAGCTGCGCGGCGACCAACCTCTCCTGCAGGGCCGCCTGCAGGGCGCTCGTCTCGGGTGAGTCGACCTGGAGGGCGAAGAGGCGCGGGCGGCCGCGCTCGGGCCGAGGGACCGGACCGCCCAGCTCGATCGAGGGGGCCGGAACCCGGCTCGACTCGACGATCTCCGCCAGGCGGGAGATCTCCTCTTCCGCTCTCCAGCCGAGGAAGGCGAGGGTGATGTGCAGCGACCCCTCGGCGACCGGGCGCAGGGCTGGGTCGACGAGCGCCCGCGCCCCCCATGCCGCGATCCCCGACCGCACCGCCCGAGGCAGCTCGAGAGCGATGAACAACCGCGCCCGCGGCCCCTTCGATTTCTCCGTGGCCATGCGGCCGAGCCTAGGCGGTCGCGACGCACGGAATGCGCGCCAATCGTAAAAAGCCTGCGTAGGCCTAAATCGGCGCGCCCCCGTCGCCGAGCAGCGTGCGCAGCAGGTGCATCGCGACCAGCGCAGAGCGCTCGCGGATGTCCTCGCGGGCGCCGGGGATCACCGGGTCGCGGACGATGACCGTGCCGTCGGCGAGGCGCGCGTCGAAACAGACGTAGCCGACCGGCTTCTCCGCCGTGCCGCCGTCGGGCCCGGCGATGCCGGTGATCGAGACCGCTGCGTCGGCGTCGAAGCGCTCCAGCGCGCCCTTCGACATCGCCTCGGCCACCTCGACCGAGACCGCGCCGTGGCGCTCGATCAACGCCGGGTCGACGCCGAGCAGCTCCGCCTTGGCCTCGTTGGAGTAGGCGACGACGCCGCCGGCAAAGTAGGTGGACGCACCCGGCAGGTCGGTGATCCGCGCCGCCAGGAGGCCGCCGGAGCACGACTCCGCGAGGCCGAGCCTGTGCCCCCCCAGCAGCCTGGCCAGCTGGGAGTCGATCGTCTCGCCGTCGAGGCTGAAGGTGTGGCGGTCGTGGCGGTCGGCCAGCCCGGCCCTGACCGCCTCGGCGACCGGCGCCGCCTCGGCCCGGTAGCGAACGTCGATCTCGATCTCGCCTTTGCGCAGGCAGGTGGTGATCTCGACCTCTTCCAGCGCGACCCCGCCATCCTCGATCTCGCGCAGGCTCTTCGCGATCTCGGACTCGGGGACTCCGAACATGCGCATCGTGTAACCGAGCAGCGGCGTCGCCTGGGCGAGGATCGCCTGCACCGGCCTGGCCTCCACGGCCCGTGGCCACATCGGCTGCAGCTCACGCGGGGGGCCCGGCAGGACGACGACGACCTTCCCGTCAGCAGGGACGACGAGGCCCGGGGCCGTCCCCACCGGGTCGAGCGGCTGCGACCCCTCGGGCACCATCGCCTGCTTGCGGTTCGCCTCGCGCACCGCCTCCTCGTCGAAGCTGAAGCGGCGGGCGAAGTTGCGCAGGATCGCGGCGATCTTCTCCTCCATCTCCTCGTCGAGGACGAGCGGGCGCCCGGCGAAGCGGCCGACCACCTCGGCGGTCAGGTCGTCGGCGGTCGGGCCGAGGCCGCCGGAGGTGACGATCAGGTCCATCCCCTCGGCCGCCATGAAGCGCAGGGCGGCTTCGAGGTCCTCTGACCGGTCCCCGACGACCAGGATGTGGGCGACCTCCACCCCCTGCTCGGCCAGCCGTTCGGAGATCCACGGCCCGTTACGGTCCGCGATCCGCCCGGTCAGGACCTCGGTCCCGGTGACGACGATGCCCGCCCGAACGACCCCGTTCATTCGCAGGAGGGCCTTTCGCCTTCTTCCAGGGCGACGAGGGACCCCTTGCTGTCGACCGTATAGCCGACCGGACTCGAGCTTTCCGCGATCTCGGTCTGCTCACCGTCCACGTACAGCGCAACCGAGCCGTTGCCGAAAGCCATTTCGAAGCCGCTGGAGCGGTAGGGGCCGGCTTCTTCCCCTGCGCTGAGGATCTGACCGTCGACCAGCGGGCGTTCGGCGGCGTCGAGCACGCAGACCCAGACTTCCCCCTTGGCGGCCAGACGCACGGCCACGCCCGGCTTCGCCGCGGCATTCGACTTGGCCTGCTTCTCGCGCCGGTGCTTTTCATGGCCCGCCGAGGAGGGCTTCGACGACGATCCACCCCCGCCGCCCCCCGCGACCGCGATGCCGACCACCACCGCGACGAGCACCAGGCAGACGGCGATGGCCAACATCCGGCCCGAGAGCCGCGGGCCGCCGCGCCGGGGGCCGGTCGGCACCGGCTCGACCCGCCTGGGCACGCGTTCACCTCCCTGCGGCTCGCCGCTGCGCCGGTAGTCCTCGGCCAGGCGCTCGCCGTCGAGGCCGAGGTAGCCGGCGTAGGTACGGATGAAACCGCGGGTGTAGGCGCCCCCGGGCAGGGCGTCCCACTCCTCGTTCTCGATCGCCTGCAGGTAGCGGACGCGGATCTTGATCGCCGCTTCGACCTCGACGAGATCGAGCTTGCGCCGATTCCGCGCCTCGCGCAGGGTTTCTCCGATGCCGGTTCCCACGGCGACATTGTCTCCATTGCGCGGGCTCGGTGCGAAAAATCCTCACCCGACCCGCATCGGGCCCCGTCAGGGGGCGGATGAGCAGTTGGCGGGCGGGCGCGTCAGTCGGCCGGGTCGGACTCGACGGCGACGGGCTCTACAGCGGCGTCGCGACCGCCGAGCACCCGCTGCAGATCCGCCTCGGTGATCAGCACCTGGCGCGGCTTGGAGCCCTCGTAGCCGGAGATCACGCCGCGCCGCTCGAGCATGTCGATCAGGCGGCCGGCGCGGGTATAGCCGACGCGCAGGCGGCGCTGGATCATCGAGACGGATGCCGTTTCGGTCTGCACCACCGTGCGGATCGCCTCGTCGAGCAGGTCGTCGCTGTCGGGATCGAAGTCGCCCTCGGCTTCGACGCCCTGCTCCTCGTGCACCTCGAGCAGCTCGGCCTCGAACTCGGGCTCGCCCTGCTTGGCCCAGTGGCCGGTGATCCGGGCGATCTCCTCCTCGGTGACGAAGGCCCCCTGCACGCGCGCCATCTTCGAGGTGCCGGCGCCGCGGAAGAGCATGTCGCCCTGACCGAGCAGCGCCTCGGCGCCTCCCTGGTCGAGGATGACCCGCGAGTCGGTCTGCGAGGAGACGGCGAAGGCGATCCGCGCCGGGATGTTGACCTTGATCGTGCCGGTGATGATGTCGGTCGAGGGGCGCTGCGTCGCCAGCACCAGGTGGATGCCGGTGGCGCGGGACTTCTGCGCGAGGCGGATGATCGAGTCCTCGACCTCAGCCGGCGAGACCATCATCAGGTCGGCGAGCTCGTCGATCACGCAGAGGATGTGGGGCAGCGGCGGCTCGCCCGCCTTGGCGCGGGCGCGATTGAGCTCGGCGAGATTGCGGCAGCGCGCTTCGCCCATGATCCCGTAGCGGCTCTCCATCTCGCCGATCAGGTTGGCGAGGACGTTGGCCGCGAGTCGCGGCGAGGTCACCACAGGGGTGAGGAGATGGGGAACGTGCTCGTAGTGGTTTAGCTCGACCTGCTTGGGATCGACCAAGACGAGGCGCACGTCGTTGGGCGAGGCGTGCATCAGGATCGAGGAGAGGATCGCGTTGACGCAGCCGGACTTGCCCGAGCCGGTCGTGCCGGCGACCAGCACGTGGGGCATCTTCGCCAGGTCGGTCCAGACGGCGTTCCCGTCGATCCCCTTGCCCAGCCAGGCGACCAGCGGCGAGGTCTTCTCCGGCCGCCCGGCGTAGATGTCGCCGAGCCTGACCAGGCGGCGGCGGGTATTGGGGACCTCGACCCCGACGGCCTGCTTGCCCGGTATCGGCGCGAGGATGCGGATGTCGGTCGAGGCCAGCGCGTAGGCGAGGTCGTTGGAGAGCTCGGTGACTTTCTTGACTTTGGTACCGGGGGCGAGCCGCAGCTCGAAGCGGGAGACGTGCGGGCCGCTGACGATGCCGACGATCTTCGCCTCGACCCCGAAGTGGCCGAGCGTCTCGACCAGCTTGCGCCCGATGACTTCATGGTCGCGCGGGTCAGGACCTTTGTCGCCCTTGCCCTTCTCCAGCACGTTCGCGGGCGGCTGGCGGTAGTCGATCTGCTCCGATTCGGTGACACCGCGCTTGTTCCCCATCGGCGTCAGCGACACCTGCTCCGCCACGGGGGCCTCGTCGGGCTCGGCCTCCGGATCGAGGTCCGGCTCGGGCTCCTCCGCCAACTCGGCGAACTCGTGAGTGGCCGTCTCCGGATCAGCGCCTTCATCGGGTTCATGGGCGATCGCCACCGTCGGTTCGAACTCCTCGTCCTCCTCGGGGTAGGCGCTCATCACATCGGTCGGGCCGATCTTCGTATCGAAGGCGGAGGCCTTTTCGCTGCGCCGGTCCTCGCGGTGCTGGATCGCGGTCTGGGCGATGTCGCGACCGCCGGAGAAGGTGCGGTGGGCGCCGCGACCGAGGCCGCGGAAGACGGTGGAGACCGACGTGCCGGTGACGAGCATCGTCCCGACGGCGAGCATCAGCACGGTCGCGATCCGGGCGCCGACGGCGCCGAAGAGGTATTCGAGGCCCGTTTCGAGCCCGTAGCCGACCTTGCCCCCGTCCCAGCCGAAGAAGAGCACGAAGCAGAGGTAGACGCCGGCGGCGATCAGGAACAGGCCGACCAGGTCGAGATGGCGCTGCTGCAGGCCCTCCGGGAGATGCGGGCGCGGAAACCGCGATTTGGCTTTCGCCTTGCCTTTTGGCTTGCGGCGTGCGGCCGTGCTTCGTTTCTTGCGCACGAACATGGAAGCCGCTTCGACGGCCATGGCGGCTCCCCTGCCCGAATCGGAGATCGGTCGCGAGCAGCGCTGCGACGAAGGCGCCATGCAAAATGTCTCGCACGGCCTCGACGCGTAAGTCGCGACCAGGGCGGTTCAGCCGGCGCAGACCCAGGCGCTGCCGCCCGAGTCGGCCCAGATTTCGGCGGCGATGCGGTCCTGTTCTTCCTTGGAGCCGTCCTGGGGAGCGCCGTGGCCGCCGTACAGCGCCCAGGTCGAGGGAAGGATCTGGTAGGCCCCGCCCGCGCCACTGCCCGGATTGACCGCGCCGTAATTGCCCCCGGACTCGCACATGACGATGTAGGTGGGGATCGAGAAGGGCCCGCCGAGCCAGCGGCCGACCGTTTCTTCGGCGGCGGCGCGACTCGCCGCTTCCGCCGCTTCGATCTCCTTCACCCAGTGGCCGATGCTGGATTTGAGCTCGGCCAGAGCGGAGGACTTCTCGGTGGCGAGCGAGTCGAGTCGGGCCGCGGTTTCATCGGCGCGCGCCCGCACCGCGGCGATCTCCGAGCGCGCCGCCGCGAGCTCTTCGTCGTAGGCGTCGACCCGGGCCTTCAGCGCGGCGACGAGGTCGAGCTCGTGGCGAACCTGGTTTCGCACCTGCTCGACCCTCGCCGCCAGCTCGGTGTCGGAGTCCTGGATCCGTTGCAGGTATTCGCTGCGCACCGCCAGTTCGTCGAAGTTGCCCGAGCCGAGCACGATAGTCGCTGTGCTTGGCGAACCGCTCTCGTAGATGCCGACCAGGCGCACGGCCAGGGCGCGCCGTGCCCGCCGCAGGCGCTCGCGCTCGGCCAGCAGGCGCCGTTCGGAGCGCTCGACCTTCGCCGCCAGGCGCGCCGCCCGTTCCCGGCCGTGGGCGAGCAGATCGCCGAGGTGCCGCTCACGGGCCGCCGCCGCCTTCGCTTCGGCTTCGGTGCTCGCCAGGCGTTCCTGCGTGGCGCGGATCTGCGACCCGAGCGAGGCGGCTTCCTCGCGCGCGCCGCCGAGCTTGTCGCGCAGCGTGCCGATGCTCGCCGCCTGCGCCGAGGCGACGCCGAGCAGGATCAGGGCAAAGAGCGCGACTGCGGTCTTCCAGCGCACGACGGCACCTCAGCCCTCGGGGACTTCGCGGCTGGCGAGGTAGGCCGCGACGCCGATCACGACGACGCCCGCACCGATGCCGATGCGGATCTCGCGCCGGTAGCGGCGGCGCAGGTAGCTGACGGCGAAGCGCAGCGCCGCCTTGCCGAGCCTGTCGTACATCAGCCCCCCGCCCCCTCGTCGCGGTGGCGGATCCTGTGCGCCATGCGCGACTGCAGCGACCAGAGCTCGATGAAGCCCGGTGAGGCGGTCTGCGAGAAGAGCCCACCGGACTCGGCGAAGGAGGCCAGGTCGGCGTCGTAGACGGCGTTGGGCGAGGAGCGGGTGACGACTCGCACGCTTCCTTTGTACAGGCGCAGGCCGATCGTCCCGGTCACCTGGGCGTTGACTGCATCCATGTATGCATCGAGGTCGGAGCGCAGCGGCTCCCACCAGAGGCCGGCGTAGACGAGGTAGCCCCACTGCTGGTCGAGGCGGGGCTTGAACTGGTTCTGGTGGATGGTGCCGACGAGCTTCTCGAGCTCCTGGTGCGCCGGCAGCAGGATCGCCGCCGCCGGGACCTCGTAGATGTCGCGCACCTTGAGGCCGACGATGCGGTCCTCGATGTGGTCGACGATTCCGACGCCGTGCCTGATGCCCGCCTCGGCCGCCGCTTCGAGCAGCTCGACGAGGCCGAGGCGCTCGCCGTTGAGACCGACCGGCACGCCGGCCTCGAACTCGACCGTGACGGTCTCCGCCTCATCGGGCGCCAGCTCGGGCCGGGTGACGAGCGCGAAGACGTCGTCCTCGGGAGCGTGCTCCAGGTCCTCGATCCAGCGGCCCTCGGAGGAGCGGCCCCAGAGATTGTCGTCGATCGAGTAAGGGGTTACCTCGGCGCCGCCCTTGACCGGGATGCCGTGCTCGCGGGCGTAGGCGATCTCCTCCTCACGGCCCATCTGCCAGGAGCGCACCGGCGCAATCGTTTTCAGCTCCGGCGCCAGCGTCGCCACCGTCGCCTCGATCCGCACCTGGTCGTTGCCCTTGCCGGTGCAGCCGTGGGCGATCGTGTCGCAGCCGCTGCGACGCGCGTACTCGACCGCCAGCTCGGCGATCAGCGGCCGCCCGAGCGCCGTGAACAGCGGGTAGCCGCCGCCATAGAGCGCGTTGGCCTTGATCGCGGGGGCGACGAAGTCGGCGGCGAAGCGCTCGCGGGCGTCGACTACATGACATTCGAGGGCGCCCAGCCGCTTCGCCTTGTCTTCGATCGCGGCGTAGTCCTCGCCCGGCTGGCCGAGGTTGACCGTGAGGCAGACGACCTCGGCGCCGTAGCTGTCCTGGATCCACTTCAGCATCACGCTCGTGTCGAGGCCGCCCGAGTAGAGCAGCAGGACCCGCCCTACCTCGGCGGGGTCGGCCTCGTAGCCCGCGGTGCGGACCTGCTCAGGGGCGCGATCGGACATCTAGGGGGCGGAGAGGCCGCCGCTGCCGCCTTCTTCGGCTTCTTCTTCGGGCGCGGTGGTCGGTTCGGTCGTCGTCGTTTCAGGCGTTTCTTCGCTCGTCGTCGGTTCGGTCGAAGTCGATTCGGCGGGTTCGGTGGTCGTCTCCGTCGGTTCGGTCGCGGTCGTTTCGGCTGGCAGCGTCTCGCTGCCGATCGCCGGGCTGCTCGAGCCACTGTCGCCGCCGCCGGAGGCGATCACGACGATCGCGACCACGAGCCCGACGATGACGGCGATCAGGCCGGCCACCAGCAGGCGCACGTTGCCGTGAGGACGACCGCCGCCCGGCTCTTCGGGCTGTCCCATGATCCTGGTCGGATCGTCGTGCATCTCACTCCTCCTCCGGGCCGAGGATCGCGTCGAGGATCTCGTTCGTGTCCTCGATGTCGAATCCCGCCCGCAGGCGCGCGTCGATCTCCGCGCGCTCGGCGCCCGAGACGGCCATCTGGGTGGCGAGCAGCCGGGCGCCGGCGGAGCCGGAGCGTCGTCGCGCCAAGGGCGTCTCGCCGTCGTCCTCGGGCGCCGGCTCGACGGGCCTGAGGTGGCCCCCCCGCGGCTCGACTCCCCCCTCTACGGGCGGGTCGAGCTCGTCGGCAAGCTCGCGCAGCCGTTCGGCGACCACCCTGTCGGCGCGCTCCTGCGCCTCCTCGAGATGGCGCTGGGCCTGGCGCTCGGCGTCGTCGATCACGCTCGCGGCAGCCTGCTCCGCCGCATCGACGATGCGTGCAAGGCGCTGGGCGGCGTCGGCGGCTGAACTGGGCGGCCCCTTGGGCGAGAACTTCTCGGCGCTCATATAGCCGCGTAGCTTAGGAGCGATTCGCCGATCAGCGCAACGGCGCGATCGATCTGGGCCGGATCGACCGTCAGCGGCGGCAGCAACCGCAGCGTGCCCGGCTCGGGGACGTTGACGATCAGGCCGCGCGCGAACAGGTCGGCGCCGACGGCGGCGGCATCGATCCCGCCGTCCAGCCCGACGCCCAGCATCAACCCCCGCCCGCGCACCTCGCGCACCCCGGCGAGGCTCAGCAATGCCTCGCTCAGGCTGGCGCCGCGCTCCCGCACAGTGCGCAGCAGGCCTGGATCGTCGACCAGGTCGAGCACCGCCAGCGCCGCGGCCGAGGCGACTGGCCCACCGGCGAAGGTCGAGCCGTGGTCGCCCGGCTCGAGCACGTCGCCGAGCCCCTCCGCGATCACGCATGCCCCGATCGGCAGGCCGCCGCCGAGCGCCTTGGCGCTGGTCAGCAGGTCCGGCTTCACCGGCGTCTTCTCGTAGGCCCAGAGCGAGCCGGTCCGCCCCATGCCCGTCTGGATCTCGTCGAGGATCAGCAGCGCCCCGCTTTCGTCGCAGGCCTCGCGGGCCGCGAGCAGGGTGGCTTCGCTCAGCGGATAGACCCCCGACTCCCCCTGGATCGGCTCGATCAGGACGGCGGCGGTGTTCTCGTAGACGGCGTCGCGCAGAGCGCCGGCGTCGTCGAATGGCACCGAGCGGAAGCCCGGCAGCATCGGGCCCAGCGCCTCGTTCTCGGCCAGTTTCGGCGTCGCCGAGAGGGCGCCGTAGGTACGGCCGTGGAAGTCCCGATCGAAGCTGACGATCTCGGGGTTCTCCACCCCGCGCCGGTGAGCGTGCTTGCGGGCGACCTTGATCGCGCACTCGTTGGCCTCGGTGCCGGAGTTGGAGAAGAAGGCCTTGCCGCCGAGGCTCGACCCCGACAGCCGTTCGGCGAGGCGCACCATCGGCTCGGTGTAGAAGAGGTTGGATACGTGCATCAGCTTCCCCGCCTGCTCGCGCACGGCGGCGACCACCGCGGGATGGCAGTGGCCGACCGAGCAGACCGAGATCCCGGCGAGGAAGTCGAGGTACTCCCTGCCCTCCGAGTCCCAGAGCAGGGCGCCCTCGCCGCGGACGAACTCGACCGGCGCCCGCTTGTAGGTCTGCATCAGATAGCGCTGCTCGCGCTCCTGCAGCTCGGCCAGCGTCATGAGGTCACCATCGAGCCGATCCCGGCGTCGGTGAACAGCTCGAGCAGGAGGCTGTGCGGCTTGCGGCCGTCGATGATGTGCGCCGACTGGGCGCCACCGCGAATCGCGGCGACGCAGGCGGCGAGCTTGGGCCGCATCCCCCCGTCGATCTCCGCGAGCCGTGCCTCGACCTCGCCCACCGTGGCGCGCGAGATCAGCGAGCTCTCGTCGGCCGGGTCGGCGAGCCAGCCGACCACGTCGGTGAGGAAGACCGCCTTGTAGGCGCCGAGGGCCGCGGCGACCTTGCCCGCCGCCTCGTCGGCGTTGACGTTGTAGGCGTTGCCGTCGCGGTCGGAGGCCGAGGACGCGACGACCGGGATGTAGTCGACGGCGATGTGGTTGAGCACGTCGACGTCGACCCGCTCGATCGAGCCGACGAAGCCGACCTGTTCGGCATTGGGGACCGGCGCGACCTCGAACAGGGTGCCGTCCTGACCGGAGAGGCCGACGGCTGGCTGGCCGTGGCGGTTGAGTCGCTGGACGATGTCGGAGTTGAGCTTGCCGACCAGGACCATGCGGGCGACCTCGACCGTCTCGGCGTCGGAGACCCGCAGCCCCTCGTGGAAGCGCACCTCGAGCCCGAGCCGCTCCATGTACTGCGTGATCTCCGGACCGCCGCCGTGGACTATCACCGGGTTGAGGCCGACGTACTTGAGCAGCACGACGTCGGTGGCGAAGGCCTCGCGCAGGGCCTCCTCGCGCATCGCCGAGCCGCCGTACTTGATCACAACCGTGCGCCCATGAAACTCCTTGATGTAGGGGAGCGCCTCGAGGAGCGTGTCGACGTTGGTGCTCACCGGCCCACCTCCTCAGGTCGTGTACTCGGCGTTTATGCGGACGTACTCGTAGCCCAGGTCGGAGAAGAAGGCATGAGCGCCGTGCTCGCCGCGCTCGAGCCGCAGCCCGATCTCGGCCTCGGCGATCTCCTCGCCCAGCTCGGCTGCGTCGATCGAGTCGCTGCCGATCTCTTCCAGGTCCTCGCCGGCCAGCGCCATCCCGGCGGCCTGGGCGATCCGGCCCCAGTTCGGGTCGCGCCCGAAGAGCGCCGTCTTGACCAGGGGAGAGTTGGCGATCGCGCGGGCGACCCGCTCGGCCTCGGCTGCCGAAGCCGCACCGTCGACCTGGATGCGGCCGATGCGGACCGCGCCCTCGCCGTCGGCGACGATCTCCAGCGCGAGCTGGAGCAGGACGGCCTCCAGCAGGCCGTCGGGCAGCGGCGCGCCGGCCTCGCCGGTGGCCTGCAGCAGCACGGTGTCGTTGGTGCTCGTCTGGCCGTCGACGGTGACCCGCTCGAAGGAGCCCTCCACCGCAGCGCGCAGCGCCGCCTCGGCATCGTCGATGACAGCGTCGGTCTGGACGAAGCAGAGCATCGTCGCGAAGTCCGGCTGCATCATCCCGGCGCCCTTCGCCTGTGCGGAGACGGTGACGCCGCCCGCCCGCAGCGTGCAGCTCTTCGGCCAGCGGTCGGTGGTCAAGATCGCGTCGGAGAACGCGGCGCCGCCGTCTGCGGACAGCGCCCCTGCCGCCTCGCCGATACCGCCCAGCACCGCATCGACCGGCAGCGGCACGCCGATCACGCCGGTCTCGGCGACCGCGACCGCCGAGGGATCGAGCCCCAGCTCTCCCGCGGCGCGCTCGCACATCGCCCAGGCGTCGGCCATCCCCTGCTCGCCGGTCTCGGCGTTGGCGTTGCCGGCATTGACCACGGCGGCGCGGACGGCCGCGCCGTCGACCCTCTGCCGGCAGACCCGGACAGGCGCCGCGGCGGACGCGTTGCGGGTCAGCAGCAGCGACGAAACCACCTGCGGCGCGTCGCAGACGAGCAGGCCGACGTCGGTCTTGCCGCCGCCCTTGAGGCCGCAATGGGCCGCTCCGGCCCGGAACCCCGGCGCGAGCCGAGCCGCATCGAGCTGCTCCACCCCGGCGGGCCGCTCCACCCAGCGCGACCTGAAGAAGTCGTCGGGCGAGCTCATCTCAGCCCCTCCGTCTCCGCGAAGCCGAGCATCAGGTTGAGGCACTGGATCGCCTGGCTCGACGCCCCCTTCCAGATGTTGTCGATCGCGGAGAAGGCCAGCACCCTGCCCCGCTCCTCGACGGTGACGTAGACGTGGCACTCGTTGCTGTCGCGCACCTCGCGCAGCCCCGGCGCTCGATCGACAACCCGGACGAACGGCTCGTCGGCGTAGCGCTCGCGGTAGAGCGCCTGCACCGCCTCCCTGTCCATCGGCCGGCTGAGCTGGGCGAAGCAGGTCGCCAGCTCGCCCTGGTCGAGCGGCAGGAGGTGCGGGACGAAGGTGACCCCAGCGGCGCTGCCGAGCGCCGCCAGCTCCTGCTCGATCTCGGGCCGGTGGCGGTGGCCCTCGGTCTTGTAGGGGAAGGCGTTCTCGGTCATCGCGCTGAAGTGGACGGCGTCGTCGCTGCTGCGCCCGTAGCCTGAGGTCCCCTGCATGGCGCTGACGACGACGTCGGTCAGCAGCCCCTTCTCGGCCAGCGGGGCGAGGGCCAGGACGCTTGCGGTCGGGTAGCAGCCGGGCACGGCGACGAGCTTGGCGCTGCGCAGCTCGTCGCGATAGAGCTCGGTCAAGCCGTAGACGGCTCCGCCGAACAGCTCGGGCGCGCCGTGGTCCCCGTACCAGCGCTCGTAGGTCGGCATCTCGCGCAAACGGAAGTCGGCGGAGAGATCGGCGACGACGATCCCGCGCTCGCGCAGCGCGGCTACCGTCGGCGCCGAGGCGCCGTGCGGGTAGGCGACGATCGCCGCGTCGACGGCGGGCAGCGCCTCCAGGTCGAGCTCGCTCAACTCGACCTGCGCCCGGTAGCGCGGGTAGAGATCGCCGAGCCGCTTGCCCGCGTCGCTGCGCGAGGTCGCCGCGACCAGGTCCATGCGCGGATGGCGCCAGACCAGCTCGGTGGCAAGCGCGCCGGCGAATCCGGAGGCCCCGGCGACGAGCACTCTCGCTCGCTCACTCACGCGGCGACCCTCCGATCTCGCTCAGCGCGGCGACGATCGCCTCGCGCCGCACGCCGACCTCCTCGTCGGTGAGCGTCCGGTCCTCGGCCCGGAACTCGAGCCTCAGGGCAAGGCTCTTGCGACCCTCCCCCAGCTGCTCGCCTTCGTAGAGATCGAAGGCCTCGGCGCTGCGCAGCAGCTCGCCGCCGCCGGCGAGGACGGCCGCGCGCACCCGCGCCGCCGAAATCTCGACGGGCACGACGACCGCGAGGTCCTGGCGCACGGACGGGTGGGTGGTCACGTCCTCGAAAGTCTCCTCGCCGGCGGATGCCGACTCGACCAGCGCGCCGAGCTCGACTTCGAATCCGGCCGCCGCGTCGAGGTCCCACGCCCGGCAGACCAGCGGGTGCAGCTCGCCGATCCAACCCGCCTCGACCTCGCCGATCGAGACCGCCGCGCTGCGGCCGGGATGCAGGAACGGCTCGCCGCCCGGCTCGAAGCCGAGCTCCAAGCCTAGCCGCCCGGCCAACGCCTCCAGCACCCCCTTGAGAGCGAAGAAGTCCGCGGCCTGGCCGTCGTCCCGCCATGAAGCCGGGGTCAGAGCGCCCACGGCCAGCGCGCCAAGCCGGTGCGCCTCCGCGAACGGCGCGCCCCGCTTCCCGGCAAACGCCCCGCCCAGGGGGCCGACGGCCCGAGGCTCCACATCCGGGCCCGCCGGCGTCAAATACACCCGGCCGGACTCGAAGAGGGCGACGCGGGTGGCGTCGCGGGCGAGATTGCGCCGAGCGGCGCCGAGCAACGAGCCGAGCAGGGTGGTGCGCATCGCGGATTGGTCCTCTGAGAGGGGGTTGGAGATGACCACGGAGCGTGCGCGTGGGTCCTCGGCAGAAATCCGCAGCCGCTCCGCCTCGCCGGGGTCGGTGAAGCTCCAGCCGACGATCTCGTCGAAGCCGAGGTCGCGCAGGGCGTCCTCGGCGCGGCGGCGCAGGCGCTGGTCGCGCCGCAGGCCGCCGGCCTGGCCGACGGCGGGCAGGGTCGAGGGCAGGTGCTCGTCGATGCCGTGGACGCGCGCGACTTCCTCGATCAGGTCGACCTCGCGGGTGACGTCGTAATGGCGATCGGGCGGGACTCCGACGGTCAGCTCGCCCTCCCCCGTCTCGACCTCGAAGCCGAGTCGCTCCAGATAGGCGGCCTGATCCGCCCGCCCGATCTCCATGCCGAGCAGGCCCGTCACGCGCTCGCCCCGCAGCCGAATCGGCGAGGCGGCCGGCGACGCGGCGGCCACGTCGATCGTCCCCGGCACCAGCTTCGCGCCGCAGAGCTCGACCATCAACCGCGAGGCGATCCGCTGGGCCCGCATGCAGAGCTCCGGGTGCAGCTGCTTCTCGAAGCGCGAGGACGCCTCCGAGCGCAGGCCGAGCAGCCGCGAGGTGCGCAGGATGTTGGTCCCGTTCCAGTTCGCCACCTCGAGCAGGACGCGCGTCGTCGCGTCGGAGACCTCGGAGACCTGACCGCCCATGATCCCGGCGATGCCCGATGGCCCGCGCTCGTCGCAGACCAGCACGGTCTCGGCGTCGAAGCTCCGCTCCACGTCGTCGAGCGTCTTCATCCGCTCGCCGTCGCGTGCCGTGCGCACGGTCAGCGCGCCCTCGGGGACCCTCTCGAGGTCGAAGGCGTGCAAAGGCTGCGCCGTCAGCAGCATCACGTAGTTGGTGATGTCGACGACGTTGTTGATCGGCCGCTGCCCGGCGGCGCTCAGCCGCGCCTGCAGCCAGGCCGGCGAGGGGCCGATCGTCACGTCGGTGAAGACGCGGGCGGTGAAGCGCGGGCAGAGCTCGGGCGCCTCGACCGTGACAGAGGCGTAATCGCCCACCTCCCCCTCGCCCTCGGCCACCGCGTCCTCGGCCCATGGCTCTGCGGCGAGCGGCGCGGCGCTGATCGCGTGCACCTCGCGGGCGACCCCGTAGACGCCGAAGCAGTCGACCCGGTTCGGCGTCACCTCCAGCTCGAGCACCGGCTCGGCGATCGGCAGCACCTCGTTCAGCGCGGTACCCGGCGCCGGGCCCTCGTCGAGGACGAGGATGCCCGCCGCCTCCTCCGCGACCTCCAGCTCGGCGGCCGAGAGGATCATCCCGTGCGACTCGACGCCGCGCAGCTTCGCCCTGCCGAGCTTGGTCCCATCGGGCATCACCGCGCCCGGCAGCGCCACGGCGACGATCTGTCCGGCATCGACGTTGGGCGCTCCGCAGACGATCGTGCGCGGCTCGCCGTCGCCGGTGTCGACGCTGCAGACGCTGAGCCGGTCGGCGTCGGGGTGCTTCTCGCGCACGACCACCCGGCCGACGACGAAGCCGTCGGCATCGGGGGGGCCGACGACGCCGACCCGCTCGACCTCGGTCCCGGTCATCGCCAACCGCTCGGCGAGCTCCCCGGCGGCGAGGCCGGGGTCGCAGTACTCACGCAGCCAGGAGTACGGGACCCTCATAGGAACTGTCCGATCATCCGCACGTCGTTGTCGAAGAAGCGCCGCAGGTCCGGCACGCCGTGGCGCAGCATCGCGATCCGCTCGACCCCCATGCCGAAGGCAAAGCCCTGCACGCGTTCCGGGTCGTAGCCGCTCTCGGCGACGAAGCCGAGCACGTTGGGGTCGACCATGCCGGCGCCGAGGATCTCGATCCAGCCCTGCCCCTTACAGAGGTTGCAGCGCTCGCCGTCGGGCAGGGCTCCCGTGCCGGCGCAGCGGAAGCAGGAGACGTCGACCTCGACGCTGGGCTCGGTGAAGGGGAAGAAGTGAGGCCTCATCCGGATCTCCCGCTCGGCGCCGAAGATCGCGCGCAGCAGCTCCTCCAGCGTGCCCTTGAGGTCGGCAAGCGTTATCCCCTCGCCGATTGCCAGCCCCTCGATCTGGTGGAACATCGGCGTATGGGTCGCGTCGGAGTCGCGCCGGTAGACCTTGCCCGGCATGATCAGGAAGATCGGCGGCGGCTGCGCCTCCATCGAGCGGACCTGCACCGGCGAGGTGTGGGTGCGCAGCAGCACGTCGGGGTGCGACTGGACGTAGAACGTGTCCTGCAGCATCCGCGCCGGATGACCCTCCGGGTGGTTCAGCGCCGTGAAGTTGTAGTAGTCGTGCTCGATCTCCGGCCCCTCGACGACCCGATAGCCGAGGCCCGTCATCACGTCCTCGATCTGCCGCGTGGTGCGGGTGATCAGGTGCAGGTGGCCCGCAGGGCGCGGCGGCGCTCCCGGCAGGGTGACGTCGATCCTGTCGCCGGCCAGCCTGTCCTCCAGCTCGGCCGTGGCGAGCTCGGCCGCGCGCCGCTCGAGCAGCTGCTCCAGCGCCTCGCGTGCCCGGTTGGCGCCGCCCCCGACCGCGCCCCGTTCGGAGGCGGGAAGATCGGCGATGCCGCGCAGGATCGAGGTCAGCTCGGCTTTGCGGCCGAGATGGCGGACCCGCAGCTCCTCCAGCTCGGCGGTGCCCGGGGCGGCCTCGATCGCCGCCGTCGCCTCCGCCTCGATCCGCTCGATCCGATCCAGCGTCATTCCGCCGCCTCCTGCATGGCGGGCGACGATATCCGCTCGCAGACGATCGCCGCCGCGGCCGCGACGTTGAGCGACTCGGCCGCGCCGGCGCGCAGGGGGATCGTCACCTCCGCATCGCATTCGGCAAGCACATCGACCGGCAGCCCGTCGCGCTCAGCGCCGAGGCAGACGGTGGCGGCGTCGCCGGCGATCGCGAGCCCCTCGCCGCCGTGCGCCACGAGCGCGACGCGCGGGCGCGGCGTGTCCCGAACGTCCGCCCGCAACAGCGGCTGCCCGAAGATCGACCCCATGCTCGCCCGCACCGCCTTGGGGGCGAAAGGGTCGGCGCAGTCGGGGCCCAGCACGACCGTGCCGCCGGTCAGCGCGTGTGCGGTGCGGACGATCGCGCCGACGTTGCCGGGGTCCCCGACGCCGTGCAGGTACACGCAGGGTGGCTTCGCCTCGCTCGCCCAGGCAAGCGGCCAGACGGCGATCGCCCGCGTCCCCGAGCCGAGCGTCGAGGCCCCCGCCAGCAGCTCCGGCTCGACCTCCTCGCCGCCGAGCCCGCTGCCGGCGGCGCTGAGCAGGAACCGCGGCTCCAGGCCGGCGGCCCGGCCCGCCGCGAGCAGGTCCTCGCCCTCGGTCGCGAACAGCTCCTCGCGCTCGCGATGCCTGCGCTCGCGCAGCTTGCGAAGGAGCTTCAGCTTCTCGTTGTGGGGGCTGGTGATCATCCTGTGTCAGTTCGGTTCTCTGGGTTCTTCTCCTCGACAAACCCCGGACAAATAAAAAACGGGCCGTGAAGACGGCCCGCCCGGGAAAGTGGAGTGTGCGCTGTCGCCCTAGGCGGCGGCGCCCTCCCGGGCAAGCTCCACGAATCGGCGGAAGGCATCGCGGTCGGAGACCGCGATCTCGGCGAGCATCTTGCGGTTGACCTCGACGCCGGCCTCGTTGAGGCCGTGGATCAGCTGCGAGTAGCTCATACCCTCGAGCCGCGCCGCGGCGTTGATCCGCGTGATCCACAGTTTGCGGAACTCGCGCTTGCGGTTGCGCCGGTCCCTGTACGCGTACATCCCCGAGCGCTGCACCTGCTCTTTGGCGAAGCGGTAGGAGGAATGCTTGCGGCCGAAGTAGCCCTTCGCTTCCTTCAGCACCTTGCGCCGCTTCTTGCGCGCGTGGACTGAGCGCTTGACCCGGCTCACTTGCCGCCCCCCAACAGGGTGCGGACGCGCTTTTCGTCAGCCTTGGCGATCTCCACCGGCCGCGCCATCTGCCGCTTGCGCTTCGGCGACTTTTTCTCGAGGATGTGGCTCGAGTACGCACGCCGCCCACGCAGCTTGCCCTTGGCGGTCTTGCGGAAGCGCTTCTTGGCGCCGGAATGGGTTTTCATCTTCGGCATCGGGATCGGTATTGAAGCAGACCGGCCACCGCCCTCGCCGACGGCGGCGGATGGCGCAGGTACGCTGGCGCCGGATGCGGATCGTCTACGTCTTCGGAACCCGCCCGAATTTCGTCAAGACGGCGCCGGTGATCGCCGCGCTGCGCCGTCGCCTGCCCGACGCCCGCCACGCGATCGTCCACACCGGCCAGCACTACGACCGGACGATGTCGGAGGTCTTCCTCGAGGAGCTCGGCGTGCCCGCCCCCGACTACATGCTCGAGGTCGGCTCGGGCACCCACGCGCTTCAGACGGCGCGCACGATGGAACGCCTCGAGCCGGTGCTGGAGGAGGAGCGACCCGACCTGGTCCTCGTCCCCGGCGACGTCAACTCGACCCTCGCCGCGGCGCTGACCGCCGTCAAGATGGGGATCCCGGTCGGCCACATCGAGTCCGGCCTGCGCAGCTTCGACCGCACGATGCCGGAGGAGATCAACCGCATCGTCGCCGACGAGTTCTCCGAGCACCTCTTCCTGCACAGCGACGAGGCGGTCGAGAACCTGCGCGCCGAGGGCATCGCCGAGGAGCGCATGCACTTCGTCGGCAACACGATGATCGACACCCTGGTCGCGCTCGAAGGCCGCTTCCGCGCGGCGGGCTCAGCGGCGAGGCTCGGGCTCGAGCCGGGCGACTACATCCTCGTCACGCTGCACCGCCCGGCGCTGGTCGACGGCGAGCTGCTGCCGGAGACGGTCCGCCGCCTCGGCGAGCTGGCCGGCGAGACGCCGGTCGTCTTCCCGGTCCACCCCCGCACCCGCAAGCGGATGGAGTCGATCTCCGCCGAGCATCCCGGCCTGCTGCTCTGCGAACCGCTCGGCTACCTCGACTTCCTTTCCCTGCTCGCCGACGCAGGGGCCGTGCTCACCGACTCGGGCGGCATCCAGGAGGAGACGACCTACCTCGGCATCCCCTGCTTCACCCTGCGCGACAACACCGAGCGCCCCGTGACGATCCGCGCCGGCACCAACACCCTGCTGGGCCTCGACCCGGCAGCGATCGCCACGATCCCCGCCGCGCTCGCCGACCGCTCCCCCGCCCCGACCGACCCCCCTCCGCTCTGGGACGGCCACGCAGCAGAGAGGATCGCCGACGTACTCGCCTGAGGACTCTCCCGATGGGGATGGAACGTCTTGTACTTTTTCGTCGACTGCCCCGGGCGGCAGCAATAACCCAAATCTTCGAAAAAGTTAAGTGGAATCCCCGTCGGGAGAGTCCCCTGACGGCTCTTCCTTGCCGACCTCTTTGCTGGGCGCCAGCATCATGCTCATGTTGCGCCCTTCCTGCAGCGGCGCCGACTCGATCGTGGCGAGGCCGTCGAGATCGTCGAAGAGGCGCTGCAGCAGGTCGCGGCCGCGCTCCGGGTGAGCCTGCTCGCGGCCGCGGAACATGATCGTGATCTTGACTTTGTTGCGACCGCGCAGGAAGCGCTCGACGTGGCCCTTCTTGGTTTCGTAGTCGTGGTCGGCGATCTTGGGCCGCAGCTTGATCTCGCGCACGTTGACCTGCGTCTGGTGCTTGCGCGCCTGCTTCTGCTTCTGCTCCTGCTCGTACTTGTACTTCGAGTAGTCGAGCAGGCGGGTGACCGGCGGTTTCGAGCCCGGGGCCACCTCGACCAGGTCGAGGTCGGCCTCCTGGGCGCGACGCATGGCCTCGGCGATCTCGACGATGCCGAGCTGCTCCCCGTCGGCGCCGATCAAACGCACTTTGGGAACGCGGATGCGCTCGTTGATGCGCGTCGTATCGCGCTCGGGCGGACGTCGATCGAACCTGCGCGGGACAGGCACTAGTGAGAGGAGTGGTGGAGCTTCAAGAGGACGAGGGATGCGGCGGCGGCCACGGGACGCTCAGCGGCGCGGTGTGTTTGGCATGCCTGCGAACAAGTCGTCGGAGTATAGAGGCAGAGCCGAACCGAGGCGACCGGGCCCTCAGGCATCCCGCTCCGCACGGTGGACGAGGGCGGCGAAATCGGCGTAGGACATAGCGCCCAACTCGCCCTCGGCATGGGAGCGCACGGCGACCTCGCCGCTCTCCTCCTCGCGATCGCCGACGACCAGCATGTAGGGGTTGCGGGCCAGTTCGGCGTCGCGCACCTTCTTGCCGATCGACTCCGAGCGGCGGTCGACCTCGACCCTCACCCCAAGCTCTCGCAGCTCGGCCGCGACCCTGTCGCCGAACTCGACGTGGCGGTCGGAGATCGGCAGTACTGTCGCCTGCACCGGCGCCAGCCAGACGGGGAAGCGGCCGCCGTGGTGCTCGATCAGGATGCCGGCGAAGCGCTCGAGCGAGCCGAGCAGGGCGCGGTGGATCATCACCGGCCGCTGCGCCTCGTCGTCGGGGTCGGTGTAGGTGAGGTCGAAGCGCTCCGGCATGAAGAAGTCGACCTGGCAGGTGCCGCACTGCCAGGAGCGGCCGAGCGCGTCGGTGACGTGGAAGTCGATCTTCGGCCCGTAGAAGGCGCCGTCGCCGGGATTGAGCGTGTACTCGCGGTCCTGGCTGGCGAGCGCGGCCCGCAGCGCCTCTTCGGCCTGCTCCCACTGCTCCTCGCTGCCGATCGACTTCTCCGGACGGGTCGAGAGCTCGATGTGGACATCGTCGAAGCCGAAGCGCGCGTAGAGCTCGTCGATCGCCTCGCAGATGCCGTCCACCTCGTCGACGATCTGCTCCGGCGTGCAGTAGATGTGGGCGTCGTCCTGGGTGAAGGCGCGCACGCGCAGCAGCCCGTGCAGTACGCCCTCGCGCTCGGCGCGGGAGACCTGGCCGAACTCCGCCATGCGCAGCGGCAGCTCGCGGTAGGAGTGGCGCTCGGAGTCGAAGACGAGGCAGGCGCCCGGGCAGTTCATCGGCCGGATCGCGTACTGGCGCTCCTTGGACTCGGTGAAGTACATGTTCTCCTGGTAGTTGTCCCAGTGGCCGGAGCGGTGCCAGAGCTCGACGTCCATCAGGTGCGGCGTCTTGATCTCGACGTACTCGCGCTTGCGCAGCTGCTCGTGCACCTCGGCCTCGATCAGGCGCAGCAGGGTCGTGCCGTGGGAGAGCCAGAAGGGCATGCCGGGGGCCTCCTTGCGGAGCATGAAGAGGCCGAGCTGCGGGCCGAGGCGGCGGTGGTCGCGCGCTTTCGCCTCCTCGATCCGCTCCAGGTGGAGGTCGAGGTCCTTCTTCGAGAAGAAGGCGGTGCCGTAGATCCGCGTCAGCATCGCGCGACTCTCGTCGCCGCGCCAGTAGGCGCCGGCGAGCGAGTTGAGCTTGATCGCCTTGATCCTCCCGGTGCCGGGCCCGTGCGGGCCCCGGCAGAGGTCCTCGAAGGGGCCGTTGCGGTAGAGCGAGACGGTCTCCACGCCTTCGTCGCGAACGAGGTCCTCGATCAGCTCGACCTTGTAGCCCTGGTCCTGGTCGCGAAAGATCTCGATCGCCTCGGCGACGGGCACGTCGCGGCGCTCGAAGGACTCGTCGGCCTCGATGTGAGCGCGCATCGCCGCCTCGATCCGCTCAAGGTCCTCCTCGTTGACCTTGACGTCGGGCGGGAACTCGAAGTCGTAGTAGAAGCCCTGTTCGATCGGCGGGCCGATCGTCACCTTGGTCCCCGGGTAGAGCTCCATCACCGCCTCCGCCATCACGTGGGCGGCGTCGTGGCGGATCAGCTCCAGCGCCTCGGGATCACGGTCGGTGAGGATCGCGATCTCGGCGCCGTCGGGCAGCTGCGCGGAGAGATCGCGCAGCTCGCCGTCGACCCAGATCGCCAACGCGGCCTTCGCCAGGCCGGGCCCGATCGTCGCCGCGGCGTCGGCGCCGCTGGCGCCCTCGGGCAGCTCCAGCGGCGTGCCGTCGGGCAACCTCACCGTGATCTTGGTCGCAGCCTCCATCGCCCTCATGCTACGTGGACGTCCCTGCTCCCGCCGATCGCGGCTTTTTGGGAGCTGTGGGCGCCCAACTGCTTCATTCGGCGCCGGCGCGCGCCTGACGCACGGCGATCAGCGGGCAGGGGCTGGGCCCGCCGAGCACGCCGTGGCGCTCCCAGACGGCATATGGGCCGGAGCGGCGCCGCAAGGTGAGTTTGCCGAACGGCGCTTTCGTCGTGCCGCTGGTGACGAAGAAGCGGATCCCCGTCGGCGGCGCCCCCCCGGCGGAGCTCGCCGGTTCTATGCAGACGCGGCCGCCGCGCAGCTCCCAGACGATGTAGCGCTCGCCGTGTTCGTCGGCGAGCAGCTCGTCGGGCGCCAGCACGAGGGTCGAGCCGCCGGCCAGCAGCGGCCGCAGGCCGGTCAGCGCCGACGAGTAGGAGGTCGGCCCGACCGGGGCGTTGGCGAGGGCGAGCAGCGAGCAAAGGCCGGCGAGCGCGACGTAGAGCAGCGCGACCGGCCGACGCAGCAGCGCGGCGAGGATCGTCAGGGTTGCGAGCGGCGCCGCGATCTCCAGCGCCTTGGCCGAGGTGTAGGGCGTGCCGCCGACCCGCGCGGCCACGTAGAGCAGGGCCACCGCCGCGACGCCGGCGAGGATCGTCGTCTCACGTCGGCGCCAGCAGACGACCAGCCCGTAGACGAAGAGCAGCGAGGCGAAGGCCGCGCCGGCGAAATAGGCGAAGGCGGGCACCGCCCCGCTGCCGGCCGCCAGGCGGAAGTCGCCCGAGAACCAGATTCCGAATGCCGTGAAGGGCGAGATCTGGCCGAAGAGGTTGCCGAGGCCGGGGCCGTTGGGGTCGAAGGTCTCGAAGCTGTGGAAGTCGATCATCCGGCCCAGCTCGGGCAAGGCTCCTATGAGGAACACCAAGACGGCTAGGGACGCTGCTCGCAGGGCCGCGGGTCCTGGCGGAGCGTTGGGGGGGTCCCCGGCTTGCTGGGTTTTTCGCCCCGGAGTCTTGCGGCCGTCCGAGAATGGCTTTGGGGCGAAAAACGGACGCCGCTGCGCTGGGGACCCCCCCAACGCTCCGCCACCCGCGGCTGATGCGGGGGCCACCCACGCTGATTTGGCTCTTGCCCATTCGGTGATCGTCCAGATGGCTGCGATGCCCGCTAGCCAGATGAGGCCGGGAAAGCTGTAGACGTATACGGAGCCGATTGCCAGGAGCGCGGCTGGGACGAAGCGGAGTGGCAGGTCTCGCCAAGCCCGGGTGCTTTCTCTGAGGGCCAGGGCGAAAGCCAGGACTAGTAGGGCCTGGATCAGCTCCTTGAAGGCGCCCTGGGCGTAGTAGGAGGCGACCAGGTATGGGAGGCCGGCCAGGAGGGCCGCCGCGGTGCTTCGCCAGCGGGGTTGGTCGCCGAAGGCCGCAAGGGCGGTCAGCGGGGCGACGATCGCGGCCGCCATGGTGAGGCCGTCGAAGCCCTGGACGATGCCGACCCCGAGGCCCTTGTTCAGGGCGACGACGATCGCGTGCGGCCCGAGCGGATAGCCCTGGTGCAGCAGCTGCGAGCCCTCGCCGTGGGCGAGGCGGTCGGTCGCCAGCAGGTGCTGGGACATATCGGGGTTGAAGCCGGTGCCGAGGATGCCGAAGTGGCTTTCGACGGCGAAAGGGAGCGAGGCGGCGATCAGCGCGCCGAGGGCCACTGGCCCGCCCAGGCGCAGCGCCTCCCCCCCGGCCTCGAGCCGACCGCGCAGGTAGAGCAGCGCCGCGACCGTCAGAGCCAGGACGACGACCGCGGAGACGACCCCGTGCCCCGGCATCCGCACGGTCGCCCAACACACCGCGCAGAGCAGCGCCAGGCCGACTGCGGGCGAGAGCCAGGACCAGCGGGGGGCGCCCCAGAGCGCCAGCGCCGCCTGGCCGATCGCCAGCGAGGACACGCATACCGCCACAGCCGCCGCATAGGTCGCGATCACAAGGCGGCCGAGCCTAAACTGCCCTCATGGCTCACGTACCTCCCGCTCGCCATCTACTGCGTGCGCGGGACCTCGCCGACGCGCGCTACTTCGAGCCGCTCGAGGTCGACGACATGGCCCGGGCGGCCGGCCTCTCGCGCGCCCACTTCAGCCGCGAGTTCCGCCGCGCCTTCGGCGAGCCGCCACACGCTTACCTGCTGACGCGACGGCTCGAGCGCGCCGCGGCGCTGCTGCGCACGACCGACAACTCGGTCGCCGAGATCTGCCTCGCCGTCGGACTGCAGAGCATCGGCTCCTTCACCACCAGCTTCTCGCGCACCTACGGCAAGTCGCCGACCGTCTACCGCGCCTCGTTCCCACCGGCCGCCGCCCACGTGACCGTTCCGAGCTGCATCGTGCGCGCCTACGGCCGGCCGCAAAACCGCACGTTTCGAGAAGACAGCGCCGAAGCGCGGGCCTAGCATCGGCGGCGACCGTTCCGTCGAGCAAGGAGAGACCGATGATCAAGATCGCCAACGCACAGCTGTGGGTGCACGACCAGGAGGAGGCCCTCGCCTTCTACACCGAGAAGGTCGGCATGGAGGTGCGCGCCGACGTCACCCTGCCCGAGATGGGCGACTTCCGCTGGCTCACCGTCGGGCCGCCCGGCCAGGACGACGTCTCGATCACCCTGATGGCGATCCCGAGCCCGCCGGTGATGGACGCCGAGACGGCGGACCAGGTCCGCGAGGTCATGGCCAAGGGCTTCGCCGGCACCGTCTTCCTCACCACCGAGGACTGCCAGGCCTCCTACGAGGAGCTGAAGGCGCGCGGCGTCGAGTTCAGCGAGGCGCCCGAAGAGCGGCCCTACGGAATCGACTCGGGCTTCCGCGACCCCTCCGGCAACAGCATCCGCCTCACCGAGGTCCGTCTGCCGGCGACGGTCTGAACTCGCCGCCGCCGAGCTCCGGCGGCAATGCGCGCGGCCCCTCGGGATAGAGCGAGCGCAACGTCTCCTCGCTCATCTCGAGGGTGTTCGCGCCCTCGGGAGGGGCGCCGAAGATCAACCAGAGGGCATCCTCCTCGGTGTCGTTGAAGGCCTGGCGGACGGAGTCCGGCTCGACCAGGAGCGCGTCGAGCGGACCGAGCTCGAGCGCCTCGTCATCGACTCGGATTCGCCCCCTCCCCTCGAGCACCACGTACAGCTCTTCGGTCGCGAAGTGCCGGTGCCTGGTCGAGGCCTGGCCGGGTGCCAACCGCCAGAGCCGCGCCCCCAGGGCAGCGGCCTCGAGCTGCTTGCCGAGGTCGGTGTTGAGCACCCTCATCTGATTCGACTCGCGCCAGAAGGCGTCGCCGGCGCGGAGGAGGCGGTGGGCCATTGCAACTCCTCTCATCACGTGGTTGACCGTAACCTTGTACCAATATGAGTCAGGTCGGCTCCTCTTCGCCGGATCGGGCCCACACGTTGCCCGACGGCAGGACGCTCGCCTGGTGTGAGTACGGCCCACCCGATGGCCTGCCTGTGGTCTATTTCCACGGCATTCCCGGCTCACGGATCGATGGCCGCATCACCGCCGGCGCGATCTCGGCAGCGGGCCTGAGGCTGATCGCGCCGGACCGGCCCGACTTCGGGAAGTCGTCGCTCGAGACCGGCAAGCGGTCGCACGGCGGGTGGGCCAGGGATGTCGAGAGCCTCGCCGACCGGCTCGGCGTCGAGCGATTCGCCATCGTCGCCTACTCGGCGGGTGGGCCCTATGCCCTGGCAGCCTGCATTGCCCTTGCCGAGCGTCTGACCAGCGCGACGATCGTCAGCGGCGCCGCGCCCGCCGAGATGCCCGGCTACCGCAAGGGCGTCGGCCCCACCAACAGGGTGATGCTGCCGTTGGCTGCGCGGGCACCCTGGCTCGGGCGCTTTCTCGTCGGCCAGGCGCTGGTCATGGCCCGGAAGAGGCCCGAGCGCTTCGCCAAGAACGCCAACCGGGACTTCAGTGCACCCGCCGACCGGAAGGTCCTCGACGAGGAACTTCGCGAGGAGCTTCCCGAGCTGTTCCTGGAGTCCGGCCGAGGCGGCCCGGCGGGAATCGTCGAGGACTTCGCCGTCTGGGGGCGGCCCTCCGGCCTGGACCTCAACCGCATCAGCACGCCGATCCGGCTCTTCCATGGCGAGGACGACCGCTCGGTCCCCTGCGCCCACAGCCGCTGGATCGCCTCGCGGATCCCGTCGGCGGGGCTGACCACCTGGCCGGGCGTCGGCCACCTGCACACGCCGGTGCGCTGGGCCGAGGTCTACGCGGCGGTCGAATGAAATGGGCACAACTGGGCTCGAACCAGTGACCTCCGCCTTGTCGAGGCGGCGCTCTCCCAACTGAGCTATGCGCCCGGGGCGACTCTGAATCTAGCAGCGCAACGGCAAGCGTCGCCGGCACTCAAGTCCCCCGCCGCAACAACCGATGCATCGGTGCAACTTCTTCGAGCACGACGTGTTTATCGATATGAAGGTCGCCGGCAGGGGCGGCGACCAACTTCACAGAGCTTGAGGACCGACGAGCCAGCGACTTAGAATGGACGGACTCCAAGATGTGCCGACACCTCAGGCTCATCTGATCTCCATCTTGCGGGCACCGTAGACGATGTCGGCGGGGATCTGGCCGCCGGTGAGGCGGCCGTGGTGGACGCGGTCGAAGTTGTAGAAGCGC
>DASTAY010000042.1:0-29412 GCA_035712345.1 Solirubrobacterales bacterium
TCTGAACTTCATTGGCGTGAAGCCAGGAGCCTGAGTCGCAGCGCGGACGGCCCCCGACCCAGCTGGGTCGGGGGCCGTCTCGTCTTGAAGAGCTATCGATCTCCCGGAAGTGTCGGGAGAACTTGGAGTCAGTTCACCCTAAGACTTGGCGATCTCCAAGCGGATCTCCTTGCCCTTCAGCTTGGTCCCGTCGAGGAACTCGACCGTGCGGTCGGCCTGATCCGGGTCGACCTCGACGAAGGAGAAGCGGTGCAGGACGCGGATCTCGTGGATCGCCTCGTCGGGTAGGACGGCGCCCTCGCGCAGGGCCCAGCGCAGGTCCTCCTCGTCGATGCCGCTGCGTTCGCCGCGGTTGACGAAGAGCTTGACCGCCTTGCCGTCCGCGGCCACCGGCCCGCCGGCCTCAGGGGCGCCCACCTCGCCGGCCTCGTCCACCGGCTTGGCGGCCTCCCGGGGCCTGGACCGCTCGCGGCGTCGCGGTCGCGGCGCGTGTTCCATCCGCTCCTCGGGGCTCTCCCACTCGCCGATCGAGGTCTTCACGTCGCGCTCGATCCGCTCGATCTCATCGCGCTGGGCGGGCGTGACGAAGGTGATCGCCCGGCCGGTGCGGCCGACCCGGCCGGTGCGGCCGATGCGGTGCACGTAGACCTCCGAGGAGGCGGGCACGTCGTAGTTGATCACGTGGGTGACGTGCTCGATGTCGAGCCCACGGGCGGCGATGTCGGTCGCCACCAGCAGCCGCACGCGGTGGTCCTTGAAGGCGATCATCACCCCGTCGCGCGAGCCCTGGCTCATGTCGCCGTGCAGCGCCTTCACGTCGAGGCCCTTGTCCTTCAGCGTCTTCTCCAGCTTCGAGGCGCCGATCTTCGTCCGGCAGAAGATGATCGCCTGCTCCGGTTCCTCGACCTTCAGCAACTCGACCAGGCGCGCCGCCTTCTCGTTCGCGGGCACCTCGACGAACGCCTGGGCGATCGCGTCGACCGTGAGCGTCTTCGGCGTGATTTTGATCGTCACCGGGTCGTACATGTAGCTCTCGGCGAGGTGTTTGATCGGCGGCGGCATCGTCGCCGAGAAGAGCGCCGTCTGGCGCCCGCTCGGGCACATCCGCAGGATCTTCTCGACGTCCTCGATGAAGCCCAGGTCGAGCATCTCGTCGGCCTCGTCGAGCACCACGTAGCGGGCCGCGGTGAGGACCAGCGAGCGGCGCGACATCAGGTCCATCATCCGGCCGACGGTGGCGACGACGACGTGGGCGCCGGCGCGAAGCTGCGACTGCTGCGATTTGATCGGGGCGCCGCCGAAGACGGCGACGATCTCGACGTCGAGGTGCTCGGCGTAGGCGCGCAGCGCCTGCGTCACCTGGATGCAGAGCTCGCGGGTCGGGGTGAGGACGACCGCCTGCACCTCGTCGTCCGCGGGGTCGACGTACTGCAGCAGGGGCAGGCCGAAGGCGGCGGTCTTGCCGGTCCCGGTCTGGGCCTGGCCGATCACGTCGTGGCCGGCGAGCAGCTCCGGAATCGCTTTCTCCTGGATCGGGCTGGGCTCCTCGTATCCGAGCTCGTCCAGCGCCTGCTGGATCTCCGCCGCCAGCCCCAAGTCCTTGAAAGGGATCACTTCGACGGGTCCAGGAGCAGCTTGCCGCTGGTGCGGCGGGCGATCAGGTCTTCGTGGGCGCGCGCCGCTTCCGACAGCGGGTAGACCTCGCCGACGTTGACCTCGAGCTTGCCGGCGCCGACGGCCTCGAGCAACTCCCCGACCATCGGGCCGAGCTCCTGCGGCCGCATCATCAAGTGGACGAGCCAAAAGCCGATCACGGCCTTGGAGCCGCGCAGCAGGGCGGCCGTCGAGACGTCGCGCTGTTCGCGCGAGGCGATGCCGAAGACGACCATTCGCCCGAGCGGCGCAAGCGCCGCGAACTCGGCGTCGAAGGCGTCGCCACCGCTCATGTGCAACACGGCATCGACCCGCCGGCCGTCATTGGCGGCGAGAACCGCCTCCTTCAGGTCCTCGGCGCGGGAGTCGACCGTGGCGTCGGCGCCGAGCCCTTCGACCAGCGCCCGCTTCTCCTCGCTCGAGGCGAGACCGATCACCTTCGCCCCGGCCTGCTTGCCCAGCTGCACCGCCAACGAGCCGGTGCCGCCGGCAGCGGCCTCGACCAGCAGCGTCTCGCCGGCCTCGATCCGCGCGCAGCGCCGCACCAGCGCCATCGCCGTGATCCCCTGCAGCAGGAGCGCGGCGGCCTGGTCGTCATTGACCGAGTCGGGAACGGGAATCAGCATCTGCGCCGGAACGGCGACCTTCTCCGCGTAGGCGCCGGAGCCCACGATGGCCGCAACCCGGTTCCCGTCCGGGGTGCGCCCGCTGATCTCCGCCCCGGGGATCAGCGGCAGCTGCTGCTCGGCCAGATAGTCGTTCCGGGTAGCGTGCGTGTCGGCGAAGTTGATCCCGCCGCGGGCAACCTCGACGACGACCTCGTCATGTCCCGGAACCGGATCCGGGACATCCACCAGCTCGAGCTTCTCCGGCCCGCCGAACTCCTGTATCTGAATCGCCTTCACGGCGGCGAACCATAGTCGTCACTGGCCATAGGGAGTCGGGTGTGCCTCGCCGGCGCCTCCCCGCTGTTGCGCCGCCGAGGCAGACCCGACTCCCTATACGCTGCGAGTTCCATGGCACTCACGGTCGTCGGATCGATCGCCTTCGACGCGGTCAGGACCCCGTTCGGGGAGCGCGAGCGCATGCTCGGCGGCGCCGCCGTCCACTTCGCCCTCGCCGCCAGCTTCTTCACCGAGGTGCGCCCGGTGGGGCCGGTCGGCGAGGACTTCGGCAGCGCCGAGTTCGAGGTGCTGGAAGGCCGCGGCGTGCAGACCGGGGACATCGAGCGCGTGCCCGGCGGCCGGTCGTTCTCCTGGCGCGGCCACTACGAGTACGACCTCAACGTCGCCCACACCGACGACACCCAGCTCGGCGTCTTCGGCGAGTTCGAGCCGAAGCTCTCCGCCGAGGCGAAGGCGGCCGACACGCTCTTCCTCGCCAACATCCAGCCCGACCTGCAGCGCCAGGTCCGCGCCCAGTGCGCCGCGGACCGCTTCAGCGCGCTGGATTCGATGAACCTCTGGATCGACACCGCCAAGGACTCGCTGCTGGCGGCGATCGCCGAGGTCGAGTGCCTGATCGTCAACGACGCCGAGATCCGTCAGCTGACCGGCGAGGCGAACCTCGCCCGCGCCGCCCGCGCGGTGATGAAGCTGGGCCCGCGCGCGGTCGTCGCCAAGCGGGGCGAGTACGGGGCGGCGCTCTTCAGCGGCGAGAGCTTCTTCGCCCTGCCGGGGTTTCCGCTGGAGGACGTGCGCGACCCGACCGGCGCCGGCGACAGCTTCGCCGGCGGCTTCCTCGGCTACCTCGACGGCCACGAAGGCGAGCTCGACGAGGCCTGCCTGCGGCGCGCGATGGGCTACGGGACCGTGCTCGCCTCCTTCAACGTCGAGGAGTTCGGAACCGAGCGGGTCGCCCGGCTGACCCGCGAGGAGGTCGACGCGCGCTTCGCCGCGCTGCACGAGATGACCCAATTCGAGCCCTTGCCGGTCCGTTAACGAACCGACACGCCCGAGCTGCGAAAATGCCGCTCGCATGGCAGACGACTCCCTCAGCGTCACCGACAACCGCACCGGCAAGACCTATGAGCTGCCGATCGTCGACGGAACGGTGCGGGCGATGGACCTGCGGCAGATCAAAGTCGACGAGGACGAATTCGGCATGCTGGCCTACGACCCGGCGTTCACCAACACGGCGTCGTGCCGCTCGGCGATCACCTACATCGACGGCGAAGCGGGGGTCCTCGAACACCGCGGCTACTCGATCGAGCAGCTCTGCGAGCGCTCCAGCTTCCTCGAGGTCGCCTATCTGCTGATCTTCGGCGAGCTGCCGACCGGGCCGCAGCTCGACCGCTGGACCTTCGACATCACCCACCACACCTTCGTCCACGAGGACATCAAGCAGTTCTTCGAGGGGTTCCGCTACGACGCCCACCCGATGGGGATGCTGCTCGCCGGAGTCGGCGCGCTCTCCACCTTCTACCCGGACGCGAAGCACACCGAAGACCCCGAAGAGCGCTACATGGCGGCGGTGCGGCTGATCGCCAAGGTGCCGACCCTGGCCGCCTTCTCATACCGGCACAACATCGGCCTGCCCTACGTCTACCCGGATAACGACCTCAACTTCGCCGAGAACTTCCTCTCGATGATGTTCAAGAAGACCGAAGCCAAGCACGTGCCCAAGGAAAGCCTCTCCAAGGCGCTCGACGTGCTCTTCATCCTCCACGCCGACCACGAACAGAACTGCTCGACCAACGCGGTGCGCGGCGTCGGCTCCTCCGACGTCGACCCCTACTCGGCTGTCGCGGCCGGTGTCGCGGCGCTCTACGGGCCGCTACACGGCGGCGCCAACGAGGCGGTGCTGCGGATGCTGCGGCGGATCGGCTCGGTCGACAACATCCCGGGCTTCCTCGAGCGGGTCAAGAACCGCGAAGAGAAACTGATGGGCTTCGGCCACCGGGTGTACAAAAACTACGACCCGCGGGCGCGGATCATCCAGCAGCACATGGAGGAGGTCTTCGAGGCGACCGAGTACAACGCGGTCGTCGAGATCGCCCGCGAGCTGGAGAAGCAGGCTCTCGCCGACGACTACTTCACCGAACGCAAGCTCTATCCCAACGTCGACTACTACTCGGGGATCATCTACGAGGCGCTGGAGATCCCGGCCGAGATGTTCACGGTGATCTTCGCCATCCCGCGCACCGCTGGCTGGGTCGCGCAGTGGATGGAGATGAAGGACGACCCCGAACAGAAAATCGCCCGGCCGCGCCAGATCTACACCGGCGAGCGCGAGCGCGAGTACGTCGCCGTCGACGAGCGCGAGGGGCCGGAGAAAATCGTCGGCCCGCCGGCGCGGCGGCCGAAGCGGCCGCGGCGCGGGGCCTGAGCTGACCAGCTACCGGCGTTCGCTTTCGACGTGTCTCGCTGGAAGCTGACGGTGCGACACGGGTCCGACGTCGAGCATGAGAGCTTCGAGGAGTTGGACCAGGCGGTCGACGCGATGCGGGAGCGGGCGCTGGCGATCCGGGCGGAGGGGCCGGTGCGGCCGGTGTCCTCGCTTCGCGACTTCGGGCCCGCGCAACAGGTCCATGCGCGGCTGCAGCTGACGGGCAGCGGGCTGCTGCGCAAGCCGGTCGCCGGCGTCGACGTGCGGGGGGACGGGACCTTCATGCCCTACCGGGGTGGCGTACGGCGCGAAGAGCTCGACCCCTCCGGCCACGACACGCCGTTCGACCTGATCCGCGAGACTCTGGAAGCGCGATGACTGGTCATTTGACCCCCGGAAACGGTGGGTAAATCGCCCAGAGGACGACGATGATGAGCGAGACCGAGATCCCAAAGGGCAGCTACGCGGCCGGCAGGCGAATGAAGCTGCCCCGCGACGCCGAAGCGCCCTACGCCGTCTTCATCAACGGGGTCGAGCAGCGCGAGGGCGCCGACTACAACGTCCGCGCCGGCGAGATCGTCTTCACCCGCGAGATCGTCAAGGAGAAAGTCGGCGCGGGCCGCTGGCTGGCGATGTACCTGGGCCTCTTCGGCACCTACCGCAAGAACGAGACGATCGACCTGCAGTTCCAGAGGGGCGGCAAGACCGAGCTGCGCTCGGACCTGCCGGTCGAGCCCTGAGCTCGGCGGCCCCGGCTACTTGAAGACGTAGAGCAGGACGAAGGCGACGATCGCGAAGGTGGCGACGCCGGCGATCAGTGGACGGTCTTCGCCGACGATCGCCGCGGTCGAGCGATCGTCGGCGCGGTCGTAGATCAGGTACAGGTAGCGGAAGATGCAGTAGACGACCGGCGGGATCGTCCACATCATCTTGTTGCCGATGATCGGCGAGTTGACGGCGTAGATCGAGTAGCTGATCACCGTGCCGGTGGTGACCATGGCGACCATCTGGTCGAGGAAGGGCAGCGAGTAGTGCTCGAGGACCGGGCGGCTGCTGGTGCCCTGGTGCAGCTCGGATACGGCCTCCTGGCGGCGCTTGGTGACGCCGAGGAAGAGGGCGACCATGCCGGTGCAGAGCAGCAGCCATTCCGAGGCGTGGGCGTCGACGGCGACCGCGCCGGCGGCGACGCGCAGGATGAAGAGGCCCGAGAGGGTCATCACGTCGACGATCACGATCTGCTTGAGGCCGAGGCTGTAGGCGACCTGGGCGACCCCGTAGCCGACCACCATCAGCCCGACTTCCCAGTTGACGGCGGCGAACGCCAGAGCGATCGCGAACGCCGCCAACAGCGGGGCGATCGTCTTGGCCGTCCGCTCGGACAGCTCGCCCGCTGGCAGCGGCCGGAAGCGCTTCTTGGGATGCTGCCGGTCGAGCTCGACGTCGACCAGGTCGTTCACGTAGTAGCCGGCGCTGGAGATGCCGCAGAAGGCGATGAAGGTGAGGACCGCCTCGAGCACGTCGTGCGGATGGTTGAACTTGCCGGAGAAGAGCAGCCCGGCGAAGACGAAGGTGTTCTTGATCCACTCCTGCGGCCGCGCGGTCTTGATCGCCGCGCGCAGCGGCGAGCGCCGCGGCACGACCGGTTCGTCCGGCTGGGCGGGAATCGTCGGGTGCTCTGAGGTGATCGTGTCCATCGGGGTCGTCGCGGGAGGGTAGCGATCAGCCCGGTGTGTGAATTGTGAAGCAGGCGCCTTGGGGGCCGGCGCCGCCCGCCGGCGTCAGCGCTTTCCGTGCCGGTGGCCCGGGCGGGCCGCCCGCTCGAGCAGCAGCGTCCGCGGGCCCACGCCGGCGCCCCCGAGGCTCACCGCCAGGCCCTTCTTGCCGGCCTTGCGCAGCAGCTTCATCCCCGCGCCGTCGAGCCGGACGGCGACCGTCGCCTTGGCGCCTGCCGGGATCGAAAACGACGCCCTGCCGATCGGGACCGAGCCGTTGCGACGGATGGAGTGCCGCCCGCCCCCCGCGGGCTCGAGCACCAGCGTCCCCGCGCACGGGCCGCTGCCCTCGCAGCGCAGCTCGATCGAGGCTTTGCCCCCACGCACGCTCGCCTTGGCGCCGGCGACGGCCGTTCCCGAGCCATGCGCGGCGGGAGGCGGCGCGGCCGGGGTCGGACCGGCGGAACCGGATGGGGATGGCGATGGCGAGCCCGACGGAGTCGAAGGGCCAGACGGTGCTGACGGCGACGACGGTCCGTGTTCCGGTTCTTCGGGCTCGGCGGGCGACGCGGCGGCGACCACCGCGCTCGGCGCCGAGCTTGCCGTGCTGTTCCCCGTACCGTTCCGGGCCGTGACGTCGGCCACGAGCGTGTGGCCGACGTCGGCGGCGGTGAGCGTGTATTCGTCCGCGGTGGCGCCCGGGATCTCCACGCAGCCACCGCCCCAGGACTCGCAGCGCAGCCACCCGTAGGCGTAGGAGGTGGGGCTGTTCTCCCAGGTCCCGTTCGTCGTGCTAAGCGTTTCTCCGGCGATCGCGCTGCCGGAGATCGCCGGCGCTTGATCCACGAGCGGGGCGGACAGGGCCACTTCTGAGCTGGCGGCCGAGCTGACGCTGGACTGCCCCGCGTCGTTGTGCGCAGTCGTTTCGACCCTGAGCGTATGGCCGGCGTCTTCGGCGCCGACGGCGTAGACGTATTGGGTCGCGCCGGGAATCGCGCTGCAGTCGCTCCCGGCGGAGTCGCAGCGCTTCCACTGGTAGTCGAAGCTCGTGGGGCTGTTCCACCACGCGCCCTGGTAGGCGGTGAGCACCTGTCCGGTCGCGGCGTAACCGGTGACCGTCGGCGGCGAGACGCTGTAGGGGATCTTCCCCACCGACGTCGCGATCACCTCGTGGGCCGTGTAGCCGATTTCCATCACCGTGGTTTCGCCCGAGCTGGGGCACAGGGCGAACGGCTTGCCCTGAGGGACCCCGCCGAAGGTGCCTTCGAGGTTGCCGGTAGTGGTGATCAGCGCCTGTTCGTCCCCGACCGGGACGCTCGCGCAGGGAAGGCGCCCGCCGCGGAGAGCGAGGCCGGCGCCGCCCAGGTCGACGTCGCCGGTGGCCGCGATCTGAGGGAAGTCGTCGCCCGGGGTCGTCCCGCTGCCGACCTCATACGCAACCACGGCATCGGAGTCGAGGCTGAGCGATCCTTCGACGCTCAGCTTGCCGAAGGGCGTGCCTTCTTCCGCAAGGGGATCCCCCACATCCACCAGACCGCCGCTCACGGTGAGCGGCCCGACCGTTCCCACCCCGATCACCGCCGTGTGGTCGAGGCGCACCGGGTTGCCGTCGGTCGCGTTGAGGCGCGGCGCTTCCGAGCTGTCGAGGCCGAGACCGAGAAGGCCGTTTTTGCTCGCGTCCCAGCCGGTCTTCCCCGAGTCGGCGCCGGCGAAGGTCAGCGGGCCGACCTCGTCGTCGGGGCTCCCCACCGTGCTGATGACGCCGCTTTCGGAGAAATCGACCTGCAGGCTGTGGGATTCGCCGCTGAGCGAGCCTTCGAGTTCGAGGCCGCCGATGCCCGGCATGGTGTAACCCGTCCCCTCCACCGACCAGCTCTGATCGGCAGCGAGCGCGATCGGCATGCGGAAGGAGGGCGTGGTGACGTTGTCTTCCGCGCTGGCGGAGAAGGCTTCGATCCCTCCCGCGCCCAGCGTCAGGCGGCGGCCGTAGAAGATGTACGGGAAGCGGTCGTCGACGGAGATCGCTTCGGCTTCGACGCCGTCGATGTCGTTGTTGCTCTGATAGCAGGCGTCGCTGGGCGGCGTGCCGCAGGCGGCGTCGCCCGCCAGCGAGGGGAAGGTCGCGGTTTCGAGGTCGAGCGATTCGCCGGGCCCGCTTCCACCTTCCCAGTTGCTGCCAACGCTCCAGTTGGCGGCGCTCGCGCCGCTGCTGCGCGCGGTGGCGCCGGTCCAGGTGAACGGCTGCCGCGGCTTGTTCGCCACCACGGCCGTCGGCGCCGATTCCGCGCTCGCCTGGCCGGCGCCGTTGCTCGCGGTCACCTCGACGCGGATGGTGCCGCCGACGTCCGCCGCGACGAGCGTGTGTTCGTCGGTGGTGGCGCCGGAGATCGCCGCGCAGCTGCCGCCGCCGGAGGCGCAGCGCAGCCACCGGTAGGTGTAGGCCGTGGGGGCGTTTTCCCACCCGCCATCGCTCGCCGACAGCGTCTGGCCCTTCATCGCCGTGCCGGAGATCACCGGCGGTGAGGTGCTGACCGGCGCTTCTTCGAAGCTGCTTACGAGGTAGGTGAAGCGGTCCGCGTTGGAGGTCGCGCTGGCGCCGCCACCCGTGGTCACGGTCACGTCGACCTGGCCCGCGGCGTGGCTCGGCGCGGTCGCCGTCAACTCGGTCGGCGAGTCTTCGACCACGGCTGTGGCGGTGGCGGCGCCGAACTTCACCGAGGCCACGTTCCCCAGGTATTCACCGCTGATCGTCACTTCGGTGCCGAGTTCGCCTTCGTCGGGCGAGACGCCGGTGACGACGGGCCGCGGCGGGGCGAAGGCCGCGAGCCCTTCCGGCGTGCCGACCCCGGTCGGCCCGTCGTAGCCGGCGTCGGCGCGGCAGATCAGCTGTTTCGCGCAGTCTTCTTCCTCTTCTTCGGTCGAGCAGCCGGCGGTGCCGTTGACTTCATCGAAGGCCTTCGCGCATTCGCCGTTCGAGCCTTCGGTGACGTCGAAGAGGGCCGCGGACCCTAGGTGGCTGTAGAGCGTCCGCGCGGGATAGTCGAGGCCGCCGGTGCCGCCGGCGAGGGCGTAGGTCGCGGCGACGATCGGCGAGGCGAGGCTGGTGCCGCCCACGGTGGACCAGCTGCCGTCGCGGTAGACGGCGATGCCGGTGTATGGGTCGGCGTCGGCGGCGACGTCGGCGGCGGCTCGCTTGGAGCCGCAGCCGACCTGCGCCCAGCCGGCGACGTCCTGCTGCCATTCCGGGGCGAGCGGGTGTTCGCTGCAGCCACCGCCTCCGGCGCCGTAGCTCGTGCCGAGGGTCGAGCCGTCGTTCCAGACCCGCTCCGCGCTCCGCGCCCCTCCCGAGACGGTGAGCCTGGTGCCGCCGACGGCGACGACGTCGGGGGAGGACGCGGGATAGTTCGGGTGGCCAGGGAAGCCGGCGGTCGAGGAGCTCCAGTTGAGATACCCGTCGTCGCCGGTCGAGACGGCGATCGCCACTCCCGGGTGGTCGTAGGCGGCGCCTTCGACGCTCGGCTCGGGCCCTCCGTAGGAGTTGGAGACCTCGGTCGCGCCCAGGGAGACGGCGGTTTCGACCCCCGCTTCGAGGCTGGAGGTGAGGGCGCTTTCGGTCTCGACCAGGAGGATCCGGCAGTTGGTTTGGCAGACCGCGTGCGCGGCCTCGAGGTCGAGCGCGATCTCGCCGGCCCAGCCCGAGTTGTAGGCGGGGAGCGAGCTTTCGCTGCCGTGCTGGTTGACCTTGCTGAAGCAGCCGTTGGCGTGCGTGCAGGCGGGCAGGCCGAATTCGGCGTCATAGGTCGCGAGGTCCGCTTCCGCGGTCGGGTCGTCGTAGGCGTCGACGATCGCGATCGTCTGCGGCGCCGGTGCGGCGCTCGGCAGCCCATAGGCGCCGTGCAGGTCCTGCGGGCGCAGCCCGTAGGTTCCGTCGGCGGCGCTGTGCGGTTCGACCTCGTTGTGGAGCGTCACCCCGAGCGGCGTCGCCCGGGCGCGAGCGGCAGCCGTCTGCGGCACGAGTTCGAGCGAGAGGCAGGCTGCGTGGCCAGGTGAGGGCGGCGCGCACAACGGGCGCGCCCCGTATTCGTCAGCCGGCAGCGGGCGGCTGACGGTCGCCGCCGCCGCGGGCGTGCCGAGCAGGCCACCCAGCGCCAGGATCGCGACCGGCGCCGTCCACGCTGCGCGCCGCTTCATCCCGGGGATACCTGCCATTCCAACGGCCTCCTGGTTCGGTTCAACTAACAGTGACGGCGCGTCACCGTAGCAGACGTCGATGTATCGTCAAGCGGAGCTTTCCCTGCCTGTTGGTGCAAAAATCTGACGCATCGCTGAATTACCAACAAATAGTGACTCGATGCCCCAAATCGTCCTATATGGTCCCCGCAATGGCCTCCCGTCCTGACGTGCGTCAGCGCCATCGCGAGCAGCGCGAGGCCACCCGCGCGCGGATCCTCGAAGCCGCCAGGGAGCTGCTCGAGGAGCGCTCGTGGAGCGACCTGACCGTCGGCCTGATCACCCAGCGGACGGGGCTGACCCGCTCGGCCTTCTACAAGCACTTCGGCGATCGCGTCTCCGTGCTGCGGACGCTGCTGGAAGAGCTCAGCATCGAGCTCGAGGCCGTCCCCGACTCTTGGCAGAGCGGCGAGGACGAGCCGGCGGAGCTGCTGCGGGCCGCGATTCGCGGTCTGGTGCAGACGTTCGTCGAACACGGGCGCCTGCTGCGGGCGATCGCTGACGAGGCGGCCCAGGACGCCGAGTTCGCGGGGCTCTACGCGGAGCTCGGGGGGCGACTCAGCGCCGGCGTCGCGGCGCGGATCGCGGCCGACGTCGAGGCCGGGCGCAGCACCGTCAACGACCCGGTCGAAGTCGGGGCGGCGATGGTCTGGATGAATGAGCGCTTCCTGATGATGCGCTTCGGCCGCCGCCCACTGGCCGATCCCGAGCGCTGCAGCGCGGCGCTCGAGGAAGTCTGGCTGCGGACCGTCTACGGCGAACCCGGCGCCTGAGGTCCTCCCCCGTCAGGGCTCCAGCAGGACGCCGGGGTTGAGCATCGCGGCGGGGTCCAGCTCCCGCTTGGCCGCTCTCAGCGCCGCGGCGAAAGGGGCGGGGCGCTGGCGGTCATACCAAGGGCGATGGTCGCGGCCGACGGCGTGGTGGTGGGTGATCGTGCCGCCGCCCTCGATCACGGCCTCGGCGGCGGCGGCCTTGATCTCGTCCCACTGCCCGACCTCTCCCCCACGGGTCGCGGGCGCCATGACCGTGAAGTAGGGGGCCGGGCCATCGGGGTAGACGTGGGTGAAGCGGCAGCTGACCCGCGGTGCGCCTGGCCCCTCGGCCGGGGCGTCGCATACCGCCGCGACCTTGCGCCGCACGGCGTCCATCGCCGTCGCGTGGAAGTCCTCGAAGCGGTCCCAGGTGATCGCCGTCTCGAAGGTCTCCGAGAGGACGCCGCAGGCGACGAAGGTGTCGCGCAGATAGGGCGCGAGGAGGAAGGCGCTGCGCCAGGCGCCGACCGCGCCCGAGTCTCCTCCACCGCCGCCCTCGCTTTCGCGCACCTCGCCCGGGGCGCCGCCGTGCTCGCGTGCGATCGCCAGGGCCAGCTCCATCGGCGTGGCGACCGAATGGTGGGGGGACTCGAAGCCGAGCACGAGCAGGCTCCTCTCCCCGGAGCCGGCGCCGGTCATGCCGGCCTCGGTCGCGTCGAGCAGGCGGCAGTTGCTCGGGTAGAGGCCGGACTGCGATATCTCGCGCACAGCACCGGCGGCGGTGAGGAAATCGTCGAACTCGACCCCGCAGGAGGACTTGAACTGCGGCCGGGGTCGCACCCGCATCCAGGCCTCGCCGATCACGCCGAGGATCCCCTCCGAGCCGATCAGCGCCCGGTCGGGGGACGGCCCTGCCCCCGAGCCCGGCAGCCGCCTGCTCTCCCAGAGCCCCCGGGGCGTGATCGCCCGCACCGACTCGACCAGCTCGTCTATATGCGTATAGAGCGTCGCGAAATGCCCGCCCGCCCGCGTCGCGATCCAGCCGCCGAGGGTCGCGTACTCGAACGACTGCGGAAAGTGCCGCAGCGTCAACCCGTGCTCACGCAGCTGCTCCTCGAGCCGAGGCCCGGTCGCCCCGGCCTGGATCCGCGCCGCCATCGACTCGGCGTCGACCTCCAGGACCCGATCCAGCCGGCGCAGGTCCAGCGAGACGAACGGCCGCTCGCCGAGCCGCCCCTCGACCCCGCCGACGACGCTGGTCCCGCCGCCGAAGGGAATCACCGCAGCTCCCTCCGCCTCGGCCCAGGAGAGCACCGCCTCGATCTCCGCCTCGTCCCTCGGAAGAGCGACGATGTCCGGCGGATTCTCGAATTCCCCCCGGAACCCCCGAATCACGTCCCGATAAGCCTTCCCCAGCGCCCGCGACACCCGCTCGTACTTCTCGTCCGTGAACAGGTCTCCGAGAGACGCCGGCGCCTTCAACCTGGAAGCGCGAATCTCAACCGCATCGAGCGGCACAGCCTCCTCAGGCTCGCCCCCGAACCCGAACCGCTCCCGTATCCCCGCCGCCGCCTCCTCCAGCTCCTTCCGCGAAGGCGCCTGATCCTCGTACCCCCACCCCCAATGCTTCAGCCTGCGCCTCATAAGCCCGGAAGCTATCTCGTCAGGCTCAATGAGGAGATATGAGAGACTTGTATCTGCTCCAAGATGGTAACTACAAATTCCTCATATCCTCTATTTCATCCCGAGAGGCCGGATCTTCCGCTTGCGTTGGACCTCGATGAATTCGAGCGGGAGTTTCCGGAAGAGGGGGAATACGTCGAGTTTAAGAGCGGCCTCAGCCGAAAGCAGCTGCAGGAGTCGGTCGTTTCGTTCTCAAACACAGGAGGAGGGGTCATTCTCGTTGGGGTCTCTGACGCCGGAGAAATCGTTGGAAAGGACCTCGATTCAGGCACCGCCGACTCCATCCATCAGCTCATGCGGGATGTCCATGACCCTGGGCGCTATTCCGTCCATCGGGTATCAGTGGGAGAGACCGCGATAGTCGTGGTATCGATTGCTCGCCGCGAAGAGGGGTTCGCACAGATGTCAAATGGCGTCGTGCGAGTTCGCAAGGGGACCCGAGATGAGCCGTTGTTCGGATCTGAGCTTCGGCAATTCATCAACGAACGCTCATCGATGCGTTTTGAGTTGACCCGTACCAAGCTCGGGATCGAGGGGGCCGACCCCGAACTCCTCGATGCCCTCGCCGACACCTTTGGATGGGGCGGCAACTTGGAGAAACGTCTATCCGAGCGCGGATTTGCGTCTGAGAACCGCTTGACGGTCGCTGGTGCTCTCTATCTGTGCCACAACCCTGGCGATTTGCTTGGCAAAACGCATGTGGAGCTCCTGCGATACAGCGATGACGAGTCGATCGACTATGAGCTTCGCGTGGAAATCAAGGGGCCATTGCCACTTCAGCTACAAGGAACCGTCGAGAGAGTCCTCGACGAGCTCGGTACCGAGCTCGTCGTCTTGGGGGTGCGGCGGTACGACCTGCCGAGAATACCCCCAGTCGTCATTCGAGAGGCGATCGCTAACGCCCTAGCGCACCGCTCCTATGAGTTGGACCGCACTCCGGTGCGGATCGAGATACGGCCGTCGTCGGTCCGTGTTCTCTCACCCGGAGGGCTGCCCGAGCCAGTCACGGTGGAAAATATTCGCGAAACTACTGCCCCCAGAAATCTCGCTGTAATCAACGCGCTTCGTCACTTTGGTCTAGCTGAGGATGCTGGCCGAGGGATCGACGTCATGCAGGACACGATGCTGGAGGAGATGCTCGACCCGCCCGAATTCGAGGACCATGGCCATGAGGTGGCTGTGGTACTTCCGATACGAAGTGCAGTCGCACCAGCTGAGCGTGCTTGGGTCCGAGAGTTGGAGCGTCGTGGAAACCTTGAGGGACCCGATCGACTGCTTCTTGTGCACGCCGCGCGCGGAGAAACGCTCACGAACGCCAGAGCGCGAGAGATACTCCAGGCGGATCGGCCTGCGGCGCGAGCGCGACTGCAACATCTAAGGGACGCTGGCTTTCTGAAACAGAGAGGAGAGCGGGGTGGAGCTACCTATCATCTAGTCGGAACGCTCGAGCCTCCAGCTGGATTGCGGTTGGGCCCGGATGAGCTTGCAAGCTTCGTTGAGAGCTTGGCCGCCGAAGGGCCGCTTACCAACACGGACGTGCGAGATGCGACTGGCCTGGATCGCTGGAAAGTTCGAGATCTACTCGCGGCGCTGGTTAGGGAAGGACGCCTGGTGCGAACCGGCCAGCGGCGCGGTACCCGCTATCACGCTCCTGAACTTGAACGTGGCTGAATCTCCTACCAGTGTACGCCTTTCATCAGGTGCGCGAACGCCACAGCCTCGGTGGTCGGCGCTCGATCCGGCGCCTCGTCGGTCTTCCCCTTGGCCGCCTGCGACTCCGGGAACAGTTTGTAAGCCGTGTTGAGGATTTTGTCGCTGACCGTCGGTGCGACCGCGTAGAGCACCTCGCCGAAGGTCCCCATCCGCGTCGCCACCTTCTTCGGCCTGCCGATCATCGCCCCGGCGATCATCTCCGCGGCCTCCTCGGGGGTGATCGCGGGGAACATGTCGTACATCCGCGTCGGCGCGATCATCGGCGTGCGCACCAGCGGCATGTAGATCGTCGTGATGTCGACCCCGTCGTCGACGACCTCGGAGGCGATCACCCGGCTGAACGCATCCAGGGCCGACTTCGAGGCGACGTAGGCTGAGAAGCGCGGCGGGTTGGTCTGGGCGCCGATCGAGCTGACGTTGACGATGTGGCCCGACTTGCGCGCCTGCATCGAGGGCAATAGCGCCAGGATCAATTTCAGCGCGCCGAAGTAGTTGATCTGCATCGTGCGCTCGTAGTCATGGAAGCGCTCGTAGGAGAGCTTGACCGAGCGACGGATCGAGCGGCCGGCGTTGTTGACCAGGATGTCGACCTGGCCGTGGTAGGCGAGCACCTCCTCCGCCATCCGCTCGACGTCGTCCATGTCGGACATGTCGCAGCGATGGATGTGGGCGACGCCGCCCGCTGTCTCGATCTCCCGCTTGGTCTCCTCCAGCTTGTCGACCGAGCGCGCGACCAGCAGCGCGGTCGCGCCCGCGTCGGCGACCTTGACCGCGGTCGCCTTGCCGATCCCCGAGGACGCGCCCGTGATCAGCACGACCTTGCCCCGCACCGCAGCCGAGAGCGTGCGGTCCTTGAACAGGTCGGGGTCGAGGTTGCGCTCCCAGTAGTCCCAGACGCGGTCGGCGTAGCTCTCCAGCGGCGGCACCTCGATGCCCGAGCCGGCCAGCGCTTCCTGCGCGCGGCTCGAATCGAAGTGGGTCGGATAGCTGACGTAGTTGAGCACCCCGGCCGGGATGCCGACCCGGTCGAGCGCCATCTTCATCGCGCGCTTGCCGGGCGGGAAGAACCGCAATCCGGTGCGGGCCAGGCTCGTCACCGGGTCGGTGATGCCGGAGTCGAGCTGCACCGCGGCCTGCGGCGCGTCGGCCGCATGGGCGAAGAGGTTGAGGACCTCGCCGGCGGTCTTCGGCCTGGGGTCGGTGAGGCTGAACGCCTTTCCGTCGAGCCCCGGCTGGTGGGCGATGTGGTCGATCGCCGCGGCGACGTAGTCGACCGGGACGATGTTGATCTCTCCCCCCTCGATCCCGACCGTCGGCAGCCAGGCGGGGAGGACCCGCCGCGCCTGCTGCAGCAGCTTGAACATGTAATAGGGGCCGTCGACCTTGTCGATCTCGCCCGTGCGCGAGTCGCCGACGACGATCCCCGGCCGGTAGACCCGCCAGGGCCGCCTGCATTCCTCGCGCACGACCCGCTCGGACTCGTGCTTGGTGCGAAAGTAAGGGTGGGTGTCGAGGTCTTCGGCCTCGTCGAACATGTCCTCGGTCCAGGTGCCCTTGTAGAGCCCGGCCGCGGCGATCGAGCTGATCTGGTGAAAACAGCCGGCCTCGATCGCGCCGGCGAGCTCGACCGCGTGCCTCGTGCCCTCGACGTTCGCGACCTCCTGCGCCTCGGCGCCGGCCGTCATGTCGTAGATCGCGGCCAGGTGGAAGAAGTGATCGACCTCGCCGCGCAGCGTCAGCAGGTCCTCCTCGGAGACGCCGAGGGCGGGCTGGGCGAGGTCGCCGGCGATCGGCACGACCCGCGCGCCGTCGGCTCCCCAGGCCGTCCTCAGCTCCTCCAGGCGCCCCCGCGAGCCGGCCCTGACGAGGGCGTAGATCGTGCCCTCGCGCTGCAGCAGCCGGGCGACCAGGTTGCGGCCGATGAATCCCGTCGCGCCGGTGACGAAGTAGTTCATCGCTCTTTCATACACTCAATCGACAGATGGCGCAAACGACGACCTTGCAGATCCAGATGCCCGAGATGGGCGAGTCTGTGACCGAGGGCATCGTTCTCGAGTGGCACGTCGGCGAGGGTGACTTCGTCAACGAGGGCGACACCGTCGTCGAGGTCTCTACCGACAAGGTCGACGCCGAGGTGCCGGCGCCGGCCGACGGGGTCATCACGAAACTGATTGCCCAGGTGGACGATGAGGTCCCGGTTGGCGCCCCGTTGGCGGAGATGGAACCCGGCGAGGGTAGTGGCGAGACGGGCGAGGGTTCTGACCGCTCAACCGCGGGTCCTGTCGGGGCAGGGGACCCACCGTCCCCTGCGGTAGCTGAAGCTTCCTCGGGGACGGTCCCCCCTGCCCCGCCACCCGCGGGTGAAGCGGGCGGAAACGGCGCGGCTGGCGCCAACGGCGCCGATGAAGTTCGGGCCACGCCGGTCGCCCGTCGCGTTGCTGCTGAGGCTGGAGTGGACCTGAGCGGCCTCAACGGCAGCGGTCCTGGGGCGAAGATCACCAAGGACGATGTGTTGGCAGCTGCCGACGGGGGGAATGGAGCTGTCGCTGCTGCGCGCGCCGGGGAGGAGAAGCAGTTGCGGGGGCCGGCGGCGATGTTGGCTCAGGCGATGGGGGAAAGTCGGGAGGTTCCGACGGCCACCTCGTTCAGGACGGTCGCGGTCGACACGCTCGACGCGAAGCGCAAGGCGCTCAACGGCGAGCTGAAGGAGCGGGGGTTGAAGGTCTCCTTCACCCACCTGATCGCCTGGGCGATCGTGCAGGCGGCGAAGGAGTGGCCGGTGATGGCGCGCAGCTTCGAGGAACGCGACGGCAAGCCGTTCGCGATCGAAAACGGGCCGGTCAATCTCGGCATCGCGGTCGACATCGAGCGCAAGGACGGCTCGCGCAGCCTGATGGTTCCGGCGATCAAGGGCGCCGACGGGCTCGACTTCGCGGCCTTCCACTCCTACTACGAGGACCTGATCAACAAGACGCGCGAGTCGAAGCTGACCGCCGACGACTTCCAGGGCACCAACATCTCGCTGACCAACCCGGGCGGGATCGGCACCGTGGCCTCAGTGCCCCGCCTGATGAAGGGCCAGAGCGCGATCATCGCCGCCGGCGCGATCGCCTACCCGCCCGAGTGGGCGCACGCCTCGCCCGACCGCCTGCGCCAGCTCGGCGTCTCGAAGACGATGACGCTCACCTCGACCTACGACCACCGGGTGATCCAGGGCGCCGAGTCCGGCGCCTTCCTGCGCCGCATCGAAGAGCTGCTCGAAGGCGAGGACGCGTTCTACGAGACCGTCGCCGCCGACCTCGGCATCTCCGCCGCGCCGCTCGCCGCGGCCCACCCGGCCTCTGCCTCGGCGCCGCCGCTCGGCGCCGCCGCGGCGCCCGCCACGCCCGGCGCCCCCGACGAAGAGCTGCTCGGCGCGGTCCAGGCAGCGACCTCGCTGCTCAAGGGCTACCGCACCCACGGCCACCTCGCCGCCCGCCTCGACCCACTGGGCAAAGAGCCCAAGGGCGACCCGGCGATCCAGCCCGAGAACCTCAACCTCACGCCGGAGCTGATGGCCCGCGTGCCGGCCTCGATCCTGCGCATCGGCGTGCCGGGCGAGACCCTGCTCGACGTGCTGCCGCGCATGCGCGAGGCCTACTGCGGCACGATCGCCTACCAGTTCGAGCACCTCTCATCGCATCAGCAGCGGACCTGGCTGCGCGAGATGGTTGAGACCGGCGCCCACCGCCAGCCGCTAGGCGACGAGGAGAAGCGCCGCCTGCTTGGCCGTCTGATCGACGTCTTCGAGTTCGAGCGCTTCGTCGAGAAAGCCTATTTGGGGCAGAAGATCTTCTCGATCGAGGGGCTCGACACGATCGTGCCGATGCTCGACGAGCTCGTCACCCTTGCCGGCCGCGCCGGCGCCGAAGAGGTCGTCTTCGGCATGGCTCACCGCGGCCGCCTCAGCGTCCTCGCCCACAACCTCGGCCGCTCGGTCGAGTCGATCCTGGCCGAGTTCGAGGGCTCCAAGCAAATCGAGATGGTCAAGGCGGTGGCGGCGATCCCGCACGGCGGCACCGGCGACGTCAAGTACCACTATGGCCACCAGGGGACCTACGAGACGCACGACGGCGAGAAGGTCGCGGTGCGCCTATACCCCAACCCGAGCCATCTCGAGTTCGTCGACCCCGTCGTCGAGGGCGCGACCCGCTTCCTGCAATCGCAGATCGACGGGGCGAAGCTCGAGCACAGGCCGAAGTGCGCCGTGCCCGTGCTGCTGCACGGCGACGCCGCCTTCCCCGGGCAGGGCGTCGTCGCCGAGACGCTCAACCTGCAGGCGCTGCGCGGCTACGCCACCGGCGGCACGATCCACATCATCCAGGACAACCAGGTCGGCTTCACGACCGATCCCGAGGACGCCCGCTCGACCCCCTACGCGGCCGACATGGCGAAGGGCTTCAACATCCCGATCGTCCACGTCAACGCCGACGACGTCGAAGCCTGCTCCTCGGCGATCCGCCTGGCGATGGCCTATCGCGAGCGCTGGGAGCGCGACATCGTCATCGACGTGGTCGGCTACCGCCGCTACGGCCACAACGAGACCGACGAGCCCGCCTACACCCAGCCCGCGATCGCGGCCAAGATCAAGGCGCACCCGCCGGTCTCGGAGATCTACGCCGAGAAGCTGATCGAGCAGGGGACGATCGAGCGTGAGGACGTCGAGCGCGCCCACGAGAAGCGCCACGAGGAGATGTCGGCCTCGCTCAAGGACCTGCGCCGCAAGATGGAGCTGGGCGAATACGAAGACCCGACGGTGACCACCTCGAGCACCGGCGAACTCGACCGTAGCGCCAGCCCGCCGGTCGAAACCGCAGTCCCCGCAGAGAAGCTCGGCGAGCTGAACGAGGCGCTGCTCGAGGTGCCCGAGAGCTTCACGATCCACCGCAAGCTGCGCAAGCCGCTCGGCAACCGCGAGGCGCTCGCCGAGGCCAGGATCGAGTTCGGCCACGCCGAGTCGCTCGCCTTCGCCTCGCTTTTGACCGAGGGTGTCCACATCCGCCTCACCGGGCAGGACACCGAGCGCGGCACCTTCTCCCACCGCCACCTCGTCCTCCACGACGAGAAGACCGGCCTGCCGTACACGCCGATGAAGAACCTGGCCGACGCGAAGGCGCCCTTCGAGCTCTTCAACAGCCCGCTCTCGGAGACCGCCTGCCTCGGCTTCGAGTACGGCTACTCGGCGGCGACGCCGAACGCACTGGTCCTCTGGGAGGCGCAGTTCGGCGACTTCGCCAACGCGGGCCAGGTGATCATCGACAGCTTCATCGCCTCCGGGGAGGCCAAGTGGGGGCAGACCAGCCGCCTCACCCTGCTGCTCCCGCACGGCTACGAGGGCTCGGGGCCGGAGCACTCCAGCGCCCGCATCGAGCGCTTCCTGGCGCTGGGGGCGGAGGGCAACATCCGCATCGCCAACCCCAGCAACGCCGCCCAGTACTTCCACCTGCTGCGCCGCCAGGCGCTGATCCGCAAGCCGCGCCCGATGGTCGTCTTCACGCCGAAGGGACTGCTGCGCCTCGATCGCGCCGCGGCGAGTGTCGACCAGCTCACGGCCGGCCAGTTCCACTTCATCCTCGACGATCCACACGCGGCGGAGCGGCGCGAGAAGGTAGAGCGCCTGGTGCTCTGCACCGGCAAGGTCTACTGGGACATCGACGCCAGCGAGCGCCGGGCCGGCGCGGAGAACGTCGCGATCGCCCGGGTCGAGCTGCTCTACCCATTCGCCAAGGAGCAGCTGAGCGAGCTGATCGCCTCCTACCCGAACCTGAAGGAGATCGTCTGGGCCCAGGAGGAGCCGCGCAACATGGGTTGCTGGAAGGTGATGTCGCGCCGCCTGCCCGACCTGATGCCCGAGGGTGTCGAGCTCGGCTACGTCGGCCGCCCGACTCGCGCCAGCCCGGGCGAGGGCTACTCGGTCGCCCACGCGCGCGAGCAGGAGCGGATCGTGCTCACCGCGCTGACCCCCGGGGCCTGATGCGCAAGCCGGTCCCCGGGCGGCTGTTCGCCCGGGTGAAGCTGATCTCCTACGTCGAGCTGGCGATCTTCACCGCACTGATCGTCTTCTGGCTGCTGCCGGGGTTCGAAAGCGAGACGATGGTCTTCGGCTGGGCACACGGGTTGGGCTTCGTCGCGCTGTGCATAGTCATCTGGATCGCCTGCATCAGGCGCGAGGCCCCTTACACCCTGCTCGCCGCGACCCTTACCCCGGTGGGGCCGGTGGGCAGTGTGATCGGGATCGAGTTGATCGAGCGTCGCGGCTGGGGCATCCGTGATTCTCCGCAGAAAACGCCGGAAACCTCGTAGTTCCGCTCAAGACACCTTGACCCCGGCGCCCGTAGGCGCTATAGCTAGACAGTGACTGTTCGTCTCGAGCAGTCCCGTTCGAGAGAACAGGCGCGTCGGCATCCCTCCCTGGCTACCGGCGCATAGGTGCAGTGAGGGTCGCGCGGACCCCCTGCCTCCCGCGGCCCTCCTGCGCCGCCTTGGCTGAAATCAGCCCCGCAGGCCCCTCAACACCGTTTGCAAAATGCCGCCGTTGCGGAAATAGTCGATCTCGTTCGGGGTGTCGAGCCTTACGGTGGCCTCGAACTTCGCGTCATCTGCAGTAACCGTGACGGTCTTGGCCTGACCGTTTTCGAGGTCGCCGACGTCGATCGTCTCTTCACCCGTGAGGCCGAGCGACTCGATCGACTCGCCCTCCGGGAACTGGAGCGGCAGGACACCCATGCCTATGAGGTTCGAGCGGTGGATGCGCTCGAAGGACTCGGCGATCACGGTGCGCACGCCGAGCAGCTTGGTGCCCTTCGCCGCCCAGTCGCGCGAGGAGCCCGAGCCGTACTCCTTTCCCGCGAGCACGACCAGCGGCACCCCTTCCTCCGCGTAGGCCATCGCGGCCGCGAAGATCGTCGTCTCCTCCCCGTCGGGGAAGTGGCGGGTGTACCCACCGGCCCGCTCGACCAGCAGGTTGCGCAGGCGGATGTTGGCGAAGGTGCCCCGGATCATCACCTCGTGGTTGCCTCGCCGCGAGCCGTAGGAGTTGAAGTCGCGCGGCTCCACCCCCTGTTCGATCAACCACTCCCCGGCCGGGCTCGCTTTCTTGATCGCGCCGGCGGGCGAGATGTGATCGGTCGTGATCGAGTCGCCGAGCAGGGCGAGCACGCGAGCGCCCGCGATCAGCTCGATCGGCTCCGGCTCGGGCGGCATGCCGTCGAAGAAGGAGGGCTTGCGCACGTAGGTCGAGTCCGGCCAGGTGTAGCGGTCCCCCTCGGGCACCTCGACGGCCTTCCAGGTCTCGTCGCCCTCGAGCACGCCGCCGTAGTTGCGGGTGAACATCTCCGAGGCCACCGAGCGACCGATCAGCTCCTTGACCTCGGCCGGATCGGGCCAGATGTCGCTGAGGTGGACCGGCTCGCCGCCGGAGCCCTCGCCGAGCGGCTCGGAGGTCAGGTCGAGGTCCATGCGCCCGGCCAGCGCGTAGGCGACGACCAGCGGCGGGCTGGCCAGGTAGTTGGCCTTGACGTCCTGGTTGATCCGCCCCTCGAAGTTGCGGTTGCCGGAGAGCACCGCGCAGACCGCGAGGTCGTTCTGCTCGACCGCGGCGGAGATCTCAGCCGGCAAGGGGCCGGAGTTGCCGATGCAGGTCGTGCAGCCGTAGCCGACCAGGTTGAACTGGAGACGATCGAGGTACTCGGTCAGGCCCGCGCGCTCGAGGTAGTCGGTGACGACGGTCGAGCCCGGGGCGAGCGAGGTCTTCACCCAGGGCTTGCGCTCCAGCCCCCGTTCGACCGCGTTGCGGGCGAGCAGGCCGGCGCCGATCATCACCGACGGGTTGGAGGTGTTGGTGCAGCTGGTGATTGCGGCGATCACGACGCGGCCGTGGTCGAGCTCGACCGTGGCGCCGTCCTCCAGGGTCACCTCGATCGCGTCCTCGCTGCCGCGCTCGGGCGCCGCCACCGCGTTGCCGCTCACAGCGCGCCGCGGTCTGCCCCGCTCGTCGTCGTGATCCTCCGCGGGTGGGTCGGAGGCGGGGAAGGACTCTTCGCTCGCCTCGTCGACGCCGTTGCCGAGCTGCTCGGCCGCCTCGGGATCGAACTCCTGCATCGCCTCGAGGAAGGACTGCTTGGCCTGCGCCAGCGGCACCCGGTCCTGCGGCCGTTTCGGACCGGCGATGCTCGGCTCTACGTCGCCCAGGTCGAGTTCCAGGGTCGCCGAGAAGACAGGGTCTTCGGAGCTCTCGTCGTGGAACATTCCCTGCTCGCGCGCGTAGGCATCGACCAGCTCGATCGTCTCGGTCGGCCGCCCGGTCAGCTCCAGGTAGCGCAGCGTCTCGGCGTCGATCGGGAAGATCGCGCAGGTCGAGCCGAACTCCGGCGACATGTTGCCGATCGTCGCCCGGTCGGCGAGGCCGAGCCTCGCCAGGCCCGGGCCGAAGAACTCGACGAACTTGGAGACGACGCCGTGCTCGCGCAGCATCTCGGTCACGGTCAGCACCAGGTCGGTCGCCGTCGCCCCCGCCGGCAGCTCGCCGCCGAGCCTGAAGCCGACCACCTGCGGCAGCAGCATCGAGACCGGCTGGCCCAGCATCGCCGCCTCGGCCTCGATCCCGCCGACCCCCCAACCGAGCACGCCGAGGCCGTTGACCATCGTCGTGTGCGAATCGGTGCCGACGAGGGTGTCGGGGTAGGCCTGCAGGGCGCCGCCGCGCTCGGAGCTGTAGACGACCTGGGAGATGTGCTCGAGGTTGACCTGGTGGCAGATGCCGGTCGCCGGCGGGACGACGCTGAAGTTGTCGAAGGCCTCCCTGCCCCACTTGAGGAAGGAGTAGCGCTCGCGGTTGCGTTCGAACTCACGCTCGGCGTTGAGCGCGAAGGCGCGCTCGTTGCCGAAGGCGTCGACCTGGACCGAGTGGTCGATCACCAGGTCGACGTCGACCAGCGGGTTGATCTTCTCCGGGTCGCCGCCGATCTCGGCCATCGCGTCGCGCATCGCGGCGAGGTCGACCACGGCGGGGACGCCGGTGAAGTCCTGCATCAGGACGCGCGCCGGCTGGTAGGGGATCTCGATGCTGGGCCTCGCCGCCGCGTCCCAGGCGGCGATCGCCTCGATGTCCTCCTTCGTCGCCGAGGCCCCGTCCTCCAGCCGCAGCACGTTCTCCAAGAGCACCTTGATCGAGTAGGGCAGTCGCGCTACGTCGAATTGGGACTGCAGCGCATCGAGCCTGAACACCTCGTAGGCGCGGTCGCCGACCTCGAGGGTCGAACGGGCGCCGAAGGAGTCGAGACTGCTCACAACTCCATCCTAGGCAAACGGCTCAGAAAGCCAGCGGGTCGAGCGGCGAGCGGCGTATCCGACTTTGACCCCACTCTGGTGTGGTCAAACTCGGATACGCGAAACCTGGCATGCCTGCGTCGTCTTGGACTCGGCGACTCTAGACATGAAGCGGGATAGCTCGAAGACCTGCTCGACCCGCTGAGCGGGGGTCAGCTCCAGGTAGTCGCACCGCAGAGCCGCACGCTCCGCCCTTCCGTCAGGTGTCCAGTTTCCGGCTCGTCCTGTGTGCTTCACGGCGCTCACAGTACAAGCGTCTATCCCGGAGGTGCTTCAGCGCTTGTCGGGGGGGTGGCCGTCGGCCACGGCTTTGGCGGCCTTCTGGCCTGCCGCGCCGCTCTGGGCGCGGACCGAGATCGAGGGGGTCGCTAGGGCGAAGTGGGACATCGCTCGGAGTTGGAGTGGTGCGACCACCACCTCCAGCTTGTTCCCTTCGATTGCCTTGATGGTCGCTGCCGCGACCTTGGCGGGGGTCGTGGTTCCCATCCCCGGCGGCGGCTTGGCCCCGGCCTCGGCGAACATGCCGGCTTCGCGGACGAAGCCCGGTGAGACGAGGGAGACGCCGATTCCCTGCGGCCCGAGGTCGGTGCGCAGCCCGAGGGCGAAGCCGCGCAGGCCGAACTTGGTCGCGTTGTAGATCGACGTGCGGGGGCTGGCCACCTTTCCCGAGAGCGAGGAGACGAAGACGAGGTGGCCGGAGCCGCGCTCGACCATCGCCGGGTACAGCGCCCGCGCCGTCAGCATCGGCGCCTCGAGATTGACCCGCAGCGCCCGCGTCACCTGCTCGGGGGTGAAGTCGGTGAGCAGGCCGGCGCCCGGCAGGCCCGCGTTGGCGATCAGGACGTCGACCTCGCCCGCTTCGGCGGCGAGCTGCTCCGCCGCGGCGGGCTCGGCGAGGTCGGCGGGCAACGCCCGATGTCCCTCGCCGGGCAATTCCGCGGCGAGCGCCTCCAGCTCCTCGGCCCTGCGGCCGCTGAGGATCAGCTTGGCCCCCTTCGCGGCCACAGCCGTCGCGATCGCCCGCCCAAGCCCGCCGGTGGAGCCGGTGAGAAGCGTTTTGCGCCCGGCAAGTTCCATCCCAGAGCGCAAGCTACCAGCCGCCCAGCCGACAGGAATTCGGGATGAAAGTGCGAAGGGCTACAAAATGTTTGTTTCTTGTAAGCATCCGCCGGGGCAATCGACTACACTGCCCGCCGTTCCGAACAACCGAAACGCCGAATCCCGCCAGCCAGAGGCGAAGCGGGAGCGGGGGAACCACGTTTTCGGGGCTAACTCGCCCATATAGGGCGGGGGCGCAGGCTCCTATAGCGCCAGCCCGACAGCTAACCCCGTAGGCCGACGAAGGAGATCGGTTTGCTTAAGAGCTATTCCAAGTTCAAGGCGGGGTTGGTTGTGTTTACGGCCCTCGCATTCCTTGCCCTCCTACCCGCTGCGGGGGCCAGCGCAAACTGCGGTGGCGGCGGTCTCACCCCGGCCGAAGTCGACATCTGCACGCCGACGCCGAAAGCGCGTCTGCTCAGCAACGGGATGCTGATCCCCCCTGCCTCGGCTCCGGCGAAAGTCAAGCGCGTCATCGCCTACGCCAACCGGATCCGCACCAAACCCTACGTCTGGGGTGGCGGCCACGGCCGCTGGTGGGACAGCGGCTACGACTGCTCCGGCTCGGTCAGCTACGCCCTGCACGGCGGCGAATTCCTCGAAAGCCCGCTTCCCTCCGGCCCGATGGAGCACTGGGGCCTGGAAGGCGAAGGGCGCTGGATCACCGTCTACGCCAACGCCGGCCATGCCTACGCGGTGATCGCCGGCTATCGCTGGGACACCGCCGGCGACAGCGAAGGCACCGGCCCACGCTGGCACGACGAACTGCTCAGCAACGCCGGCTTCGTCGCCCGCCACCCGGCCGGCTTCTAAACGACTTCGGGGCAGGGGTTGTCCCGTACGCCACCCCGGCCAACCGGCCGGGGTGGCTTTGTCCTTGACCTCCTGAACCACTCGGATAACGTCTTGGTGTAACTACTCCACCTGACATCCGCTTGGTCAGCCTCACCAAGCACTATGGCGAGGTGCAGGCGGTTGCGGGCATCGACCTCGAGATCGAGGCAGGCGAGTTCTTCACCCTGCTCGGCCCCTCGGGGTCTGGCAAGACGACGACGCTGCGGATGATCGCGGGCTTCGAGCAGCCCAGCGGCGGCACGATCGAGTTGGCCGGACGGGACATGGCGGGGGTGCCCCCGTACGACCGGGCGGTCAACACGGTCTTCCAGGACTACGCGCTCTTCCCCCACATGACCGTCGGCGAGAACGTCGCCTACGGGTTGCGGGTCGCCGGAGTGGCCAAGGCCGAGCGGTCCAGGCGCCGCGACGAGGCGCTGGAGATGGTGCGGCTGCCCGGCTACGGCGAGCGCAGGCCGGGCGAGCTCTCCGGCGGGCAGCGCCAGCGCGTCGCCCTGGCGCGGGCGATCGTCAACCGGCCGCGCGTGCTGCTGCTCGACGAGCCGCTCGGCGCGCTCGACCTGAAGCTGCGCGAGCAGATGCAGAGCGAGCTGAAGGCGATCCAGGGCGATGTCGGCATCACCTTCGTCTACGTCACCCACGACCAGGACGAGGCGCTGACGATGAGCAACCGGATCGCCGTCTTCAACGAAGGCAGGATCGAGCAGGTGAGCCCACCGGTCGAGCTCTACGAGCGGCCGGCCACCGAGTTCGTCGCCGGCTTCGTCGGCGTCTCCAACCTGCTCGAGCGCGACGGCTCGCGCTTCACGATCCGCCCGGAGAAGATCCAGCTGCTCGACCCGGCGAGGGCGCCGAACGGCCTGCGCGCCGAGCGCGGCCGGATCGCCGAGGTCGCCTACGCGGGAATGCTCACCCGCTACACCGTCGCCCTCGAGGGCGGCGGAGAGCTTCAACTCGTTCGCCAGAACGTGGAGGGCGCGCCAGGCGAGGCGCCCTCCGAGCGGGGCAGGGAGGTGCTGGTGGGCTGGCGCCCGGAGCACACGGTCGCGGTCCGTGGGAAATCGAAATCAGAGGAGGAACCGACGTGAGAACCCAGGCACACCCAGCCCGCGCGGCGTGGCTCGTCGTCGCCGGCCTGCTCGGCGTGATGCTGCTGCTCGCCGGGTGCGGCGGCGGCAGCAACGACAACAGCGGCTCCGGCGGCGGGGAAGAACTGACCAAGCTCGGCAAGGGAGAGGGGGAACTCAACCTGATCTCCTGGGCCGGCTACGTCGAACCCGAATGGGAAAAGCCGTTCGAAGAAAAGACCGGCTGCAAGGTCAACAACAAGGTCGCCGGCACCTCGGACGAAATGGTGGCGCTGATGCGCACCGGCCAGTACGACGGCGTCTCCGCCTCGGGCAACGCTACGGCGCGCCTGGTCGAAGGCGGCAACGTCGCCCCGGTCAACGTCAGCCTCGTGCCCAACTACAAGACGATCTTCGCGGATCTCAAGAACCAGCCCTACAACACGTTCGACGGCGTCCACTACGGGATCCCGCACGGGCGGGGCGCCAACCTGCTGATGTGGAACTCCGAGAAGGTGAAGCCGGCGCCGACCTCCTGGAACGTGACGATGGATCCCAAGGTCGCGGCGAAATACAAGGGCAAGATCAGCCAGTACGACGACCCGATGTCGATCGCCGAAGCGGCCGTGTACCTGAAGGCCCATCAGCCCGACCTGGGGATCGAAAACCCCTACGAGCTGAACGAAGAACAGTTCAGCGCGGCCGTCGGCCTGCTCAAGGAACAGCAGCCCTTCGTGGGCGAATACTGGTCGGATGCGGCCAAGCAGATCTCGGCCTTCGCCAACGGCGACAACCTGGTCGGCACCACCTGGCAGTACCAGTACTTCGCCCTGCAGGGCGAAGGTGAACCCGTCGCCGCCAGCCCCGCCAGCCAGGGCTTCCTCCCCAAGGAGGGGGCGACCGGCTGGTCGGACACCTGGATGATCAGCAACGAAGCCAAGCATCCCAACTGCATGTACATGTGGATGAACTGGATCGTCGAACCGAAGGTCAACGCCGAAGTCGCCGAATTCTTCGGCGAGGCGCCGGCCCAGAGCCTGGCCTGCGAACACACCGCGGAAAAGGACTTCTGCTCCAAGTACCACGCGGAAGAACCGTCCTTCTGGAAGCGGGTCTACTACTGGGAAACGCCGGTCTCCGACTGCGGTAACGGCGAAACCGACTGCAAGGACTACAACGACTGGGTGCGCGCCTGGACGGAAATCAAAGGCTAGGCCGAGCCTCGGGTAGATGGAGTCCGCGACGGCAATCGAGAGGAGGTCGGTGGGCCGCAGGCTCTCCGACCTCCTCCACGGCCGCCGCGGCCTGCAGGTCGGCTCGCTGCTGCTGGCGCCGGGGGTCTGGCTGATCGTCCTCTATCTCGGCTCGCTGGCCCTGCTGCTCGTCACGGCCTTCTGGACGGTCGACCCGGTCAGCGGCCTGGTCAGCAAGAGCTTCGGCCTCGAAAACTTCGAACGGCTCTTCAACGAACCGGTCTACGGGACGATCATCTGGCGGACGATTCGCACCGCCGCCCTGGTCACCCTGACCGACGCGGTGATCGCCTTCCCGATCGCCTTCTACATGGCCAAGCTGGCGAGCCGCCGCGGAAAGGCGCTGCTCGTGATCGCCGTGCTGATGCCGCTCTGGTCGAGCTACCTGGTCAAGGTCCTCTCCTGGCACACGATGCTCGCCGAAAACGGCGTCATCAACTGGATGCTCGCTCCTCTGGGCCTGCACGGGCCCGAAGAAGGCCTGACCGCCGTCTGGCTGGTGCTCAGCTACCTCTGGCTGCCGTACATGATCCTGCCGATCTTCGCCGGGCTGGAGCGCATTCCCAACTCGCTCATGAGCGCGTCGGAGGACCTCGGGGCGTCCCCGTTCACGACCTTCCGCAGGGTGATCCTCCCGCTGTCCTTCCCGGCCGTGGTCGCCGGCTCGATCTTCACGTTCTCCCTGACGATGGGCGACTACATC
>DASTAY010000043.1:0-66030 GCA_035712345.1 Solirubrobacterales bacterium
GCCGAGGGCATGGCGGAGATCGAGCGGCGCGCGAGCGAGTACGGGCTGCCGCCGCTGGCCTGGCCCCAGCCGTGGCCCGGCAACACGCTGGTGGCGATGCGGGCGGCGACCTTCGCCAAGCAGACCGGCCGCGCCGTCTCCTTCTCCCTCGCCGGCTTCCACCAGGCCTTCGCCGCCGGCCGCGACCTCACCGACGCCGACAACGTGACGATCGCCGGCGCCGGCTGCGAGCTGCACCCCCGGGCGCTGCTGAAAGCGGTGGAAACGGACGGCGTCAAAGCGGCGCTGCGCGAGGCGACCGACCGCGCCGGCGACCAGGGGGTCGAAGGAGTGCCGGCCGTCGTCGTCGGCGGCGAGGTCTTCTGGGGCGACGACCGGCTCGAGGAAGCGGTCGAGGCGGCCGCGGGAGCCTAGGAAGGAGTGTCTCATTTGCTCGGCACTGCCTTACAAACGCGACACGGGGTGACACAGGACGTTGTCTAAGGTGAATTCAATGGCAGATCTCCCCGACGCCGCCACCTGTTACCAGCTGCTCGCGCGGATGGCCCTGATCCGCCGCTTCGAGGAGGAGGCGGGACGCCAGTACCAGCGGGCCAAAGCCGGCGGCTTCCTGCACCTGGCGATCGGCGAGGAGGCGACGATCGTCGGCACGACCTCGGTCATGCGCGACGAGGACTACCTGATCGGCACCTACCGCACGCACGGGCATGCGATCGCCCGCGGCACCGAGCCGGGCCGGGTGATGGCGGAGCTGTTCGGCCGCGTCGACGGCACCAGCGGCGGCCGCGGCGGCTCGATGCACATCTTCGACGCCAAGAGGCGCTTCATGGGGGGCTACGGCATCGTCGGCGGCAACCTGCCGATCGCCGCCGGCCTCGCCCTCGCCTCCCAGTACAAGGGCGAAGACGCGGTAACCGTCTGCATGTTCGGCGACGGCGCCTCCAACACCGGCAACTTCGGCGAGACGATGAACATGGCGGCGCTCTGGAAGCTGCCGGTGTTCTTCCTGGTCGAGAACAACCTCTACGGGATGGGGACCGCGGTCGAGCGCCACTCCGCCGAGACCGACCTCTCGAAGAAGGCGCTGGGCTACGGCATCCCCGGAACCCGGGTCGACGGGATGGACGTCGCCGCCGTCCGCGAGGGCGTCGCCGAGGGGCTGCGGATGGCGCGAGAGGAGCAGCGGCCGACGCTGCTGGAGGCCTTCACCTACCGCTACCGCGGCCACTCCGCCGCCGACCCCGAGGTCTATCGCGAGCGCGAGGAGGTCGAGGAGTGGCGCGAGAAAGACCCGCTCGAGACCTTCGCCCGGCGCTGCGTCGAGGAGGGCCTGCTGGGCGAGCGCGAGGTGGGGCAGGCGCGCGAGGCGGCTGAGAAGGAGGTCCAAGCCGCGGTGGAGTTCGCCGAGAGCTCGCCCGAGCCGCCGCTGGACACGATGTACGAAAACCTCTACGCGCTGACCGAACCGGGCGGCTGGTACGCGGTCGACGAGCGCAGCCCGGAGCCCCACCGGGGCGAGCGCGAGGGCGAGATGCCGGCGGCGGCGCGCGAGCTGGCCGAAGCCGGCGCCGCCTACGCGGGACGGGACCAGGGCCCGCGGCCGAACCCGGCGACCCACGGCGACGCCCAGGACGGACTGGAGCCGCGGATCTCCGGCAAGTGGGAGCTCGACGCGAAGCCCGAAGAGGTGCGGCCCGAGGCCGACCGCGAGGAGGGCGGCTGATGGCGGAGCTGCGGATGCGCGAAGCGCTGCGCGACGCGATGGCCGAGGAGATGCGGCGCGACGAGGCGGTCTTCGTGATGGGCGAGGACGTCGGCGTCTTCCAGGGCGCGTTCAAGGTGACCGAGGGGCTGCTCGAGGAGTTCGGCGAGCGGCGCGTGCGCGACACGCCGATCTCCGAGAACACGATCGTCGGTGCCGGGGTCGGCGCGGCGGTCGGCGGGCTGCGGCCGGTGGTCGAGCTGATGACCGTCAACTTCGCCCTGCTGGCGCTCGACCAGATCGTCAACCACGCCGCCGCGATCCCCTACATGTTCAACGGCCAGGCGCGGGTGCCGCTGGTGATCCGCATGCCCGGCGGCGGCGGGCACCAGCTCGGCCCGACCCACTCGCACAGCTTCGAGGCGCTCTTCCTGCAGGTGCCGGGGCTGCTGGTCGCCTGCCCCTCCACCCCCGCCGACGGCAAGGCGCTGCTGAAGGCGGCGATCCGCGACGACAACCCGGTCGTCTTCATCGAGCACGAGGGCCTCTACGGGACGCGCGGCGAGGTGGCCGAGGACGGCGACGCCGAGCCGCTGCGCTTCGGCGAAGCGGCGGTGCGGCGCGAGGGCGACGACGTGACGCTCGTCGGCATCCTCAAGATGGCGCACGTCGCCGAGGAGACGGCGCGGACGCTCTCGCACGAGCACGGGATCGAGGCCGAGGTGATCGACCCGCGCACGCTGCGCCCGCTCGACCTCGACACGATCCTCGCCTCGGTGCGCAAGACCAACCGCGCGGTGATCGTCGAGGAGGGCTGGCCGCACGGCGGCGTCGGCGCCAACCTCGCCACGCTGATCACCGAGCAGGCCTTCGACCACCTCGACGCGCCGGTGCAGCGCGTCACCGGCGCCGACGTCCACATGCCGTACTCGAAGCGGCTCGAGCAGGCGGCGATCCCGCACGAGGAGCACGTGGTGCAGGCGGCATTGGCGGCGCTGGAGGGATCGATCTGATGCTGTTCGAAGGGACCGCCGATGGCTGACGTGGTCATGCCGAGATTGTCGGACTCGATGGAGGAGGGGACGATTCTGCAGTGGCTGAAGAGCGTCGGCGACGAGGTCGCGGTGGGCGATGAGCTGGTCGAAATCGAGACCGACAAGGCGAACATGGCTTACGAAAGCGACGTGGCCGGGACGCTTACCGAGATCTTGGTGCAGGAGGGCGAGACGGTGCCGATCGGGACGCCTATCGCGCATATTGGCGATTCCGACGAGGGTTCGAAAGCATCGACTAAGGACGAGCAAGGGGCCAGCGCGTCCCGGCCCGCGGGTCCTGTCGGCGTAGGGGACCCACCGTCGCCTGCGGTAGCTAAAGCTTCCTCGGCGACGGTCCCCCCTACGCCGCCACCCGCGGGAGGGGCGGCTGGAGCTGGCGCGGCCCCGGCGGCTGAGGCTGGCGCCCCGGCCGAAGGAGCGGAAGCTCCAACCGACGGCGACGGGCACCGGCCGAAAGCTTCCCCGCTGGCGCGACGGATCGCGAGAGAACGACAGCTTGACTTGAGCAAGCTGCGGGGCTCGGGCCCTGGCGGGCGCATCATCAAGGCGGATGTGGAAAAGGCTCCTTCCGCGGGTGACGCGGTAGGGGGAACCGCCCCTGAGGACGCTTTAGCGACCGCAGGGGGCGGTGGGTCCCCTACCGCGGCAGGACCCGCGGTCGAGAGGCCTAGTCCCTCGCCAGGAGGCGCAGAAACCGCCAAGGGCCAGGTCTCCTACGAGGATCTTTCGAAGACCCAGCAGGTGATCGCGCGCAGGATGGCGGAGTCGAAGGCGACGGCGCCGCACTTCTACCTGCGCGCCTCGATCGACATGAGCGAGGCGGTGGCGGGGCGGCGGAAGCTGAAAGCGCTGGCCGCCGCGGACTCCGTCGTGCCCTCGTTCAACGACATGGTGGTCAAGGCCTGCGCGCTGGCGCTGCGCGAGCACCCGCGCGCGAACGGGGCCTACCGCGACGGGCGCTTCGAGCTCTATTCGCGAGTCAACGTCGGGGTTGCCGTGGCGGCCGAGGACATGCTCGTCGTCCCCACCGTCTTCGACGCCGATCGCAAGGGGCTGCGGCAGATCGCCTCTGAGGCGCGGGCGCTGGCGACCAAGGTGCGCGACGGGCAGATCACCCCGCCGGAGCTCTCCGGCGCCACCTTCACCGTCTCCAACCTGGGGATGTACGGGATCGACGGCTTCTCGGCCGTGATCAACCCGCCGCAGGCGGCGATCCTCGCCGTCGGCGCGATCGAGGAGCGGCCGGTCGTCCGCGACGGCGAGATCGCCACCGCCCACCTGATGCAGGTCGACCTCGCCTGCGATCACCGCATCCTCTACGGCGCCCCCGCCGCCGAGTTCCTCGCGCGGATCAGGGCGCTCTTGGAAGAGCCGCTCGCGCTGGCGCTCTGACTCCAAGCGCCGTAGAGGTTTGGTCCGAATAGCGCCTCAAACCTCTACGGCGCTCTCATGGGGAATCGGCTCAGCAGGTCTTGCGAGCCCCGGTGACCGCGTTCCAGGCTCTGCTCAGCGAGAAGTCGGCCGCGACGCGGAAGACACCGGGCGAGCTGGCGCGGGCCAGCGTCCACTCGCCGTGGCGGAGCAGGCAGCCGCTGCCGTGGGCTATCGACCAGTAGGGGGTGAAGGCGACGCGGACGAGGAACTCGCCGGGGTGGGTGACGTCGAGGGCGAAGCCGCTGCGGGTGACCCGGCGCACGCTGGCGGCGCCGCCGTCGAGTGGCTGCACGAGGGGCGCGGGGTCGCGCACTTCGTAGACGCGCCAATGAGCGTCGCTCCAGCTTGGCTTCAGGTAGGGAGGGTCGCCGAGGATCACGCGACTCTCGGCGACCGAGGAGTAGTCGAGCGGGGCGTCGGGCAGGGCGACGTAGCGGATCGCGTTGTTGTGCAGCCAGGCGCGGTACGCGCCGGCGGTGAGCGGCCCGTCGTCGTAGAAGATGTCGTCGCGGGTCGTGTCGAGTTGGCGCAGCCAGCCGCGGGCCAGTTCGAACCGGGGCGCGAGGTAGGCCGCCTCCCAGTGGTTGGCGGTCGGCGGCACCTCGATCCGCGCGGCACGGCCGTCGTGGCTGCGCAACCAGTCGGCGACGGGGGTGAAGTAAGCGGCCGTGGTCGAGGGGTCGCCGACCGAACGGGCGATCTGGCTGACGCTCGCGGTCAGCTGCCAGTAGAGGCCGCCGGCGAGCGCGAGCGCGAGGACGAGGGTGGGAAAGGCGGAGAGGCGCGGCCTGTGGGCGAGGACGACCGCGGCCAGCACCGGCCCGCCGAAGAGGGCGCCGAGGCGGACGGCGTTGCCGCCGAGCGGGTTCGGCGCCAGCCAGAGCACCGTCGCCGCCAGCAGGTAGGCGAGCAGGACCCGGCGCAGCTGGCGCTCCTCCTCGCCGAGTCCGCGCGTGACGAAGAGCGCGCCGCCGCACCAGAGGGGGATCGCGATGTAGGAGGAGAAGGCGAAGGGGAATTCGCCGGATTCGGGGAAGGCGAGGTTGGGGATCAGCGTGAGAGCAAGTGCGATCGATGCCACCCAGGCCGCCGCCGGCCCGCGGGTCCTGTCGGGGTAGGGGACCCACCACCCCCTGCGGTCGCTGAAGCGTCCTCGGGGGCGGTCCCCCCTACCCCGCCACCCGCGGGAGAGCCGTCGCAAAGTGATCGCCGGGTCCCATGCGCCGGCGAAGACGACACCCGCCAGGAATGCGGCCGCGACCGGACTGGAGAGGGCGCAGGCGGCAGAGGCCAGCAGCGCCCAGGGGGTGCGGCTCGTCTGCAGGGCTCGCAGCGTTGCGAGGGCGAAGGCTACGCCGAGGGCGAAGGTGAGCTGGCCGTCGGCGAGCAGCGTCACCACGCCGGCGGCGAACCAGAGCGTCGCCCAGCGCGCGGCCTCGCCCCAGCGATCGCGGACGAGGCGGTCGAAGAGGTAGGAGGAGGCGACGACGGCGAAGGTCCCGACTAAGCGGGGTCCGAGCAACGCCGCCAGCGGCGGGAAGAGGACGCTGTAGGTGAGGGTGTAGTGGCCGCCGTACCAGCTGCCGTTCCAGATCGCCAGGCCGCCGCGCTGGAAGAGCTCGGTGCGAAAGACCTGTGCCGCGAGGTCGCCGACCGGCGGGTCCCAGGCGAGCATCGCGGCGGCGAGGGCGGCGCTGAGCGCCACGGCCGGGAGCCAGTCGGGGCGGAGGTACTTGGACTGGAAGGGGGCCATGGGCGAGCGCCGCAAAGGATAGGGCGGCGGCATGCGAGGATTTCAAGGGTGAGTAAAGAAATCCTGGTAGTCAGGTGCGGGCTCGTCCCCTACGAGGAGGCGCTTGTAGCCCAGCGCTGGCTCGAGGACGCCCGCCAGGAGGGCGAGGTGCCCGACGTGCTGCTGCTGCTCGAGCACCCGCCCGTCTACACGCGCGGGCGCCGCGCCACCGACGACGAGCTGCCGATGCAGCGCGAGTGGTACGAGATGCAGGGGATCGAGGTCCACGACACCGACCGCGGCGGGCGCGTCACCTACCACGGGCCCGGCCAGCTCGTCGCCTACCCGATCGTCTCGCTGAAGCCATACGGCGACGACGTCCACGAGTACGTGCGGCGGCTGGAGCGGGTGGCGATCGGGGCGCTGGCGGCGCACGGCGTGGCGGCGCGGACGATCGAGGGCCTGACCGGGGTCTGGACTGAGGGCGAGGCGCCCGGCCCAGAGGCCTCGGCTGACGCGGCGCGCAAGATCGCCTCGATCGGCGTGCACGTCAGCCGCGGGGTGACGACGCACGGGCTGGCGGTCAACGTCAACAACGACCTGCAGCCGTTCGAGTGGGTCGTGCCCTGCGGGCTCGACAACTGCCGGGTGACCTCGCTGGGGCGCGAGCTGGGCGCCGAGCAGGACCTGGGCGCCTTCGCCGACACGATCGCCGAGCGCTACGCAGAGGTCTTCGAACGTGCGCCGGTCGAGACAGAAGCGGCGACCCTGGGAATCGACCTCGCTAGGCTCGGGATCGCATGAGCAGCCCCACCGAGACGAGCGCCGCGCCGGGCGAGGCCGCCGAGGCCGCGTCCCTCGGCGAGCGCGTCCACGTCACCCGCTCGCGCGCCAAGCCGGGCGGGACCGCGGCGCGGAGCGAGGGCGCCGTCCCCTTCCGCCGCGCCCGCAAGCCGCCGTGGCTGAAGGTGCCCGCGCCGGGCGGGCCGACCTACCGGCGGCTGAAGGCGGAGATCGGCGCCGAGGGCCTCAACACCGTCTGCGAGGAGGCCAACTGCCCCAACGTCGGCGAGTGCTGGGAGCGCGGCACGGCGACCTTCATGATCCTCGGCGACGTCTGCACGCGGCGCTGCGGCTTCTGCAACGTGCAGACGGGCGTGCCGACCTGGCACGACCCGCTCGAGCCGCTGCGCGTCGCCAACCAGGTGAAGCGGATGGGGCTGCGCCACGCCGTCGTCACCTCGGTCGACCGCGACGACCTGCCCGACTACGGGGCGAGCGCCTTCGTCGGCACGATCCGCTCGATCCGCATGCAGGCGCCGGGCTGCAAGGTCGAGGTGCTGACGCCCGACTTCCGCGGCCAGGAGATGCCGCTCGCCAAGGTGATCCACGAGCGTCCCGACGTCTTCAACCACAATGTCGAGACGGTGCCGCGCCTCTACCCGAAGGCGCGCCGCGGCTCCAAGTTCCTGCGCTCGGCGCGGGTGCTGAAGATAGCCAAGGAGATGGGCGGCGCCGATGTGATCACCAAGTCGGGCCTGATGGTCGGCCTCGGCGAGTCCTTCGAGGAGATGGTCGAGACCTTCGGCCTGCTGCGCGAGCACAAGGTGCAGGTCTTGACCGTCGGCCAGTACCTGCGCCCGACCGAGAACCACCTGCCGGTCGAGCGCTACTGGCACCCCGACGAGTTCGCGGCCCTGGAGCGCGAGGCCTACGCGCTGGGATTCGAGTCGGTGGCCTCCGGCCCCCTGGTCCGCAGCAGCTACCACGCGGACCAGAACCTGCCCGAGCGCAGGGCCGCAGCCAGCTAGCGACGCCGATTTGCTGGATTGCGATGGCGCCCTCTTCGGTGCTTGTGTCCAAAGCGCTTCCGGGCGACGGCGACGCAGCGAGCTCGCCTACGCCGTCCGTGCTTGCGGCGGCAGACCTTGAGCGCCCGAGCGAGCTTTTCAGCGCGAGTCGTCCGCTTCGGGGAGCCCCCGCTCGGACCCGGGCTGGGCGGCGGGGCCGACCCTGAGCCAGAGCCGCTCCCTTCCGGCTTGGAGACGGGGTTGACGACCGTGTAGTCGATCGTCGCGGTGGCGCTCTCGCCGTCCTGGCTCAGCGCTTTGACCGTGTAGGTGTGGAGCCCGGTGGTGGCGGTGTCGAGCTTGCCGGGACTGGAGCTGCCGTTCGAGTCGGTGCACGAGTCGATCCCCGGCGCGCCGGGGGAGTCGGCGCAGGAGAAGCTCGTCCCGATGACTTCGCCGACCACATAGGTCTGGCCACCGGCAGGCGAAGCGATCGTCGCGCTCGGCGGTTCGAACTCGATCTTTATCGCCCTGGTCTGAGTGGTGGAGTTCTCGCTGCCGGATTCGTCGCCGACCGTGAGCGACACCTGGTAGGTGCCGGTGCTCGGGTAGACATGGTCCACGGTCGCCCCGCTGCTCGTGTCGACCGGAGAGCCGTCGCCGAAGTCCCATTCGTAGCTGTCGAGCGGCGCAGAGAGGTCGTAGGAGCCGCGCGCATCGAAGCCGGCGGGCTTGCCGGCGTAGGCGCTTTCGGGCACGGTGAAGGATGGGGTCGGCCCGATTCGGGCGACACAGCCCGCCTCGTTGCTCCAGATGTCCTGCGTGTAGTAGCGGTGGCCGTCGATCAGCTGGTTGAAGGCGGACCCTGCCGTGAGGCTTCCACCGAGGACAGGACTGAATACGGCCGGTATCGAGCTCACGTTGGGATAGACGCACTTGTCGGCGATCTCCTCCCCGGCGCTGTCGCGGTAGCCCGAGCCGACGAGGGGATCGGTCGCCGACTCGATCAGCTCATGGAGCTCGGAGTCCAGCGTGCTGGAGACGTTCACGTTGCCGCCGGCTTCCCACGGCGTCTGCCCCGTGTTGCATATCGGCACGGTGGGCAGGACGTCGTAGGTGGCTATCTCTTCGAAGCGGGGGCCGGTCGCTGCGATCCCGCCGTGGTAGGCGCAAAATCCCCCGCCGAGGCCAGCCGCCGTGCACGAGCCGGAGCTTAGGCAAACCGCCTCCCCTTGCGGCGTGTAGAGCAGGTACTGGGTGTCGAGCGCGTGCGAGGCGCCGACCGGCCACCCATGGGCGAGTATCTGGCTGTGGATCTCGCTCTGGATCTGCGCGTCGGTGAGGCACGCGGCCGTGGAACAGCCGTGGGCTTTGTCTTGGGCCGGGTAGGCGTTCGTGTCGAATGCCGCGCCGCCGAAGGTGACGTCGCCGCTGATGTGCGTGCCGCTCGAGTTTGCGTACAGCTCGGCGACCGAGAAGGCATCGGTGGTCAGCGCAGAGTCGGCCTGCAGGTCTTCGGCGTACTGGACGATGGGCGCCGTGTAGGACGCGGGAAAGCTCCCGGCCGGTCCCCAGAAGATCAGGTAGAGGGTGGAGGAGAGCATCAGGGGCCCGCCCCCGTAGGTGGCCGGCGGCTGGCTCGAGGCGAGCGCCCTCGGAGCCGCTTTCCGCGCTCGCGGGGCCGGCATCACGCCGTAATGTTTGCCGTGGACGACGACGACGCGAGCCTGTGCGACCCCGGCCAAGGCGGCCGCCGATACGACGGCCAGCGCTGTGAGGACGGCGAATCGATTCATGGCTTCATGGAGCCAGCCGGGCTCGAACCGGCGACCTCCGCCTTGCAAAGGCGGCGCTCTTCCAGCTGAGCTATGGCCCCTCGCCTGAGAGTGTAGGACGGGTCAGGCGCGCTTGCCAGCGGGCTCAGTCGTCGAAGTCGAAGTCCTTCGGCGGCTTCTGCTCGAACCAGAGCTGGTCGTCCTCGGGCGCCTCCTCGAGGAAGTCGGGGGTCTCCTCGAGCACGTCCTCCTCGTCGTCGGACGGAGCGCGTTGCTCGGGGTGGCCCGGCCGTGGCTCGTCCTCCTCCTCGGCCTCGGTGGAAGCGTCCTCGTAGGGGACCTCCTCCACCTCGATCTCGACGTCCTCTTCCTCGGCCTCGCTCGGCGCCTCCAGAGCCTGGTCGAGCTCGTCGGAGAGGCGCTTCTCGTCCCAGAAGTCGTCGTCCTCTTCGTACTCGTCCTCCGCCCCGTCCTCCTCGTCGGCGTCGAGGCCGGCGAGCGGATCGACCGGCGCGAGGCGCGGCTCCTCGATCTCCTCTTCGACCAGCTCCTCCTCGGTGGGCGCAGGCCGGGAGACCGCGAGCTCCTCCTCGACGTCGAACATCTCGGTCGGCTGCTCGGCGATCGCCTCGCGCTCCTCGGTCGTGGGGCCGGTGGGAATCTCGGGCTCAGACGGGGGCGCCTCTGGCACCGCCTCGTGTTCCATCGCGGGCGACTCCTCCTCGGCGGGAGGCTCGGGTGGTACAGGTGGCTCCTCAGCCGCGGGCCGTGGGGGCGCCTCCTGCAGGTCGGCCACGTCGGGGCGGCGGGACCTGGGGCTGCCCTCCTCCTCCAGATCGGGCTGGGTCATGAATTCAGTCGGCGCCTCGGCAAGCGGATCGGCCACGGATTCCTCGCTCCCGGGCCGCTCTGCAGCGCCAAATGCCTCGTCCTCGAGCTTCTTCAGCTCGTCTTCGGCCGCGCCGTGCTGGCGCTTCAGCTCCAGGTGCTCTTTGATCGCGTCGTCGAGAATTCCCATGTCGATCCCCGGGGAAGCTAAAGCCTATGCGGTTATCCTTGTGCTTGCGAGGCCTTTGGGACGATCCTCCCAGCCACGCACGAGGGGCTATAGCTCAGCTGGCAGAGCGCCTGGATCGCACCCAGGAGGTCGCCGGTTCGAGTCCGGCTAGCTCCATATGCAGAAGTTCCCCGCAAGCGGGGGACTTCTGCATATCCAGGTCTTTTCCAACCGGGCCTGATCTCGCGCTCCATTCGAGGCACTAGTGCCTCGAATCGCGGCGATGCGCGGGGATTAGCGGCGATCTCGGACTATTCCGCCTCGCTTTCGGCGGGCAGCGGAGCTAGGTTCGCCCGACCGACATAAGCAAGCGCCCCGGCGGCGCGTGAACGCCCCGGGGCCGGCACCGAAGCCAGTGACTTCGATGCAACGGAAACGGTACTGCCGTTGCCCCCACCGGGGCGGCATCGGGGCCGGCTTCGGTGCCCTACCGAGAGGAGGGGCGCCGTGCCCGCCACCACGATCACCATCAACCGCGAGCAACGCGACGGGCTCTACGAGCTGGTCCGCAATCACCTCGGCTCCGTCGGCGACCTATTCGACGCGCTGGAGCGCGACAAGGACTTCGCCAAGGCCGCCCGGCTCGGCCTCGAGTTCAGCGAAGACTTCGAGCTGCTGGAGGAGATCGGCTGGGGCGAGGACGAGGGCCGCGACGGCTTCGAGCTGACGATGCCGGCGCACGACCTGATGGAAGTGCTGCAGCGGCTGCACGGGGAAGCCGGCATCGTCCTCGGCGACAGCGAAGAGAGCCGCGAGGACGCCGAAACGAAGCGGCGCTTCCGCCAGGGCTACGTCGCCTGCGAGCAGGTGCTGGCGGAGATCGACCCGAGGACGGGCGAGCCCGCGTGACCGCCACGCTGACAATCAGCGCGAGGGAGCGCGACACGCTGCATGGGCTGATGCTTCGACGCCTACTCATCCTCGCCGAACGGACGCCTGAGCTTGCCAAGGCGGAAGGCGCCACGGTCGAGGAGGTATGCGAGCGCTTCGGCGATGACCTGCGCCTGATGGAGGAGGTCGGCTGGGTCTTCGAGACCGACCGGGAGTCGATCGAGCTGGCGATGCCGCGCGAGCGCCTCGCAGAGACGCTGAAGCGCCTCCGCCGCGACGCCCGCCGTGCTCCCTTCGAAATGCGACACGAGCGGGAGCCCGAGGAAGGCGTCGATGAGCGCTGGCGGCGCTTCCGGCAGGCCGTAGGAGTTTGCGAGGAGCTGTTGTGCCGGCTTGATTCCCTGGGCAGCGAGGAAGACGACCCAGAGCCGATCAGCACGGTCTCGCCCGAGCAGGCCAAGGCGCACGAGCTGGCCTCATATGTACCTGTCACGGACGGGTTCGTCCTGGCGGCGGTCGAGCGCGCCGAGCGCCACGAGCAGGACGGGGCGGTTCTGACCCCCGACCTCACCGCGCACCTCGGCTTCGAGGGCGGCCCGTCGACTAACGAGCACCTCTGGCCCCGACTTGAAGAGCTGCGACGCGCCGGCCTATTGACCACCACCGAGCATCGAGGCGAGCCGGTTTGGAGCCTGACCTCGGTGGGGCGCGAACGCCTGGCGCAGGAGCGCGAGGCCGGCGAGATCGGTGACCTCCCCGAGTCCCCTCAGCATCGCACCTGGCGCCACGCCCGCGAACAGGCCGCCGTGCGGATCGAAGGGTTCAAAGCGGAGCTGACTGAGGCGGTCGAAGAGGCCGACGACCTCATCAACCAGTACCGCCCGGTGATGGCGAAGGAATGGTTCGCCCTGCACGCGCGCCTGCGCTGTGCCTCCTGGCGCTTCGCCTCGGCCGCTTACTGCCTGACCGAGTGGCCTGAGCCTGACGACGAGTTTCCCGATGTGGACGAAAACCCCGGGCCAAGGCCCGGGCGCCGCTCGACCTGGGCATGGGATCGAAGCGACGCCGAGCTAGGAGGAGCAGCATGAGCGAGAAGAAGCCAATCGATCAGCAAATCATCGATCACCTCAAGGAGAAGGGCACCGCCACGGTCGACGAGGTCGCAGCCGCGGTGAAGGTCGGGCGCACCAGCGCTCGCAAATACCTCGCCGGCCTGAAGGTCGAAAAGAAGATCGTGCGGGAATCGGGCGGGCGCGATGGCCGCCGCAGGCTGCCCGACGTCTTCTCGCTGCCAAAGGAGGCGTCAGGCGGCAAGCCGCGGAAAGCCGCATCGGCCGGAGCGAAAAACGGTCGCCTCGGACCGGGCGAGCTGGACAAGCTCGTCCTCGGCCACATGCGCCAGCACAAGGGGGAGGCGCCGCAAACCGCGAGCGCAATCGGCAAGAGAATCGGCCGCAGCTCTGGCGCGGTGGCGAACTGCCTGGTCCGGCTGGAGAAGCAGGAGAAGGTCCGGCTCGCCAAGCCGAAGCCGCGCTCCTATGCGCTGGCGGAGGCGAAACGGCGATGAGCGGGTGGAGATGCCAGCCGCGCCCCAACGGGTCGGTTCCCAGAGTCGCCTTCCCAGAGCCGACCCCGCCCGGCCTCAACCACCTCGTGGTGACGGGCACCGTCTCGGGTGAGGCGCGGCAGGCCAGGGGCCCGCAGGGAGACGTCGTCGCTCTCTTTGAGATGGCGTTCCCCGTCCGAGATCCCGAGCGACCGCAGCAGCTGTGGACGTGGGCGAGCTGCGAGGTGGAAGTCCCCGAGTCGCTGGCGGAGCGAACCGTTCCGAGCCTCCAGGTAGGTGCGCCCGTGCTCGCGGGTGGCCAGCTCGGCGAGCGCGAGGACGCCGAAGATGGAGGCCAGCGCGGCGTGATCGTCGCTGCCATCGTCCACCCCGGCGACCCGCCGAGCGACTACCCAAGCGGGCTTCTCGTTCCCGGCGATGGCTAGCTGCGACGCCACAGCGGGGTCGCCGCCATTGGCGGTTGTTCGAGGGTCGGAGCGCAGGCCACAGGGAGGGGCTGCTCCCGCGCTGGTTGTGGGAGCCGCTTCCTGCTCCGGCCCTCGAAGAGCTGCAGATGGCGACCACGCACCGGCGTCTTCGTGAGGCATCGCCGTGGAGGCCAGTCTCGAGCCAGGCCGATGCGTCGAGTGCGGGCGCGAGCTGCTCGACGTCGAGCCGGGCGCCAACGCGCCGAGCCGCTGCGAGGACTGCCTGCCCGAAACCGGACCCGGCAGCCCCTTCGCCGACCGACTCTCGATCAACCTCCGCCAGCTTCGCCTTCGTTCGGGTCTCTCACCCGCTGAGCTCGCCGAGGCGGCCGGGCTCCACGAGAGCACCATCTCTGGGCTGGAAGGCGACGGCGGCCACGATCTGCGCTTGGCTACGGCAATGAGGCTCGCAGGCCCGCTGAGGGTCTCGATCGACCAGCTCGTCGAGCGCATCTACTGGAACCCGGGGCAGGTTACGCGGGGGTCAAAGCGCCCACCGAGCGGACGACTCACCGGCTTCTTTCTCGTCGTGCCCGGCAACGTCCCAGTCTTCGAGCTGGCACCGCCACAAGAACCCGTCACAACGCGCCAGGAGGCAGCCGCGATCCTCGGCGCCAACGTCCTCGCCGCGCGCGAGCGGCGCCACCTGACCCAGCGCGCGCTCGGTAGCTCCTCGGGCGTGAGCAAGGCCGGGCTCTCCCTGATCGAGCGGGGCGTTCGCGAGACGTCCGTCGAAACGCTATGCGGGCTGGCGCGCTCCCTGGAAGTGCCGCCCGACGTCCTGCTCCAAGGGATCGTCTGGAAGCCCGAGCCAGCCAAACGCCAGGAAAGCCGCGCGCGTTGCCGGGGGCGCAGTCGCGATGAGGCGATCAGCCGGCTGTGGAACGAGAACAAGACGGCGCGGGAGATCGCCCGGGCTCTGGGAACCTCGCCCGGAACGGTGTCGGCGACCGTCCACAGGCTGAGGGAGCGTGGGGAGCACCTCAGCTATCGCCGGCAGCCGACGCGGGCGGTGCATAAACGAGCGCGAGTTCGCCGGGTTGCGTGTCAGTCGTCGCCGCCAGCCGAACCAGCAGACGATGCCGCCTCGGTAGAGCCAGCCGGCGTCGATCGGGCCTCCAACGAGGAGGTCGCGAGACGAATCGGCGAAAACGTCGCGAAATGGCGTGCGGAAGCCGGTCTCAGCCTGCGTGAGCTGGAACAGGCGGCCGAGACCCATTTCAGCCACCTCGCCCGCATCGAGAAGGGGCGGGCGGCGGTTCCCCAATTGGCTCTGATCCTCAAACTGGCCGGCAGCCTGAACGTGCGATGCGGCCTCATCACCGCGGGCGTGGTCTGGAACGCGGCTTCCGGCGCATTCCAGGTTCTGAAATTGCCAGCCGAGCCGCAGACTGCGCTGAGTCGCATGGGAGAGAACGCGCGTCGTGCGCGGTACCAGCTCGACCTCTCCCAGCAGGCGCTCAGTGACATCACCTCGATGAGTCGCGGCGATCTCGTCGACTTCGAGCGGGGCAGCCGGAACTTCAGGATCTTCACGGTCATACGGCTTGCCAGTGCCCTGGGTGTCGCTTTTTCCGAGTTGTTTGCTGGCGTGGCGAGCTGGCATATGCGCCCGCTCGCCCCACCGGAATTCCTGCCCGGAGAAGCGCCGACCAAAGCCGAGCGCGACCAAATGCTCATCCGACTCTGGAGGGAAGGGCGCTCAGAACAGGAGATAGCCGAAGCCTTGGACCTGAACAGAAGCTCGGTCGGTCCATATGTCCGCGACCTGCGCGACGCAGGGGAGGATCTTCCCTACCGCCGCGAGCCTCGGAGCCCGGTTGAGACGGCGGCGAGACGGCGACGGGGCAGTCACGATCAGGCCAGGCGCCGGCAACCCGGATGGTCAGCTTCGAGTCGATAGGGGGCCGTTAGTACCCCGGCTACGGCCTACTTGATCACCTTGCCCGCGGCGGAGATGACGTACCAGTAGCCGCCGTTCAGGTCGATCGCCTGGCCCGTCGCTTTGCCCGGTTCGGTGTCGGCGACGTAGGTATAGAGCGGCCAGCCGGCGTAGGTGACTACTTCGCCGCCTTCGGGCGAGGGGTCACTGCCGAGCAGGGAGGGCTTCACTTGCCCCGAACCGGCGGCCTTTTGCCCTTCTTCCAGCTTCAGAGGAGGCCAGACGGCGGCGCATTCGCTCACGCAGGTGACTTCCTTGCCCTTGTCGGGAGCGAAGACGTAAAGGGTCTTCCCTTCGCTGTCGACCAGCACCGGCCCCAGGCCCGAGAGGCTCTTGGCGGCGACCTTGACCGGCGGCACCGACGTTTCCCGCGCGGCAGCTTCCCCGCCCGCCGTGGTCGTGGTGCCGCCGCTGCCGCTCCCACAACCGACGGCGAAAAGCACTGCGACGGGCAGGACGAAAACTCCGATTAGCTTCTTCACGGCGACCTCCCGGCTGACGGTTTGGTCAGCCCGATCATCATCTTTTTACATATATGTGATGGGTAAAATAACAGGCGATCCCATCTGGCTCCTCAGCGGTCGATGGCCGCAGCCGCCCGCCGCCGCCGAGCCGCGGCGGCCAGATTCGCCAGCGCCGGGCGGACCTCCTCCCAACCGCGCGTCTTCAGGCCACAGTCCGGATTGACCCAGAGTCGGTCGCGGCCGACCCTGCGCTCGGCCAGCTCCAGCAGCTCCTCGATCTCCTCGATCGACGGCACCCGGGGCGAGTGGATGTCGTAGACGCCGGGACCGACCTCATTCGGGTAGGCGACGCCGTCGGTGAAGGCGTCGAGTACCTCCATGCCCGAACGCGAGGCCTCGATCGAGATCACGTCGGCATCAAGGCGGACGATGTCTTCGATCATGTCGTTGAACTCCGAGTAGCACATGTGAGTGTGGATCTGGGTCTCGGCCCGTGCTGGGGCGGTCGCCAGCCGGAAGCAGTCGATCGCCCAGCGCACGTAAGCCACGCGCTTGGCGAGGCGCAGCGGCAGGCCCTCGCGCAGGGCGGCCTCGTCGACCTGGATCGCCGCTGCGCCGGCGGCCTCCAGGTCGCGCACCTCGTCCTGGATCGCCAGGGCGATCTGGATGCAGGTCTCGCTTCGCGGCTGGTCGTCGCGGACGAAGGACCACTGCAGGATCGTCACCGGTCCGGTCAGCATCCCCTTCATCGGCTTGTCGGTCCGCGACTGCGCGTAGCGCCACCACTCGACGGTCATCGCCCGCGGCCGCGAGACGTCGCCGAAGAGGATCGGCGGCTTCACGCAGCGGCTGCCGTAGGACTGGACCCAGCCGTTCGCGGAGAAGGTGAAGCCGGCGAGCTGCTGGCCGAAGTGCTCGACCATGTCGTTGCGCTCGGGCTCGCCGTGGACGAGCACGTCGAGGCCGATTTCCTCCTGGAATGCGACCACCTCGTCGATCTGGCCACGGATGAACTCGAGGTAGGCGCCCTCGTCGAGCTTGCCTTCGCGCAGCTCGCGGCGGGCGGTGCGAATCGCGTCGGTCTGCGGATAGGAGCCGATCGTCGTCGTCGGCAGCTCGGGCAGGCCGAGGCGGTCGGCCTGCAGAGGACGGCGGACCTCGAACGGGGCCGGCCGGGCGTAGTCGCTAGGCCCCAGCGTCCCGACCCGCTTGCGCACCGTCGGATCGTTGGTATGAGTGGAGGTGCGTCGTGCGGAGATGGTCGCCCGGGCGGCGGCGAGAAGCTCGCTGCGCTCAGCGGGTCGATCGACCGCCGCTCGTAGCATTTTCAGCTCGGCCAGCTTCTCGGTGCAGAAGGCGAGCCAGGGGCGGATCTCGGGATCGATGCCCTCCTCGCGCGCGGCCTCGTAGGGGACGTGCAGCAGCGAGCAGGAGGGGGCGATCGTGATCCGCTCGTCGCCGAGCGCGGCGCTCGCCGCATCGATCCAGTCGAGCGCCCGGTCGGGGTCGGCGACCCAGATGTTGCGGCCGTCCAGCACCCCGAGCGAGAGCCGCGTCGGCCCCTCCCGCAAGGTGGCAAGGGCCTGCGCCAATTGCTCGGGGGCGCGGACGAGGTCGAGGTGCAGCTCGGCGGGTGCCAACTCGGCGATCAGGTCGAGGGCCACCGGGTCGAGGCCGACGAAGTAGGTAGCGAGGCTGAGGTCTGCTGCACTCGCGTCGGCCAGCTTCCGCCAGGCGCCGGCAAAAGCTTCGAGCTCCGCTCCGTTCCGATCGACCGCTAGGTAGGGCTCGTCGACCTGGACCTCTGTCGCGCCCGCAGTGCTGAGCTCGCTCAGCAGTTGCGCATAGACCGGCACGAGGTCGTCCAGTAGCTTGAGCGGCTGCTCCAAACCCTTGGACAGCAGCAGGAAGCTGACCGGGCCGAGCACGACCGGCCGTGTCGCGATCCCCAGCGCAGCTGCCTCGCGTAGTGGGCCGCTCCAGTGATCGGCGCACAACTCGAAGCGCTGGCGGGGCTCAAGCTCTGGGACGAGGTAGTGGTAGTTCGTGTCGAACCACTTCGTCATCTCCAGCGGGCGCTGCTCGGCGGTGCCGCGCGCCAACGCGAAATAGTCGCTGAGACTCCCGCGATTGAGCTCGCCGAAGCGAGACGGAGTCGCGCCCAGCGCCCAGGCGGTGTCGAGAACGTGGTCATAAAGGCTGAAGTCGCCGCACGGGATCACGTCGATCCCTGCCGCATGAGCTCTTTTCCAGTTGGCGCTGCGAAGGGCTCGCGCCGTCTCCAGGAGCTCCTCTTCGCCGGTCTTTTCGGCCCAGAAAGCCTCCAGGGAGAACTTCAACTCCCGGTCAGGACCAACACGGGGAAGCCCCAGGACGGCGGTGCGTGCCATAGACCTTGCCCTCGATGACCTGATTCAAGCGCCTGGGCGACTACTGGGCCGACTTCTCGATCGGGACGCCGACGAGGTTGCCCCACTCGGTCCAGGAGCCGTCGTAGTTCTTGACGTCCTCGGTCCCCAGCAGCTCGTGCAGGACGAACCAGGTATGGGCCGAGCGCTCGCCGATCCGGCAGTAGGCGATCACCGGGCGCCCGCCGGCGAGGACCCCCTCTTCGATGTAGAGCTCGCGCAGCTCCTGCGCCGATTTGAAGGTCCCGTCCTCGTTCACGGCTTGCGACCACGGGACCGAGGCGGCGCCGGGAATGTGGCCGCCGCGTTGTGCGCCCTCCTGCTCGTAGCCGGGCGCCGTGATCAGCTCGCCCGAGAACTCCTGCGGGCTGCGTACGTCAACCAGGCTCGTGCCGTTCTCCAGGGTTGCCTGGACCTCGTCGCGGTAGGCGCGGATCGAGTCGTCGCCGGGTTTGGCGTCGAAGGTCGCCACCGGGTGCGACGGGACCTCGCTGCTCGTCTCACGCCCCTCGGCGACCCACTTTCGCGTGGGCCGTCAACCAGCTTCACCTTGTCGTGGCCGTAGTAGAGGAAGTACCAGTAGGTGTAGGCGGCGAACCAGTTGTTGCGGTCGCCGTAGAGGACGACGGTGTGGTCGTTGGAGATGCCGCGGCTCCCCATCAGCTCGCCGAAGGCCTCGGCGTCGAGGAAGTTCCGGCTGACTTGGTCTTGGAGGTCTGCCTGCCAATCAAAGCCGATCGCGCCGGGGATGTGGCCCTCAAGGTAGAGGGCCGGGTTCTCATCGACCTCGACGATCCGGACCGAGTCGTCGTCGAGGTGCTCGGCGACCCAGTTGGTATCGACCAGTACGTCCTTTTCGTAGCTCATTTCAGCCTCCAGAAGTCTCTCGTCGCCATTGCCTAGATTCCGATCGGAGTTCAGACTTTTCTGCGTATTTACCCAATGTGACTAAGAAAAAGGTTTAGCTACGAAGAGTGGGCGCGGACCGAGAGAAGGTCCCCGTCGTCCTCCATCAGAACTCCCTGGGGGCTGGGCTGCTCGTCGGCCAGCCGCCCGACTCAGGGTCTATGGCGGTGAGATAAGGGATCAACAAGGGACATTTTGCCGAGCGGGTGAGGTGCTTGGACGTGCGGTCGAGCACCAAACGCCCTTCTGGCCCCCCGCGGCGGGACCCGAGCAGCAGCAGATCGACTTCTTCTCCAAAGCTTCCGAGCTCCTCGACGGGCAGTCCATAAGCCGCTCGCGCGATCACGTGGTCGAACTCGCTGAGCTGGCGCAGCATCTCGATGAGGCGTGAGTCGGTCCCCACGGCGCTGTTCAGCGTGGCCAGCTTGGAACCGTTGAACCGAACCGTCGCGGCAATGATCAGGACACGGATCTCGATATCTCCGCGCCCGGCAAGCTCGCGCGCCTCGGAAAGGGCTGCTTGGCTCTCGGCCGAGGCGTCATATCCCACGCCGATGACCTCGATCGGCACCGGGGACTCGGCATATCCCCGCGGCGGAATTGCTACCGCGCAGGGGGCGCATTGAAGCGAGTCGCGCGTATCGTCCCCGGCCAGCACACGGCCAACGACGCCACGGTGGCAGGTGCCCACGATCAGGAGATCGCCGGCGTTTTCCTCGGCATAGCGGCGCAAGCCGGCAGCGACTGACGCCGCCCCGATGCTGGCCAGCTCGGCCACTCCACCAGCCTTGTCCCGTTCCCTCTCCAGCAACTGCCGGGCCTCGTCCTGCGCCGAGGAATCGAATTCGTGGACGACGGCGGTGGTCGTTTCCAGGTGGACATGGACCAGGCTGAGCTGTCCTTGGCTGTCTAGAAGACGACAAGCAAGAGCGACCGCATCGCGGCCACCGCTCCTACCGTCAACTCCGACGATTACGTTCCTGAACATCGTGGGCCCCTCTTTCGATGAGGGTCCTGCACCCCCGGTCGGCGACCTCCGATGGCCGCCCGGAGCTTTTGGCGTGCGTCGTGCATGGTCTTGTAGATCGCCCCGCGGCTCGTGTTCAGCCGGGCGGCCAGAACGTCGACCGGGACATCGTTGAGCGCGACCGAGACGAGAACTACACGCTGATGGGCGCTGAGATCGGTCGTAATCGCCTCCTTCAGTGCGGCGAATAGCTCCTTCATCTCTAGATCCTCCTGAGCCGTTGAACCGCAGCTGGCGAACCGAGTCCAACTGTCGGGCTCGGTCGGTATCTCCCGTCCTTGCCAGGCGCGAGAGCGAACGGTCGCCGCGGCTTCCAACAGGGCGAACTTGTAGGCCCAGGTGGTGAAGCGGCTTTCGCCGCGGAAGCCATCGAGCTTGCGGAGCACCGCAAGGAGAGCGTCGTCGGCGCTCTGCTGAGCGAGGTCGTCGTAGTCATCGCCCCATAGATGGGGAAGTGCCGCGCGGCAACGGTTAACCTCAAGTCGTGCCCCTTTGAGAAGCAATGAACGCAGCTCCTCGATCCCCGCCTCGAGGTGGGGGCTTCCGGGTGTGAGTCGTTCGATCCACGCTTGCGACTCCGGGTCGTCGATACCGCGTCCGATTTCATGCCTGCTCGGCATGAGGGCTGGGCGGTCCGAGGTCCCGATCATGTCAACAGCGTTACGGTTTGCCGCGCTACAAGCTATGGGCAGGAATGCCCATCTCGGCTCAAGGCCAGAGGCACGCAGGTCAAGGACTTTGACGTCTGAGGTAAGACGGCGGGTCAATCGCACGCTAAGCACGTAGAGCCGAGATCCAGGCCACATCGGAGCACGATCGGAGAGGCGGTAGGCATGAGCAAAAAGCGGACCTTCATCATCGTCGGTGCGAGCCTGGCGGGTGCAAAGGCCGCTGAGGAGCTGCGCGAGCGAGGATTCGACGGAAGGGTGCTGCTGATCGGGTCGGAGTCCGAACGGCCCTATGAACGGCCGCCGCTGACCAAGGACTACCTGCGCGGCGAGTCAGACCGCGAGTCGATCTTCGTTCACGAGGAGGACTTCTATGCCCGGCACGAAATCTCGCTATTGGCGGATACGACTGTGTCTGCGATCGATCCCGCCAAGGCGAGCGTCACGTTGCAGGACGGCCGCGAGCTCGGCTACGACCGACTTCTTCTTACGACCGGCGCCGAGCCCCGACGAATCACGGTTCCGGGGGCTGAGCTGGAGGGCATCCATTATCTGCGAACCCTCGCCGATTGCGACCTGCTGCGGGATCGTCTGAATCGCGGCGGCGGCATCGCGGTGGTGGGAGCCGGCTGGATCGGCAGCGAGTTCGCCGCATCGGCTCGCCAGGCCGGCCACGAGGTCACTCTGATCGACCCGACCGCTCTGCCCAACGAACGGATCTTCGGACCTGAGATTGGGGCCTTCTATCGCGATGTGCATGCTCGGCACGGCGTCGAATTGGCCCTGGGCGAGGGCGTCGAGGCCTTCGAGGGCGACGGCGCGCTTGCGCGAGTGCGCACCAGCAGTGGCCGGGTGGTCGACTGCGATCTGGCCGTCGTCGGAATCGGCGTGATTCCGCGCCTGGAGCTCGCCAGGGCTGCCGGTCTGTCGATCGATAACGGAATCCTCGTCGACGATGGGCTGCAGACTTCGGCGCCAGGGATATTCGCCGCCGGCGACGTGGCGAGTGCCTGGCACCCGTTCTACGAGAAGCGCATCCGCGTCGAGCACTGGTCCAACGCACTCAACCAGGGGCCGGCCGCGGCCGGCGCGATGCTGGGAGAGCCGGTCAGCTACGACCACATTCCCTACTTCTTCTCCGATCAATACGACGTCGGCATGGAGTACTCGGGGTACGCGCCCGACTGGGACGAGGTCGTCTTCCGGGGTGAGCGGGCAAGCGGCGAGTTCATCGCCTTTTGGCTGCGTGGCGGGCGGGTGGTCGCGGGTATGAACGTCAACGTCTGGGAGGTCAACGACCAGATCCGGTCCTTGATCGGCTCTCGCCAGATCCTCGACGCCGCCGAACTGGCCGACCCCGATACGCCGCTCGGCTCGTTGAGCGGCGTATCGGTGAGCGGAAGCTAGGAAGCGAGGAATGCCCCCCAACGCGAATCTTGTCAGGCTGCACGAGGCTGGCGTTTCGATCTGGCTGGACACGCTCTCCCGCCGGCTGCTCGACAGCGGCGAGTTTGCCGCCCTGATCCGAGACTGCAGCGTCACCGGCGCCACCTCGAACCCGACGATCTTCGCCAAGGCGATCACCGGCTCAGACCTCTACGACGAGCAGTTGCAGCGTCTGTCCGCCGTTGGCGGCACCGACCTTCAGGAGCTGTTCTTCGCGCTGGCTCTCGACGATGTCCGTGCGGCCGCCCGTGAGCTGCGTCCCGCCTATGACGCCAGTGACGGTCGCGACGGCTTCATCTCATTCGAGTGCACCCCGGATCTCGCCGACGACACGGAGGCCACCGTCGGCCAGGCAACGGATCTCTGGAAGCGCCTTGCGCAGCCCAACGTGATGATCAAGGTTCCCGCCACCCGCGCGGGCCTACCGGCGATAGAGGAGCTCACGCGCCGCGGGATCAACGTCAACGTGACGTTGCTCTTCGCAATCGAGCGCTACGAGGAGGTGATCGACGCTTATCTGCGGGGACTGAGCCTTCGTGCCCAGGAAGGCGAGCCGATCGACGGGATCGCATCGGCGGCGTCGTTCTTCCTCTCACGCATCGACACCAAGGTCGACGCCCAACTCGTCGAGCACTCGCCGTTGCGTGGCCGGGTGGCGATTGCCAGCGCCCGTGTTGCCTATCAACGCTACCTCGCCAAATTCTCCGGCCGAGAGTGGCGGCGCCTGGTGGATCTCGGCGCCCGCCCGCAGCGACCGCTGTGGGCGAGTACGGGGACCAAGAACTCCGCCTACTCCGACATCCTCTACGTAGCCGAGCTGATCGGTCCCGGGGTGATCAACACGATGCCCGAGCCGACGCTGCGCGCCTTCGCCGACCACGGCGAGGTCGTCGAAACCCTCACCATCGACCCGGCCGGTGCCGTACAGATCCTTGTCGACGCCGCGGCCGCCGGGGTGGATCTCACAGCCATCGCTGCGGGGCTCGAACGCGAGGGTCTCGAGTCCTTCTGCGGCTCCTATCGCCAATTGCTCGCCTGTATCGAGAGCGAGCTCGGCAGAGTGAGAGCGGACCAGCTGTCTCCCGGATAGGGCTATTGGCGCCGGGTCCGAATGCCCATTGACGCTGTGGAGCAAAGGGAGGACGGTGGGAAGGAGGTGATGATGTCGCTGCCGCAAAATAATTCTCTTCGCCCCGGGCCTGACAAGCGCCTTCCTCTGCTCTGGCGAGCATTTTTCGCCAGTGCGCTGATCATGGCCGGTGCAGCGCTGCTGCTCGTCTTCACCCCGGTTACGATCCACGCTTCGGTCACTCCCGGCCAATTGGGGATCATCCTGTCTGGGCTGGCCCTGATGCTATTGGCCAATCTCTGGGTCCTGCGTCGAGTCTTGGCCCCGCTTCGGAAGTTGACTGCGCTGATGGCGAGAATCGACCCCGATCGGCCCGGGGAACGGATTACCGACATCGGGAGCTACGGCCCCGATGTCGCCGCCCTCAGTAGCGCCTTCAACCAGATGCTCGACCGGCTCGAGCGCGAGCGACGAGAGAGCGCTCGGGTCGCCCTTGCGGCCCAGGAAGGTGAGCGCCAGCGGCTGGCCGCTGAGTTGCACGACGAGATCGGACAGACTCTGACCGCGGCGGCGATTCAGATCGAGCACGCCGCCGACGTCGGCCATGACTCACCGGCGGACCTGCGCCGGATCGCCGATGCCGTTCGTGGGAGCCTTGACGAAGTCCGTCGCATCGCCCGCGAGTTGAGGCCCGAGGCACTCGATGACCTCGGCTTGATCAATGCCCTCATTTCCCTCTGCTCGCGGCTGGCCTCGCAGGGAAGCCTGCGCATAGAGCGCCGACTGGAGAAGCTCCCCGATATTCCGCTCGGCCTGGAGTTGGTCATCTACCGGGTGGCGCAGGAGAGCCTGACCAACGTCGTCCGCCACGCGCAGGCTTCGAAGGCGACGTTGAGCCTCAGCGGCGGGCCAAATAAGGCGACTCTCTCGATTGTCGACAACGGTCGCGGCCTGCCTCCCGATCTCCCGGCCCGCACCGCCGGGATCAGCGGCATGCGCGAACGGGCCCGGCTGGTCCACGGAACGCTGGAAATCGAGTCGAGGCCCGGCGAGGGCACGAGTGTGCGCCTTGAGCTGCCCTGGGAAGAGACGAATGCCCGTTCCGCTTAAGACGAAGATCCTGCTCGCTGACGACCACGTTGTCGTCCGCGACGGGTTGCGGATGGTGCTCGACGCGGTTCCCGACCTCGAAGTCGTCGCCGAGGCCGACGATGGCGCCGAGGCTGTGGATCGGGCGATCGCCGAGGAGATCGATCTCGTGATTCTCGACGTCTCGATGCCCCGGATGACGGGCCTGCAGGCAGCCAGAGAGATCGCTCGCAGAAAGCCCGCGCTGCGAATCCTGATGCTCTCGATGCACGAGAACGAGCAGTATCTGTTCGAAGCACTGAAAGCGGGGGCGTCGGGCTACGTGCTGAAGTCGGTGGCCAACCGCGATCTGATTGAGGCCTGCCGGGCGACGATGCGGGGAGAGCCCTTTCTGTACCCGGCTGCGGTGACCACCTTGGTGCGCGACTATCTGGATGGGGCGCGTCGGGGGGAGACGATTCCCCGGGATCCGCTGACGCCACGCGAACTCGAAGTGGTGAAGCTCATCGCCGAAGGCCACACCAGCGAGGAGATTGCCCAGATGCTGGTGATCAGCAAGAAGACGGTCGATCGCCATCGCGCCAACATGCTCGAGAAGCTGGGCATGCGAAACCGGGTTGAGCTGACCCGCTACGCGATCAGGCGAGGGTTGGTCGAGCCCTGAGCATTCCGCGAGGTCTTGGCGAGGAACTTGAGGCTAAACACCCATTGCCGCGGCTGGCGGATCGCTTCATGCTTGAGTCGATGTCCCGTAAGGGATTCCCAGCCAAGAGTCAGGAGGTTCAGATGTATCAGGTTTCGCAGCAATCCAGGCCGGCCCGGTCGAGTCTCTCCGCTGCCACCACCCGAGTGCAGAACCTCCGACACCCACGCGCGCTCAGAGCAGCCAGATCCGTGTCGACGAGGAACCGGCAGCGAGAGCGCGACCAGGCTCCGATCACAGCGCGTCCGATCTGAAGTCGGCCGCGGCCGAGGCATTGGCTGCCCTCGAGGTCGACTCGGGACGCCAGCGGTAATCCTGGCCGCGGTGAGTCAAGCCGACTGGCTTCGTCCTCAGCGGAGTCTGTCCACTTCGATCTCGCTCGGCTCCCTATTGACTTCCCAGGTCCAGACCGCAGGGGGGTCGCTGGCCGGAAAGGAGGCGTGGCCCGCCTCGTCGGCCCTTGTCAAGGCGGACTTCGCCGGTTTCTCGTACGCCGCTTCTCGCTTGATAGGAGTGTCTGGAAAACATGGCTCGGTCATGCATCCCATGTTGCCATGCTGTGTACCAGCTCGACATGGGTTCCTATACCCACCCGGGCAATCGGGTTCAGGTTGCGACCCCTTTTGGCGACAGCCGGCTCGGGGACGCCGGTCCAAACGCTACGAGGCGGATCCGGAGCTGTTGCCCGGCGAGCTTTCGGCTTGGAGCACCGAGGGCTGGAGACCGAGCAAGCGCAGGTCCCCCAGCAGTTCGGCCAGGCTTTGGTCGTCGAGCGGTAACTCGGGCGGGCTTATGCCGAGCTCGATCTGCCATCCAACTCCGATCTCGCCCTCGGGGCCGGCTTGGCTGAGGCGCAAGAGACGAATCGCTGCCCCGGGAGCCTCTTCACCGAGGCGTCTGACCTCTGCGGTCAGCCACTGCTGCAGATCCTCGTCGGAGACGGGCGCGAATGGATGGCAGCGGACTGCGATTTGGCTCATGGCTCGATTGTCGGCGGTGGGGACGCGCGCGGCAATGGGTGGTCATATCCATTTCCGATTTCTGAAACTGGCAACGACGCGGCGGCGAGCACAGCGCGGGGCTGCTAATTTATCCATTACTTGTAGGAAAAAGATGATGCGACCGGATGTTTGATGGCAGACACCGCACTCCAACGATCGGCAACGACGGCAGACCGCGCCGCGACCGATCCCCAAACCCTCGGGTTCGGCGTCTCCGGAGACGAGCTCCTCCGCAAGTGGATGCGAGGCATCGCCGGAGCTCTCGCTGGCGGCGCCTTCGGCTTCGCCCTAGTCATCGGTTTGCGGGCGATCTCCGGGCTGCCTGTCTTCCAGACCGAGCAGACCGGCTACCCCCACATCGTCGTCCCCTTGTTCACCGCGCCGCTCGGCTTCCTTCTCGGCTTCGGCGCGTTCGACTACTGGCTGCGCTGGGCGCTGGGCGCCCCGACTCGACCCGAGGACCATTCCGATCACGGGGCCGCGAGCTGGCGCGACTACTTCACCTTCAACACCGATCACAAGGTGATCGGCATCCAGTACATCGTCACCACTTTCTTCTTCTTTTTCATTGGCGGCCTGCTGGCGATGTTGATTCGCGCCAACCTGGCCCAGCCGGGCTCCCAGATCGTCAACCCCGCGAGCTACAACTCGATCTTCTCCGCCCACGGGACGATCATGATCTTCCTCTTTGTGATCCCGGTCTTCGCCGGCATCGCCAACTACGTCCTGCCGTTGATGCTTGGCGCGCCGGACATGGCCTTCCCCCGGCTCAACGCGCTCAGCTTCTGGCTGCTGCCGGTGGCGGGGATCATCTTCCTCTCGAGCTTCCTCGTGCCGGGCGGGGCCTTCGATGCCGGCTGGACCGGCTACGCTCCGCTGTCCACCGGGGCGCCGCTCGGGCAGAGTTTCTTCAACGTCGGTGTTCAGTTCGCCGGCTTCTCCTCGATCCTCGCCGCGCTCAACTTCCTGGTCACGATCGTCACCATGCGCGCCCCGGGGATGACCTTCTGGCGGATGCCGCTGCTGGTCTGGGCGAACCTCGCGACCTCGCTGCTCGTCGTCGCAGCGACGCCTTTCATCGCCGGCGTGCAGTTCATGGTCCTCTTCGACCGCATCCTGCACACGAACTTCTTCCAGTTCGCCGCTGGCGGGGACGTGATCAGCTACCAGCACATCTTCTGGTTCTACTCGCACCCAGCCGTCTACATAATGATCATCCCCGGCTTCGGGATGATCAGCGAGGTGATCTCCACCCACTCGCGCAAACCGATCTTCGGCTACCGGCTGATGTCGCTCTCGCTGATCGCGATCATCGTGCTCAGCTACTCGGTCTGGGCTCACCACATGTTCGTCGCCGGGATGTTCAGCTGGCTGCGGGTGCCGATGATGCTGACCTCGGTGCTGATCGCGGTGCCGACCGGGATCAAGATCTTCTCCTGGCTGGGGACGCTGTTCTTCGGCAAGATCAACCTTCGCTCCACCTCGATGCTCTTTGCGCTTGGCTTCATCATCAGCTTTATCGTTGGCGGGATCAGCGGCGTATTGCTGGCTCTGGTGCCGATCGACATCCATGTCACCGACACCTACTTCATCGTCGCCCACATCCACTTCGTCCTCTTCGCCGGCTCGGTCTTCACGATCTTCGCCGGCGTCTACTACTGGTTCCCGAAGATCACTGGGCGGATGTATGACGAGAGGCTTGGGCGGGTTCACTTCTGGGGCACCCTGATCGGAACCTGGGGCACCTTCCTGCCGATGTTCTGGATCGGGATGGACGGGATGCCACGGCGGGTCGCCAGCTACGCCGCCCAATTTGGAGAGTGGAACCTCTTGATCAGCTGCTTCGGCTTCCTACTCGGCGCCACCCAGCTCGTCTTCCTCTACAACATGGTCGTCAGCTGGCGCTTCGGGCCTCGGGCCTCCGGCAACCCCTGGCGAGCGAACTCAATCGAGTGGCAGGTTTCCTCGCCGCCGCCGCGCTTCAACTTCGATCGGATTCCGCGTGTTGTCGGCGGGCCTTACGAATACGGGATCCCCGGTGCCAGGCACGCCCTGATGAATGAGTCCGAAAGACCTCCGGCCCATCCTTCGACTCCCACCGTGGCGGCGGCAGCGGGAGAGCCATCGTCGCAATGAAACGTTTGCACAAACTGTCTATGCAAAACTTGGATCATGGATCTCCCTAACTCAACTGACGACCCACTGGCGCAGCCGACGCGGGCGCGTATCTTCGCCTTGTTGGTGGAATTGGGGGAAGCCGTTGGAACCGACGACCTGGCGACGCGGCTCGACCTGCACCCCAACGGCGTGCGGGTCCACCTCGAGCGACTACGGGAGGCCGGCCTTGTCGAGCGCCGCCAGGAGCGAGGGGGGAGGGGGCGTCCCGGCGACCGCTGGACGGTGGCCCCCGGCGCGCAGCCGGCCGGCCGGCCTCCCTCCGCCTATGCCAACCTGGCAATCTGGCTGGCGCGCGCCATGCCCGCCGGCCCGACCCGGCTGCGGGAAGTCGAGCGGACCGGCCGGGAGATAGGCCGGGAGCTTGCCCCCAAGGAGAACGACGACCCTGTCGAGGGCCTGCGCCAGAGCCTCGCGGCGCTCGGCTTTCAACCTGCGATGAAGGTGAAAACCGACGGCAGCCTGACCTGCAGACTTGAAAACTGCCCATATCGCGACTCGGCGCGCGAGAACGCCGATGTCGTCTGCACCCTGCACCGCGGGATCACGGCCGGCGTCCTCGAGAAGCTCGATCCGAAGGCCAAGCTGACCGGCTTCGAGCCTCACGATCCCGATCGGGCTGGCTGCCTGATCGAGGTCTCCAGGTGAGCAGCTCCGCCGCTCGCCACTGTCGCCAAAAGCCCCGTCCACGCCGCGAAGGCGATCTGCGCCCGACCGATGTCGTCGGCGCCTTTTTCATCTGCGGGATCGGCTTTCTGCTCGCCGCGGCAGCCGTTGGCATCGCCCAATGGCTCGCCCCGTGGCCGTGGGGCCACTGGCTCGCGCTGCATCTGGCCTTCGTCGGAGGCGTCTCGCAGCTGGTCCTCGGCGCCACCCAGTTCTTCGCCGGCGCCTTCCTCGCCACCGATCCACCCCCCCGAGCTCTTGTCCGCGCCCAGATCCTCTGCTGGAACGCCGGTGCGATCCTGCTCGCGATCGCCGTTCCCGAGCATGCCGAGACGCTGATCTGGCCCGCGGTTGGCCTGCTGGTGAGCGGCTTGGCGGCCTGGGCGGCGGCGATTGCCGCGATGCGGCGATCATCGCTGCGACGCTCCCCGTGGGCCACCCGGTGGTACGTCAGCGGGTCATGCTTCCTCGGCCTGGGGATGGTGGCGGGGTCACTGCTGGCTCGTGGCGTTCCCTGGAGTCACGGCGATCTCCTCGGTGCCCATATGTCGTTGAACCTGGCGGGCTGGTTCGGCGCGGCGATCGTCGGCACCCTGCACACCTTCTTCCCATCGCTGACCCAAACCCAGTTTCGCTTTCCCCGTATGCAGGGAGTCGCGTTTCTCGCCTGGACCGCAGGCGTGGCGGCACTCGCCATCGGCTACGGCTGGGCACTCGAACCCCTGGCCCTGGCCGGTTGGCTCGGGCTCTGCGCGGGTGCGATCGCGCTCCTCGTCAACGTCGCCGCCTGCCTGCGCGACGCGACCCGGCCGCTCTCGCTGCCGGCGAGAATCGTCGCGGCGGCCCAGCCCTTCCTTCTCGCCGGCCTCCTGGTCGCCACGGTGTCGGCGATCGAGGGCGGTCCCGTCAACGCCCTCACCGGATCGACCCGCACCGCCGTCGGGACCCTTCTAGTCAGCGGCTGGATCGGCCTCACCGTGCTCGGCTCGCTGACGCACCTGCTTGCTGTGGTCGTGAGGGTTCGCGGCGGCTTCGTGGCGCGGATGCCGGCGGCGCGACCACGACTCGACGGTTTGGTGGCCGCCCTGGCGATGGTCGGGATCGCGACCCTGGCGCTCTCGCAGTCGCTCGGCCTCGACGGGCTGCGGAGTCCCGCGGTCGCGACGCTGCTCGTGGCCTACGCCATGCTCGCCGGTCGCATCGCAGTCCTTGCCGCGCGGGTCCTGCTTCGAGCCCGGCCGAGCCTTTGATGAAACGGGCGGAGGCGCTGCAGCCGCTCTCGCGCGATCACCTGAAGTCGTTGCTGGCCGCGAAGCGGCTGCGCGAGGCGACGGACGCCGCCGCCGCCGCCCAGGACTTCCTTGCCTTCTGGGAGTCCGAGGGGCGACACCACTTCCGCGTCGAGGAGGAGGTGCTGCTGCCGGGTTGGGCCTTGCATTGCCGCGTGGACCGCGTCGCGGTGGCGCGGATGCTGGAGGAGCACCTAGCGATCCGTCGCGGGGCCCTGCGCGCCGTCGCCGCGGAAGCGTCGATCGAGGAGCTGGCAGAGCTGGGCCAGCTCCTCGACGATCACGTCCGCTTCGAGGAGCGTGAGCTCTTCCCAATGATCGAGGAGGCGCTGGACCCTGACGACCTCAACCGCCTGGCAGCGGCCATCGAACGCGCCGAGGAGCACCATTGAGTGGCGCTGCGATGGACATCCGGCTGAAGCGCGCCTACGAGCCCGCGGAGCCCTGCGACGGCTATCGCGCCCTGATCGACCGCCTCTGGCCGCGTGGCGTGTCGCGTGACCGCGCCCGGCTCGACGAGTGGGATCGCGAGCTGGCGCCGAGCGCCGAGCTGCGGCAATGGTTCGGCCACGAGCCCGGCCGCTTTGAGGAGTTTCGTCGGCGCTACCTCGTGGAACTGCGACAGCATCGCCCTGCGCTGGCGAGATTGCGGCGGCGGGCTCGGGAAGGCACGCTCACCCTCGTCTACGCGGCCAAGAACACCGAGTACAACGACGCGGTCGTCCTCGCGGAGGCCTTGAGGCGGGGATTGCCACGCGGAGCACGGCGCTGACCGGCGAGGACTCGAGGGCGGAGCCCCGTCGCGAGCGTCGGTTCACGATCGAGCCATCGGCGCCGTTTCGGCTCGACCTCACGGCGTGGGCCTTGCGGCGCCGCCCCCATAACGAGACCGACCGATGGGACGGGCGGATCTACCGGCGAGCGCTCCCGTTCGGCGATCGTGCGCTGGCGCTCGCGGTGACCCAGGGCGGGTCGCGGGATGATCCGCGAATGGAGGTCACGCTCGAGGGCGGTGCAATCGATCGCGGCACCGAAGCACAGGCGCGCAGCGCCCTGGAGAGACTCCTCGGCCTACGGGTCGACCTCTCTGGCTTCGCGACGATGGCTGCAGCCGACCCATCGCTGGATGGGCTGGCCACACGGATGCGCGGGCTGAGGCCGCCACGCTTCCCGACCGTTTTCGAGGGATTGGTCAACGGCGTCGCCTGTCAACAGCTCTCCCTCGATGTCGGTGTCCACCTGCTCAACCGACTCACCGCCGCTCACGGGCAAGCGGTTGGCGGTGAGCCAGATCGGCTTCACGCCTTCCCGGGCCCATCGGAGCTCGCCGCCGTGGATCCCGCCGAGGTCAAGCGCCTCGGGTTCAGCCTGGCGAAGGCGCGGACGATCGTCACCAGCGCGAGGGCGATCGTCGATGGCGCCCTGAACCTCGAGGTGCTGGAGGACGCCGAGGATGCCGAGGTGATCGAGCGTCTGACGGCCATCCACGGCGTCGGTCGCTGGACCGCGGAGTACGTGATGCTGCGAGGGCTCGGCCGCCTGCACATATTTCCCGGCGACGATGTCGGCGCCCGCAACAAAATGAGTGCATTCCTCGGACTCGGCGGGCAGCTCGACTACGAGAGGGTGAAGAGAGTGGTCTCGCGATGGTGGCCCTTTGGCGGGCTCGTGTACTTCCATCTGCTGCTCGACTCACTCTTCCAGGCCGGCCTGGTCGCCTAGGTGGATTCATCAGCCGAGCGTTTGGGGTCTATTTTACACAGTGATATTATGTAAAATAAGCAGCCACCTGAGCTGCGCACCGAGAGGAGCAGTAATGGCAATCGCAGCTCGCACCGCAAAGACCACCTGGTCAGCGATCTCGACGTCACCTGGGCCTCCCGCACGGAGGTTCCCGGCGGCAAGACCAGCCCGGAGGAGCTCTGCGCGGCAACGCATTCGTCGTGCTTCGCGATGGCGCTCGCGCTCAAACTCGGGGAGTTGAAGAAGGCGCCGCGGGAGCTGCAGGTGAAGGCGACGGTGACCCTCGCGGAGGTCGACGGCCTGCCGACGATCGTCTCCTCGGCGCTCGATGTGGGCGGACGGGTCGACGGGCTCGATGCTCCCGCTTTCGAGGCGGTCGTCGCCGACGCTGCGGCCCTCTGTCCGGTCTCGCGCCTGTTCAGCGGCGCGGAGATCGCGGTCAGCAGCCATCTCCTGGACGGCTGACCCCAAATCGACTTGAGACATGGCCTATGATTTATACATGTTAGATGTATAAATCATCGACGGAGGCGCGCCCAATGGCATATGTGATCAACGAGCCCTGTATCGGCACCAAGGACAACTCCTGCGTGGAGGTCTGCCCGGTCGATTGCATCCATCCAACCCCGGACGAGCCCGACTACGACTCGGTCGAGATGCTCTATATCGACCCCGACGAGTGCATCGACTGCGATGCCTGCGTGGAGGCCTGCCCTGTGGACGCGATCACGCCCGAGGACATGGTGCCGCCGGAGTGGCAGAAGTACATCGAGATCAACGCCGCCTACTACCGCAAGGACAAAGATTGATCGCCGCCGCCTCAGCACCCCTGATCGCGGTGCACGCCCTCGCCGCTTCGATCTGGGTCGGCGGCCTGGTGGCGATCTTCGTCGTCGCGCGGGCCGCTTCTGGGACTCTTGAGCCCGCTCAGCGAGTGGAGTTCTTCCGCGCCCTCGGTCGCTCCTACGGGGTCGTCGGCTCCCTTGCGCTGCTCGTCGCGCTGGCGACTGGCGCGGTTCTGCTCGACGACCATCCCTGGGACGGTCTCATGGTCGCAGCCGTCGTCGTCGCCGGCGCCCTCCTGCTTGTCACCGCCACCGGGATGGCCCAGGCCCGCGCGATGACGCGGTTGCGCCGGCAGGCCATGGCTGAGGTCGGCGTCAAGTCACTGGACGCTCGGGTCCGTCGAGGGGCGGTCCTCGCCACTACCCTGCGCGCCTGCATCGGCGTTCTCACCCTGGCCCTTGTCGTGCTCGGCGCGGCGCTGGTGGATTAGCCGAGCGAATGGACCGGCTGCCACTATCTAGCCCTGCCGGCCACGCCGAGCTCAGCGATGCGACGGCGACTCGCCGAGCGGGACCAGCCTGGTCGCCGAGGCCTTCCACGCTGCGGTCACCCTTTGTCCCGGTCGCAGACCCAGCGCCGCCGCAGAACGGGCGGTGATATCGGCGCTCAGCGACTGCGGGACCGAGATCCCGATCCGGGCTCGGTTGCCGAGCATGGTCATCGAGGTCACCTCCCCCTCGACGCGATTGAGCATCGAGTCATCCGCCGCCCGCGCGGACGGCTCGAGTGAGATCTCCCAGGGGAAGACGCTGATCGCCACCGGGCCGCGGGCGTGGTCGATGCTGTGGACCTCGCCGCCGCCCTCGAGCCGGACCAGCGTCAGGTCGCCGTCGGCACCGGTTGCCTCGCCGCGGAGCACCACGGCGCCGGCGAAGTCGGCTACGAAGGGCGAAGCAGGTGAGGTCGATATCTCGGTCGCCGTGCCGCTTTGGACGATCTGGCCGCGGTCGACCACCGTCAGCGCACTCGCCAGCAGCGCCGCCTCGTCGAAGGAGTGGGTGACGAGGATCGCTGGCACCTCAAGCTCGACGAGGACGCGGCGGAGCTCCGCGAGCGCCTTGCGCCGGGTGGAGCTGTCGAGCGCCGAGAGCGGCTCGTCGAGCAGCAGCGCTCGCGGTCGCGCTGCCAGCGCCCGTGCCAGCGCGACCCGCTGGCGCTCGCCGCCCGACAGCGACGGAGGCCGCGCGTCGGCGAGTGCACCGACCCCGAAGCGGTCCAGCATCGCGATCGCCGCCGCGCGTCGCCGGCGCCGCGGTTCGCCGGTCCCGTAGGCGACGTTGCGCCAGGCGCTCATCCGCGGGAACAGCGCGTAGTCCTGGAAGAGGAAGCCGCAGCCGCGCTGCTCGGCCGGCAGGTCGACGCCGCGCTCCGTGTCCAGCCAAACTTGGCCGTCGAGCTCGACCCGGCCGGTCCGCGGCGCCATCAGACCGGCGACGACCCGCAGCAGGCTCGTCTTGCCGGCGCCGGAGAGGCCGACCAGAGCCAGCGGCTGGCCCCCCGAGGCGTTCAGTTCGAGGTCGAGGTCGAAGCCGCGCAGCGGCATCTCCACCTGTGCCGTAAGCGGCCCGCTCATATGCGTTGCGCCCCCTCCAACGGGTGATCGCCGCCGAGCAGCTTGACGCCGAGCAGTAGTGCCGCCGAGATCACGATCAGCACCGCCGAGAGGGCAAGGGCGGAGACGAAGCCGCCGGGTTCGCCGAAGGCGGAGAAGATCGCCAGCGGCGCCGTCCGCGTCACCCCCTGCAGTGAGCCGGCGAAGAGCAGCGTCGCGCCGAACTCGCCCAGCGCTCGGCCCCAGGCGAGGGCCGTTCCCGACGCCAGCCCACCGCGGGCGCTGGGGACGGCGACGGTGGCGAAGGCCCGGAAGGGCCCGGCTCCGAGCGTTCGCGCCGCTTCCAGCAGCCGCCCGTCGATCGCGGCGAAGGAGGCGATCGCCTGGCGCAGGAAGAACGGGGCCGAGACGAAGATGAGGGCGACGACAACCCCGGCAGTCTGGAAGACGAGTTCGATCCCGGCCGAGTCGATCAGACCGCCGAAGAGCCCGTGCGGCCCGAAGGCCGCCAGCAGCGCGATCCCGGCGACCGCCGGTGGCATCACCAACGGCAACTCGATCGCGGTCAGCACAAGCGCCCGGCCGGGGAAGTCGCGGACGGCGAGCACGTAGGCGGCGGGCGTGCCGACTGCGATCACGATCACCAGCGCGATTAGCGTCGTCTTCAGGCTCAACAGCAGCGCTTCGCGCGCGCTTTCTTCGCCCAGCGCCTCGATTAGGCGGCCGGGGCCGGCGTCGGCAAAGACGGAGAGCACCGGGGCCAGCAGGAAGACCAGAGTGACAAGCGTGGCGAGAACGGCGAACGCCATGAACCACGACCGCCTCACGGTGGCGGCAGGAAACCGGCGGCGCGAAGGTCTTCCTGGCCTTCGCCTTCGATCAGCCCGGCGACGAATTTTCCCGCCGCCAGCTTGTTGCCGCTGGAGCTGACGACCGCGACACCGTATTCGACCTTGGGCTGCAGTTTGGCCGGGATCGAGACCGGTTCCAGCCCTTCGGCGGCCTTCTCGTCGGTGACGTAGACAATGCCGGCGTCGGCAGCGCCCTGTTCGAGCTTGGCGACGATCGAGGCGACCTCGGTCTCTTCGGAGACGACGTTGCCCATGATCGCTTCGCGTTCGGCAGTTGGGAGGCGGCGGAGGACGGTGCGGGTGTAGGAGCCGACCGGGACGTTCGGGTCGCCGATCACCAGCTTCACGTCCGGCTTACTCAGGTCGGAGAGGCTCTTGATGTCGCTACCTTCCAGGACTGCGATCACGAGCTCGTTGGCGGCGAAGACCTGCGGCTTTTCGACCAGGCCTTCCTTGAAGAGTTCGGCCGGGTATTCGGTGTCGGCGGAGGCGAAGACATCTGCCTTCGCGCCCTGCTGGATCTGCGCCGCGAGCTCGTCGGAGCCGGCGAAGGAGGTCTTGACCTCGGCGCCGTCGAAGGATTCACCGTATTCGGTCACGGCTGCGGTCAGCGAGGAGGCGCCGAGGACCACCAGCCGGTCGCTGCCTCCGCCTCCGGTGGTGTCGCCGCTGCCGCTGTCGCTGCCGCAGCCAGCGAGGATCGCTGCCGCGAGCATGGCCCCGACGAGCAGAAGGGAGAGCGCGCGGCGGCGCATCAGTGGCCTGCCCGGACCATGACCGAGGTCGCCTTGACCGTCGCCGTCGCTTTCGCGCCCGGAATCAGGCCGAGCTCCTCGACCGAGTCGCGGGTGATCGCGGCGGTCACCAGGTGCGGGCCGGCCTCAATCTCGACCAGCGCCATCACCCCGTCGGCCTCGACCGAGCGGACGACGCCCGGGAAGCGGTTGCGGGCCGAGAAGGCGTCGCCGGCGTCATGGCGCTTGGGGGCGTCGCGCAGGCGCTCGATCTCGTCGACAGGGACCCGCCGCCGATTGCGCTCGTCACGAGTCGTGCGCAGCTTGCCCGAGCGATCCCAGCGCCGCAGGGTGTCGGTGCTGACCCCGAGCTGCTTCGCCGCCGCTCCGATCCCCAGGTCCTTCATTGCCTAAGTGTTGCATAGGCAAAACGGACCCCTCGGTTCTGGCGTGACGTCCCCAGGACAAGGTGGAGCAGCGTCGAGGGTAGGATCGGGCGACCATGGCTGACCGCCTGCTCCGCGATGGTCACGGCCGCCGGATCGCCGATCTGCGCGTCTCCGTCACCGACCGCTGCAACTTTCGCTGCCAGTACTGCATGCCCGCCGAGGGGCTGCCCTGGCTGGACCGCGAGGAGATCCTCAGCTTCGAGGAGGTCGAGCGACTGGTCCGCGTCTTCGTCGGGCTCGGCATCGAGGATGTCCGCCTCACCGGCGGCGAGCCGCTGGTCCGGCGTGACTTCCCCGCGCTGGTCTCGATGCTGGCTCGGATCGAGGGGATTTGCGACCTCTCGCTGACCACCAATGGCTACCTGCTCGAGCGAGACGCCGAGGCGCTGGTCAGGGCCGGCATCGGCCGTGTCAACGTCTCGATCGACTCGCTGCAGCGCGACCGCTTCTTCGAGATCGCCAGGCGCGATGCGCTGCCTCAGGTGCTGCGCGGCCTGGCCGCGATCGGCGCTTATCCCGAGGTGCGGCCGGTCAAGGTCAACGCGGTCGCGATGCGCGATTTCACCGAGGCCGAGGTTGAGCGCTTCTGCGAGTTCGCCCGCTCCACCGACTTCCAGGTTCGCTTCATCGAGGTCATGCCGCTCGATGCCGACCGGGCCTGGTCACCGGAGTCGGTCCTGGCCGGGGAGGAGCTGCGGTGCATGATCGAGGCGCTCCACCCGCTGAAAGAGCTGCCGCGCGAGCCCGCCGCCACCGCGCGGGTGTTTCGCTTCGCCGACGGCCGGGGAGAGATCGGCTTCGTCAACCCGGTCTCCGAACCGTTCTGCGCCGATTGCGACCGGATCCGCCTGACCGCTGAGGGCAAACTGCGGACCTGTCTCTTCTCGATCCACGAGACCGACTTGCGGGAGCCGTTGCGGATGGGTGCCGGCGACGCCGAGCTGGCCGCGATGATCCGCGAGGCGGTCTGGCGCAAGGAGCTGAAGCACAGGGTTAGCGAGCCCGGCTTCCGCCAACCGGCCCGGACGATGAGCGCGATAGGTGGCTGAATGAGGAAATCGATCGAAGCGCGAAGGAGGGCGGTGCGATGACTGGCGAGGAATGGGTGGAGCGTTTCGCCGGCGAGCTCGGCCTGGAGGCACCGAGCTCGGAGGAGACCGCCGAGGTGCTGAGGCTGGCCGCGGCGGCGGCCCACGCTTCGGAGCGGACGGCGGCCCCGGTGGCTGCCTGGCTGGCCGGGAAGACGGGCAGGCCGATCGCGGAGTTGGCCGAGTCCGCTGAGGGGATGGAAACCGCTTGATCAGACGGTTCGCGGCGGTTCGCCGCGGGTGGCCCCAAGCAGCTCCTCCGCCTTGCGCAGATCCTCGAGCGTGTTGACGTTGAAGCAGAGGCGCCCCGGGTCGCCGAAGGCCGCCAGCTCCTCCTCCTCGAGGAGGAGTGGCCCGAGCGACTCGATCGTCCGGCGCATCGATTGCAGGTTCGCCAGCCCCTGCTCGAGCGCGGGCAGCAGCCCTCTGGAGTAGCGGGCCGGGAACGGTTGTGGGTGTCCCTCCAGTGTGGGGACCGCCAGCGGCTGTGGCACCGACGCAAGCCAGGAGAGGAGCGCGGGGGGGACGAAGGGCATGTCGCAGCCGATCGCGATCAGCGGACGTCCGCCGGCGTATCGCAAGGCGGCGACGATCCCGCAGAGCGGATGCCGCGGGCGCTCGGGCTCCTCGATCAGCGGGCAGCCCAGCGACGGCAGCGCCGAGTCGCGCTTGGCGACGACGATCGCTTCCAGGCCGGCAGCTTCGACCGCGGCGAGGGGATAGAAGATCAGGGGACGCCCGGCCAGCTCGACGGCGGCCTTCGTCCCGCCGATCCGGCGACCCCCGCCACCGGCCAGAACCGCGCCGACGGCCGGCCCGATTGCGCCAGTGCCCTTGGGCGACCTTCGCATCCGGCCAGTCTGGCACCGAGGGTCGCCGCACCCTTGCGTGCCGCAGCTAGCCTTAACGACTGAGATGGCGTCGGAGCTGATCGAGATCGAGTGGGCGCGAGCTGCTGTCCTTGACCGCGCTGCCCCCCTCGCGGCCGAGCTGCTGCCACTGCGCACCGCGTTGGGAAGGGTGCTGGCGGAGGAGATCTTCAGCGAGGAACCGGTGCCGAGCTTCGACAACTCGGCGATGGACGGCTTCGCGGTGCGGGCGGAGGAGACCCGTGGAGCCCGCCCCGGCGCGCCGGCGACCCTGCGGATCGCGGCGGAGTCGCGGGCCGGCCGGCCGGCCCGCTCGCCCCTGGGCGGAGGAGAGGCGATCGCGATCTCGACCGGGGCGATGATCCCCGCCGGCGCCGACGCCGTGGTCCGCATCGAGGAGACCCGGGCCGAGGATGGGCGGATCCTCCTCGAGGCGGAGGTCGAGGCGGGGTGCGACATCCGCCGCGCCGGAGAGGACATCCGTGTCGGCACAGCGGTTCTGGGGCGGGGTACGCGGATCGGCCCTGCGGAGCTGGGTGTGCTCGCTTCGGTCGGCTGCGCAACGGTCTCCTGCCATCGCCGACCGCGGGTTCACGTCATAGCCAGCGGCGACGAGCTGCTCGAACCCGGTGAGACGATGCGGTCCGGCGGCGTGCGAAACTCCAACGCCTACACCCTCTCCGCCCTGGCCGAGTGGGCGGGAGCCGAGGTCTGCGGCGTCGAGCGCGTCGCCGACGACCGCGAGGCGACGCGGGCGGCGATCGCGTCGGCAGTCGGCGCCGATGCGGTCCTGATCAGCGGTGGTGTCTCGGTCGGCGAGCACGATCACGTCAAGGGTGCTTTGGCTGAGCTCGAGGTGGCGGAGCGCTTCTGGGGGGTGGCACTGAAGCCCGGCAGGCCGACCTGGTTCGGGACCCACGGCGCGACGCTGGTCTTCGGCCTGCCGGGGAATCCGGTCTCGGCGATGGTCACCTTCCTGCTCCTGGCGCGCCCGGCGCTGGTCGCGATGAGCGGCGCCGCGCCGCGCCGCCTGCGCACCACTGCGAAGCTCGCCAGCGACTACGAGAAGCCGGCGGGCCGCACCCACGCGGTGCGCTGCCGCATGGAGCTGGGCTCCGACGGCTGGAGCATCGAGCCGACCGGTGCCCAGGGCTCCCACATCCTCACCTCGATGCTGGGAGCGGACTGTCTGGCGCTGATCCCCGCCGAGGCCGAGGTGCTGCCCGCCGGAACGCGGGTCGAGGTCGAGCTGATCGGGCGCGGATAGCATGGCGATGGCCGTGCACGTGCGCCTATTCGCAATCCTGCGGGAACGAGCGGGCTGCGACTCGCTGGAGATCGAGCTGGGCGAGGGGGCCACGGTCGCCGACGCGATCGAGCGCCTCTCGGCCAGCGAGCCGCTGGCCGAGCTTTTCGCGCAGATGCCGTTGCTCCTTACGGTCAATCGCACCTACGCTCAGCCGGAGACAGTGCTACGGGCCGAGGACGAGCTGGCCCTCGTACCGCCGATCAGCGGTGGCGCTGGGCCCCACGTGCGGGTCACCGCGGAGCCGCTCTCCCCCGCCGAGCTGACGGCGGCCGTGGCGGACTCCAGAGCGGGAGCCATCGTCTCCTTCCAGGGGGTGACCCGCGAGGTCGATCGCCTCGATTACGAGGCCTACCGCGAGATGGCACACGAGCGGATCGCCGCGATCCTCGTCGATTGCGTGGGCCGCCACGGACTGCTCGGCGCGGCCGCCGAGCACCGCGTCGGCAAGGTCGCCCTCGGCGAGCCGGCGGTGATCGTCGCCGCCTCCGCTGTCCACCGCGAGGAAGCGTTCGCCGGCGCTAGGGAGGCGATCGATCGGATCAAGGCCGAGGCGCCGATTTGGAAGCGCGAGGTCGATGGCGACGGCGATACGCGCTGGGTCGAGGGTGTCCCGCCGCCGCTCGACGCCACTCCCGTTGAGAGCGAGGTGCCGTGAGTGAGGAGCGCCTCACCCACTTGGACGAGGACGGCCGGGCGCGAATGGTCGATGTCGGCGCCAAGCCCGCGACCGGGCGGCGCGCTCGCGCCCGGGCCCGCCTGCGAATGTCGGCCGAGACCGCGGCTGCGGTCGCGGCGGGGGATGGGCCGAAGGGCGAGGTGCTGGGCGTCGCCCGCTTCGCCGGCATTCAGGCGGCCAAGCAGACTGCGGCGCTGATCCCCCTGGCCCACCCGATCGGGCTCAGCTTCGTCGACGTCAGCGCCTCCGTCGATGAGGAGGGGGGCCGGGTCGAGCTGATCGCCGAGGCGCGCACCGCGGCCCAGACCGGGGTGGAGATGGAGGCGATGACGGCCTGCGCGGTGGCGGCCCTGACCGTCTACGACATGGTCAAGGGGCTTGAGCGCGGCGTCGAGGTCGAGCAGGTGGTGCTGCTCGAGAAGAGCGGCGGGCGCTCGAACTGGCGGCTGGACGAAGGCGATGGAGTCGCCCGGCCGTGAGGGCGGCGATCATCACCGTCAGCACCTCCAAGGCCACCGGCGAGGGCAAGGACGAGAGCGGTCCGCGCCTGGCCGAGCTGGCGCGAGGTCTCGGCGCCGAGATCGTCGGCCACGATCTGGTCCCCGACGACCGGGCCAGGATCGAAGCGCGGCTGCGCCACTGGGCCGATGAGGAGGGCTGCGAGCTGGTGCTGACCACGGGGGGAACGGGCTTTACCCCCTCCGACGTCACCCCGGAGGCGACGCGGGCGGTGCTCGAACGCGAGGCTCCCGGCCTGGGAGAGGCGATGCGCGCCGCCTCCCGCGAGCACACGCCGCACTGGATGCTCTCGCGGGCAGTTGCCGGAATCCGCGGCGCGACCCTGATCGTCAACCTGCCCGGCAGCCCGGGGGGCGTCGAGCAGGCCGGCGAGGCGATCGTCGCCGCTCTGCCACACGCGCTCGCCCTGCTGCGCGAGCGGCCGACTCCGCACCGCTGACCCTGCTCAGCGGCGAGGGAGTGCCGCGACCACCCACTCCGCGCGGGCCCGCCAGCTAGCCACCTGCTCAGGCGTCGGCTCCTCGTAGGTGCGGCACTCGAGCGTCCAGCGATCGCCCTCGCCCTTGAGCAGATAGAAGCCACTGAAGCGATCCAGCAATCCGAACGCGAAGGGGAGGTCGGCGATCGCGGTCTTCGGGTGGATCGTCAAACCGAGCTCCTCTCGCAGCCAGCTCACCTGAGCGCTCGACATCGGCGCCTGGAAGGGGATCGAGAAGGGAGTCGCGTAGGCCATCTGGTCAACGGTCGCGGTAGTCCAAGTCTTCCCCAATTTTACACATCCAAAGTGTGTAAACTCTATACCGACGTGAACGATGCGATCGAGAACAGCACCAGTCTCGGAACCCTCGTCGCCGAGCGGCCGAGGCGCATCAAGCTCTTCGAGCACCTGCGCCTCGACTACTGCTGCGGCGGATCACGCAGCCTCGAGGAGGCCTGCCGGCGTCGCGGGCTCGACCCTGACACGGTTCGCGAGCTGATCGAAGCGACCGAGCAGGACGAGCTGGTCGATGTCGACCCCGCCGAGGAGCGCGACTGGCGCCAGGCGAGCGTCGGCGAGCTCTGCGACCACATCGTCTCGGCCCATCACGAACGGCTGCGCGAGGAAATGCCGCGGATCGCCGAGCTTGCGGCCACGGTGGTCCGTGTGCACGGCGAGGGCCGGCCCGAGTTGGAGCTGACCGAGCGCGCCTTCGCCGCCCTGCGCAGCGAGCTCGAGCCCCACCTGGCCGAGGAGGAGCGATCGCTGTTCCCGGCCTGCCGGGGGCTGGAGCGCGAGGGCGCCGGGCCGGGCGGCTTCAAGCTCGCCGCGATCGAGCGCCACCGATCCGAGCACGCCGAGGTCGGCAGCAGGCTGGCGGCGCTGCGCGAGCTGGCCGGTGGCTATGGGGACGCTCAGGCGCTCTGCTCGACCCACAGTGCCCTGCTCGCGGCGCTGCGCGACTTCGAGGCCGACCTACACCGCCACGTCCACGAGGAGAACAACCTGCTCTTCCCGCGCGTGTGCGAGCTGGCCGCGGGCGCGCCGACGACAGCGGCGGGTTTGGCGTGAGGCGGCAGTGAGCGCGCCTGAGAGCCGGCACCGCGCAGACCCAGCGGGTCCCCTGCAACTGCCGCTCTGCTGCCAGGCCTGGGTGGCCGAGACGGCCCACGCCATGCAGCGGCGCTCGGGCTTGTCGCCGCGGAAACGACGAATCGAAGGAGATGACCCATTGCCGAGAACCGACCCCGACCTCGACGTCCGCAACGAGCCGCCGGCCCGCCGCCACAAGCTGATCTTCCAGACCTACGAGGCGCTCGGCGCCGGCGAGGGCTTCGTCCTCGTAAATGACCACGACCCCAAGCCGCTGCGCTACCAGTTCGAGGCAGAGCGCGCCGGCCAGTTCAGCTGGGAGTACCTCGAGCAGGGCCCAGCGGTGTGGCGGGTGCGGATCGGCCGGCCGGCGGCGACGCCTGGATAGATGACCGGCGGCGTCCCCGGGCTTGCCGCGCTCAGCAACGACCCCACCCCCGAGCTCGTGCGCGACCTCCTGCGCGGGGTGATCGACCCCGAGTTGAGGGTGGACATCGTGGAGCTGGGGCTGCTACGCGGGGTGCGGTGCGCTCTGGCGTCGCCCGTGTCCGCTTCACGGTGACGAGCGGGCTGGCCCAGGCAGCCTTGCTCGCCCGCTACGACGTCGCCCGCCGCACGGTCCGCATCTCCGGCCTGACCCGCTACATCGTGCTGTCACACGCAGGCCGTGGCGATTCGGCTGCTCGGTGACCTCGACGGCAGCATCAGGGCCTGGTGTTGGGGCGGCGTGCTCGACGAGACCGCGATCCTCTCCTTCGTCGCGCTCGTCGCCGGCCTGGCGGTGCCGGGGGCGATCGCGCCGGTAGCCCAGCCGTTCGCGGCGGCTAGACGAAGACGACGCGTCTTTTCGCCGGCGCGGATTTCAGGGTCGACGCCCGTCTCGTCAAAGAGTAGGCGCACCGTCGAATAGTTCCCGCGAGAAGATGATCATCCAGGCCATCGCCTGAAGCGGGTTGCCACAGGAGATGACCGGACGGGCAGACGGCCGGCGGCGATGCAGACGTGCACGAAGCCGATCCACGTCAACGTCGCGAGCACGACGTGTATCCAGACGAGCTCGGTCGGCAACTTGAGCCGGTACTGCGTGATTCCCACGGCTCCCTGCGCGGCCAACAGCAAGCAGACCAATGTGAGAGTCCGGACGAGCTCGGCGCTGCCACCACGCCGGCGCGCCAGCCACCAGACGCCGACGGTTCCTACGCCGAGGAGAGTCACGAGGTAACCGTGGACGGAGACAATCCGATGCAGCGTGTCGGCACCCCAAAAGCTCAGGCGATGAACCAACTGACCGGTCCCCGAGGCACCGGCGTTGGGGCCAGCAGCCGTCGCGGCGCTGCCGAGCATGATCACCGCTCCCGCGAGGACGCTCAGGAGCCGCACGCCGAGGATCGTCGTGCGATCAGCACCGGAACGCTGCAGCTCTTCGGGCTCCACGCCGGATCGGCGCCACAGGTCGAATGCCGCGACGAGAATCAGCATCGAGAGCCAGTAGTGGGCCATCACCCAGGCTGGGGCGAGCTTGTAGAGGACCGACTCCCCGCCGACGATCGCCTGGGCGAGCACCCCGATTGGGAGCATCAGACCGAGCAGCTCGAGATCCCGTCTGCGCGGCTTGATCGGACGTCGCAGAAACGCCCCCAAGAAAGCTCCGATGGCGGTCGCGGAGACCAAGAAGATGAAGACGCGATTACCGAACTCGATCAGCGAGTAGCTGTCCAGCGGAGGATGAAACGAGGAGCTGGTGCACTTGGGCCAGCTGGAGCATCCGAGCCCCGAGCCGGTGAGGCGCACGGCGGCGCCAGTAAAGACGACCAGCGTCATCGCTACCAGCGCGGCGAGGGCGACCTTCTCATAGCTCTCGGCGCTGATCGACCAGCGTTCGCGCCACTTCGTCATTTGCAGCCAAGCGGTGTCGAGGTTCCGCTCCAAGACGCCTCCCGAGCAAGACGCAGTCGACTCTTTTGTACAGTCGTCATGGAGAAAAGATACGGCTCCCGCTCGGGCGCCGTCGAGAGGAAAGACAGGCGATGCGGATTGACTATCAACGTGTCTTCCCGGCGGCTCTGCAGGCGATGCTGGGTTTGGAGAGGGCGGGCCAGGAGAGTACGCTGGAGCCCTGCGCGAGCTGGTCAAGATGCGCGCCTCGCAGCTCAACGACTGCGCCTACTGCCTCGACATGCACTCCAAGGACGAGCAGCGGCTGGAACCGCTTCGCGGTCGGCCTGCGCTCGCCGGTCGGCGACTACGTCTCCCCCCACGGTGACCGCCGAGGGCCTCCCGGCGGTGAATCGCGGCAGGCGACGAACCGGAGTCGGAGCTGATTCTGATCGGTGAGGCGTGGTGAGAGCGCTGCAGCAGCGCAACCTCCCTCAAGCCGCTCAGGCCGACGGAAGGATGCCCTCGTCGCCGGGCGAGCCGGTCGTCTCCGCGCCGAGCGGCAGCGCCCCGGCTCGGCCGCCGAGCCAGCGGTCCACCACGCGTGCGCAACGTCGCCCCTCGGCGATCGCCCAGACGATCAGCGACTGGCCGCGCCGGGCGTCGCCGGCGGCGAAGACCCCCTTCCGGGAGGTCGCGTAGGCGCTCGCCCTGATGTTGCCGCGGGTGTCCAACGCGACGCCGAGCTCGGCCAGCAGCCCTTGGTGCTCGGGGTGGGAGAACCCAATCGCTACGAGGACCAGGTCAGCCGCAAGCCTGAACTCGGTACCGTCGATTGGCTCGGGCGCGGAGCTTGAGCTCGCGTCCAGTGCGACCGCATCGACGCGGGCGACGCGCCCTTCCTCGTCCACGAGGCGGATCGCCTGCGTCTGCCAGCGCCGTTCGCCCCCCTCTTCCAGTGCGTAGGTCTGGGGGGTGCGTTTGGCCTGCAGCGGCCAGGGCGTGTGCGGATAGCGTCCGGAGGGCGGGATCTCGCCGTAGGTGTCCAGTGCGACCGCGCTCAGCGCCCCCTCGCGGCGGGCGTTGGAGAGACAATCCATCCCGGTATCGCCACCGCCGATCACGACCAGTCGCTTGCCGGCGGCGCTGATCTCCTGCTCGGGATCAGGGGCCCCCGACTCGGGCTCTTCCCCCTTGGCGCGGGCGGCGGCGCGGTTGCGCTGGTAGAGGTAGTCCATCGCCTGGTGAACGCCGGCCAGCTCGCCGCCGGGGATCGCGAGGTGCCGCCCGACCCGCGAGCCGGTTGCCAGCACCACCGCGTCGAAACGCTCGCGCAGCTCCTTGGCGCCGATGTCGCGGCCGACCTCGACGTTGCAGCGGAAGACGATCCCCTCGCACTCGAGCAGAAGGGCCCGGCGGTCAATCATCCACTTCTCGAGCTTCGAGTCGGGGACGCCGAAGCGCATCAGGCCGCCGACCGCCTCGTCGCGCTCGAACACGGTGACCTCGTGGCCGCGCTTGTTGAGCTCGGCGGCTGCCGCCATCCCGGCCGGCCCGGAGCCGACCACGGCGACGCTGCGTCCGCTCCGCACCGGCGGCGGTTCGGGCACGATCCAGCCTTCACGAAACGCGTGCTCGACGATGCCCAGCTCAAGCTGCTGGATCGTCACCGCGTCGTCGTTGATCGCCAGCACGCAGGCCGACTCGCACGGCGCCGGGCAGATCCGGCCGGTGAACTCGGGGAAGTTGTTGGTGTTGTGGAGCTGGTCGATCGCCTCTCGCCAGCGGCCACGGTAGACCTGATCGTTCCAGTCGGGGATGAGGTTTCCGAGCGGACAGCCGAGGTGGCAGAAAGGCACCCCACAGTCCATGCAGCGCGCCCCTTGATCCTGGAGCTCGGCGTCAGGTTGGGTCTCGAAGTAGTGCTCGTAGTCGCCGGTGCGGGTCGCCGGGTCGCGCTTGTCGAAGCCGACCCGGTGGATGCGAAGGAAGCCGCCGATCTCACCCATGGCTCGCCTCCCGGGGCGTCGCGGCGGTGAAGTCGCCCTCCGGCGAGACCCGCTCGGCCTTCTGCGCGCGCTCCTCCAGCGCCCGCTTGTAGTCGCTCGGCATCACCTTGACGAAGCTCGGCAGGGCCGCTTCCCAGCGCGCCAGCAGCTTTTCGGCCAGGCGTGAGCCGGTGCGTCGGGCGTGCTCGACGACCAGCTCGCGCAGCTCCCCATCCTCGCCAGGGGCGACCCCCTCCAGGCCGACCAACTCCTGGTTGCAGTGCCGGGGGAACTCGCCGCGCCTGTCGAGTACGTAGGCGATGCCGCCGCTCATCCCGGCGGCGAAGTTGCGCCCAGTCGCGCCGAGGACGACTACGCGGCCGCCGGTCATGTACTCGCAGCCGTGGTCACCGACACCCTCGACGACCGCCAGGGCGCCGGAGTTGCGGACGGCGAAGCGCTCGCCCGCCAGGCCGGCGAAGAAGGCGCGTCCGGAGGTGGCCCCGTAGAGGACGGTGTTGCCGACGATCGCGTTGTGGGCGGCGACGAAGTTCGCCCGGCGCGGCGGGCGCATCGCGATCGTCCCGCCGGAGAGCCCCTTGCCGGCGTAGTCGTTGGCGTCGCCCTCCAGACTCAGCGCGACCCCGGGGGCGAGCCAGGCGCCGAACGATTGCCCGGCCGAGCCCTCGAAGTCGATCTCGATCGTCCCCTCGGCCAGCCCTCCGGCGCCGTGGCGCCTGGCAATCTCGCCGGAGAGCAGCCCGCCGACGGCGCGGTCGACGTTCTCGATCGGCCGGCGCAATCGCACGGCCTCGCCACGCTCCAGCGCTGGCCGCGCCGCCTCGATCAGCTCCCAGCCGAGGGCGCTTTCGAGCACCCGCCCGGGTCCGTGGTCGCGCCGACGCGGGCGCGCATCAGTGGGGTCCGGGACGGCGAGCAGGGCGGAGAGGTCGACGTGCCGCGCCTTCCAGTGCTCGATCGCCGTGTCGGCCTCGAGCAGCTCGGCGCGCCCCACCAGGTCCTCGAAGCGCGCCACGCCCAGCTTCGCCATCAGCTGGCGCACTTCCTCGGCGACGTAGACGAAGAACTCGATCACGTGCTCGGGCGTGCCCTGGAAGCGCCGCCGCAGCTCCGGGTTTTGCGTCGCGATCCCGACCGGGCAGGTGTTGAGGTGGCAGACCCGCATCATGATGCAGCCCATCGCGATCAGCGGCGCCGTCGCGAAGCCGAACTCGTCGGCGCCCAGCAGCGCCCCGACGACGACGTCACGACCGGTCTTCAGCTGCCCGTCGACCTGGACCGCGATCCGCGAGCGCAGGTCGTTGCCGAGCAGCGTCTGCTGGGTCTCGGCGAGGCCGATCTCCCAGGGCACCCCCACCTGCTGGATCGAGGACTGCGGGGAGGCGCCGGTGCCGCCGTCGTGGCCGGCGATCGTGATGTGGTCGGCGCTCGCCTTGGCTACGCCGGCGGCGACCGTCCCCACGCCCATCTCGGAGACGAGCTTGACCGAGACGCTTGCGTCCGGGTTGGCGCAGCGCAGGTCGTAGATCAGCTGCTTGAGGTCCTCGATCGAGTAGATGTCGTGGTGGGGAGGAGGCGAGATCAGTCCGACCCCCGGGGTCGAGTGGCGCAGCTCGGCGATGTACTCAGAGACCTTCGGTCCCGGCAGCTGGCCGCCCTCGCCCGGCTTGGCGCCCTGAGCGATCTTGATCTGCAGCTGATCGGCGTTGACCAGGTAGTCGGTCGTCACCCCGAAGCGGCCGGAGGCGACCTGCTTGATCGCCGAGCGGCGCTCGTCGCCTAAGCGCTTGGGGTCCTCGCCCCCCTCGCCGGTGTTGGACTTGCCGCCGAGTCGGTTCATCGCCACCGCCAGCGCCTCGTGAGACTCGGGCGAGATCGAGCCGAGGCTCATGGCGCCGCTGGAGAAACGCTTGACGATCTCCGCCGCCGGCTCGACCTCCTCCAGCGGGATCGCCTCGCGGTCGCCGCGCAGCCGCAGCAGCCCCCGCAGCGTACCGTGGCGCGTCGCCTCCTCGTTGACCAGTCGTGCGTACTCGGCATAGGAGCGGGCTCGCTCGCCGTCGAGCAACCCGACCGCCTGCTGCAGCTTGGCGACCGTCGCCGGGTTCCAGATGTGGCGCTCGCCCTGACGCCGCCATTGGTAGACGCCGCCGACCGGCAGCAGGCCCAGCTCGGGGGCGGTCTCGTAGCCGCGATCGTGGCGTTCCACGGCCTCGGCGGCCAGGACGTCGAGGCCGACGCCGCCGATCCGCGAGGCGGTCCCGGCGAAGTGGCGGTCGACCACGGCGCGGTCGAGGCCGACCGCCTCAAAGATCTGGGCACCCTGGAAGGAGTGGATCGTTGCGATGCCCATCCGCGAGATCACCTTAAGCAGCCCCTTGTCGAAGGCCTTGACGAGCCGTCGTTCTGCCTCCGTGACGTCGACATCGTCGGGCAGGTAGCCCCGCTCGGCCAGCTCGGCGACGGTCGCCAGTGCCAGGTAGGGGTTGACCGCCGCGGCCCCGTAGCCGATCAGCGCCGCGACGTGGTGGACCTCACGCGGCTCCGCCGACTCGACCACCAGCTCCACCCGCATCCTCGCGCCGGCGCGGATCAGGTGATGGTGGACGCCGGCCAGCGCCAGCAGCGAAGGAATCGCCACCCGATCGCGGTCGGCCGCGCGGTCGGAGAGGACGATCAGCGCTGCTCCCGACGCCACGCTCTCCTCCGCCGCGCGGCAGGCGCGCTCCAGCGCGGGCTCCATGCCCGCCGCGCCCTCGGCGCGCGGCCAGGTGACATCGATCGTGCACAGGGGGAAGCCGTCGCGGTCGAGCCGGCGCAGCCGCTCGAGCTCGCCGTCGCGCAGGATCGGCTGCGAGGTCCGCAGCTGGCGGCAGTGCCCTGGCGAGGCGGCGAGCAGGTTGCGGCGCGGCCCGATCCGGGTCACCAGGCTCATCACGACCCGCTCGCGCAACGGGTCGATCGGCGGGTTGGTGACCTGCGCGAAGAGCTGCTTGAAGTAGGAGAAGAGCAGCGGCTGGCGGTCGGAGAGCGCCGCCAGGGCGAGGTCGTTGCCCATCGAGCCGATCGGCTCGGCGCCGCTCACCGCCATCGGCTCCAGCAGCACCCGAAGGTCCTCCTGGGTGTAGCCGAAGGCGAGCCGCAGCTCGTGCAGGGCCGCGCCGTCGGGACGTGGCGGCGGCTCTGGCTCCGGCAGCGCGTCGAGGTCGACGATTCCCTCGCGGTGCCAGCGCCCGTAGGGCCGGCGCCGCGCGACCTCCTCCTTGATCTCGTCGTCCTCCAGCAGCCGGCCCCGCTCGAGGTCGACGAGCAGGATCTGACCCGGTGCCAGGCGGCCCTTGCGGGTCACGGTCTCCGGCGCCACCGGCAGCACGCCGACCTCGGAGGCGAGCACGACGTAGCCGTCGCTGGTCGTCAGCCAGCGCGCCGGGCGCAGCCCGTTGCGGTCGAGCATCGCGCCGACCACCCGGCCGTCGCTGAAGGCGACCGCCGCGGGGCCGTCCCAGGGCTCCATAACGCAGGCGTGGTAGTCGTAGAAGTCCCTGACCTCGGCGGAGAGCCCGTCCCGGTCGGCAGGGGCCTCTGGGATCGTCATCATCAGCGCTTCGGGGAAGGAGCGCCCGGCCATCGTCAGCAGCTCGAGCGCGTTGTCGAGCGTCGCCGAGTCCGATCCCGCCGGGTTGACGACCGGCTTCAGCTTCTCGAGGTCGGCGCCCAGCAGCTCGGAGGCGAGCTGGGGCTCGCGCGCCCGCATCCAGTTGCGGTTGCCCATCAGCGTGTTGATCTCGCCGTTGTGGGCGAGCACGCGATAGGGGTGGGCCAGCTCCCAGCTCGGGAAGGTGTTGGTCGAGAAGCGCGAGTGCACCAGCGCCATCTGGCTCTCGAGACGCTCGTCGCGCAGCTCCGGGTAGAAGCCGGCGAGTTGGGGGGCGGTCAGCATTCCCTTGTAGGCGACGGTGCGCGAGGAACAGGAGACGATCGCGGCGCCGCCGCCGGCGCCGTGCTCGAAGACGCGGCGTATCGCGTAGAGCCTGCGCTCGAAGGCATCTTGGTCGCCGACCCCGTCGCCAGCGGCGACGAAGAGTTGGGCGACGTGCGGCGCGCAGTTCCGCGCGACGGGGCCGGTGTAGGCCGGGTCGACCGGCACCTCGCGCCAGCCGAGGACCCGCTGTCCCTCGGCGGCGACGATCTCCTCCAGCAGCTCTCGCGGCCGCCGACGCTTCTCCTTGGCCGGCGGCAGGAAGCACATTGCGACGCCGTAGCGCCCCGGCTCGGGCAGCTCCCATGCAGCCGCATCGCGGTAGAGGCGGTCGGGGACCTGGAGCAGGATCCCGGCTCCGTCGCCGGTCTCCGGGTCGGCGCCCTCGGCGCCGCGGTGCTCCATCCGCTCCAGCACTGTGAGGGCGCGGGCGACGACCTCGTGGGCGGGGTCGGGATGTAGGCGCGCGACGAAGCCGAGCCCGCACCCGTCGCGTCCTGCGCGCGGGTCGTAGAGCGCTGCCTTCACCCCGAGCGCTTGGCGGCGTGGCGGCGGCTGTAGAGCTTCTCGCGGATCGTCATCGCGCCCGGGTGGCCCTCGCCCGGCCAGGGGGTGAGCAGCAGCAGCAGGCGCGCGTCGCTGACGGCGACGACCTCGTGGCGTTCGCTTGGCTCGAACTCGACCAGAAGACCGCAACCGCCGGATGCGCTCGTCCCGGCGCCGTTGACGACCTCGACCTCACCGTCGAGGACGATCAGCCAGGCTCGCTCGTGGACCTCATGCTCGGAGAGGCTCTCACCGGCGGCCAGGTCGAGAGCGATCGCGCGCGCGGCGTCGCTGGAGGAGAGAATCTCCGGCAGCCGTGGTTTGAGGTCCAATGCCTTGAGGTCCCAGCTCTTCACGATCTTCTCCCTTCGTCGGTACGGGCGTCGAGGGCGCCCGAGTCAATCGCCTCGACCCGACTCGGCGCCTGCGCGGGCATCGTACCCCGATCCCGCGTCTCGACCGCTATTTCAACCATCGTGTCTGTGAAAAACATCGCGAGCAGGCGGCGGCTGTGATACCAATGCGTCCACCTTGTCGGATCGCCTGAATCCGCTGCTTGAGGCACACCGGTTTCTGCGCCGGGGACCAGTCTCGGAGGAGCATTGGAGCCAGCTGGTCGCCAAAGACCGCGACTGGGAGCGCTCCTACCGCGGTCGCTGGGCGCACGACAAGGTCGTGCGCTCCACCCACGGGGTCAACTGCACCGGCTCCTGCTCGTGGAACGTCTACGTCAAGGACGGGCTGATCACCTGGGAGTCCCAGGCGGTCGACTACCCCTCGACCGGGCCCGAGATGCCCGACTACGAGCCGCGTGGTTGCCCCCGCGGAGCCTCCTTCTCCTGGTACACGTACTCGCCGCTGCGGGTCAAGTATCCCTACGTGCGCGGCAGCCTGCTGGCGATGTTCCAGGAGGCGCGCGAGCGGCTCGGCGACCCAGTGGATGCCTGGGCGGAGATCGTCGAAGACCCCGAGAAAGCCCGCCTCTACAAGCGCCAGCGCGGTAAGGGTGGCTTCGTGCGCGCTTCCTGGGAGGACGCCGTGGAGATGATCGCCGCAGCCCACGTGCACACGATCAAGCGCCACGGCCCCGACCGGGTGATCGGCTTCTCGCCGATCCCGGCGATGTCGATGGCCTCCTACGCGGCGGGGACCCGGTTCCTGTCCCTGATCGGCGGCGTCATCCTCTCCTTCTACGACTGGTACGCCGACCTGCCTCCCTCCTCGCCGCAGGTATTCGGCGACCAGACCGACGTGCCCGAGTCCGGCGACTGGTGGAACGCCGGCTACCTGCTGATCTGGGGCACCAACCTGCCAACGACCCGAACCCCGGACGCCCACTTCATGACCGAGGCGCGCTACCGCGGCCAGAAGGTGGTCGTCGTCTCCCCCGACTATGCGGAGCACACCAAGTTCGCCGACCACTGGCTGGCGGCCGAGGCGGGCAGCGACGGGGCGCTGGCGATGGCGATGGGTCACGTCATCCTCAAGGAGTTCTACGTCGAGCGCGAGACGCCTTACTTCGCGGATTACGCGCGGCGCTTCACCGACCTGCCGTTGTTGGTCACCCTGCGCGAGCGCGACGGCGCCTACGTGCCGGATCGGCTATTGCGCGCCTCCGACCTCGACGGCGCCGGCGGCGAGGAGGAGAATGGCGAGTGGAAGCCGGTCCTGATCGACGGCCGCAGCGGCGAGCCGGTGGTGCCCAAGGGGTCGGTCGGCCACCGCTACGGAGAGCCCGGGAAGTGGAACCTGAAGCTGGACGACGTCGAGCCGTTGCTGAGCCTGATCGAGCGGGCGCAGGAGCGGGTCGCGATCGACCTTCCCCGCTTCGACATCGGCGAGGGGGAGGGGGGTGGCTCGGTGCGCCGTGGCGTTCCGGCGCTCCGCGTCGGCGGGCACCTGGTCACGACGGTGCTCGATCTCAGCCTCGCCCACTATGGCGTCAGGCGTGAGGGCCTGCCCGGTGAGTGGCCCGCCGGCTACGACGACCCCCAGCCCTGCACGCCTGCCTGGCAGGAGCCGATCACCGGCGTTGACGCCCAGCTGGTGGCGCGGGTGGCGCGTGAGTTCGCCCGCAACGCCGAGGTCACCAAGGGGCGCTCGATGATCGCAATGGGCGCCGGCACCAACCACTGGTTCCACTCCGACCAGGTCTACCGGACCTTCCTGGCGCTGGTCCAGCTCTGCGGCTGCGAGGGGGTCAACGGCGGCGGCTGGGCGCACTACGTGGGCCAGGAGAAGGTCCGGCCGCTGGCGGGCTGGCAGACGGTCGCCTTCGCCCTGGACTGGACGCGGCCGCCGCGCCACCAGTCGGGGACGCCGTTCTTCTACCTCGCCACCGACCAGTGGCGCTACGAGCGCCACCGTCCCGAGGACCTCGCCTCGCCGCTGGGAAGGGGCCTCTTGGAGGGCAAGCACATCGCCGACGTCAACGCGCTCGGGACCCGCCTCGGCTGGCTGCCGTCCTATCCCAGCTTTGACCGCTCCAGCCTGGAGCTGGTCGAGGACGCCGAGCGGGCCGGCCTGGAACCGGCCGAGTACGTGGTCCGCGAGCTGAAGGAGGGGAGGCTGAATTTCGCCTGCGAGGACCCCGACACCCCCGACAATCATCCCAAGGTGATGACGGTCTGGCGCTCGAACCTGCTCGGCTCCTCGGGCAAGGGCCACGAGTACTTCCTCAAGCACCTTCTGGGCACGACCGATGACGCGGTCCGCGCCGAGGAGTCCCCGCCCGAGCTGCGGCCGAGCGAGGTCGCCTGGCACGAGCAGGCGCCGCAGGGCAAGCTCGATCTGCTGACCACGCTCGATTTCCGGATGACCAGCAACGCCCTCTTCTCCGACGTGGTGCTGCCGGCGGCGACCTGGTACGAGAAGGTCGACCTCTCCAGCACCGACCTGCACCCGTTCGTTCACACCTTCAACCAGGCTGTGCCGCCGCCCTGGGAGTCGAAGAACGACTGGGACTCTTTCGGGCGGATCGCCGAGCGCTTCTCCGAGTTGGCCGAGAAGCACCTCGGAGCGCGTCGCGACCTGATCGCGGCGCCGCTGCTGCACGACAGCGCCGAGGAGATCGCCCAGCCACTGGGTGAGGTGCGCGATTGGCGCGCCGGGCAGTGCGAGCCGATCCCCGGTCAGACGATGCCGAAATTGATCGTGGTCGAGCGCGACTACCCGCACGTCGCCGAGCGCTGGAAGGCGCTGGGGCCGTTGGTCGAGGAGCGGGGCACGGAGGTGAAGGGAGCCAGCTGGGTCGCCGACGAGGAGGTTGCCGAGTTGGTCGCCAAGAACGGCGCCGTGCGCGGCGGGGTCGCCGACGGCCGGCCCTCGCTGGAGCGGGTCGAGCAGGCCTGCGAGGCGATCCTGAACCTCTCGGGGACCACCAACGGCCGCCTCGCGGTCGAGGGCTTTCGCTCGCTGGAGCACACGACCGGGGTCGAGCTCGCCGACCTCGCGGGCACGCGCTCCGGAGATCGCATCACCCTCGCCGACGCGAAGGTGCAGCCGCGCACGGTGATCACCTCGCCGGAGTGGTCGGGGATCGAGGCTCATGGTCGCCGCTACGCGCCGTTCACCACCAATGTCGAGCGCGAGAAGCCCTGGCACACGCTCTCCGGCCGGATGCACCTCTACCTCGACCACGCCTGGATGCTGGAGCTGGGCGAGGGGCTGCCCGTTTTCCGCCCGCCGCTGCACCACCGGGCGATCTTCGGCGACCAAGGTGCGGACGACGGCTCGGGGCGCAAGGAGCTCACCCTGCGCTACCTCACCCCGCACTCGAAGTGGTCGATCCACTCCGAGTACCAAGACAACCTGCACATGCTGACGCTGTTCCGCGGCGGCGGCATGCTCTGGATCAGCCGGGAGGATGCCGCGGCGCTGGAGATCAGCGACAACGACTGGGTCGAGGCCTACAACCGCAACGGCGTCGTCTCCTGCCGGGCCACGGTCTCCCACCGCATCCCCGAGGGGACCTGCCTGATGTACCACGCCAAGGACCGTCACCTCAACGTCCCCCTGACCGAGCTGGAAGGAAAGCGCGGCGGCACCGACAACTCGCTGACCCGGATCGTGATGAAGCCGACCCACTTCATCGGCGGCTACGCCCAGCTCAGCTTCGGCTTCAACTACTACGGGCCGACCGGCTCCCAGCGCGACGAGGTCACGGTGCTGCGCAAGCGCGAGGCGGAGGTCGTTTTCGAATGAAGGTCAAGGCGCAGGTCGGGATGGTGATGAACCTCGACAAGTGCATCGGCTGCCACACCTGCTCGGTCACCTGCAAGCAGGTCTGGACCAACCGGCCCGGCGCCGAGTACATGTGGTTCAACGACGTCGAGACCAAGCCCGGCGTCGGCTACCCCAAGCGCTGGGAGGACCAGGAGAAATGGCGTGGAGGCTGGGAGCTCGACCGCAAGGGCCGGCTGCGGCTGAAGGCGGGCGGGAAAGTCAAGAAGCTGCTCTCGATCTTCTCCAACCCGGACCTGCCGGAGATCGACGACTACTACGAGCCCTGGACCTACGACTACGAGAAGCTGATCACCTCCCCGCTCTCCAAGCACGATCCGGTGGCGCGTGCGCGCTCGCAGCTGACCGGCAAGCAGATGGACCAGATCGAGTGGGGCCCCAACTGGGACGACAACCTCGCCGGCGCGCCGGAGCGCATCCACGAGGACCCGCTCACCGACGGGATCCAGGAGCAGGTGAAGGCGACCTATGAGGAGGCCTTCATGTTCTACCTGCCGCGGATCTGCGAGCACTGCCTCAACCCCTCTTGCGTCGCCTCCTGCCCCTCGGGGGCGATGTACAAGCGCGAGGAGGACGGGATCGTCCTGGTCGACCAGGAGAAGTGCCGCGGCTGGCGCTTCTGCGTCTCCGGCTGCCCCTACAAGAAGGTCTACTTCAACCATCGCACCGGCAAGGCGGAGAAGTGCACCCTCTGCTACCCGCGAATCGAGGCCGGGCTGCCGACGATCTGCTCGGAGACCTGCGTCGGGCGCATCCGCTACCTCGGGCTCGTGCTCTACGACGCCGACCGCGTCGAGGCGGCAGCCTCGGTGCCCGACGAGCACGATCTGCTCGACGCCCAGCGCGACGTCTTCCTCGACCCGGAGGACCCTGAGATACGCGAACGGGCGGCCTTCGACGGTATCCCCGACGATTGGATCGAGGCGGCGCGGCGCTCGCCCGTCTACGCGCTCGCCCACCGCTACCGGGTGGCGTTGCCGCTTCACCCCGAGTACCGCACGCTGCCGATGGTCTGGTACGTCCCGCCGCTCTCGCCGATCGTCAGCGCCCTCGAAGACGACGACTACGAGGCCGACCCCGACGCGGTCTTCCCGGCGATCGAGTCGATGCGGATCCCGGTCGACTATCTCGCCAACCTGCTCAGCGCCGGCGATGGCGAGGTGATCCGCGGCGTCCTGCGCCGCCTCGCGGCGATGCGCGGCCACATGCGAAAGCGCGAGGTGCTGGGCGAGCACGACGAGGCGATGCCCGCCGCGGTGGGGATGAGCGTCACCGACGTCGAGGACATGTACCGGCTGCTGGCGATCGCCGACTACGACGATCGCTACGTGATCCCCCAGGCCCACACCGAGCTGGCCGATCGCCTGATGGAGCAGCAGGGGACCTGTGGCCTGGACTTCGAGGATGGCCCCGGCAACTGCGGGATGGTCGTGCCGGAGTCCGAAGCCGACGTCGAGGGATTCATGCTCGTCGAGCAGGAGCCGGTCGAGCTCGACATCGTCAAGATGGCCGGCGGCCGGCGCCATGAGGAGGAGGGATGATGGCGCGCCGGTCTCGTCGCGAGGACGCCGCGCTCACCTACAAGCTCTGCTCGCTGCTGCTCCAGTACCCCGACGAGGAGCTGCTGGAGGGTCGCGAGGAGATCGCCGCGGCCCTCACCGGGCTGCCGCGCTCGCCGGCGACGGCGGCCCTGGAGCGTTTCCTCGCCTGGTGGTCGCAGAGCGACCCCGGCGCCCTCGCCGCCCACTACGTCGAGACGATCGATCTCAACAAGCGCTCCGGCCTCTACCTGACCTTCTACTCCGATGGCGACAAGCGCGAGCGCGGCAGCGCCCTGGTCAGGTTGAAGCGCCTCTACCGAGCCGCCGGCCTGCCGCTGGAGGGCACCACCGAGCTGCCCGATTACCTGCCGGTGATGCTCGAGTTCGCGGCCGCAGCGCCGCGGGGGCGGGGCGAGCTTGTTCTGCGCGAGCACCGCGCGGCGCTGGAGCTGGTCCGCCTCAGCCTGCGCGACCTCGCCAGCCCCTATGCCGAGTTGCTCGATGCCGTCTGTCAGACGTTGGGCGCGCCCTCGAGCGCCGAGCGGGCGCTGGTTGGCCAGCTCGCCGCCGCCGGGCCGCCGCAGGAGCTGGTCGGGCTGGAGCCCTTCGCGCCGCCCGAGGTGATGCCAGGCGCGGAGGCTCGGCGATGATTGCGGGGAGCGATCTGTGAAGTCCGCCGGCGAGGTCCTGCTCTGGGCGATCCTGCCCTATGTCGCGATCACGACCTTCGTGGTCGGCCACTGGTGGCGCTACCGCACCGACCAGTTCGCCTGGACCAGCCGCTCAACGCAGCTGCTGGACCGTCGCGTCCTGGGCTGGGCCAGCCCGGCTTTCCACTACGGCGCCCTGGCGGCGATCGGCGGTCACGTCGTCGGTCTCTGCATTCCGCAGTCGCTCACCGAAGCCCTGGGGATATCGGAGAGCCTCTACCGCTGGTTCTCAGCGGTCGCCGGCGGCGTTGCGGGCGCCGTCACCCTGATTGGATTCCTCGGCCTGCTCTACCGGCGCGCCACCAGCCCCCGGGTGCGGCGCACCACCACCCGAATCGACATGCTCACCTACCTGCTGCTGACGATCCTGATCCTGATGGGCTGCGCGATGACCTTCGGTTACAACCTCGCTTCCGGCGATCCATATAACTACCGCGAGTCGATCGGCGAGTGGTGGCGCTCGATCTTCTACCTGAACCCTGACGTGGGGGCGATCGAGGGGGCGCCGCTGATCTACCAGCTGCACGCGATCATCGCCTGGAGCTTCTGGGCGCTCTTCCCCTTCAGCCGTCTGGTCCACGCCTGGAGCATCCCGCTCCAGTACATCGGTCGCCCCTACATCCTCTACCGCCGCCGCTTCGGTACGGCGTCGGTCGGTGAAACACGCTCCGATCTGCGCTGAGGCGAGGGTGTCTTCGCAGAGCGTGGAGCCAAGACGACGTCGGGCACTTCCCAACTCCAGGTCGCAGGGGGATCGCTGGCCGGGAACGACCACTCGCCCATCTCGTCGACCCCGGGTCTGCCTGGCTGCCGACTTCCAGCCGGTAGCTGTCCCGAACGGATCCCTGGGCCTTCTTGCTCTCTTTCTGAAGGCTCGATGCACCGACGATACTCCGGCGCCGGCTTGCTCGGAACCATTTTTCACAAAAACCATGTGCAAAACTTGAGATTGCGATGGATCTGCCGGTCAGCAGCGACGATGTGCTCGCACAGCGGACCCGGGCCCGGATCTTCTCCTGGCTGGCGGAGCACAAGGTTGCCGCCAGTACGGAGGAGCTGGCGAAGGCGCTCGACATGCACCCCAACGGGGTGCGCCGCCACCTCGAGCTGCTGTGCGAGGCGGGGCTCGTGGAGCGCAGTCAGAGCAAGGCAAGCAGGGGGCGCCCCGCCGACCGTTGGCTGATCGCCGCCGCAGCTCACCCCGGTGGTGAGCGGCCGAGCGGCTACGCGGACCTGGCCCGTTGGCTAGCCAGAGCGATCCCAGCCGGGCGCAACCGCTTGCGCGAGGTTGAGAGGGCTGGACGGGAGATCGGCGTCGAGCTGGAGCCCGAGGAGGGGGTCGAGGACCCGGTTGAGGGGTTCCGCCAGGTGATCGCATCGCTCGGCTTCCACCCTGTGCTCGAGTCGGCGGGCGAGGACGGGTTCACGTGCCGGCTCGACAATTGCCCCTTTCGCGATTCTGTGCGCGAGAACGCCGACGTCGTCTGTGCGCTGCATCGTGGGATCACCGGCGGCTTGCTGACGGAGCTGATGCCCGAGGCAAAGCTCGTTCGCTTCGAGCCCCACGACCCCGAGCGCGCCGGCTGCATGGTCGGGGTCGCGACGCCGAGGCCACGATGAGCGACCTCGCCCCAATTGGCGCGACGCCGCCCGCCGCCCGCCGCTGTCGCCCGCGGCCCCAGCCGCGCGCTGAGGGTGAGCTGCGCCCGACCGACGTCGTCGGGGCATTCTTCGTCTGCGGGATCGCCTTCCTGCTCGCTGCCGCTGTGGCCGGCGTGTACCAGGCCGCCGCGCCGTGGCCATGGGGCCGCTGGCTGGCGCTGCACCTCGCCTTTGTCGGCGGCGTCTCCCAGCTGGTGCTTGGTGCCAGCCAGTTCTTCGCCGGCGCCTTCCTCGCCACCGACCCACCGCCGCGGACTCTCGTCCGTGGCCAGCTGGCTGCCTGGAACGCCGGTGCGATCATGCTCGCGATCGCGCTTCCCGAAGGTGCGGGCACCGCGGTCTGGGTTGCGGTCGGGCTGCTTCTCGCCGGCCTCGCCCTGTGGGCGGCAGCGATCGCGACGATCTGGCGCCGTTCACTGCGACGCTCTCCCTGGGCGACCCGCTGGTATTGCGCTGCAGCCGCCTTCTTCGGCCTCGGCATGGTGGCCGGCTCGATGCTTGCTCACGGGATGCCCTGGAGCCACGGCGACCTCTTGAGCGCCCACATGGCGCTCAACCTCGCCGGCTGGTTCGGCGTCGCGATCATCGGCACCCTGCACACCTTCTTCCCCTCCCTGACTCAGACCCAGCTGCGGTACCCGCGATTGCAGGCGGTGGCGTTCGCCTCTTGGACCGGGGGAGTCGCGGCGCTCGCGATCGGCTACGGCTGGGCAGTCGATCCATTGGCTCTCCTCGGCTGGCTCGCCCTTTGCCTTGGCGCCCTGGCCCTCTTGGCCAATGTCGCCGCTTGCATGCGCGGCGCGGCGCGGCCGCTTTCACTCGCGGCGCGGGTCGTCGGCGTCGCCCAGCCCTTTCTCCTGGCCGGGCTCGCGACCGCGACCGTCGCCGCACTCGAGGAAGGGCCGGGCCTGGCGCTCGTCGGCCCGACCCGCTCGGCGGTCGGCACGCTGCTCGTCGCCGGTTGGATCGGCCTCACCGTGCTGGGCTCGCTGCTCCACCTACTGGCGGTGGTCGTGCGCGTCAGGGGAGGCTTCGCCGCGAAGATGCCGCTGCCCCGGCCCCGCCTGGACACTCTGCTGGCCGCCGGCGCCTGCGCCGGCATCTCCGCGCTGGCACTTTCGCAGGGCGCCGACCTTGAGGGCTGGCGCGGGCCGGGCGAGGTGCTGTTGCTGGCCGCCTACGTCGTGCTTGCGTCGCGGATCGCGCTGCTCGCGGGCCGAATCCTGATCCGGGCGCGGCCGAGCATCTAGACGTCCAGAGGGAAAGAGAGATATCGATGAAACGAGCTGAGGCGCTGCGGCCCCTGTCGCGTGAGCACCTGGTCGCTCTGCTCGCGGCGAAAAAGCTGCGGGAGACTGAGGACCTTGAAGAGGCAAGGCAATCGTTTCTCGTGTTCTGGGAGGACGATGGCCAGCGCCATTTCCGCGTCGAGGAGGAGGTCCTGCTTCCCACCTGGGCGCTGCACGGCGAGATCAATCGGGCCGGGGTCGCGCGGATGCTCGAGGAGCACCTGGCGATCCGTCGCGAAGCGCTGCGCCTCGCCACCGGCGAGGCATCCCTGGAGGAGGTCCGAGAACTCGGCACGCTCCTTCACGATCACGTTCGGTTCGAGGAGCGTCAGCTTTTCCCGCTCGTCGAAGAGGCACTCGGTCAGGCCAGTCTCGACCGTCTGGCGGATGCGATCGATGCGGCCGAGGCCAAAGCAGATTGAGCGAGCCCGCGGCCGGCGTTGGGCAGCTTGGGCTCCATCGTCGGCCCTAGGCCTCGCGCGAGGCTCGATTTACACACGTTGGCTGTGTAATATTCACGTTTATGGCCTACGTGATCAACGAGCCCTGCATCGGCACCAAGGACAACTCCTGCGTCGAGGTCTGCCCCGTCGACTGCATTCACCCGACTCCCGACGAGCCTGATTACGAGCAGCACGAGCTGCTCTACATCGATCCGGATGAGTGCATCGACTGCGACGCTTGCGTGGAGGCCTGTCCCGTCGACGCGATCACCCCGGAAGACCAGGTGCCCCCGGAGTGGCAGAAATACATCGAGATCAACGCCGCCTACTACAAGGACCGGAGGTAATGCGCACCCAGAGGATCTACTGGGTCTCGGCGACATTGGGGTCCAGGAGCACCATCGCGTCGCAGCGGTAGAAATCGATGTAGGAGTTGACTGTCGCGGTGTCCAAGCTGGTTTTCGAGGAAGCCGCTGCGCCCGTCCTTGACAGATCTCGAACGTCCTCGGACCCTACCCTCGCTCGGTTCCGCACGCCGGTCTCAAGCGCGAGTTTTCGAATAGTCACTTAGCGGTCCTGAGGGCCTTTGCGTCGAACTGGGCCCAGTCGCGAGGCGCCGGATTGATGCGGACCCTGGAGTCGCGCTGCGCGCCTTTGGAACCCTTCGAAGGTGAGGGCACCGAGCAGCGGTCGCTGTCGCCTACATCAGGCGCTGCGCATCGCGGCGAGCTCGGCCAGCTGGGCTTCGATACCCGAGCACACTCGCTCGCAGACCTCTCCTTCGTTCTCCAGCGCTACCTGGGCTTCGAGCGACGGTGACCGTCCCTGGAGGGAAGGTCAGGCATGGAAGTGAAAGGGGGATACGGGGCGTCCTTACAGTGATCGACGTCACGTTATTTCTTGTTACATCGAGTGCCGTAACATCATTTCGTGATAAGCTGCCGCATCATGAAGGCAGTGACCGAGACGCGAATCGAGTCGGAGCCGGAGCCAATTCGGCCTTCGGATGAGGCTCGCGCGACGATGACGATCGAGCAGCTTGCGGCCCGATCCGGGATGACCGTCCGAAACATCCGCTCTCATGGCTCGCGCGGTCTCCTGCCTCCTCCGGAGGTTCGAGATCGCATTGGCCACTACGGCCCTGAGCACCTCAACCGGTTGCGTTTGATCCAGGACCTACAGGGCGAGGGGTTCAACCTCAAAGGGATCGAACGCATGCTCGAGACCAGGCTCGGGCCGGCTGAGCAAATGCTCTCCTTCAAGCGTGATCTCGAGTCTTTCGAGCACCAGGAGACGGCGCAGACCTTCACGCGAGAGGAACTAGCCAAGCGTTTTGGCGAGGAAAGCGAGGCGGCAATCAACCGTGCCGTGGAGCTCGGTGCGCTGGTGCCGATGGATGATGACCACTACGAGGCACCGTTTCCCTCATTGCTCGACGCCGCCGAGGCCGTTCTCGAGGAGGGGGTTCCGCTGGATCACACTCTTGTCGTCTTCGGCAAGGTCCAGAGTCGCTGCAGGTCCGTTGCTCACGAGTTTGTGACCCTCTTCCTCAAGGACGTCTGGAAGCCGTTTGAGGAGGAGGGCTACCCAGAGGAGCGCTGGCCCGAAGTCCACGAAGCGCTGCATCGTCTGCGTCCCCTTTCCTCACAAGCACTGAGCGCGATTTACCAAATGACGATGGCCGACGAGGTCGAGTCGGCCTTCGGCAAGAAGTTCGACCGCCTGAGCAGGAGAAAGCACTAGGAGGAAGGCATGCCGGTACTCGAGACAGCGAAGCCCGTAATCAAGGAAACACCAGCCGATCTGGTCGACGATCAAGTCCCCGCCGCCACCTATGAGACGGATTGAGTCGGCGATCAGCTTCCTGTGCCTCCCGGAGCTAGTCACGGCCGAGGGGACTCAACCGAAGTTTTCCAGCATTGTCTTGACCTGATCGTGACCGGAAACCGAACCGCTAACAAGACGATGCGCAAGTTCGTTGCGACGGTTGACAAGGTCGCCCCTATTGACGCAGTCGGCCCAGCCAGGCAGCTGGAGCTGATCGCGGCGGCGCTGGAGATGACGCAGCGATTGGCTCATGCGCCAGCGGACCTCGCGCGCGGGTTCGTGCAGAGCTCTGTCCTCGTCGATGTCGATGTGGATGTGGATGTCGACATCGCATCGCAGCAGGAACGATCTGAGCAAGTCGATCGAGAGGAAAGACCATGACAGCGTCTCCGAGCAAAACCAAGCCGAAGAACGCTTCGCAGCCCAAGAAAGCCAAAGCCACCGAGAAACCAGAGTCAACGGTCAGGAAAACGACCGAGTTCTCTGAGCGAGTTCTCGCGCACTTCGAGAGCGGACAGCGCGGGGCAATCGAGGCCGTGCGCAAGTTCATGGAGTCCGTTGACAGCGCCCTTCCGGCGCTTGGGCCGCGCCCAACACGACGCCAGTCGCTCATCGACTCCGCCCTGCAGATGAGCGAGCGGCTTGTCAGGGTGGAGCTCAACTTCATTCACCAGGTCGTTCATGACACCGGGGAGACGCTGGGTGGCACGAATCGAGCCAAATAATGATTGGCTGCTTGAGAGTGAAACCGGACTACTTGTACCGACGAATGCCCATCTGTGATCGCCAGGAGATGACCGACGATGATCCTAGGGAGCTTGCGAATCGACCGCCTACTCCGCCTCCCAGGCGATCTGGCAACGGCACTCCGGGTTGTGCCAGCAATCGCCGAGCACACAGCGTCGCTCTACGAGATGACGCGCACTCTAAAGCGTATCTCTGAAGACACGGACACTCTGCCGCCGCTACGAGCGGACATGGGGCGCGTTGCCGAGGCGACCAGCATCCTTTCCGAAGTCGACGCCAAGCTCAAGGCGATCAGCGAGGCAATGCCGGTTCTGGTCGAGGTCCAGCGGCACCTCGACCAACTGCCTGAGACGATGGCCGGGCTCGGCGCCGGCGTCGACCGACTCAGCCTGCTGATCGAGGCGATGTTGCCTTCAATGGAAGCGCTTGGGGGCAACGTTGAGGCTCTTCGGGAGGAAATCGGCCCGGTGAGCCGCCTCGCAAGTCGTGTTCCCGGACAGAGGCACCACTAGATGATGGGCGAGGGTGCGGGGAAGGTGTGATCGATGGGCGCCTTGGGTGGTAAGAAACAGTTCCGCAGGAGCCCGAACCGTTCGGCCACGAAGGCCGGCTAGGCGCATATAATTGCTTTCCTGAGCTCGGAAGTGAGTCACGAAAATGCTAAGGGACGCGTTCTTATCGTTGGAGGCGGCGTAGGGGGGATCGAGGCTGCATTGGCATTGCGGGACATGGCGGGTGAAGCGATTGAAATCGTCCTCTGTTCGCCGAGCTCAGACTTCCTTTACCGACCTTTCGCGACCGGAGAGCCGTTTGGTGCGGCCGAAATACGTCGCTATAACCTTGAGGAGCTCGTACAGCGAATCGGTGTGTCCCTCTACCCGGATAGCGTCGCTTCTATAGACCATGAAACGGGATGGGCCTTCACCAGGGATGGGGAGGAGCTCGCCTTTGATTACCTGATCTTGGCCACTGGCGCCCGTGGCATTTGGGCCGTCCCCGGGGCCGCAACGTTTTGGGGCCGCGATGATCGGGCGCTCGGTGGTGTGATCGCAAAGCTCCGTGCGGGATTGCTATCGAGTTTGGTGTTTACAGCACCTAGGGGTTGCGGCTGGACGTTACCTTTGTACGAGCTGGCGTTGTTCTCCGCCAGCTTGCTCGAGTCAGCTGGCATCAAAGGGGTCAGGCTCGCGATCGCGACGCCCGAGGAAAAACCCCTTCAGGTCTTTGGTACGGGGCTTGCGGAAGAAGTCAGCGAGTTACTTGCAGAGCGCGACATTGAAGTCGTCTCCGGTGTCCATCCACTTGGGGTTGAGGGAGGCCTGCTAAACGTCGTTCCGCAAGGAGAGGTCGAGGCGAGTGCCGTTGTCGCCCTGCCGACACATGAGGGCCGGGCAGTAGAGGGGATCGCTCACGACTCCAAAGGGTTCGTCGCCGTTGACGAGTACTGCCGCGTCACTGAAACCGAGCGTCTCTTTGCTGTAGGCGATGTGACGACCTTTCCGGTGAAGCAGGGCGGCATAGCCACCCAACAGGCCGACACCGCCGCTGCGCTGATTGCGGCGGAGGTGGGAGTCGAGATAGATCCGATCCCCTTCGACCCAGTGCTGCGAGCCGTCCTCTGGACCGGTAAGTCCCCGCGCTACCTTCATGCCAGGATCAAAGGGGGGAAGGGCGAGACTCCATTCCTGAGCGAGGAACCCACTGCGAAGCTGAGTGAGGCCAAGATCTTTGGCCGGTACTTGACGCCGTTTCTTGCGAGCCTTGGGCATGAGTGACGAGAGTCACTTCGGCGGGTCGGCATGACACCCGCCCAGTATGTTCCGGGAGTCGCGAGCTCTCCATCCCAGGTGCCTCACCCGGTATGCGTGGGCCATTCCGGCAGGGCCACCGGCCAGCGGCCCTACCTGGTGGCGGGCGTATGAGCGGCGCGTGGACAAGGCGGTGCGTCCAGTCAAAGGTGGCGAGCCGTTCGAGGAGGGGGGATGGATTGAGCAAAACCTGCTCGGCTCCAAGAGGGCGCTCGATCAGATTCGGCGGCGAAGTTTCCGCTTCTGTGGTATCGGGGAGGACGCGAGGAGTTCGCAGACCGTTCGCGACGCCCCCCATTGTTTTCATCCACCTGCCCAGTGATCGACGGGGCCCGGGTGCCCGACGGCCGGGGCGTGGTCGTTTTGAATCACCGCCCCTGGTTTCTCCGGCGCGCCTGCCTACTGCGCGACATCGTTTCGAGGAGCCCGAGGTGGTCGAGATCTTGGCTGGAGGACAGACCCATTACTTCAATTACTCGTTCATGGGGTAGCTGGACCGGCGCTTCTCGGGGGCGTTGCCCGGGCCGGAGGGTACTAAGTGGGTACTAAGTTGAGCGAAACTAGGTCCAACTTGGACCAACTCGGACCGCTTGAACAAGCCAAAAACCAGCCTGGTCAACCAGCTCCAGAGAACTCATAACCCGAAGGTCGCGGGTTCGAATCCCGCCCCCGCTATTTCACGAAAGCCCCGCAAATGCGGGGTTTTCGCGTTTATGGGACGTAGACAATAGGCCGCAAAATCGCCCCTGGGGCAACGCCTGGGGCAACATGAGGTCCGAGAGAGGTCGATCCAGCCCTTGAAATCGGGCTGCCGGTCCACCTACCTTCGCCCGCGAGAAACGCGAATGAGCGAACCGCGGCGACGTTGGAGCACCCAGGGCCA
>DASTAY010000044.1:0-9232 GCA_035712345.1 Solirubrobacterales bacterium
GGCGCCTGGAAGGGCCACACCGGTCAGCGCATCCGCAACGTCGTGAACATCGGGATCGGCGGGTCGGACCTCGGGCCGGTGATGGCGTACGAGGCGCTGCGGGCGTACACGGACCGCAGCATGACGTTCCGCTACGTCTCCAACGTCGACGGGACGGACTTCGCCGAGGCCACCCGCGACCTCGACGCGGCCGAGACGCTGTTCATCGTGTCGTCCAAGACGTTCACGACGCTGGAGACGATGACCAACGCGGCCACCGCCCGCGACTGGATCCTCGACGCGCTCGGTGAGAAGTCGGCGGTGGCCAAGCACTTCGTGGCCGTGTCCACCAACGCCGACGCCGTCGAGGCGTTCGGCATCGACGTCATGAACATGTTCGGCTTCTGGGACTGGGTCGGCGGCCGCTACTCGATGGACTCGGCGATCGGACTCTCGACCATGCTGGCGATCGGCCCGGCGCAGTTCGCCGAGATGCTCTCCGGCTTCCACGCGATGGACGAGCACTTCCGCGAGGCCCCGCCGGCGGGCAACCTGCCGATGCTGATGGGTCTGCTCTCGGTCTGGTACGGCGGCTTCTTCGGCGCCCAGACCTGCGGCGTGTTCCCCTACGACCAGTACCTGCACCGCTTCCCGGCCTACCTGCAGCAGCTGACGATGGAGTCCAACGGCAAGCACGTGACGCTCGAGGGCGCCCGCGTCGACTACGACACCGGGGCGATCTTCTGGGGCGAGCCGGGCACCAACGGCCAGCACTCCTTCTACCAGCTGATCCACCAGGGGACGCGGCTGATCCCCTGCGACTTCATCGGCTTCATGCGCTCCAACAACCCGCTCGGCGACCACCACGACATCCTCATGTCGAACGTCTTCGCCCAGACGCAGGCTCTCGCCTTCGGCAAGACCGAGGAGCAGGTGCGCGCGGAGGGGACGCCGGAGGCGGTCGTGCCGCACCGGGTGATGGAGGGCAACCGGCCGACCAACACGATCCTCGCCGAGCGCCTCGACCCTTTCACGCTCGGCGCGCTCGTCGCTCTCTACGAGCACAGCGTCTTCACCCAGGGGGCGATCTGGGGGATCGACTCCTTCGACCAGTGGGGGGTCGAGCTGGGCAAGGTGCTGGCCAAGCAGATCGTGCCGGAGCTACAGGCGGCCGAGGAGCCCAGGCTCGAGCACGACAGCTCGACCAACGCATTGATCCGCCGCTACCGTCAGGCCCGGGCGCAGGTCTGAGCCGTGCCGGGCCTCGACGCGCTGCCGTTCGCCGCGTCAGGGCCCGACCTGCTCGCCGCGCGCGAGCTGATGGCGTTCACGCTCGCCTTCCACATTGTCCTCGCCTGCCTCGGCGTCGCCCTGCCGGCGATGATCCTCACCGCCAATTGGCTGGGTCTCAAACGCGGCGACGCCGACGCGATGCGCCTGGCGCGGCGCTGGTCGAAGGCGATGGCGGTGACCTTCGCCGTCGGCGCCGTCACCGGCACCGTGCTCAGCTTCGAGTTCGGCCTGCTCTGGCCGCGCTTCATGGAACGCTTCGGCGACGCCTTCGGGGTCTCCTTCGCGATCGAGGGGATCTTCTTCTTCACCGAGGCGATCTTCCTGGCGATCTACATCTACGGCTGGAAGCGGCTCGGCGGCTGGGCGCACTGGTGGAGCGGCGTGCCGATGGTGATCACCGGCATCGGCGGCGCCTTCTCGATCGTCACCGCCAACTCGTGGATGAACCAGCCGCAGGGCTTCACTCTCGACGCCGCCGGCAAGGTGGTCGAAACCGAGCCGTTGAAGGTGATCTTCAACCCCGCCTGGCACTACGAGGTGCCGCACATGATCCTCGCCGCCTACATGGTCGTGGGTTTCCTGCTCGCCTCGATCTACGCGGTCGGGATGTTGCGCGGGCGGCGCGACCGCCTGCACCGGCTCGGCCTCTTGATCCCGCTGACCATCGCCTGCCTCGCGACCCCGATCCAGCTCTTCGTCGGCGACACCGCGGCGCGCGAAGTCGCCGACCACCAGCCGGCCAAGTTCGCCGGCATGGAGTGCATCCAGGAAAGCGGCGACGACCAGACCGAGTACATCGGCGGCATCTGCACCGACGACGGGGTCAAGGGGTCGATCCCGATCCCCGAGCTCGACTCCTATCTGGTCGGCTTCAGCGCCAACACGGACGTGACCGGCCTGGCCGAGATCCCGGCCGACGAACGACCGCCGGCCAACACCCTGCTGCACCTCGCCTTCGACGCGATGGTCGGGATCGGCTCCGCCCTGCTCCTGCTCGGCCTCTGGCTCGCCTGGGCCTGGTGGCGACGGCGCGACATCCCCCGCACGCCCTGGTTCCTGCGCGCGGTCGCGGCTTCGGGGGTGGGGGCGATCCTGGCGCTGTGGTTCGGCTGGATCGTCACCGAGGTCGGCCGCCAACCCTGGATCGTGCAGGGCTACATGCGGACCAGCGAAGCGGTGACCGAGGCGAAGGGCATCTGGTTCGCCTTCGCCGGCGTGCTGATCCTCTACGCGGGGCTGGGGGTGGGGGCGGTGCTCGTGCTGCGGGCGATGTCGCGCCGCTGGCGCGCCGAGGGCGAGAGCGCCGACGACGCCGAAGTCCCCTACGGACCCCAAGCCCCCTGGCGACTTAGCCCCCGAAAAAAGGGGGGTAAGTCGCCACAGGAGGGGTCGGCGTGAGCAGGGCCGATATAGCGGCGGCGATCCTCTGGACCGGGGCGACGCTCTACGCGCTCTTCGGCGGCGCCGACTTCGGCGGCGGGCTCTGGGACCTGCTGGCCGGCTTCGACGATCGCAAGGGCGAGCGGCCGCGGGCGCGGATCCAGCAGTCGCTGACCCCCGTCTGGGAGGCCAACCACGTCTGGCTGATCTTCATCCTCGTCATCCTCTGGACCGCCTTTCCGGAGGCCTTCGGCGCGATCATGACGACGCTCTACGTGCCGATCGCCCTGGCCGCGCTCGGCATCGTCCTGCGCGGCGCCGGCTTCGCCTTCCGCAAATCGGTGCAGCGGCTCGAGTACCGGCGGGCGATGGGCGCGACCTTCGCCCTCTCGTCGGTGCTGACCCCGTTCTTCATGGGGACGGTCGTCGGCGCGATCGCCGCCGGCAACGTCCCGGCCGCGGGCGACGGCGAGCCCTTCTCCTCCTGGTTGCAGCCGCTGCCGTTGCTGACCGGGGCGCTGTTCGTCCTCGCCGGCGCCTACCTCGCGGCGATCTTCCTGGTCGCCGATTCCCAGCGGGCCGAGGACGGGGAGATGGAGGGCTATTTCGCCCGCCGCGCGCTGGCCGCGGGGGTCCTGGCCGGCGCGGTCGCCTTCTTCGGGCTGATCGCCCTGCACGGCGAAGCGCGCTACGTCTACGACCGCCTGATCGGCGAGGGCCTGCCCCTGGTGATCGTCTCGATCCTCTGCGGCTTCGGCGTGCTCGCCCAATTGCTCGCCGGCCGGCGCGGTGGGCTGCGTCCGCTGGCGGCCGGCGCCGTGGTCGCCGTGATCTGGGGCTGGGGCGTCGCCCAGTTCCCCTACCTGCTGCCGACCTCGCTGCGGATCGACCAGGCCGCCGCCCCCGACCCGACGCTCGACGCGGTCCTGATCGTCTTCGCCGCCGCCGTCCTCTTCGTCCTGCCGGCGCTCGGCCTGCTGTTTTGGCTCACCCAAAGAGAGTTGCTCAGGGATTGACACCGCGTGGATGACCAAGCAGATCAAGGACGCAGCGCCCCCCGCGCTGTCCTCTTCGATATCGACGGGACGCTGCTGGTTACGGGCGGCGCCGGTGGGATCGCCTGGCAGCGCGGCTTCGAGGAGCTCTACGGCGTCGAGGCCGACATCGCCGAGCACACCGACGCCGGCATGACCGACCCGGAGATCGTCAAGATCGTCTTCAGGGAGGTGATCGGCCGCGAGGGCAGCGCCGCGGAGCGGGCCAAGGCGATCGGCTGCTACCTCAAGCACCTGCCCGACGCCGTCGCCGAGTCCGACGGCTACCGGGTGATGCCCGGCATCGAAGAGCTGCTCGACCGCCTGATCGACAGTGGCGTGCTGCTCGGCCTCGTCACGGGCAACGTCGAGGCCGCCGCCCACATCAAGCTCGCCCGCGGCCATCTCAACCGCTTCTTCTCCTGCGGCGGCTACGGCTCCGACTCCCCCGACCGCACCGAGGTCACCAAGGCCGCTCTGTCCCGCGCCAATCTCGTATCCGGCAACAGCCTCGACGGCAGCTCCTGCATCTCGGTGGGCGACACGCCACGAGACGTAATCGCGGGGCACGGCGCCGGGATCAAGGTGGTTGGCGTCGCGACTGGCAGCTACAGCGTTGACGAGCTCAGCCGAGCTGAAGCCGACTGGGCGATCACCCAGGTCTCCAACGGCTTTCCGGCATAAACGCGATCCCGGTAGGGGTGAAACGTCTTGTACTTTTTCGTCGAGCGCTTGCGGCGCCAGCTCAAGCCCGATCCACCGAAAAAGTTAAGTGAAACCCCTACCGGGATCGCGTCTCAAGCCAACGAGCAGCGAGCCTGGTAAATCGAGAGGAACCCGCTTTCGAACCCGTTGCGCGCGGCGCGCAGGTACAACCGCCAGACGCGGACCCGTTCCGCCCCGGCGAGCTTGATCGCCTCGTCCAGGTTCTCGTCCAGCCGCCGCGCCCAGTGGCGCAGGGTCTCGGCGTAGTCGGCGCCATGCTCGGAGACGTGCCGGGTGACGAAGCCGGCTCGCTCGAGCGCCAGGAGGACGCGCGAGAGGTGCAGCGGTTCGCCGTCGGGGAAGACGTAGCGCTCCGAGAAGGCGGCGGCGTCAGGATCGGTATGGCGCAGGCGGGCGATGCCGTGGTTGAGCAGCCGCCCGCCCGGTCCGAGCAGCCCGGCGAGGGTGCGGGCGTAGACGTCGATCTGCTCCTTGCCGACGTGCTCGACCATCCCGATCGAGGCGATCGCGTCGAAGCGCTCGCCCGCCAGGTCGCGGTAGTCCATGACGCGGATCTCGACCCGGTCGGCGACCCCGGCCTCCTCGGCCCGCTGCCGAGCCCGCTCGGCTTGCGGCGGCGAGAGGGTGATGCCGACGACGCTGGCGCCGTACTTGGTCGCTGCGCGCAGAGGGAAGGCGCCCCAGCCGCAGCCGACGTCGAGCACCCGGTCGCCCTCCTTCAGGGCCAGCTTGCGGGCGACCGTGTCGAGCTTCTCTTCCTGCGCCGCCTCGAGCGTCTCGGCGCCCTCGGCGAAGAAGGCGCAGCTGTAGGTCATCGACTCGTCGAGGAAGAGCGCGAAGAAGTCGTTGGAGACGTCGTAGTGATGGCGCACCGCCTTCGCGTCGCGCTCCTTGCTGTGGCGGCGGCCGCTCAGCACCAGCTCGGCGGCGGGGCGCTTCGGCGGCGGTTGGATGCCCGCCGCGCGCACCGCGCCGAGCAGCAGGTGGGCCATGTCGGCACGGTCGAGCGAGGGCGGCTGCCAACCGTCGAGCACTTCGATCACCGCGTCCATGTCGTCGACCTCGATGTCGCCGCTGACGTAGGCGCGGCCGAGGCCGAGCTGCCCCGGCGCCCTCAGCGCGTGGGCGGCCGCGCGCGGGGAGCGCACGAAGAAGGTCGGTCCCTCGCCCTCGGTGGCGGGCAGTCGGGTCCCGTCCCAGAACTCGACCGTGAAGGGCCGGTTCGGAACGCGGGCCTCGATCTCGCGGCGCAGCGGCTCGGTGCGGGCGAAGGGCATCGCGGCACCTTATATATGCGCCGCTGCGCGCGGCGACCGAGCTTTCACGATTCCGGCGCCACTTGGGCGTATGATCCCGACCCTTCATGACAGGCAAGGGCCCCCTTCCCTCAGATATCCAGCCGGTCGCGAACGAGACCCGCGACCGGATCATCACCGGCCTGGTCACGCTGGTGCCCTTCGTCGCCATCGGCCTCGCCGGCTGGCAGGTCTGGGGCGAGGCGCTGCACTGGAGCGACGTCTTCCTCTTCGTCGGCATGTACGTGCTGACCGGGCTGGGGATCACCGTCGGCTTCCACCGTCACCTCACCCATCGCGCTTTCAAAGCCAAGCGCTGGCTGCACGCCCTGCTGGCGATCCTCGGCTCGGCGGCGATCGAGGGCCCTGTGATCTCCTGGGTCGCCGACCACCGCAAGCACCACGCTTTCTCCGACGAAGAGGGGGACCCGCACAGTCCCCACGTCGACCACGGCCACGGTTGGTCGGGCGCGATGCGCGGTCTCTTCCACGCCCACATGGGCTGGCTCTTCATCCACACCCAGCGGGGCAACCGCGAACGCTTCGCGCCCGACCTGCTCAAGGACCCGACGATCGAGTGGGTCGACCGCACCTTCCTACTCTGGGCGATCGGCGGCCTCTTCGCGCCCTTCGCGCTCGGCTGGGTGATCGGCGGCACCTTCTTCGCCGCGGTCACCGGGCTGCTCTGGGGCGGCCTCGTCCGCGTCTTCGTCCTGCACCACTTCACCTACAGCATCAACTCGCTCTGCCACGTCTTCGGCAACCGCGACTACGAGACGACCGACGAGTCGCGCAACCTGGCGCTGATCGCGATCCCCACCCTGGGCGAGGCCTGGCACAACAACCACCACGCCTTCCCCACCTCGGCCACCCACGGCCTCGGCCGCTGGCAGATCGACCCGTCGGCGATCGTGATCGACAGCTTCGAGAAGCTCGGCTGGGTTTGGGACGTGGTGCGGGTCTCACCCGACCGGCTCGCTTCTAAGGCAGCTTAGGAACGAGGATTCATCCCGGCAGGGGTGGAACGTCTTGTACTTTTTCGTCGAGTGCTTGCGGCGCCAGCTCACCCCCGATTCACCGAAAAAGTTGGTTCTTGCAAATTCAGCGGGGAGGCGCATGCGGTCACCGTCGACCGCATGCTAGAAGCACCCGCTCCCGAAAGCCCTCGAAGTCGGGCAATCCGTAGGCCCGGCGCTTGATCACCTTCACCTTGTTGATCACTCCCTCGGCGTAGCCGTTTGAAGCCGGCTGATCGACATAGGCGAGGATCTCCTCGCGCCAACCGGACATTCCCCTGGCATATGCCTCAAAGGGCTTGAGTCCACTGCGGGCGGCCTCGGCGAGGAAGCGATCCAGCCGCTCGGCGGCCTGGGCTCGGCCCGATGTGGCGTAGACCGAGCGAAGCGCCTCCTTCAGCGCCCAGGCCTCGGCGATCGCAGGCTCGCGGGCGAATAGCTCGCCGAGGCGACGACGCTGGGATTCGGTGAGCCGCTCTTTGGCGCGCAGCAGCAGATGGCGGGTGCGGTAGAGGCGTGGGTCCCAGCTGGCTTTCATGCCCGCTTTCCCAGGCGCGGCGGCTCGCGCCCGGCGTTGGCGGGCGCGGCGCACGCCGTCGAGCGCCATTCCGGCGCCGCGCACGACGTGGAAGGGGTCGGCGACGATCACCGCATTTGGGAGCGTGGCGCGCACGGCGCTTCGGTAGGGCTCATAGGGATCGATGCAGACCACCTCCACCGCGGCCCGCTCGGCCTCGCCCACCGCGCCCAGGAAGCGCTTCACGACCGCGGCGGAGCGGCCATCGAGCACCTCGTGCACGCAGCGGGCGTCGAGGTCCGAAAGGACGGTCGCCAGATTGCCGTAGCCCCTGCGGTGGGCGGCCTCATCCAGCGAGAGACGGCGGGGCAAAGACCGCGGGCCGCCCTCGGTCCTCTCGGCGGCAGCGATCCTCATCGCCCGTGTGACCTGGTAGCGGGAGATCCCTTCCTCGCGGGCGATCTCAGCGTGGGCGCCACCCGAGCCGGCTCGCTCGGCAAGCCGGCAGGCGAAGCGCCTTGTGAGGCGCTGACGCGGCGGCGCCTGGGCGCAGCTCTCGGTGTGGGTGCGCCGGCAGCCCTTGCAGCGATAGCGTCGCTTGCGCCAGCGCAGGGTCGCCACCCGCCCCCCGAAGGGAAGGTCGCGCACCGCCACCAGCGGTCGTTCGTGGACCTCCAGCTCGGCGCCATGGCAGTGGGGGCACGACTGCGCCCGCGCCACCAGCTCGACCTCGAGGTCGAGCTGGTGGCCCTCTTCGACGACGCCCCTCACCCTGAAGCCATCCAGCCCGACGAGGCGGCTAACGTGATCTTGCATCCGCTGTTCCTCCTGACTCCGTGTTCTTAGACCGACACAGAGCCTTGTGGGGGCAGCGGATGTCTTCTATCCGGGCCTCATCCCCGGTTGTTTTGCAAGACCCAAAAAGTTAAGTGGAACCCCTGCCGGGATGAATCCTACGGTTGAGCTTTCGATTCGTAGGAGTCGATCCAGGTGTTGCAGGCGGTGCGGAGCGGGACGACGCGCCTCTTGCCCGCGGGGACGGCTACCAGGTTGCCGACGTAGGCGATGTCGTCGTAGCCGGTGAGGCGCTGGAGGAAGCTCGGGTCGGCTGCGGTGACCGTGAAGCGCACTCGCCCGCCGCGGCTGGTGTAGCTGCCCGCCGGCCAGAACTGGCCGTCGTTGGCGAGGCTGATCGTGTTGGGGCGCTGGCCGTCGAGCGCCGGTTTCAGCTCCTGGCTGAAGCCGGGCTCCGAGAGCGTCAGGCCGAAGGGCGAGAAGTACTGCAGGGAAAGGCGCCAGCGCCCGCGCGGCAGCGCGATCGTCTGCGAGGTGCTGGCGCCGGTCTGCAGCGTGCCGCCCGCATTCCAACTTTCTTTCGGCGCGATCGCGACCCCGGGGAAGAGCGTGGCGCGCCCGCGGTTGGCCAGCAGGATGCGGATCTCCGGCGAGGCGCAGCCGGCGTGCGCTCCGGCATTGGTCCCCTCGAGCAGCACGTGGCGGTCTTCCGGCACGTCGCCCGTCCTCTTCCAGAGGACGAAGGAGGGGGTCGCGGCGATCCGCTTGAAACCGCGCGGCGCCGCGCTGTTCCAGGCGGCACGGCCGGTGATCACGTAGGGGAAGCTGTCCAGCGTCCCGCGCGAGAAGGAGTCGAAGTCGATCGGGCTGTAGGCGTCGCCGGTGTCGAACGGCTTCTCCGGGTTCTGCGCCACGGCCGGGTCGGGGAACTCGACCAGCGGCACGTGCGTGTCGGCGCCGAGCAGCTCGTAGGCGGCGTAGCGGTCCTGGCCGGCGTAGAGCACCGGCTGGCCGTGGACGATCGGCAGGAAGGCCCTCAGCTCGCCGCCGTGGCCGGCCGGTCCGACCGGTGCGTTGCGCAACGCCAGGAAGCTGGAGTAGACGGACCCCCCGATGAAGAGCACGGCGAGGACGGCCCAGCCGGCTCGCGTCGTCCGCGCCCTCGACCCGCTCCGCGGCGCCGTAGAGGTTTGGTCC
>DASTAY010000045.1:0-201172 GCA_035712345.1 Solirubrobacterales bacterium
CGATCGCCACGCCGGGCTGCTCGGTGCGCGTCGCCAGTTCCTCGTAGAAGAAGCGCGGGCGCCCCAGGTACTCGCGCACCACCTCGGGCGTGATCGCCTCCGGGACGCTGTCGCCCGATGCCAGTCGCGTCGCCAGCTTGCGAGCGACCGAGCCGACCTCGCGCTCCAGGTTGCGGACGCCGCTCTCGCGGGTGTAGCCCTGGAGGATGGTGAGCAGCGCGTCGTCCTGCCAGACCGGTTGGCCCTCCGGCAGCGCGTGGGCGCGCAACTGCGTCGGCACGAGGAAGCGCTTGGCGATATTGAGCTTCTCCTCGTCCGTGTAGCCGGACAGACCGATGATTTCCATGCGGTCGCGCAGCGGGCCGGGGATGGTGTCCAGCACGTTGGCGGTCGTGATGAACATCACCTTGCTCAAGTCGAACGGCACGTCGAGATAGTGATCGCGGAAGGTATCGTTCTGCTCCGGATCGAGCACTTCCAGCAGCGCCGAAGCCGGGTCGCCGCGCCAGTCGGAACCGATCTTGTCGATCTCGTCCAGCACGAACACCGGGTCGTTCGCGCCGGCGCGCCGGATGGCCTGGATGATGCGGCCCGGCATGGCGCCGATGTAGGTGCGGCGGTGGCCGCGGATCTCGGCCTCGTCGTGCAGGCCGCCGAGGCTGATGCGGACGAACTCGCGCCCGAGGGCGCGGGAGATCGACTCGCCGATCGAGGTCTTGCCGGTCCCGGGCGGGCCGACCAGGGTGAGGATCGCGCCGTTGGCGCGGCTGTCCTCCTTCGCCTTGCCTCGGGCCTCGCGCAGCTTGCGCACCGCGATGAACTCGGTGATCCGCTTCTTGACGTCCTCCAGCCCGGCGTGGTCGGCGTCGAGCACCTCGCGAGTGTGCACCGGGTCGAGCCGCTCCTCGGAGCGCTTGGCCCAGGGCACCGCGATCAGCCAGTCGAGGTAGCTGCGGATCGTCGAGGACTCGGGCGAGGACTCGCCCTGGCGCTCGAGCCGGCGCAGCTCCTTCTCGGCCTGCTCGGCGACCGCCTCCGGCATCTCCGCCGCGGCGATCTTGCGCTCGTACTCCTCGATCAGACTACCCTCGTCCTCGCCCAGCTCCTTGCGGATCGACTCCATCTGCTTGCGCAGGAAGTAGTCGCGCTGCTGCTTCTGGGCGCCGGACTCGACGTCCTCGCGGATGCGGCTGCGCACCTGCAGCTCAGCGAGGCGCTCGCGCTGCAGCTCGACCGCCAGCTCGAGCCGGGCGGTCACGTCCAGCGTCTCGAGCAGGCGCAGCTTCTGCTCGACCGAGAGGTCGGGGCTGAGCCCGGAGGTGTCGGCCAGCGCCCCAGGCTCCTCGACCGAGCGCAGGAAGGCGGCGATGCGGCCGTCGTCGCCGCGCAGCTCGAGGATCTCTTCGACCACGGCGCGGTACTCGCGCTCCAGCTCGTGCGTGTGCTCGTCGCCGGGGTGCCCGTCGTGAGCCTCCTGCACGTCGATCCGCAGCGCCTCGCCGTCGGCGTCGCCTGCCACGGCGGCGCCAGCCAGGCCGCGGTGCAGGCCGAGCACCGTCGTGACCTCCCGGCTACCGCGCGAGCGCCCGTGCTCGATCACCTCGGCGACCACGCCGACGCGGCCGAACTCGCCGTCGCGGCGGGGCAGGAGGAATACCCGCTCCTCGTCGCCTACGTCTATCGGAAGGGTCGCCGAGACGCCGGGAAAGACGATCGCCTCGTCGAGCGGTACCAGCAGATAAGCCATCTCTAACTCCAGTTTTTGTAGTTAGTCCTGATAGAGGATAGCGCAGGCCGCACGCCGTGAGCGCCGTAGAGGTTTGGACCGCTATTCGGACCAAACCTCTACGGCGCTTGCTCAAACCACCCGGAAAGCGCCGCTGGGAGCGTCGCGGCCGGCGCCTGGAACCGGCTTTCAGCTCATCAGCCCGGCGCGGGCACGAGCGGCTTTGACCGCCGCGGAGAGGGTCTCGATGTCGTAGGCGCCCTCGTGGCGGCGGCCGTTGACGAAGAAGGTCGGCGTGCCGGTGACGCCGCTGCCGTCGGCCGAGTCGACGTCGCGCTCGACCCGCGCGGCGTAGGCGTTGCGGCGCAGGTCCTCGCGGAAGCGATCGAGGTCGAGGCCCAGGCCCTCGGCATAGGCCTCGAGCGCGGGCAGGCGAAGATCGGCCTGGTGGTCGAGCAGCTGGTCGTGCATCTCCCAGAAGGCGCCCTGCGCCGACGCCGCCTCCGATGCCTGCGCGGCGAGCTCGGCGTGCGGATGGACGTCGGAGAGCGGCAGGTGGCGCCAGACGTAGCGGACGTCGCCGAAATCGGCGAGCAGCTCGCGGATCACCGACTCCGCCCTGCCGCAGTAGGGGCACTCGAGGTCGCCGTACTCGACCACCGTGACCGGCGCCTCCGCCGGCCCGCGCACGTGGTCGACCCCGGGATCGACCGGCAACGCCAGGTCTACCAGCGATTCCGAGCCGCCGAGCAGGGCGCGGATGCGCAGCCGGCGAGGCAGACGCGCGGTGGTCCGGAAGACGAGCCAGGTGAGCGCCGAGGCGCAGATCGCGGCGGTGAGCACGCCGAGCTTCGCCTCGCGCAGCTCGGTCCCGTCGAAGGCGAGCGCCGCGATCAGCAGCGAGACGGTGAAGCCGATCCCGGCGATCGTGCCGCCGCCGGCGGTGGCGACCCAGCCAACCGGGGGGCGCAGGCGGCCGCCGCTCAGCTTGGTCGCCAGCCAGGCGCTCCCGGTCACCCCCACCGGCTTGCCGAGCACGTAGGCGGCGACGATCCCGAGCGTCAGCGGCGAGGTGTAGGCCGCGGAGAGGAAGTCGCCGTCCAGCGCGATGCCGACGTTGGCGAGCGCGAACAGGGGGACGACGACGTAGCTCGTCCACGGGTGGTAGAGCGCCAGCAGCCGCGCGTTGGGCGAGACCGCCGCCCGCACGCCCTGACTCGCGCTTCGGGCCAGCTCCGGCGTCGGCTGCTCGCGAAAGCTGCGGAAGAGGTGCGTCGCCCGCTCGAGCTCTTCGCGACCTGCCGGGTAGGCCCAGGTGACCAGCCCCACCGCGAGGCCGAGCACGACCGGGTCGACGCCCGATTCGAACAGCGCCACCCAGGCGACCGCGGCGAGCAGGAAGTAGACCAGGCCGGGACGGATGCGCAGCGCCAGGGCGAGCAGGATCGCGGCGAAAGCGGCGAAGGCGATCAGCAACGGCCCGAGCGCGACGTGGCCGCTGTAGGCGATGGCGATCACCAGCAGCGCGACGACGTCGTCGACGACGATGATCGTCAGCATGAAGCCGCGCAGGCGGTCGGGGAAGCGCGGCCCGACCAGGGCGAGCATGCCGAGCGCGAAGGCGGTGTCGGTCGACATCGCCACCCCCCAGCCACCCGCCGCATCGCCGTCGCCGTTGACCAGCAGGTAGATCGCGACCGGCAGCGCCATCCCGCCGAGTGCGGCCAGCACCGGCAGCGCCAGGCGGCTGCGCTCGCGCAGCTCGCCGACGTCGAACTCGCGCCGCACCTCGAGCCCGACGACGAAGAAGAAGAACGTCATCAACCCGCTGTTGACCCAATCGCGCAGGTCCTGTGAGATGCCCGAGCCGCCGAGCTGGATCGAGAGCTCGGTCCGCCAGACGCTGTCGTAGGAGGAGAGGTCGACGTTCGCCCAGACCAGCGCGGCGACCGCCGCGACGAACAGCACGCTGGCGCTGCCGGTCTCGGTGGCGAGGAAATCCCGCAGCGGCCCGGGCAGGCTGCGAGCCCAGGCGGTGCGGCCGCTGAACGCCGCGCGGGCGGAGGAGTCGCTCATCGCGACCAGCCTGTCACCTCGGGACGGCTAGTAGCTCGAGAGGAGCGTGCAGGGCAACGGGATGTTCCCCTGTCTGGGCCCTTCGCCGGGGGCGCCGCCCGGCCAGCTGTAGTGGATCTTGGTGAAGTGGCGCTTGCCGTCCTGGGAGCAGAGCCGTGGCCGCGAGAGGACGACTTTCATCGCGCCCTTGGCGACGCGGCCCGCGGCGCAGTCGGGGGTGCAGACCTTTTCCTTGCCGAGGCCGGCGCCGGCGGCGCGCTTCGCCCCCCAGCTGGTCCACTGCAGCTTGGTCGCGACCAGACCGGCGTCGCCGCAGGTGAGCACGATCGAGCGCGGCTTGAAGGCGGCGCCGTTGCAATCGCTGGTCACGTAAGTCCGCGCCGCACCGGCCTGGGCCGCCGCGGTCACCGCCGCGAGGCCGGCGAGGACGACGACCAGGAGGATCGGGAGCAGGCGGCTGGATGAGCGACGGGCCACGGTGGCGTGATCCTACTAAGCGAAGGCCCGGCCAACCTGCGACCGGGTTTCTCCTCCCGAATTTTGGGTAAAAGACGGACGATGCGGCGCCTGCTCGTTGTCCTGGCGGTTCTGGTTGCGGCCGCGGCGAGCGCCGCTTCGGCCGGCGCCGCGAACCTGCCCGTCCTCTACGACGGCGTCCTCGGCTACGCCCACGCCAGCCCGACCGCCAGCCCTCCGGGGGCCAACGACTGGTCGTGCCGGCCAAGCGCGACCCATCCGCGGCCGGTGGTGCTCGTCCACGGCACCTTCGCCGACATGTCCGACAGCTGGCAGGCGCTCTCGCCGCTGCTCCACAACCATGGCTACTGCGTCTTCGCGCTCAACTACGGCGCGCACGACGGCAGCGACGCGCTCGGCGTCTACGGGGTCGGGGAGATCGGCGAATCCGCGGCCGAGCTGGCCGCCTTCGTCGACCGGGTGCTCGAAGCCACCGGAGCCTCCCGGGTCGATATGGTCGGGCACTCCCAGGGCGGGATGATGCCCCGCTACTACCTGAAGGAGCTCGGCGGGGCCGCGAAGGTGCACACCCTCGTCGGCCTCTCCCCCTCCAACCACGGCACTACCGCCAGCGGGCTCTTCACGCTGGGCGAATTCCTCCCCGGCGCGGACGAATTCCTCGGCCTCTGCCCCGCCTGCGGCGAGCAGGCAGCCGGCTCCGAATTCCTCGAAGCGCTCAACGCAGGCGGCGACACCGTTGCCGGCGTCGAATACACCGTGATCCAGACCCGCTACGACGAGGTCGTCACCCCCTACGCCTCGGCCTTCCTCTCGGGACCGAACGTGACCGACGTCCTGCTGCAGCGCCAGTGCCCGCTCGACGGCGGCGAGCACCTCTCGATGCCCTACGACCACATCGCCGACGCCGACGTCCTCACCGCGCTCGATCCGACCCACCCGATGCATCCCCTCTGCACCCCGATCGCGCCGGTCGCGGGCGGCTGAGCGGCGAGCGGCGGGCCCTAGACTGATTGACCGTGACCGACCCCGCTCCGACCCGTCGGCTCGGCGACTCCGAGCTGGAGGTCTCCGTCGCCGGGCTGGGCTGCAACAACTTCGGCGGCCGCATCGGGGAGGAGCAGACCGCCGCCGTGTTGGAGGCGGCGCTCGACGTGGGCGTGAGCCTGTTCGACACCGCCGACATCTACGGCGGCGGCGAGAGCGAGCGGCTGATGGGCGAGGCGCTCGAGGGGCGCCGCGACGAATACGTGCTGGCGACCAAGTTCGGCATGGAGATGCCCGAGTCCGCCGGCGCCCCCGACGCACCGCGGGGATCGCGCGAGTACATCCGCTGGGCGATCGAGGGCTCGCTGCGACGCCTGCGGGTCGAGCGGATCGACCTCTACCAGTACCACGAGCCCGACGGCGTCACGCCGCTCGAGGAGACGCTCGCCGCCCTCGACGAGCTGGTTGGCGAAGGCCTGGTCGGCGCGATCGGCTGCTCCAACTTCAGCGCCACCCAGCTCGAGCAGGCCGAGCGGATCTCCCGCGAGCGCGGGCTCGCCCGCTTCGTCACCCTGCAGAACGAGTACAGCCTGCTCGAGCGCGAGATCGAGGCCGAGGTCACCCCGGCCTGCGAGCGGCTCGGCGTCTCGGTCCTGCCCTACTTCCCGCTCGCCCGCGGCCTGCTCACCGGCAAGTACCGGCGTGGCGAGCGCGGCCCGGAGGGGACTCGCCTCGCCGGCGAGGAACAGGCGGGCAGCGACGCGCAGTTCGACGTCGTCGAGGCGCTCGAAGCCTTCGCCGCCGAGCGCGGCGTCGGCGTGCTCGAGGTCGCGATCGGCTGGCTCGCCGCGCAACCGGCGATCGGCTCTGTGATCGCCGGTGCGACCCGGCCCGAGCAGGTGAAGGCGAACGCCGCCGCGGTCGCCTGGCAGCCGAGCGAGGCCGATCTCGCCGAGCTCGACCGGATCGCTCCCGCCGCTTCGACTTCGCCAGGGAGCAGGCGCGACTAGGAGGTCGGCGGCGCCAGGCGGGTCTTTTCGACCCGGGCGAGCTTGGCTTTGAGGCGTTTCAGCTCCGCCTCCTCGGTGGCGCTGCGCTTGTGGCCGGGGAAGGCGATGTTGCGCTTCTCCAGCGGGTCGAGCTTGAGGTCGTACATCTCCCACTGCGGGGCCCTGCGGCCTTTGGCGTCGTAGTACTTGGCCAGCTTCCAGCGCCCTTCGCGGATGCTGACGATGTGGTTCGGCGCTTTCGGGTAGGGAGGGTGCTTCTGCCCCGACTGGTAGTCGTCGTAGGTGAAGACGACGTAGTCCTGCACGCCGCGCCGGGAGCCGGGGTGCAGCACGAGCTTCGAGTAGTCGACTCCCTGCCATTCGGCGCGGGCGCTGCGCGGCGCCGCCGCCAGGCTGGCCAGCGTCGGCAGGAAGTCGACGTGGGAGACCAGCGCGTCGCTCTGCGCCGGCTTCGGGAAGAGCTTCGGGTTGGAGTAGACGAGCGGCACCCGCGTCGCCTCCTCGTAGAAGTTGAAGTTCTTCTGCCGCAGGCCGCCGTGGGCGAGGCCCATCTCACCGTGGTCGGCGGTGCGCACGATCAGCGTGTCGTCGAAGAGGCCGGTCTCTTCGAGCTTGTCGAGCACGTTGACCAGGTAGCTGTCCGAGGAGCGCATCAGGTTGCCGTAGAAGTTCAGGTAGTTGCGCCGCTGCTCGCTGTTTTCCGGCTTGCCGGTGAGGTTGAAGATGCGCAGGAATTCGGCCTGGACCGAGGGCTTGGTCGAGAGGTCTTCGTCCCAGGTGGCCGGCTCGCGGACGTTGCCCTGCAGCCAGGAGTCGTCATAGCCCGCTTCTTCGAAGGTCTTGCTCGGGTAGAAGAGGACGTCGTGCGGGTTGACCAGTGAGATCACCATGAAGAAGGGCTGTTCCTGCGCCGCGTTCGTGCCCAGGTACTCGAGTGCCCCTTCGTTCGCGCCTTCGCCGGTCGAATCGATGAAGCGCCCGTCGTTGTCGGGGTTGCCGCCGCCGGCCTCGGGGACCGTCTGGTTGGCGCCCGCGTCGGGCGGGTTCCAGCGGTCGAAGCCGTACTTTTCGAGGTCGGCCGGCACGGCGTGTTCGGGTTCGGCCGGTTTCGAGCAGTGCCACTTGCCCTTGTAGATGACCTTGTAGCCGGCCGCCTTCATCACCGTCGCGAGGTTGGGGATGTCCGTCGGCAGCTCGACCTGCGGGTTCTTCGGCGGTTTCATGTCTTCCTCGAGCGTGTACTTGACCCCGTGCTGGGCGGGGAAGTAGCCGCTCATCAGGGTCGAGCGCGCGGGCGAGCACATGCAGGCGTTGGTGAAGGCGCGTTCGAAGCTGAGCCCGTGCCGGCGCAGGCGCCGCATCCCCGGCAGGTTCTGGCGCAGCCAGTTCTGCGGAAAGTGCTGGATCGCCCGTTCCTGGTCGGTGAGGAAGAGGATGATGTTCATCCCGGCGACGTCGCGCCGCTTCCCCTTGCCCGCCCCGAGCGCCTGCTCGACGCCGGCGCCCTGCGCCAGCAGCGCCGCCGCCGCGGCGCCGGCGCCGGTCCCGATCAGCTCCTTGCGGGTGAGCCCGCGTTCGCGCTCGCGTTTTTCCTCTGGGCTCACTGGCGCCTCCGGAAGATGTCGACGGCATTGCTGCCGAACGAGGTCGAATACAGATAACGGCCGTCGGGGCTGAGTGCGATCGAGCTGACCCCGCGCAGGGCGCGGCCGCGCGCGCAGCCCGACACCGAGCGCGGCGCGAGGCAGCCCGAACGGCCCACCTTCTGGGCCACCGCGCCCGTCTTGGAGCGGTCGAGCACGTCGATCGCGCCGCTGGCGAAAGCCGCGACGTAGACGTTCCTGCCGTCCGGCGAGACCGCGAGCCCCTCGGGCGAGCTGAGCGCGCGGCCGAAGGAGCAGCCGACGGCGCGCAGCCAGACCAGGCAGCCGAAGGTCCCGGGCAGCTGCGCGAATTCGCCGCCTTCGCGGCCGAAGGAGGTGACGCTGTTGCTGAACAGCGAGGTCACGTAGACGCTGCCCTTCACCGAGCCGACCCCCACCGCGTTGGCGCCGCTGAGCTGACGCCCCGTCGCGCAACCGGTGAGCGGGGCGTCGGCTATGCAACCGCTGCCGTCGCTCGCCTGGCTCAGCGCGCCGGTCGATTTGTCGCGCGCGAGAACGGCCAGCGAGTTGGAGAGCGCGCCCGCGACGTAGACCCTTGCGCCGTTGGGGCTGATCGCCATCCCCTCGGGCGCGCCGAGCGCGATGCCCGGCGTGCAGCCACCGGTCGCTTCGGCGACGCAGCCGCTGTCGTCGCTCGGCTGGGTCAGCGCGCCGGTCGTGGGATCGCGATCGAAGACCGCGACCGCGTTGCCGAAGAAGGAGCCGACGTAGACGTTGCGCCCGTCGGGGCTGACGACGACCACGTCCGGCGCGACCAGCGCCCGGCCCCGCGTGCAGACGGGGACCGGCAGGCCCGAGATGCAGCCGGCGGCGGCGGGCAGCTGGGTCAGCGCGCCGGTCGAGGGGTCGCGGCGGAAGACGGCGATCGAGTTGCTGCCGCGCGAGGTCGCGTAGACGTTGCGCCCGTCGGGGCTGACCGCGACCGAGTTGGGGCCGTTCAGCCCGTTCGCGCTCGCGCAGGCTTCGGCGCCTTTGACGGCGACGCAGCCCCCGGTCCCCCCCGGCTGGGTCAGCCTGCCGGTGCGGGAGTTGCGCCTGAAGATCGCGATCGCGTTGCTGCGCAGCGAGGCGACGTAGACGTTCTTGCCGTTCGGGCTGAGCGCGATCGCGCGCGACCCCATGAACGGGCCGGGGCCCTTCAGCGCGCGGGCCGTCCCACAGCCGGGCGCCCGGACCGAGCTGTCGACCAGGCAGCCGTGCGCACCCGGCAGTTGCGCCAGCGTGCCGGGCTCCGGCGCTCGGCCCCTCCTCGTCTTGCCTCCGCCCCGGTGAGCCTTGCCTCCCCGGTGGTGAGGGCGGTGCGGCGCGGAGAGGGCGAGCGCGGTCGCGGGCAGCGCGGTCGCGACGAACAGCACGAGCAGGACGTGCGGCAAGAGGCCGAAACGGGAGCTCGAGAGCGAGGGGCGCATGGGCGGCGAGCGTAATCGCTCCTGCGGACAGCGAACCGCGCCGGCCGGCGAGTTCCGGGAACTAGGCTAGGAGGCGAGGCGACCGCTGCGCGAACACGACCGAAGGGAGCAGGACGATGGCGAGCCCACTGGAAGGAAGCGTCGCACTGATCACCGGCGCGAGCAGCGGCATCGGCGAGGCGACCGCCCGGGCGCTGGCGTCCCAGGGGGCCAAGGTCGCGGTTGCCGCCCGCCGCCTCGAACGGCTCGAGCGGCTCGCGGCCGAGATCGGCGGCAAGGGCCACACCGCGCTGGCGATCGAGGCCGACGTGACCGACTCCGAGCAGGCGATCGCGATGGTCGGACGCACCGTCGACGAGCTGGGCGGCCTCGACGTCGTCGTCAACAACGCCGGCGTGATGCTGCTCGGCCCGATCGAGGACGCACCCACGGAGGAGTGGGAGCGGATGATCGACATCAACCTCAAGGGGCTGATCGCCACCACCCACGCCGCCCTCCCCCACCTCCTCGCCGCGGCCGAGGAATCCGAGCGCGGCTGCGCCGACCTGGTCAACATCAGCTCCGTCGCCGGTCGCGTCGCCCGCGCCGGCTCCGGCGTCTACAACCTGACCAAGCACGGCGTCGTCGCCTTCAGCGAGTCCTTCCGCCAGGAGTTCGCCGGCCGCCGCGTGCGCTCGACGATCGTCGAGCCGGGCGCCGTCGCCACCGAGCTCACCGACCACATCCGCGACGGCGTGCGCGAGAAAGTGCGCGAACGCTTCTCCGACATGCAGGTGCTCGAGTCCGAGGACATCGCCGACGCGATCGCCTACGCGGTCACCCGCCCGGCGCACGTCTGCGTCAACGAGATCCTCATCCGCCCGACCGAACAGGTGGGCTGAGGGCCGCGAAACCGCTGACCCGAGCGCGCAAGCGCGAGCGCCGTAGAGGTTTGGTCCGCTATCCGGACCAAACCTCTACGGCGGGGTCATCAGCGCGACGGGCAGGGCGAGGCCGGCGGAGCGGCGCACGGTGGCGATGCGGCGGCCGGGCTGGACGGCGTCGCGGACCGCGCCGGCGCGATCGCCGAGCCCGGCCACGGTCGCGTCTATCTCCGGGGCGAGGAGCGCAAGCCCCCAGAAGAAGGCCGGACGGTCTTCCCCGGCACGCTCGATCGCCTCCGGCGGCTCCTGCACGACCTCGAGGATGACCGCGCCGAGGCGGAAGAACGCCTGCCGCGGCGCGCCCGCCGGGGTCGGCTCCTCGCGGACGCGGCGCAGGTCGAGGCCGGCGGCCTGAAGCGCCGCCACGGTGCGCTCGAGCGCCGGCGTGATCGCGACCACGTGGTCGATCGCGGTGATGCCGTTGGGGTGCGCCGGGACCTCGCCCGGAGGCGGGCGGTCCGAGCGCCCGGTCGGCAGGCCGTCCAGCTCGGTGCCCCGGACCCCGCGCAGCGACCAGCCGACCAGCCGCTCGCCGGCTTCCGGTCCCGCCAGCCGGACCCGCACGTCGCCGAGCACGCAGGTGTCGCCCTCGACCGCGAACCCGAGCGCCGACCAGGCCTCCGGCGCGTCGGCGACCGTCAGCTCGTCGATCGCGACGCTCACCCGCGGCGCGCCTGCTCGTCGCGCCGCTTGATCAGCAGCCACTGCGGCTTCTCTCCCCCGCGCGTGCGCTGCAGGGCGAAGCCGCCGCGCAGCTTCTCGCCGTGCAGGACGAAGACGGCGTGGCCGCGTTCGAGCGCCTCCGGCCAGGGGACGCGGCCGCCCTGCTCGTAGTGGCCGCGATCCCAGATGCTCACGTGGCCCCCGCCGAGCGGCCCCTCGAAGTCGTTGTGCGACATCGCGTGGTCCTCGACCTGCACCGCGAGGCGCTTGACCGCGGGATCCATCGAGGGCTCCTTCGGCACCGCCCAGGAACGCATCGTCCCCTCGACCTCGAGCCGCAGGTCGTAGTGGTGCGCCGTCGCTTCGTGCTCCTGGACGACGAAGACGCCGGCGCTGACGCCGCGGATCGCGAACTGCTCGTGGCCCTCGACCTTCGCCTTCTCGGTCTCGACCGCGGCGACCCGCGCGCCCCGCGGCCCCTTTTCCAGAAAGGCCACCAGGTCCTCGACCGCCCCCTCGGGCCCCTCGGCGTGGACGAGCACGGTCCCGTCGTCGGCGTTGCGCACCCAGCCCAGCGCGCCGAGCTTCAGCGCCTCGCGGCGCGCGGCGTCGCGAAATCCGACCCCCTGCACGTCGCCGCGCACGGTCGCGCGCAGCGCGATCCGACCATCCGTCGCCTTCATCGCCCTGCCAAGCCTACGGGCCACTCCCGCGCCGCGGGACAGCCGGGTAAGAACCGGACGGCCGCAGGCGCTAACAATGCATGGCAACGGCGACGATGACGATGCCAGCCGAGAACCAGCTCGAGACGACGGCGAGGCCCGACGAGGACTCCTCGCAGCTCTGGCTGCGGCGGCTGAAGGCGACCGGGCACGAACGCGACGCCGCGGTGGCGGAGCTGCACGCGCTGTTGCTGAAGGCGGCCCGCTTCGAGATCGGCCGCCGCCACGACCAGGTCCCCCATCTCCGCGGCGGCGACCATCGGGACCTGGCGCAGCAGAGCGCCGACGACGCGCTGCTCGCCGTGCTCGGCAAGCTGGACGACTTCCGCGGCGAGAGCCGCTTCACCACCTGGGCCTACAAGTTCGCGCTGCTGGAGGCGAGCGTGAAGGTCCGCCGCCAGAGCTGGCAGGGACGCGAGATCCCGCTGGCGGAGGAGGCCTGGGCGACGATCGCCGATACCGCGAGCTCGGCCGGACGCAACGCCGAAGAGGCCGAGCTGCTCGGCGCCCTGCGAGAGGAGATCGAGGCCCTCAGCGACCGGCAACGCGAGGTCCTCGTCGCAGTGACGCTCAACGACGTGCCGATCGACGTGCTCGCGGAGCGCCTGCGGACGACGCGCGGCGCCCTCTACAAGACCCTGCACGACGCCCGGCGTAAGCTGCGTGCAGCGCTCGCGGCGCGCGGCTTTCAACTCGATGCCCACCGGAAGGGGGAGCCATGAGCCACCACAGCGAGAAGCAGGCGCCCGGGGAGCTGCTGGCGCGGGTCCTCGGCCCCGGAGCCCCGGAGCTGAGCTGCGAGCAATGCTTCGCCCAGCTCGACCGCTACGTCGAGCTGGCGCTCGCCGGCGACCGTGCCGACGAGCAGGTGCCGGGGATGCGCGCCCATCTCGACGGCTGCCCGGCCTGCGCGGAGGACTTCCGCAGCCTCCGCGACCTCGTCGCCGTCGACGGGAGCCGGCGATGAGCGGGCCGGCGCTGAAGGCCTGGACGCTGCCCCTCATCGTCGCCGCGATCGCCAGCTCGATCGTGCTCGGCTTCTACCTCGGCGGGCCCGGGCTCGGCATGGCCGTCGGCGGCCTCGCGGCGTCGAGCATCGTCGTCATGGCCGTGCGCCATCCCCCGCTGGCGGCGATCGTCCCGCCCCTCGCGGAGGATTCGCGCAGCCGCCTCCTGATCGTGCTCGGCTGCACCATGGACGACGCCGCGGCCGGCGTGGTGGCCTGCATCGCGGGCGATGCCGATATCGCCGGTGCGGCCGAGGTGCTGCTGATCTCGCCCTGCCGCAACCGCTTTCTCGATCGCTGGGCCTGCGACCTCGACGCGGGGCGCCACCGCGCCCAGCGGGCCCTGGTCCTCAGCGCCGCCATGCTCGCCAAGGCGGGCGTGAAGGCGAGCGCGCGCGTCGGCGACGAGGACCCTGTGCAGATGACCGAGGACGTCCTGCGCACCTTTCCCGCCACCGAAGTGATCCTCGTCAGCGGCCCGCGAACGGACGCGGAGCGCGGCGAACGGGACGCCGAGGCGCTGGAGACGCGCCTGCGCGTCCCGTTTCGACGCATCCCGGTGGACGTTTCAGCCGAGCTCAGCCGTGACCAGGCGCACGCCGATGTCGAGCTCGGCCTGCTCTCGTAGGCGCCCGTAGCGGCGATCCCACTCGCCGCTCTCGAGGTCGCGACGAAGGCGGTCGAGGCCGGCGTCCGCCACGCCGTCGGGCAGCAGATGCCAGATCGAGGAGGCCTGGCGGACGCGTGGGTCGAGTTGAGCCTCGGGCCGGCTCCAGAGCGCCACGCAGAAGCCGTCGGTGCAGTCGGCCGGCACGGGGACGGGCGCGGCCTGGGCGCCGGGCAAGATCGCGCGGAGCCGATCGATCGAGGGGAACGTGCGCCGGTCGTGCTCGACGATCTCCGGCAGGTAGTCGCGGCAGAGCCACATCTCCGCCGTCACGTCGAGGTCGAGGGTGAGCAGGACGACCCGTTCGCGCGTCACGCGCAGCACCTCGGCGAGGCCACGATCGACGTCGTCCCAGTGCTGCATCGTGAAGACGGCCATCGTCGCGTCGACGCTGTCGTCCTCCAGGGGGAGCGACTCGGCGACGCCCCGGATCGCCGGCGCGGCCTCCGCTGGGCGCTGGGCGATCATCACCGGCGAGGGCTCGACGGCGATCACCTCGCGGTCGCGCGGCTCATAGGAGCCGGCCCCGGCGCCCACGTTGAGCACCCGTCGCGCCTCCCCCAGCGCACCCTGGATCACGGCCTCGATCCGCGGGTCGGCGCGGCGGACGTGGCTGTAGTCGATACCCATCCGGTCGTAGGCGGGCGCCTTCACGATCTCGAGCTCCTGCCGCGTCGAGACCGCTCGGCCGGCCCGGCCTCGCGCATCAATCCGACCAGCTGCTCGACGAAGTCGCCGTAGAGGTCGTGACGCACGGCCTCCGGGCTGACCAGCGACTCGACCGCGAGGCCGATGCCGAGCGCGCGCAGGACGACGGCCAGCTCGTCGGACGGCAGCGGCAGCTCCACCCCGGCCTCCTCCTCGTAGTGGGAGATGTAGCGGGATACCGCCTCGCGCATCGCCGCCGAGCGGGCGCCGAAGCGACCGGCCAGCTCGGGATCCCGGTCGGCGTGGGCGATGAACTCCATGTGCAGGACGACGGACTCCCGATCGCGTGCGAAGCGGTCCATCCACTGGTCGGCGAGGGCGCGGGCGCGCGCCTCCAGCGGCGCGTCCTCGGGCAGCGCGGCCTGGGTCTCGGCCAGCTCGCGCACCCGCTCGGCCATGTACTCCTCGAAGACCGCGAGGAAGAGGTCGGCCTTGCCCTCGAAGTTCGAGTAGACGGCGCCGTGCGAGTAGCCCGCCTCCTCGGCGATCTCCTCGACCGAGGCGCCGCTGTAGCCGCGGCGGGCGAAGACCTTGGCGGCGGTCGCGATCAGCTGAGCCCGGGTGCGGGCCTGCTTCTCGGCGCGGGTCTCTCTCTTCCGTCCGACGCTCATTCAGATTGCGATCCCCATTTGAATGATGATACTAATCCAGGCATGGGACGAACCGCCATCCCCCGCCTCTTCCGTGTCGCCGGCACCAGGCGCGGGCTCTGCGCGCTCGCGGCGCTGACGCTGCTCAGCGGCGCAGCGATGCTGCCGGCGCTGCGCACGATGGCCGGCCACGGCGCCTCGGTCCTCGCCTTCGAGAAGGCGGGCAGCGTTGCGCGCAGCGAGGCGATCCTCGCCGAGTGGGGCGCACCGGGGAAGTCGGCGATGTGGTGGCAGCTCGCGCTCGACACCCCATTCCTGATCGGCTACGGGCTCTTCCTCGCCGGCGCCTGTGCGGCGGCGGCCCGACGCGCCGGGTACGCCGGCAGGGCCAGGCTCGCCGCCACCGGGGCGCTGCTCGTCTGGCTCGGCCCGACCGCCGCGGCCGCCGACCTCCTGCAGAATGTCTCGCTGGCCTTCGTCCTCAGCGGCCGGGTCGAGCAACCCTGGCCGCGGATCTCCGCCCTCGCCGGCTCGGTGACGACCTCGCTGGCGCTGATCGCGGCGGCATTCGCGATCGGCGCCTCGGCCTTCGTCAGATTTGCCCCACGTACGGTGGACTGACGAGACCCCTCCGCCGCATCGGGCGGGGCGGCGGTGAGCCTGGAGCTCACCGCGTCGGCGCGGCGGACCGGCGCAGCGCGCCGAGTCCATCTCGCGGTCACAGCAATTGCATCGCCTCGTCAACCGGGTGGATGTGACGAAGTTGTGAAAACCTCCCCGGATCGACTGGTCGATCCTGCATACCCTCAACGACTTCCTCTTTCACCACGACGCGATCGAGGACCCGCTGCTCTTCTACGTCAACGCCTCCGAGGCGCTGTTCGTGGCGACGCTGGCGATCGTCTTCCTCGCCGCCGGCGGGACCCGCCACGCGGGCTGGCGCCGGGCGGTGGTCGCGGCCGGGCTGAGCGCGGCGCTGGCGCTGGCCGCCGGCCAGGCGATCGCCGATCTGGTCCATCGCACTCGTCCGTTCATCGCCGACCCGCACGGCGTCCACCTCTTCGCGTCCCACGCCGCCGACGCCGGCTTCCCCAGCGACCACGCGACGGCGTCGTTCGCGATCGCCGTCGCGATCCTGCTGCGCAAGCGAGGCTGGGGCATCTTCGCCCTCGTCGCCGCGACGGTGCTCTCGGTCGGCCGCGTCGCGGTCGGCTATCACTTCCCCAGCGACGTGCTGGCCGGCGCCGCGCTGGGCGCGGTTGCCGCGCTGGTCCTCTGGGTCCGCCCGCTGCGAGTGCGCATCGACGCGCTGGCCGATTTCCTCGGACGGCCGGTCGACCGCGTGCTCGGCTGGGGCGCGGGGCGACTCGGCCTCGCCTGGCGTCCCCAGTAGCGGCGCTCAGCCCGGCTTGACGCCGAGCAGCAGCGCCATCTCGAGCCACTTCCAGTAGCAGTCGTCGAGCAGGCGATCGGAGGGGTCCTCGTCCTCGGCCGCTCCTCGCCGGCATCGCCTCGGCGAGGCCACCCCTCCGGGGGTTGACCGGCGTTGCCCCCGTTGCTAATTTGAAGTTATCGATCGATCGGTAAGCAAGAGAAACCTCGATACCGGCACTCGAATCCGGGACGCCGCCGTCCGCCTCTTCGCCGCCCGCGGCTATGCCGCCACCGGCATCCGCGAGATCGCCGACGACGCCGGGGTCACCACGGCGGCGCTCTACCACCACATGGGCAGCAAGCAGGACCTGCTGCTGACGATCATGCGCGACGCCATGCACGAGATGATCGACGGCGCACGGCGCGCGACGGCCGGCGCCGACGGCCCGCCCGCCGAGCTCGCCGGCCTCGCCCGCGCACACGTCACGTACAACGGCGAGAACCTCCTCGACGCCTACGTCGGCGACGCCGAGATCCGCTCCCTCGACAACGCCAACCGCGCCCGCATCGTCAAGCTCCGCGACGCCTACGAGGAGCTATGGGCCGACGTGATCGCGAGCGGCGTCGCGAGCGGGGACTTCCAGATCGTCGAGGAGAAACTCTTCCGCATCGCCGCGATCCAGATGTGCAACGGCGTCACCTACTGGTACACGCCCTCCGGACCGACGTCGTTGCCCGCGATCGCCGACGAACTCGCCGGCTTCACCCTGGCGATGGCGGGATGCGGGGACGGTCCTGGGCTCGCTTCGCGCCTGCGCGGGCAGCCCGCCCGCGGCGAGGTGGTCTGATGGCCGACCTCCGTGTCCACGCGTTCCACGGAGGCGGCGAGATCGCCGACATGTCGGTCTTCGACCCGTTCCACCCCGAAGTCGGAACGAAGGTCGAGATCCCCTACTTCTTCTACGTGGTCACCCACCCCGGGGGCAACGTCCTGTTCGACACGGGCGGTCACCCGGCCCTGATCAATGACCCGAGGGCGCGGCTGGGCGAGGCAGCCGACGCATTCGAGGTGACCATGGAGGAGGGAGATGACGTCGTCGGCCAGCTCGGGCGCGCGGGCTTCGAGCCGGCCGACGTCGCCCACGTCGTTCTCTCGCACCTGCACTACGACCACGCCGGCGGGATCGAGTTCTTCCCCGATGCGACCTTCTACGCGCAGCGGCGGGAGCTCGAGTTCGCCCACTGGCCGCCCGTCTACCAGCGCGAGATCTACCTGCCGGCGGACTTCGACCACCCGGTCGAGTGGCTCGAGCTGGAAGGCGAGCACGACCTCTTCGGCGACGGCAGGGTCGTCGTCTTCCCCACCCCCGGCCACACCGCGGGCCACCAGTCGATGCTCGTCCGCTTCGACGACGAGCGGGCGCTGATCCTCGTCGCCGACGCCGCCTACCTGCCGCGCAACATCGAGGAGAACGTGCTGCCCGGGATCGTCTGGAGCCCCGACGCGATGGTCGCCAGCTGGGGGCGCATCCGCGCGCTGCAGAAGCGCCACCACGCCGAGCTGATCTTCACCCACGACTTGGAGTGGCCGCAGAAGACCCGGGTCGCGCCGGAGCGCTGGTACGAGTGACGCCGGCGCCGGCGAATCGCGTCGAGGCCGCCTGGCCGCCGCTCGACTCCGCCGGCCTGGACCTGCCTGTCGACATCGTCACCCTGGTCCGCGAAGCGCTGGACGAGGAGCCGGCCAAGCCCGTCTTCGTCTTCGAGGACGGGGTCGTCGTCAGCCGCGAGCGCTTCCGCGCCGCGGTCGAGAGCTTCGCCGGCTATCTCGCGGAAAGGGTCGAGCCCGGCGACCGCGTGCTGATCATGCTCGAGAACCGGGCCGAGTTCATGGTCGCCTGGATCGCCGCCGCCGCCTGCGGCGCCGCGCTCGTCTCGGTCAACACCTCGGCCGGCGAGCACGACGCCGGCCACATCGTCCGCGACTCGGCCGCCCGCCTCGCGGTCTGCGGCGCCGAGCACGAGGAGCTGCTGGGGGCGGTCACCGACCCCGACCGGACCGAGATCGTCGTCGTCGACGGCGCGGAGCCGGACGGCCTGGCGCACTGCGTCGGGGAGTCGGGCCCGCTGCGCCTGGCCGACGTCGAGGTCGACCCGGACGCGATCGTCAACGTCTACTACACCTCCGGCACCACCGGGCCGCCGAAAGGCTGCATGGTGGCCCACGACTACTGGATCCGCTTCGTCGAGCTCTACCTCGGCCTCTACGGCCTCGACCCGGACGACCGCCTGCTCTGCTGCCTGCAGTTCTTCTACAACGACCCGCCGTGGCTGTTCCTGACCTCGCTGCGGGCCGGCGCGCCGCTGGTGACGATGCGGCGGTTCAGCGTCTCGCGCTTCTGGTCGGTCGTCGCCCGACACGAGGTCACCCGCCTGTTCGCCCTCGCCGCGATCCCCGCCCTGCTGCTCAAGGGCGAGCCGCGGCCCGAGGAGCGCGAGCACGAGGTCGAGTTCGCCCTGCACGTCGGGATCCCCGCCCAGCTCCACGCCGAGTTCGTCCGGCGTTGGGGCTTTCCCTGGGTCGAGGGCTACGGCCTCACCGAGTCGGGGCTCGTGGTCGCGATGCCGCTCGCCGACGCCGAGGCGATGACCGGCTCGGGCTCGATCGGCCTGCCCTGTCCGGGGGTCCGCGTGCGGCTCGTCGACGACGACGGGCAGGAGGCCGGCGTCGGAGAGCCCGGCGAGGTGCTGCTCGAGGCGCCGGGGATGATGCGCGGCTACCTCAACCGGCCCGAGGCCACGGCCGAGACCCTCGTCGACGGCTGGCTGCGCAGCGGCGACCTCGCCCGCCGCGACGAAGCCGGGTACCTCTACTTCCTCGGCCGCAAGAAGGACATCGTGCGCCGCGCCGGCGAGAACGTCGCCGCAGCCGAGGTCGAGAACGTCCTCCGTTCCCACCCCGACGTGCTCGAGGCGGCGGTGGTGGCGGTGCCCGACGAGCTGCGGGGCGAGGAGGTGAAGGCGTACGTGGCGCTGGTAGAGGAGGCCTCGCCGCAGGCGGTCACACCGGCCGGCCTGGTCGAGTTCTGCCGCGAGCGCCTCGCCAAGCACAAGGTCCCGCGTTACCTCGAGTACAGGACCGAGCCGTTCCCACGCACCCCTTCGATGCGGGTGCAGAAGAGCGCGCTCGTCGCGGCTGTCGACGACCCCTTCGCCAATGCCTGGGATCGCGACCGGGAGATGCCCGAATGGAACGAGAAGAGGAGTGAGAAGCGCTGATGCCCGGGGGCGGACGCGCACGGAAGGAGATGTGAGAGAGATGGAGGCGATTTCGTCGTCACAGCAACGGGTATCGGCCCTGCACGGGGGCACCACCGGCCTGGCCGGCGCGGTGGTCCAGTCGGCGGCGCTGATCGCCCCGGCCGCCGGCGCCACGGCGGGCTTCGTCTTCGTCGCCAGCGAGAGCGGCTTCGCGTCGCCCTTCTCGATGCTCATCGGGATGGTCTTCTCGGTCTGCCTGGCGGTGATCATCGGCGAGTTCGCGCGCAAGCTGCCGGCCGCCGGCTCCTTCTACAACTACCTGACCCACGCCTTCGGCCCCAAGGTCGGCTTCGTCACAGGGGTGATGCTGTTCGGCGCCTACGTGCTGCTGCTGCCCTTCCAGATGTCGTTCTTCAGCACCTTCACCAGCGAATACCTGGCCGGCCAGGGCGTCGACATCGCCTGGCAGTGGCTCGCCGCGGCGCTCGTCGTCTTCTCGATGATCCTGACTATCGCCGGGCTCACCCCGTCGCTGCGCACCGGCCTCGTCTTCCTCGCCTTCGAGATCGTCATCTTCGGACTGATCGCGATCGTCATCCTCGCCAACGGCGGCGCCGACGGGCTCTCGCTGAAGCCGTTCGACCCCTCCGAAAGCGCCCTCGGCTTCTCGGGGATCATCTACGGGCTCGTCTTCGCGATCTTCGCCTTCGTCGGGTTCGAGTCGGCGACCACGCTCGGCGAGGAGGCGCACGAACCCCGGCGCACGATCCCGCGCGCCGTGCTCCTCACCACGCTGGTGATCGGGGCCTTCTACACGCTGCTGCTCTACAGCGGCGTCGTCGGCTTCGGCCTCACGCCGAGCGGCCTCGAAGCGCTGCAGAGCGACGGCACGCCGTTCGACACGCTGGCGCGGACGTTCTCGGGGCCGTTCCTCGGGACGCTCTCGATCATCGCCGTGATGACCAGCTTCATCGCGCTCAACATCGTCACCGTGAACGCGGCCGGGAGGATGATCTTCTCGATGGGGCGGGACCGCATGCTGCCGCCGTGGTTCGACCACGTCAACTCGCGCGGCGCCCCCGATCGCGCCGTCGTCGCCTCGGTCGTCGTGATGCTCGCCGTGACGCTGATCCTCGGCTCGATCTACGAACCGGGCGAACTGGCCTCATGGGCCGCCTACATCGCGACCCTCTTCTTCATCGCCGCCTACGGGCTGCTCGGGGTCGGCGTGATCAAGTACTACTGGGAGCAGCACCGAGACGAGTTCTCCGCCTGGCGGCACGTCGCGATCCCGGTCGCCGGCCTGATCGGGGTCGGCATCGTCACCTACGGCAACGTCCACCCGACGCCGCCCTCGCCGCTGCGCTGGTTCATCTGGGCGACCGTGGCCACGATCGCCGTCGCCGCCCTGATCGCGGTCTACCTCGAGCGACGCAACCCGAGGCGCCTGGTCGAAGCGGGGCAGCTGTTCGCGGCGGCGACCCCCGAGGAGGCCGACGTCCGCACGGACGTCCCGCCCTACATACCGGGGCAGGCCAACGGGCCGGGCCGGACGCCACCCCCGCCGCCGGACCGGGCCGGCCATCCGCCGCGGGGGTCCGTCTAGGTCATGGGCCGCAGAGCGGGGGACGCAGGCATGGCGGTCATCGAGGAGCTGTCGGAGGGGGTCGGGACGGTGATGCTCGCCCGGCCCGAGGCGCTCAACGCGATGGACACCGAGACCTATGCCGAGGTGACAGCGGCGCTCGAGCGGATCGATGCCGATCCCGAGGTCCGCGCCGGGATCCTCACCGGCGCCGGCGGGCGGGCCTTCTCCGCCGGCGCCGACCTGAAGGAGATGCACAGCCGGCCCCCCGCCGATGCGCCGTGGAAGCCCTGGGCGGCCGATCGCTGGGACCTCGGCCTGACCGTGTCCAAGCCGCTGATCGCGGCGATCGACGGCTACGCGGTGGCCGGCGGGCTCGAGCTGGCGCTGCTCTGCGACATCCGCATCGCCACGCCGAGCTCGCAGTTCGGCGCGCCCGAGGTGAAATGGAACCTCCTGCACGGCTTCGGCGCCCTGCGGCTGCCGGCGGTGGTGGGGCTCGGCAACGCGATGAAGCTGCTGCTGAGCGGGGAGTTCATCGGCGCCGAGGAGGCCCTGCGGATCGGCCTGGTCAACGAGCTCGTCGAGCCCGAGGAGCTGATGCCGAGCGCGCGTCGGCTCGCCGCGACGATCGGCTCCCGCGCCGCCGATGCGGTGGCGATGACCAAAGAGCTCGCCCTGCGGGGCCTCGACACTCCGCTCGATCAGGGCATGCGCCTCTACCACTCCTATATGGCGGCGCTGGAGGGCAACGAGGAGCAGCTGGCGCGGACCGGCGAGTTCGCGGGCAGCGGCGGCGACGGCGGGCGGGCGAATGCCTGAGACAGCCGAGACGATCGTCGACTTCAGGGTCAAGCTGCCGACGCGCAACTCGCGCGAGGAGCCCCAGCCGCCGATCCCCGAGGAGTACCTGCACTACGACGAGGTCTACGACGGCTTCCTGGACAACCTCGAGTGCACGGTCGAGGACTGGCGCGAGGAAGCCGAGCGGGCCGGAGTCGGCCCGAGCGTGATGCAGGCGGAGGTCGAGTGGGCCGACCCCCATGAGCTGAACGACCGACTCGCGGCGGTGGCCAGGGACAACCCCGACCGGGTCGCCTGCGGCTTCGGCTGCGTCGACCCGCGCGACGTGATGGGCGCGGTGCGCGAGGTCGACCGCGCCATCCTCGAGCTCGGCCTGCGCGGGATCGTCTTCGAGCCCGGCTTCCTCGGCATCTCGCCGACCGACCGCCGCTGCTACCCGGTCTACGCCCGCTGCACCCAGCTCGGCGTCCCGGTCGGCCTGCATACCGGGATCAACTTCTCCTCGCACGGGCCGCTCGAATTCGAGCGTCCCTTCCTCGTCGACCGCATCGCCTGCGACTTCCCGCAGCTGACCCTGGTCTGCCACCACGGCGGTTGGCCCTGGCCCCACGAGGCGGCCGCGGTCGCCTGGAAGCACAGGAACGTCTACCTGGAGTTCGGCGCGATCGCCCCCCGCTACATGGCGCCCGGCGCGGGGGGCGGCTGGGGCGACATCGCCCACCTGATGGACACGGTGCTGCGCGAGCAGGTGCTCTTCGGCGCCGACTGGCCGATGTTGCGCTACGAGCGCGCCCTGGCGGAGATCGACCTGCTCGGCCTGCGGCCGGAGTCGCGCGCCGCCTACCTCGGCGGCAACGCGCGGCGCCTGCTCGAACGGGTCGAGGCGGGCCTGGCGACTTACCCCCCGAAATACGCAGGTACCTCGCCAAAGGGGGTCCACTTGTGAGCGGCGTGGTCCTGTACGAAGTGAGCGAGGGGGTGGCACTGGTGACGCTGAACCGCCCCGACTCGCTCAACGCCTGGACGCCCGAGCTCGGCCGCGCCTATCTCGACCGCCTACAGGAGGCGGACGCCGACCCCGGGGTGAGGGCGATCGTCGTCACCGGGGCGGGCCGCGGCTTCTGCGCCGGGGCCGACTTCGCCTACCTCCAGGAGGTCGAGCGCAGCGGCTCGGCCGCCGAGCCCGACCCGCGCCCGCAGAGCCTGCCGCGCTCGCTGCGCAAGCCCGTGATCGCGGCGATCAACGGCCCCTGCGCCGGCCTCGGCTTCGTCATGGCGATGATGTGCGACATCCGCTTCGCCGCGCGAGGGGCGAAGCTGACCACCGCCTTCGCGCGGCGCGGCCTGATCGCCGAGTACGGCCTCTCCTGGGTCCTGCCCCGGGTCGCGGGCGCCTCGGCGGCGCTCGACCTGCTGCTCTCCGGCCGCACCCTCCTCGCCGAGGAGGCGCAGCGGCTCGGAGTCATCGACCGGGTCAGCGAGGAGGGAGAGGCGGGCGAAGAGGCCCATGCCTACGCGGCCGAGCTCGCCCGCCTCAGCTCCCCGGCCTCGATGGCGGCGATCAAGCGCCAGCTCTACGCCGACCAGGAGCGGAGCCTGGACCAGGCGACCAACGACGCCGCCGAGCAGATGGAGCGCTCCTTCGAGCGCCCCGACTTCCGCGAGGGCGTCGAGAGCTTCGTCGAGCGGAGGGCGCCCGACTTCCCGCCCCTGGATGCCTGAGCCGTCCCGGGCGCCGGAAGCTAGCGCCGCGGGTCCATCGCGCGGGAGATCACCACGCGCTGGATCTCGTTGGTGCCCTCGTAGATCTGGGTGATCTTGGCGTCGCGCATCATCCGCTCGACCGGGTACTCCTTGACGTAGCCGTAGCCGCCGAGCACCTGGATCGCCTCGACCGTGACCCGCATCGCGTTGTCGGAGGCGAACAGCTTCGCCATCGAGGAGTGCTTGGCGAGCGCCGGGTCGTCGCGATCGGCCAGCGCGCAGGCCTTGTAGAGGAGCTCGCGGGCGGCCGCGGTGCCGGTCTCCATCTCGGCCAGCTTGAACTGGATCGCCTGCAGATCGAGGATCGGCTTGCCGAAGGCGACCCGCTCGGAGGCGTAGGCGGTCGCATAGTCGGTCGCCCCTTGGGCGATCCCGACCGCCTGCGCCGCAGCGCCGAGCCGGGTCCGCTCCAGCGTGCCGAGGGCGACGCCGAGGCCGCGGCCGACCTCGCCGATCACGTTCTCCGCGGGCACGCGGACGTCCTCGAGGACCGGCGAGCCGGTCGGCGAGCCGCGGATCCCGAGCTTGTGCTCGAGCTTGCCGATCGAGAAGCCCGGCCGGTCTGCCTCGACCATGAAGGCGGTGATCCGCCGCTTCTCGCGATCGGTGACGGCGAAGACGACGTAGTAGTCGGCGACGCCCGCGTTGCTGATCCAGTTCTTGGCGCCGTTGATCACCCATTCGTCGCCGTCGAGCTCGGCGTGGGTGCGCATCGCGGCGGGGTCCGAGCCGGCCTCGGGCTCCGACAGGGCGAAGGCGGGCGTCCACTCGCCGCTGGCGCAGCGCGGCAGCACCCGCTGCTTCAGCTCCTCGCTGCCGAAGAGGCGGATCGGCAGCGAGCCCAACTCCTGCACCATCAGGATCAGCGCGCTGGACGCGCAGGCCTTGGCGATCTCCTCGACCGCCATCTGCAGCATCAACGTGCCGGTCCCCGTGCCGCCGTGCTCCTCGTCGAAGGGCAGGGCGAGGATGTCGTGCTCGGCCAGCAGCCTGCGCACGTCCTCGGGGTACTCGGAGCGCTCGTCGATCTCCGCCGCGCGCGGCGCGATCCGCTCGCGCGCGATCTGCGCGATCGTCTCACGGAAGTCGAGCAGATCCCGCGGGATCGAGTAGACGTCGGTCGCCGTGTCCATGTGCCCGGCACCGTACCCATCGGGGCTTCGCTCTGTGTCGCGGCTACAGGGGGGTCCACTAAGGTCGGGGCGGATGGCCTCCGTCCCGATCTCGATCCTCGATCTGGCGGCGGTCGGCAGGGGCGAGTCGATCGCCGAGAGCTTCGAGGGGAGCGTGCTGCTCGCCCGGACGGCCGAGCGGGGCGGATACCGGCGGGTCTGGTACGCGGAGCATCACAACATCCCCTCGATCGCCTCCTCGGCCACCGCCGTGCTGATCGCCCACATCGCCGCCCATACCTCGACGATCCGCCTCGGCGCCGGCGGCGTGATGCTCCCCAACCACTCGCCGCTCGCGATCGCCGAGCAGTTCGGCACGCTCGCCACCCTGCACCCCGATCGGATCGACCTGGGGCTCGGCCGAGCGCCCGGCAGCGACCAGCAGGCGGCCCGCGCGCTGCGCCGCGATCCGCGCGCTCCCGAACGCTTCGCCCAGGACGTCGTCGAGCTGCGGGGACTGCTCGGCGAGGAGAGCCCGCTCCCGGGGGTGCGGGCGATTCCGGGCCATGGCACGCAGGTGCCCCTCTACATCCTCGGGTCATCGCTGTTCGGCGCCGAGCTCGCCGCCTCGCTCGGCCTGCCCTACGCCTTCGCGTCCCATTTCGCCCCGCGGATGCTCCACGACGCGATCCAGCTCTACCGAGAGCAATTCCAACCCTCAGCGCAGCTCGAGCGGCCCTATCTGATCGCCGGCGCTGGCGTGATCGCCGCCGACACCGGCGAGGCCGCCGCCGAGCAGCTGGAGGCGACCCGCCGGGCCCGGGCGAAGAACCTCTTCGCCCGCCCCGACCGGCGCCTCGGCGACGAGGAGGTCGAGGCGATCCTGCGCTCCCCGCAGGGCGCCGCCGTCGACGAGATGCTCACCTACACGGCGGTCGGCACGCGCGAGCAGGTCGGCGCCTACCTCGGCGACTTCCAGCGCCTGACCGGCGCCGACGAGCTGATCGTCGTCCACTACGCGACCTCGGTCGCCGCCAGGATCCGCTCCGTCGAGATCCTCGCCGAAGCCGTCAACCCGGCGGGCGGCGACGCGTAGGCCACGCAGCTCAGAGGGTGACTTCGAATCCCGGCGGGTCGTACTTGCTCGCCAGCCGGGCCAGCGTCAGCGCACCGAGCATCAGGCCGAAGTCGCGCAGGGCGATGTCGTAGTAGCCGGAGTAGGTGAGCAGGTCGACGACGATGCCTCCGAGCCAGGCGGCGACGACGTAGGCGCCGTAGCGCGGCTTCAGGGCGACGAAGATCCCGGCGACGATCTCGACGACGCCGACCAGGTGCATCGCGGTCGAGGCGCTGCCGGGGACGATGTCGTTGATCCAGGGCGCGAGGTAGCTCTCCCAGTCGACCATCACGTTGAAGAACTTGTCGAGGCCGAAGAGGATCGGGGCTACGGTGAAGGCGATCCGCAGCAGCAGGAAGGCCTGGTAGGCCGGGTCTCCCTTCAGCCTCTCGGAGAAGGTGGCCGAGAATTCGGCCCGGGCGCGCGGGTCAAGCGTGGCAGTCGACATGTGACCTCCGTCGTCGGTTTGGTGTTGTCGTCCCCTTTGCGTCGCCGGCCGGCGCGGTCTTACCCGGGAGCGTCGCCCCCGGTCCAAAGGGAGCCGTAATGAGCGCCGCCTTGGGCGGCGGGTAAGAAATGGCGCCGCGCAGACGCAAACGTCCGCATGCGACATTCCACGGACACAGGCAGCGAATCGGAAGCCCGGACAATCCAGTGCGAGCGCGAGATCGATCGCGCCGCGGCCCAGCGCGCGGTGGCCGACCTGCTCGGCGCGCTCGGCGCCGACCTCGATTCCGAGGGCCTGCGGGAGACGCCACGGCGGATGGTCGACGCCTACCTCGAGCTGCTCACCCCCAAGCCCTTCGAGCCGACCACCTTCGCCAACGCGGAGGGCTACGACGAGCTGGTCCTGGTCAAGGCGATCCCCTTCCACTCGCTCTGCATGCACCACATGCTCCCCTTCCACGGGCTCGCCCACGTCGCCTACCTGCCCTCCAGGCGGATCGTCGGGCTCTCCAAGCTGGCCCGCGTGGTCGAGCTGTTCGCCCGCGACCTGCAGGTCCAGGAGCGCCTCACCACCCAGATCGCCGACTGGATCCAGGAGCAGTTGGAGCCGAAGGGGGTCGGCGTCGTGCTCGAAGCCGAGCACCTCTGCATGTCGATGCGCGGCGTGCAGAAGTTCGGCGCCACGACGGTGACCTCGGCCCTGCACGGCCAGGTCCGCGACGACCCCCGCACGCGCCAGGAGTTCCTGGCCCTGACCACAAATACCTAAATCCCGGTCGGGATTGCTATTTTTTTGCGCGGGCTGTTTTCAGGCCGCAGCCCGTCGGATCCCGGACCAGGAGGACTAAGTAGAGCATGGATGCGTCAGCAGTCAGCGAGGGTGGGGCCACAGCGATCCTGGACGGCCTCGACGTCGAGCACGGCAAGCGCCAGCACGGCAAGGGGCCGATCGGCTCGCGCGAGAACCCCGAGCGACTGGAGAACGTCCCCGGCCATGTGATCCCGATCCTCGCCGAGGAGTTCGAGGACTTCAGCTCCGAGGCCGGCAGCTTCCTCGAGGGCGAGCGGGGCGAGGACACCTTCATCCCCTTCCGGCTCAAACAGGGCGTCTACGGGCAGCGCCAGGCGGACGTGCAGATGATCCGCGTCAAGCTGCCCTTCGGCGGCGTCTCACCCGAGCAGATGGAGGCCTTCGCCGACGTGATCGAGCGCTGGGTGCCGCTGCGCAAAGGCCACATCACGACCCGTCAGAACATCCAGCTGCACCACGTCCCGCTCGCCGACGCGGCCGAGCTGATCCGCGAGCTCGGCAAGGCCGGGCTCTCCTCGCGCGAGGGCTGCGGGAACACCGTCCGCAACGTCACCGCCGACCCCTACGCCGGCGTCGCCGCCGACGAGGTCTTCGACCCGACGCCCTACGCCGGCGCCTACGTGCGCTACTTCGTCCGCCACCCGGTCACCCAGGCGATGCCGCGCAAGTGGAAGACCGCCTTCTCCTCCTCCCCCGCCGATCGCGCGATCGTGCCGATCCACGACATCGGCTTCCTGCCGGTGCTGCGCGACGGCGAGCGCGGCTTCGAAGTCTGGGTCGGCGGCGGCACCGCGATCATGCCCCGGCTCGCCCACCGCATCTTCGACTTCGTCGGCGCCGACGACGGCTCCTACCTGAAGGTGACCGAGGCGGTCGTCCGCATCTTCGACCGCCAGGACTGGCTGCGCAAGAACCGCGCCCGGGCGCGGATCAAGGTCCTGCTGGACAAAATCGGCCCCGAGGCCTTCCGGGCGCTGGTCGACGAGGAGCTGACCGGCGAGTGGGTCGGCGAACGAGACTTCGCGGCCGAGCTGGAGCGGCTGCGCTTCGACGTCGACGAGGAGGCGGGCGCGCCGGCGCCCGGCGCCGCCCACGGATCGCCCAACGGCGACCGCTCCCAGTTCGACGTCTTCGTCGAGCGCAACGTGACGGCGCAGCGCCAGCCCGGCTTCTCCGCCGTGGCGGTCAAGGTGACGCGCGGCGACCTCACGCCGGAGCAGTTCCGCGGCCTGGCGGCGATCATGCGCGATTACTGCGGCGGCTTCGCCCGCAGCACCGTCGAGCAGAACATGATCCTGCGCTGGGTCCGCGACGAGGCGCTCTACGACGTCTGGAGCCGGCTGCGCGAGCTCGGCCTCGAGGGGTCGGGCGCCTTCGAAATCGACGACGTGATCAGCTGCCCCGGCACCGACAGCTGCAAAATGGGGATCACCGCCTCGATGGGCCTAAACGAGGCGATCTCCGCGCGGCTCGAGTCGATGGCGATCGAGGACCCGCTGACCAGGGCCGTGCAGATCAAGATGAGCGGCTGCCCCAACGGCTGCGGCCAGCACCACATCGGCACGATCGGCTTCTACGGCGCCTCGCTGAAGGTGGGCGATCGCCAGATGCCCGCCTACATCCCCCACGTCGGCGGCCGGGCGAGCGACGGCGACGTCGCCTTCGGCAAGCGGCTCAAGTCGCGCCTGCCGGCCAAGCGCGTGCCCGACGCGGTGGAGCGCTGGCTGCGGATGTACGAGGCCGAGCGCGAGGCGGGCGAGACCTTCGAGGCCTACGCCGAGCGCGCCGGCAACGAGCGCTTCGAAGCGGAGGTCAAGGAGCTGACCCTGCCGGCCGAGTTCGGGCTCGAGACGATGGAGGAGTTCATCGACTGGAACCGCTCCAGCCCCTACAAGGTCGAGCGCGGCGAGGGCGAGTGCGCGATCTGAGCTGATCCCGCGACGCGTATCCGACTTTCACCCCACCAGAGGTGGGTCAATCTCGGATACGCAGCGAGGGCGGGCGGTCAGGCGACGAGGACGGCGCCGAGCACGACGAGCGCCAGGGTGATGAGGGCGATCGCGGCGCGCAGCGCCGTCGCCAGCACGGCGCCGCGGCGGACCCGGGCCAGGATCTCGGCGTCCGCGCCGCTCTCCAGCGCCCGCCGGCGCAGCCGGGTCATCGCCCGCGCCTGCGCCATCCCGGCGACGGCGGCCAGCAAAAGGGCGCCGGCGAGGGCCGCGGTGGCGATCAGCACGCCGTCCCACGGGTGGTCGTCGAGCAGGATCGCCCCCGTGGCGAGCGCGACGAGCAGGGCGACCGTCCCGACGACGCCGTAGGCGCGGCCGAGTGCGCGGAAGAAGGCGACGCGCTGGGCGGGATCGAGGGTCCGCGACGCGGCCCGCGCGACGACGAAGATCGCCACCAGCCCGCCGACCCAGATCGCTGACGCGATCGCGTTGACGACGACCAGCGGAACCGATGCCGCAGTCGGGATCACCCCCGACCCCGAAAGTGGGCGGCGTTGATCTCGACGTACTTCTGCCACTCGCCGGGGACCTGGTCCTCCGGGTAGATCGCGTCGACCGGGCAGGCCTCGACGCAGGCGTCGCAGTCGATGCACTCGTCGGGGTCGATATAGAGCATCTCGTGCTGCTCGTAATCGGCCTCGTCGGGAGTCGGGTGGATGCAGTCGACAGGACAGACCTCGACGCAGGAATTGTCCTTGGTGCCGATGCAGGGCTCGGTGATCACGTAGGCCATCGCGGTCCTCCAAGGGTCGGTTTCGAATCGGGGGTGGAGCAAGGTAGCAGGCTCGCGCTGCTTTACACAGCATATATGTGTAAACTCTGCTGGGAATGGACCTTCCACGGCCGTCCGAGGACGCACTGGCGCAACCGACCCGCGCCCAGATCTTCGCCTTCCTCGTCGAGCGGCGCGGCCCGGCGGGAACCGAGGAGATCGCCGAGCATTTCAGCCGGCACCCCAACGGAGTGCGGCGCCACCTCGAGCGGCTCGAGGAGGGCGGCTTCGTCACCCGGGGCCGGGTTCGGGGGGGACAGGGACGCCCGCGGGACAGCTGGGCCGTGTCGCCGGACGCCCACCCCGGCGGGAGCAGGCCGCGTGCCTATGCCGACCTGGCGCGCTGGCTCGCCCGGGCGACCCCGGCCGGACCGACTCGGCTGCGCGAGCTCGAGCGCAGGGGACGGGAGATCGGCCGCGAGCTGGCGCCCGCGCCGGACGGCGATCCGGTCGAGCTCTTCCGCGACACGATCGCGGCGCTCGGGTTCCAGCCGGCGCTCGACGTCAAAGCCGAGGGTGGGTTCACCTGCTCGCTCGAAAACTGCCCCTACCGTGACTCGGCGCGCGAGAACGCCGACGTCGTCTGCACCCTGCACCGCGGGATAACCGACGGCATCCTCGCCGAGCTCGACCCCGAGGCGGAGCTGGTCCGCTTCGAGCCCCGCGACCCCGAGCGCGCCGGGTGCCTGGTCGAGGTGAGCGGCGGAGCCTCTTCCGCGTGACCTCGCCTACGCGACGCTTGGGAGCCGCATGGGGCGAGGCCGAGGCCCGACTCTGTTAGTTTCTCCACTGTTCGTGTAGAAACTCCACCGAAAGGGCCCGCTCTGCCCATGCCCCCCAGCACGCTCCGACGATCGGCCGAGGAAACCGTCGGCGGCGGCGGCGCCGGGTTCGGCGTCTCCGGCAGCGAGCTCGCGGCGCAGTGGCTGCGCGGCCTGCTCGGGGCCGTGGTGGGCGGGGCGGTCGGCTTCGGGCTGGTGATCGGGCTGCGCGCGATCTCGGGGCTGCCGATCTTCCAGACCGAGCAGACCGGCTACCCGCACGTGGTCGTCCCGGTTATCACCGCGGCATTCGGCTTCCTGATCGGCTTCGGCGCGATCTCCTACTGGTTGCGCTGGGCGCTCGGCGAGCCGACCCGGCCGGAGGATCACGCCAGCCATGGGGCCGCCACTTGGCGGGATTACTTCACCTTCAACACCGATCACAAGGTGATCGGCATCCAGTACATCGTCACCACTTTCTTCTTCTTCTTCGTCGGCGGCCTGCTGGCGATGCTGATCCGCGCCGAGCTGGCGCAGCCCGGCACCCAGGTCGTCGACGCCGGCACCTACAACAGCCTCTTCTCCGCCCACGCCGCGATCATGATCTTCCTCTTCGTGATCCCGGTCTTCGCCGGCATCGCGAACTACGTGCTGCCGCTGATGATCGGCGCTCCGGACATGGCCTTCCCGCGCCTCAACGCGCTCAGCTTCTGGCTGCTGCCGCTGGCGGGGCTGATCTTCCTCAGCAGCTTCCTCGTCCCCGGTGGCGCCTTCGACGCCGGTTGGACCGGCTACGCGCCGCTCTCCACCGGCGCCCCGCTGGGGCAGTCGTTCTTCAACATCGGCGTCCAGTTCGCCGGCTTCTCCTCGATCCTCGCCGCGCTCAACTTCCTGGTCACGATGATCACCATGCGCGCGCCGGGGATGAGCTTCTGGCGGATGCCGCTGCTGGCCTGGGCCAACCTCGCCACCTCGCTGCTGGTCATCGCCGCCACCCCGTTCATCGCCGGGGTGCAGTTCATGGTGCTGATGGACCGCGTCCTGCACACCAACTTCTTCCAGTTCGCCGCCGGCGGGGACGTCGTCAGCTACCAGCACATCTTCTGGTTCTATTCGCACCCGGCCGTCTACATCATGATCATCCCCGGCTTCGGGATCATCAGCGAGGTCATCTCCACCCACTCGCGCAAACCGATCTTCGGCTACCGGCTGATGGCGCTCTCGCTGCTCGCGATCATCGTCCTCAGCTACTCGGTCTGGGCGCACCACATGTTCGTCGCCGGCATGTTCAGCTGGCTGCGCGTGCCGATGATGCTGACCTCGGTGCTGATCGCGGTGCCGACCGGGATCAAGATCTTCTCCTGGCTGGGCACGCTCTACTTCGGCAAGATCCACCTGCGCTCGACCTCGATGCTGTTCGCCCTCGGCTTCATCGCCAGCTTCATCGTCGGCGGGATCAGCGGCGTGATGCTGGCGATGGTGCCGATCGACATCCACGTCACCGACACCTACTTCATCGTCGCCCACATCCATTTCGTCCTCTTCGCCGGCTCCGTCTTCACGATCTTCGCCGGGATCTACTACTGGTTCCCGAAGATCACCGGGCGGATGTACGACGAGGGGCTGGGGCGGGTCCACTTCTGGCTGACCCTGGTCGGGACCTGGGGCACCTTCCTGCCGATGCACTGGGTCGGCATGGACGGGATGCCGCGCCGGGTCGCCGACTACGCCGCCCAGTTCGGCGAGTGGAACCTGCTGATCTCCGTCTTCGGCTTCCTGCTCGGCGCCGCCCAGCTCGTCTTCCTCTACAACATGGTCGTCAGCTGGCGCTTCGGGCCGCGCGCCGCGGCCAACCCGTGGCGCGCGCAGACGATCGAGTGGCAGGTCTCCTCTCCCCCGCCCCGCTTCAACTTCAAGCGGATCCCCCGCGTCGTCGGCGGGCCCTACGAGTTCGGCGTCCCCGGCGCCAGGCATGCGCTGATGGACGAGAGCGACGAGGAGGCACAACGGCGCAGGGCGTCGCGGAGCTCGGAGCTGGCTCTCGGCAGCGGCTCGACGCCCTGACGCGGGATCTTTCGGGCGCCGCGCGGCCCGATATTAGATCGCGACACGATATTTTTCGCGGATGAGCGCCTCCAGCCCGCGCGACGTGAGCCATCTCGGCGATTTCGCGACGACCCGCAGGGTCCTCGCGATCGCCGCGCTGGCGCTGCCGATCGGGGCGCTCAGCGCCGGCGTGGCCTGGTGCCTGCTGCGGCTGATCGGCCTGATCACCAACCTCGTCTTCTACCAGCGCTTCGGCACCGCGCTGGTGGCGCCCGGAGAAGGCCACCACTCGCCGCTGCTGATCCTGCTCGCGCCGGTCTGCGGCGGCCTCGTGATCGGGCTGATGGCCCGCTTCGGGTCGGAGAAGATCCGCGGCCACGGCATCCCCGAGGCGATCGAGTCGATCCTGATCTCCGGCAGCAAGGTGCAGCCGCGGGTCGCGCTGCTGAAGCCGCTCGCCTCGGCGGTCGCGATCGGCACCGGCGGGCCGTTCGGCGCCGAGGGGCCGATCATCATGACCGGCGGCGCGCTCGGCTCGATCTGGGCGCAGTTCCTGCACCTGACCGCCGACGAGCGCAAGACGCTCCTCGTCGCCGGCGCCGCGGCGGGGATGGCCGCGACCTTCAACGCCCCGCTCGCCTCGGTCCTGCTGGCGGTCGAGCTGCTGCTCTTCGAGTGGCGGCCGCGCAGCTTCATCCCCGTCGTCGCCGCGGTCGCGGTGGCGACGGTCGTGCGCGTGCCGATGCTCGGCAGCGGCGCGATCTTCCCGGCGCCGCCGGGGGCGCTGCACCTCGATGCCGCGGCCTACGGGCTCTGCGTCGCCTCGGGCGTCGTCGCCGGCCTGCTGGCGCTGCTGGCGACGACGCTGGTCTACCTCTCCGAGGACACCTTCCAGCGCCTGCCGGTGCACTGGATGTGGTGGCCGGCGATCGGCGGGGTGATCGTCGGGATCGGCGGCCTGATCGTCCCCCAGGCGCTCGGCGTCGGCTACAACGTGATCGAATCGGAGCTGAACGGGACGATCACCCTCGACCTGATCGTCGGCATCCTCGTCGTCAAGACGCTGATCTGGTCGCTCTCGCTGGGCTCGGGAACCTCGGGCGGCGTGCTGGCGCCGATGCTGATGATCGGCGGCGCCCTCGGCGGCCTCGAGGCGGCCGTCTTCCCCCACGTCGGCGTCGGGTTCTGGCCGCTCGTCGGGCTGGCCGGCGTGCTCGGCGGCGTGATGCGCTCGCCGCTGACCGGCGTCGTCTTCGCGCTCGAGCTGACGCATCGCTACGAAGCCCTGCTGCCGCTGATGATCGGCGCAACCGTCGCCTACGCGGTCTCGATCCTGGTCCTGCGGCGCTCCGTCCTGACCGAGAAGATCGCGCGTCGCGGCCTGCACCTCACCCGCGAATACAGCGTCGACCCGCTCGAGGTCCTGTTCGTCGGCGACGTGATGGACACCGCCGAGCGCTGGCCGGACGACGCGGTGGAGGTCGCCGTGGTCGCCTACGCGGACGACACCCTGCGACACGTCGCGTACTCGATGGCCGAGCACGGCGTCACGCGGATGCCCGTGGTGAAGCGGGGCGAGCGCAACCGGGCGGTTGGCACGATCAGCCTCGAGCAGCTGCTGCAGGGCCGCCTCCGTGACCTGCACGAGGAGCGGCACAGCGAACGGGTCCTCCGGCCGCGCGACCTGATCGGGATACGACGCGAGGGCCTCGCCGAGGAGAGCGCCGGATAGCCATGCCATCGATGTCGAAGGACGACTACGCGAAGCTTCTGGGGTTCCGCTCGGACCTGCGGCGCTTCCTGCACTGGAGCGAGGAACAGGCGCGGGTCGAGGGGTTGACGCCGAGCCAGCACCAGCTCCTGCTCGCCGTCAAGGGCCACCGGGGGGCCGACGGTCCCACGATCGGAGAGATCGCCGACTACCTCGCCCTGCGCCATCACAGCGCGGTCGGCCTGATCGACCGCGCGGCGAAGTCGGGCCTGGTCGAGCGCAATCGCGACCCCGACGACCACAGGATCATCAGGCTGCAGCTGACCGCCGCCGGCGATGCGCTGATCCGGCGACTCTCGAAAGCGCACCTCGAAGAGCTGCGTCGCCTGCGGTCGTTCACGCTGCCGAGCCCGTGATCGAAGGTCTGAAACCGGGTGACCCGAGCCGCTAGCCGATCAGCGCCAGGACGCGGCGCTCGATCAGCCCCTGCCGGCGGGGCGTGACCCTGTCCTCTTCGCCGAGGCCCTGAAGATCGATCGTCTTGCCGTCCCGAAATCGATCGAGCACCCTGGGGTCGATGTAGGAGCTGCGGCAGACCGCGGGGGTGTTGCCGAGGCGCTCGGCGACGCGCTTGACCGCCTCCCGGATCGCCCGCTCTCCTCCGCCCCGCGAGGTTGGAGCCGCCTCGCGGGCCAGCTCGACCGCGGCGAGCACGGTCCCGTGCCAGGTGCGGAAGTCCTTCGCCGAGAACTCCTCGCCCGCCTTCTCCTGCAGATAGGCGTTCACCTCCTCGGAGCGGACGTCCCGCCAGGCGCCGTCCTCGCGGAAGACGAGGAGGTCGTCCGGCCCGCTGCGCCTGCGGCGCATCGCCTCGATCGTCGCCTTGACCGCGGGGTCGCGGATCGACTGCACGCGGCGCTGGCCGCTCTTCGCCGGGAAGTCGAAGACGACCTCCTCGCCCTCGATCGAGACGTGCTCGCGCAGCACCGTGGCGACGCCGTAGCTCTCGTTGGTCTCGGCGTACTCCTCGCCGCCGATCCGAAAGAAGCCGAGGTCGAGCAGGCGCACGGCACAGGCCAGCGCCCGCTCGCGCGGCATCCCCTCACGCCCGAGGTCTTTCTTCACCGCCCGGCGCAACCGGGGCAGCTTCGCGGCGAATTCGCGCATCGACTCGAACTTCCGCTGTGCCGCCCGCAGGTGCCAGCGCTCGTGGTAGAGGTACTGCTTGCGCCCGGCTTCGTCGAGGCCGGTCGCCTGGATGTGGCCGTAGGGGTCGCTGCAGATCCACACCTCGCGCCAGGCCGGCGGGATGGCGAGGCCGCGGATCCGCTCGAGGGTGTCCTCGTCGCGAATCCGGTCGCCTTCCGGGTCGAGGTAGCTGAAGCCGCCGCCGCGGCGACGGCGGCTGATGCCGGGCCCCGAGCAATCCGATCGCCTCAGCCGTCCCCGCGGCGGGGTCGCGCCCGGGCTCACCGCCGCCCGTTTGCCTCTCGGGCCGCCGGGTAGCCCCCGAGCGATGAAGCTGATCTTCGCTCCGATCGGGATCCTCGCCGGGCTGCTCGCCGGCACGATCGCGAAAAAGGGGTTCGAAGGGCTCTGGGCGATCTTCGACGAGGAAGAGCCTCCCGAGCCCGATCAGCAGGACGCATCCCACGCGAAGCTGATCGCCGCCCTGGTCGTCGAGGGAGCGATCTTCCGCCTCGCCAAAGGGGTGGTCGACCACGGAGTGCGCTCCGGCTTCGCGCGGATGACCGGGACCTGGCCGGGAGAGCAGGAAGCCGGCGCATAGCCCTATCCGGAGGGGGGCGCCGGGATCGGGCTGCCCTCCAACGCGCGGGCGGCCGCCAGCAGGTTCGCCGCCGCAGCCCGACCCGTCGAGTGCGACCACTCGTGCCCCTCTTCGGTTTCCGAGTAGTCCTCGCCCGGCCCCGGGCCCTTGTTCCAATAGGTCCAGGCCTGGCCGGGGATCGTGAAGCCGATGTCGCCGAGCGCGCCGGCCACCTCGGAGATGACGTGGTGGGCGCCGTCCTCGTTGCCCGTGACGACGACGCCGGCGACGCGGTTGTAGGCGACGGGGCGTTCCTCCTCGTCGGTCTCGGTGATCATCGCGTCCATCCGCTCCAGCACGCGCTGCGCGATGCTGGACGGGCGGCCGAGCCAGGTCGGCGTGGCGAAGAGGAGGATCGCGGAGTCGAGGATCTGGGCGCGGATGCCGGGCCACTCGTCCCTTTCCCCCATCTCCGATTCGACGCCGGGCGGGATCGAATGGTCGACCGCCCGCACCGAGGCCACCTCGACCCCCTCGGCGCGCAGGGCGTCGGCCACGACTTCGGCCAATTCCTCGGTATTGGACTTCTCCGGGCTCGGCTTGAGCGTGCAGTTGACGAGGAGCGCTTTCACCGGGCTAGCTCGACTTGCCCGACTTCTTGCCGCCCTCGCGCCCGGCCGCACGCTTCTGGGACTTGGAGCCGCCCTTGCCCTTGCCGCTCTTTTCGCCGCCCTTCTTGGACGATTCCGACGAGTTCGCGATCGAGGCGGCGCGCTGCTTGCTCATCCCCTTCTTGCGCAGGCCTTCGTACTGCTTGTCGTTCTTGACGCTGGAACCGTGGTCTTTTGCCATCTCGACTCCTTCCGGGTCAGGGCTTGAGGACGACCTTGATCGCCCCGTCTTCCTTCTTCTGGAACATCTCGTAAGCGCCCGGCGCCTCGGCCAGCGGCAGCTGGTGGGTGGTGAGGTCGTCGACCCCGAGCGGGTCCTCGTCCCCTTCCAGGAGAGGCAGGATCTCGTCGGTCCAGCGCCGCACGTGGGCCTGGCCCATGCGGATCTGCACGCCCTTGTCGAAGAGCTGCATCATCGGCAGCGGGTCCAGCTGGCCGCCGTAGACGCCGGAGATCGAGATCGTGCCGCCGCGGCGCACCGTGTCGATCGCCTCGAGCAGGGCCGAGAGCCGGTCGACCGCGGCCTTTTCGGTCGCCTTCGCCGCGAGCGGGTCGGGCAGGAGGCCGGTCGCCTTCTGGGCCAGCTCGGCGATGTGGGCGCCATGGGCCTCCATGCCGACCGCGTCGATCACCCCGTCGGGCCCGCGGCCCTCGGTCATCTCGCGGATGATCGTCGGCACGTCGTCGTGCTCGTCGGAGTCGATCGCCTCGATGCCGTGGCGCCGCGCCATCTCCAACCGCTCGGGCACGGAGTCGATGCCGATCACCGTCTCGGCCCCCCTGTGGCGCGCGATCCGCGCGCACATCTGGCCGATCGGCCCCAGCCCGAAGACCGCGACGCTGCCGCCCTGCGGGATCGCCGCGTACTCGACCGCCTGCCAGGCGGTCGGCAGCACGTCGGAGAGGAAGAGGTAGCGCTCGTCCGGCGCGCCGTTCCCGGGCACCTTGATCGGGCCGAAATGGGCCTGGGGCACGCGCAGGTACTCGGCCTGGCCGCCCGGCACCTCGCCATAGAGCTTGGTGTAGCCGAACAGCGAAGCGCCCTTTTCCTGCTCGCGGTTCTGCGTCGTCTCGCACTGCGCAAAGAGCTTTTCCCGGCACATCCAGCACTCACCGCAGGAGATGTTGAAAGGGATGACGACGCGGTCGCCCGCTTCTATATGGCTGACCTCCGAGCCGACCTCCTCGACGATCCCCATCGGCTCGTGGCCGAGGATGTCGCCCTCTTCGATGAACATCCCCAGCACCTCGTAGAGATGCAGGTCCGAGCCGCAGATCGCGGTCGAGGTGATGCGCACGATCGCGTCGGTCGGCTGCTCGATCCTCGGGTCGGGAACCTCGTCGACCCGGACGTCGCGTTTGCCATGGAAGGTGAGCGCCTTCATCGGTCCTCTCCTGCCATCAGCGCATCGAAGCCCCGACGCGAGACTTGCTGCGCAGTTGACTGTTGTCTTCGCTAGTCATGAATCCCTCCGTCGTCGTTTATGACGCCAGCCCGAGGTGGATCTCGGGGTGGTTCCAGCTCTCGGCCACGCGCTCGGCGGCATTGCGCTCCTCGGCGACGATCTCCCCCGCGGCCGCAACCACGGCCTCGTCGCCGGCCCTGGCCGCGACCCGCTTCAGAAGCTCGTAGGCGGCGACCTCCAGTTGCTCGAAGGCGAAAGCGAAGCCGGCGAGCTTGGTGGTCGAGTCGGGCTGGGCGCCGAAGAAAGCGGAGAGGTTGAGCCCGCCCGCCTTCAGCGCCGTGTCCTTGAGCAGCGAGGAGCTCGCCCCCCGCTCGGACAGCAGGCCCTCGACCCGCTCCCGATGGCCCCGCGTCTCCTCGAGGTGCTCGCGGAAGGCCGCCTCCAGAAGCTCGTCCTCGACCCGCTCGGCGGCGGATTCCAACAGCTCGACCGCCTGTCCCTCCAGGGCGTGGACGTCGCGCAGGTAGGAGAGCAGCAGAGCCTCGAGCCGGTCCGGCTCGTCCGAGGGCAGCGAGGCCTCGACCGCCGTGTCGAAGCACTGCTCCAGGCGCTCGGCCATCCGCCCCTCCTCCTCGGCGATGGCAGCCGCCATCCGCGCCGTCTCCTCGTCGCCGGCGCGCTCGGCCAGCCGCTTCAGCAGCTCATATGCGGCCAGCTCCATGTGCTCGTAGGAGAAGGCGTGCATCGTCAGCTTCCCCGGCGTGTCGGGCTGAGCGGCCGCGAAGGCGACCATCCCCCAGCCGCCGGCTGTCCCGGCCGCGTCCTTCAGCTTCGAGGGCCGGCCCCCGAGCGCTTCGAGCCGCTCGCGCACGCGCCGCTCCTGGTCTTCGGTCTCGACGAGATGCCGGTCGAAGGCCTGGGACAGTCGCTCGTCAGCCGCGATCTTCGGCGCGGCGCGCAGCTGCGCCAGCGCCTGCAGCTCGATCGAGTGCACGTCGGCCAGGTACTTGACGATCTGCTCGTCGCGATCGCGACCCCACTGGCGGGCGCCTACGCCGGTCTTCAGGTCCTCGAGCCGAGCCCCGGGGCTGTCGGCTTCGAGCGGCGGCGTCTCGGCTCCATGGCCCTCGCGCATGCCCTCGAGCAGCTCTTCCAGCGCCTCCACCGCGCTGTGGCGCGGTTCCCAGCCGAGCTCCTCGCGCGCCCGCTCGGAGGAGATCAACGGCACCGCCCGGGCCATGTCGAGCCAGCCCGGCGGCGTCGGCTGCAGGCGCAGCCGCCAGCTCAGATCGGCGAGGCGACGCACGACCCGGGCAGGGACCGGGAAGCTGCGCGCGCCGAGCCGCTCGGCCATCTCCCCGGGACTGAGCGGTGGCTCGGCGGCGATGTTGAAGGCGCCATCCACGTCCGCCAGGACGGCTTGCAGGTAGGCGCGCCCGACGTCCTCGGAGTGGACGGCCTGGAAGCGCAGGCGGTCGATCCGGGGCAGGGCGGGCAGCAGGCCGCGGCGCAGGAGGAAGTTGGGCAGGAAGGGCCCGACGAAAAGCCGGCGGATCTCGGTCGCGGCCTCGTCCTTGAAGATCAGGGCGGGGCGAAGCCGCACGACGCGGGTCTCGGTATTGGCGGCTTCGAAGCGGTCGAGCTCGCGCTCCACCGCGACCTTGTGGCGCGAGTAGAACGACGTCGGCGTCCCCTCGACCGGCCAGCTCTCATCCACCTCGCGATCCTTGGGGCCGAGCGAGTAGGCGCCGATCGAGGAAGCGTGAACCAGCTTCGGCACCCCCGCCGTCGCCACCGCTTCGAAGACGCGCCGGCTGCCCTCGACGTTGATCCGCTCCAGCGTCGCCCCGTCGCGCGAGGGCTGGATCGCCCAGGCCAGATGGATGACCGCGTCGGCTCCTTCGAAGATCGCCGCCAGGTCGGCGGTGAGAACGTTGGCCTCGACCCAGCTCGTCTTCGCCTGCTTGCGAGCCGGCTCACGCCTCGCCACTCCGACGATCTCCTCGATCTCCGGGCTCCGGCCAAGCGCCTCGATGGTGCTGGTTCCAACGTTCCCGGTGGCGCCGGTTACGACTACCTTCATCTTCTCGCCTTCCGTGGGTGGTTTTGTCTGGGCGGAAATGGCGAGGAGTGAGCGGACCGAGCCGCTCCCCTAGGCCTCTCGGCGTCTCTACCCCTGCTGCTCCGGAGAAAACGTGGACGCTTCGCTTCAGTTCAGGTATGGAGCCAGATGTGCCGCGAAAGTCGCTCGGCGCCGCTGCGCGGGCCGGGCCGGGCCACGAGGTGGCGATGGGGATCGCGGATCCTGCGCAGGGCCTCGATGGCATAGTCCAGAGAGGGTGCGGTCCGAGCACCGACCGAGAGGGCCCTGGCTTTCCGCTCCCTCTTCTCTCCTCTCCGCATGCCTGGCGTTTACCCAGATGGAGCGGTTGCTCAAACATGACAGGACGAAAAGGACGAGGACGACGCTCAGCGCTCGCGGATCGCCGCGATGCCACCGGGCCTGGGTGGAGATGTGGGCGAGCTGACCTGCAGGCCATCGAGGAGGGTGAAGAACGCGCGGGCAAACGGGCTGGACGAGGTGCGCTCGCGCAGCGCCGGCCAGTCGACCTGCTCGCGCAGCGCACGGCCGATCTGCAGCAGGTCCCGGTAGTCGGCGCTGTGCTCGTCCAGCGCGAGCAGCTTGGTGACGAGGATGTCCTCCAGCGCCATCACGCGGATGTACATCCCGGCAACGCTCAACTCCTCTCCCCGCTCGATGACCTCCTCGGTGATCCGCATCCCCGCGGGCTCGAAGATCAGGTCGATCAGCACCTCCCCGTCCCAGGCCTTGAACAGCCACTGCTCGGGCGGCTTCTCGGTGCGCATCCCGACCCCCGCGAGCGCCTCGAGCGCCCGCTCGGCCTCGACCCGCTCGACCATCAGGTCGATGTCGTTGCCGGAGGGCGGACCGCCGCGCGCCCAGCAGCCGAGGCCACCCCCGAGCAGGTAGCGGACGCGCTGGGCTTCCAGAGCCGCCGCCGCCCGCTTGAGGCTTTCGGTGAGGGCCTCGACGGTGGAAGCTCCCTCTGCGTCCATGCCCACCGGGTGCCCCGTCGCGCGGAGGCCTAAACGACGCCGCATTTCGTTTGCGGCGCAACGGGTAGAGGCGCGATGTGAATCCGCCGACCGCTTCCCACCGTCTTCGCGTCGCCGCCGCCGGCGACGTCCACTGCCGCGAGGCCAACCGCACGGAGACGATCGAATCGTTCTCGGCGCTCGCGGGGGAGGTCGACCTGGTCCTGCTCGCCGGCGACCTGACGAGTCACGGCACGATCGAGGAGGCGGAGATCCTCTGTGAGGCGGCGCTCGCCGCGGAGGCGCCTGTCTTCGCCGTGCTCGGCAACCACGACTGGCAGGGCGACGCCGCCGAGGCGATCGCGGCGCGGGTGCGCGATCGCGGCATCGGGCTGCTCGAGCGTGAAGCGCGCGTTTGCCTGCTCGACGGGATCGAGGTCGGCATCGCCGGCTGCAAGGGCTTCGTCGGCGGCTTCGCGCCGCGTCACCTGCCCGATTTCGGCGAGCCCTCGCTGCGCGCGGTATACGCCGAGACGACCGCGGAGGTGGAGGCGCTCGACGCGGCGCTGAAGGAGATCGCCACCTGTCCGCTGCGCATCGTCCTGCTGCACTACTCGCCGCTGCAGGAGACGCTCCAGGGCGAGCCCCCCGAGATCTTCGCCTTCCTCGGCAGCGATCGGCTTGCGGCCCCGATCCTCGAGCATGGCCCCGACCTGGTCCTGCACGGCCATGCGCATGCGGGCGCGGCCCGCGGGCAGATCGGCGAGACCCCCGTCTACAACGTCTCCCAGCCCGTCGTCGGCGAGGCCTTTTGGCGAAGCGAGCTCAGCGTCCCCGCCCACAGCTCGATCCCCTGAGCGATGAGCCGGGCGTTTTCCCCCGCCCGTCCGGGGGTAAGCGAGCGCCATGGGACCGAACGAAGCAGAGCGCGAGGAGGAAGAGCTCGCCACGGAGGAGGCCGAGGCGGCCGCCGCGGAAGCCGCGGAGATCGGCGGGAAAGTGAGCCCGGACTCAGATGACCCGGCCGAGCAGCCGTTGATCGAGTCCGGGGAGGGAGAGGCCGAGGGCTTCGAGCTGGCCGAGCGCGACCTCGAGGACATCGCCAGCCACGGCGATCAGCGCCGTTTCCCAGACAACGCGCCGCCGCCCGAGGAGCCGAGCGAGGCCACCTACGGCGAAGCCGACGAGCCGACCTCCGACGAGTGACGCGGAGATGAAGCGCCGCCTGCTGGCGATAGTGACCGGCGACCCGCTCGGGCCCGAGTCGTTGGAGGAGATCCGCGCCGACGGCGATCCCGAGCACGGCGACGGGCTGGACCTGCGGGTGATCGCTCCGGCGGTCGAGGCGACCACCTTCAGGCACACGCTCGGCGACATCGACCAGCCGAAGCGCGAAGCAGAGGCCCGGCTCGAGCGGGTGCTGGCGGAGCTCCGCGCCGGCGGCATCGAGGCCGGCGGCGAGGTGGGCGATCCCGACCCGATCCAGGCCGCCCAGGACGCCCTGCTGAAAGCGCCGGCGGACGAGATCGTGATCTTCGAGCACGAGCAGGCGCAGGCCCGCTGGTTCGAGGAAGGCCTGCTGGAAAAGGCCGAAGCGGGACTCGATCCCCCGCTGCGGATGGTGGTCCTGCACAGCGACCGGGACGGCGCCGAGCACGTCGTCGGCGTCGAGACCGCCGGGCCGGGGACCCGGGACCCCGCCGAGGGCCACGAGATCGGCACCTCCTATTTCCCGGGCCTCTCGCGAGCGGATCTAGCCGGCATGGTCGCGGGCATCGTCGGCACCATCGTCGTCGCCATCCTCGCCGCCGCGGTCGCGCTCGAACACAGCGAAGTGACGGGGCCCGCCGCCGCCGCGATCCTGATCGCGATCGGGATCGCGCTGGTCAACATGGCGCACGTCGTCGGCCTGACGCTGATGGAGAGCGTCCGCTACCGCGGCGGTTTCGCCAAGCTCTTCCGTTACCTCTCGCTGATCGGCACCCCGCTCGCGGTGCTGGTCAACCTCGTGCTCCTCGTGACCTCGTGACCCGAGCCGAGCCGTTTCAGCGGCGGCTCTCGGGGTAGCTCGCCCGGTACTGCAAGCGAGTCAGGAGGCAAAGAGATGGGATCGCAAGAGACCGGCCAGGTCACCGGCACGAAGGACAAGGACTACAACGTGATCTGGTTCACCGAGCAGTGCCTGAGCAACGTGCTGCGACTGGAGACCTACGTCGAGGACGCCGATCGCGAGGGCGACTCCGAGCTGGCCGACTTCTTCCGGCGCGCCCAGGAGACCAGCCGCAAGGGAGCCGAGCAGGGCAAGGAGATGCTCGCCAAGCGGCTGAGCGGCTGACGCGGGAACGACGCCGCGTGGAGGCTCGGGTCGAGGACGTCGCGGCAACGGCCTACACGGTCCCGACCGATCGGCCCGAGTCGGACGGCACGCTGGAGTGGGACTCGACGACGATCGTCGTCGTCGAGATCTGCGCCGGCGAGGAGCGAGGGCTGGGCTACGCCTACGGCCATCAGGCGATCACCGAGGTCGTCTCCTCCACCCTCGCCCCACTGGTAGCGGGGATGAGCGCTCTGGCGCCGCCCGAAGCCTGGGCGGCGATGCAGGGGGCGGTGCGCAACTTCGGCCGCCAGGGCCTCTGCGCGATGGCGATCTCCGCCGTCGACATCGCCCTCTGGGACCTGCGGGCGAAGCTGCTCGGGCTCTCCCTGGCCGACTCGCTGGGCCGCATCCGCGAGGCGATCCCCGCCTACGGCAGCGGCGGGTTCACCTCCTACACGGACGAGCAGCTGGCCGAGCAGCTTCGCGGCTGGGTCGAGCGCGGCTGTCGGCGGGTGAAGATCAAGGTAGGGCGCGAGCCCGAGCGCGACCCCGAGCGCCTCGCCGCGGCGCGCGAGGCGATCGGCGCCGAGGTGGAGCTGATGGTCGACGCCAACGGCGCCTTCGATCGCCGCGCCGCTGCGCGGTGGGCGGAGCGCTATGCCGAGCACGGCGTCTCCTACTTCGAGGAGCCGGTCCCCTCAGATGACCTCGAGGGCCTGCGCTGGCTGCGCGGAGCGGTTCCCGCCGGGGTCGAGGTGGCGGCCGGAGAGTACGCCTGGGACCTCTACGAGCTGGAGCGGCTCGCCGGCTGCGTCGACGTGCTGCAAGCCGACGCCACCCGCTGCGGCGGCATCACCAACCTGCTGCGCGCCGACGGCATATGCCGCGCCCGCGACCTTCCCTTCTCGGCCCACTGCGCACCCCAGGTCTCCGCGCACCTCTGCTGCGCGATGGAGCGGGCGATCCACGTCGAGTACTTCCACGACCACGAAAGGCTCGAGTCGATGCTCTTCGAGGGCGTCATCGCGGTGGAAGACGGCCGCCTCTGTCCGAATCCTGACCGTCCCGGCCTCGGGATCGAGCTGAACCGGGCCGCAGCCGAGCGCTTCCAAGTCGCCGACCGTTAGCGCGCGCCTGGATCGGGGTACGGGTCTGCTGTCAGCGAAGAAGGAGAGGCAGATGAGCGAAACGGTCGGCGACTTCCTGCTCGCCCGGCTTGCGGGTGAGTGGGGCGTCAAGCGCATCTACGGCTACCCGGGCGACGGCATCAACGGGATCATCGGGTCCTTCGAGGGCGAAGGGCCGCGGCCGGAGTTCGTCCAGGCCCGCCACGAGGAGATGGCGGCCTTCATGGCCTGCGCCCACGCCAAGTTCACCGGCGAGGCCGGGGTCTGCCTGGCGACCTCGGGGCCGGGGGCGATTCACCTCCTCAACGGCCTCTACGACGCCAAGCTCGACCACCAGCCGGTGGTCGCGATCGTCGGTCAGCAGGCGCGCGCCGGGCTCGGCGGCAACTACCAGCAGGAGGTCGACCTGCAGACGCTCTTCAAGGACGTCGCCCACGAGTACGTGCAGACCGCCAGCGAGGCGGCCCAGGTCCGCCACCTGATCGACCGGGCGATGCGGATCGCGCTGGCCGAGCGCACCGTCACCTGCGTGATCCTGCCCAACGACCTGCAGGAGGAAGAAGCGGTGCCGACCCCGCCCCACGCCCACGGCACCGTCCACTCGGCGCCGGGCTACGAGCGCCCCGAGATCACTCCCGCCGATGCGCAGCTCTCGCGCGCCGCCGAGGTCCTGAACGCCGGCGAGCGGGTCGCGATGCTGATCGGCGCCGGCGCCCTGGGCGCGGCGGACGAGGTGATCGAGGTCGCCGACATGCTCGGCGCCGGCGTCGCCAAGGCCCTGCTCGGCAAGGCGGCGCTGCCCGACGACCTTCCCTATGTGACCGGCTCGATCGGCCTGCTCGGAACCAAGCCGAGCTGGGACCTGATGCAGGAATGCGACACGTTGCTGATGGTCGGCTCGAGCTTCCCCTACTCGGAGTTCCTGCCCGAAGAGGGCGAAGCGCGGGGCGTGCAGATCGACATCGACGGTCGCATGCTCGGCATCCGCTACCCGGTCGAGGTCGGCCTGGTGGGCGACAGCTCGAGCACCCTGCGGGCGCTGCGCGAGAAGCTCTTCCGCAAGGACGACCGCTCCTGGCGGGAGAAGGTCGAAGCGAACGTGAGCGAGTGGTGGGAGCTGATCGAAAAGCGGGCGATGGAGCCGGCCGAGCCCGTGAACCCCCAGCTCGTCTTCCACGAGCTCTCCAAGCGCCTGCCCGATGACGTCATCCTCACCTCCGACTCGGGCTCGGCGGCGAACTGGTTCGCCCGCGACCTGAAGCTGCGCCGGGGGATGATGGCCTCGCTCTCGGGGACCCTGGCGACGATGGGCCCGGGGGTCCCCTACGCGATCGGCGCCAAGTTCGCCCACCCCGAGCGGCCGGTGATCGCCCTCGTCGGCGACGGCGCGATGCAGATGAACGGCCTCGCCGAGCTGATCACGATCGCCAAGTACCGCGAGCGCTGGAGCGACCAGCGCCTGATCGTGCTCGTGCTCAACAACCGCGACCTCAACCAGGTCACCTGGGAGCAGCGGGCGATGTCGGGCGACCCCAAGTTCGAGGGCTCCCAGGAGCTGCCCGACATCCCCTACGCGCGCTGGGCGGAGATGCTCGGCCTGAACGGGATCCGCACCGAAGACCCCGCGGAGCTGGGAGAGTGCTGGGAGCGGGCGCTCGCCGCCGACCGGCCGACCGTGCTGGAGGTGGTGACCGACCCCGAGACGCCGCCGCTGCCCCCGCACATCACGCTCGAACAGGCCAAATCGTTCGCCTCGGCGGTGCTCAAGGGCGACTCCGGGGCGAAGAGGATGATCCGCCAGTCGCTGCGACAGAAACTGCCCGGGGCGGTCCCCGGGCGGTGAGCGGAGCGGGGATGCGACGGCGAGGGCGTCGGGCGCGGTTGCTCCACGAACTGCGGCGGGGCCGGGTGCAGCGCACGCTGGCGGCGGCGACCGCGCTCAGCGCCCTGCCGCTCGGCGCCGAGATCTACTTCGAGCACTTCCGCGGCTCCTTCGGCGACAAGTGGATGTGGACCCCGGTCGTCCTCTCCCCCGCGCTCACGGCCGCCGGGGTCGCGGCCGTGCGCTCCGAGCGGGCCGCCCGCACCGCCCTCCCACTCCTCTCGGCGCTCTACTGCCTGGACGGCCTGATCGGCGTCTACACCCATGTCCAGGGAGTCCGCAAGCGTCCCGGCGGCTTCGCCGAGCCGCTCTACAACATCGTCATGGGCCCACCGCTGCTGGCGCCCGGCTCGCTGGCGCTTGTCGGCGGCATGGGGCTGGCCGCCGCGGCCGCGAAACGGGAGCGCTGAGCGTGAGCCGCGACGCCGGGCACCTCCCCAACCTCGGCGGGACCGAGTCGGGCGGCCCACCCGCCAAGCTGCCGCGCCAGCGACGCGGCACGACCCCGCAGATGCGCGGTCGCTATCCCGACTACGACGTGCTCGAGGAGACCGCCCACTGGGACGAGGCGACCCGGCTGGTCGTCCTCGACCGCGTCGAACGGGTTCCGCCGATCCGCTTCTTCGACGAACGCGAGGCGGCGACGCTCGGCGCCTTCTGCGACATCGTCATGGCCCAGGACGCAGAGCCGCGGATCCCGGTGCTGGCGATGGTCGACGAGAAGCTCTACGAAGGCCGGGCCGAGGGCTACCGCTACGCGGACATGCCCTCCGATCCGCAGACCTGGCGGCAGGTCGCGCGCATGCTCGACGCCGCCGCCGCGGAGCAGGGCGCCGACGGCTTCCCCGCCGCGGGGCGCGAGGCGCAGCTGCGGATCGTCGAGCGCTTCTCGCAGGGCGAGCTCACCTGGGACGGTTGCCCGGTCGACAAGGCCTGGGGCGTGGCGATGCGCGACATCCTCAGCGCCTTCTACTCCCACCCCTGGGCCTGGAACGAGATCGGCTTCGGCGGTCCCGCCTACCCTCGTGGCTTCGCCCGCCTCGCCGCGGGCCAGCGCGAGCACTGGGAGACGCCGCCGGAGTTCGAGCTCGATCCGGTCCGCGACGTGAACGAGCGGGGCTTGGAGTGAAGGCCCGTCTGGCCAGGGGCCTGAAAGGGGCGGTCAGGCCGGCGGGCAACGACTCTGCCCTGCTGCTCGACCCGCGTCACCCGGCCGCGCCACGCCCGGAGGGGATGCGCCGTTACGCCGCGGCGGAGGCGGTCGACATGCTGATCGTCGGCTGCGGCGCCGGCGGCGCCACGCTCGCCCAGCGGCTCGCCCGCCGCGGCTGGAGGGTGGTCGTCCTGGAGGCCGGGCCGTTCTGGGACCCCGAGACCGACTGGGTCTCCGACGAGGCCGGCTCGCACCCCCTCTACTGGACCGAGCCGCGGGTGATCGGCGGCTCGGACCCGGTCGAGCTCGGCAAGAACAACTCCGGCCGCGGCGTCGGCGGCTCGATGGTCCACTTCGCCGGCTTCGCGCCGCGCTTCCACCCCTCCGACTTCGAGGTGCGGAGTCGCGACGGCGTCGCCGCCGACTGGCCGATCTCCTACGAGGAGCTGCAACCGCACTACGAGCGGCTGGAGCACGAGCTGCCGGTCGCCGGCGAGCACTGGACCTGGGGCGACCCGCATTCCTACCCCCACTCCCCCCACCCGGTCGGCGGCGGCGCGCTGCGGATCATGGAAGGGGCCGAGCGCTGCGGGATCGAGATGCGGGTCGGGCCGGTGGCGATCGCCAACGGCTCCTTCGGCAACCGCCCGCACTGCATCTACCGCGGCCTCTGCCTGCAGGCCTGCAAGGTCGGCGCCAAGGGCTCGCCGCTGGTGACGCACCTTCCCGACGCGCTCGCCCACGGCGTCGAGGTGCGGGCCGAGTGCATGGCGACGCGGATCGAGATCGACGAGGCGGGGCGCTGCACCGGCGTCACCTACTTCCACGACGGCAAGGAGCGCTTCCAGGCCGCCGAGGCGGTCGCGGTCGCGGGCTACTCGATCGAGACGCCGCGCCTGCTGCTGCACTCGACCAGCGAGCGCTTCCCGAACGGGCTCGCCAACGGCAACGACCTCGTCGGCCGCGGCGTGATGGTCCAGGGCGCCCCCCAGGTCGGCGGGCGCTTCCCCGAAGAGCTGCGCATGTACAAGGCGCCGCCGCCCGAGATCGCCTCCGAGCAGTTCTACGAGACCGAGGCCTCGCGCGGCTTCGCCCGCGGCTTCTCGATCCAGACCGTCGGCCCGCTGCCGATCGGCTGGGCCGAGCACGTCCTCGCCGACGGCCACTGGGGCCAGTCGCTGCGCGAGTACATGCGCGATTACAACCATTGGTACGTGATCGGGGCGCTCAACGAGCTGCTGCCGCGGCCCGAGAACCGGGTCACGCTGGCCGAGGAGACCGACTCCAACGGCATGCCCGTCGCCCGCATGGATTACAGCCAGTGCGAGAACGACCGCGCCAACATCGCCTTCGGCAAGGAACGGATGCGTGAAATCGTCAGGGCGGCGGGCGCCCAGGACGTGCTCGAGATCGACCGCTACGCGCACCTGGTCGGCGGCTGCCCGATGGCGGGGACCCCAGAGAGCGGCGTCGTCGACTCCGACCAGCGCGTCTGGGGGGTGCCGAACCTCTTCGTCGCCGACGGCAGCGTGATGCCGACCCAGGGCTCGGCCAACCCCGCGCTGACGATCATGGCGCTCTCGGCGCGCCTCGCCGAGCGCCTGGGCGACAAGCGGGTCGGCACCCGCGGCGAGCGCCGAGAGCGGGTGTCGGCATGAGCCGCGTCGTCGTCGTCACCGGCGCCTCGGCGGGCGTCGGCCGCGCCGCCGCGAAGGCGTTCGGCGCCCGCGGCGATCGCGTCGCACTGCTTGCCCGCGGCGAGGAGGGCCTCGCCGCGGCCGCCGCGGAGGTGCGCGAGGCCGGCGGCGAGGCGCTGGCGATCCCGACCGACGTCGCTGACGCCGACGCGGTGGAGGCCGCGGCCGAGCGCGTGGAGCGCGATCTCGGGCCGATCGACGTCTGGGTGAACGACGCGATGGCGACGGTGTTCGCGCCCTTCTCGGAGATCGAGCCCGACGAGTACCGCCGCTCGACCGAGGTGACCTACCTCGGCTGCGTCTGGGGGACGAGGGCGGCGCTGCGACGGATGAGGCCGCGCGACCGCGGCGTCGTCGTCCAGGTCGGCTCGGCGCTCGCCTTTCGCGGCATCCCCCTGCAGGCCCCCTACTGCGGCGCCAAGCACGCGATCGAGGGCTTCAGCGAATCGCTGCGAGCCGAGCTCCTGCACGAGGGCAGCAAGGTGCGGCTGAGCATGGTCCACCTGCCGGCGCTCAACACGCCGCAGTTCGAGATCGGCCGCACCAAGCTGCCGCGCCATCCCCAGCCCGTGCCGCCGATCTACCAGCCCGAGGTCGCCGCCGGGGCGATCGTCTGGATCTCCGAGCATCGCCGGCGCCAGCTCTACGTCGGCGGCCCGACGCTGAAGACGGTGCTCGGCAACCGCGTCGCCCCCGGGCTCGTCGACCGCTATCTCGCCCGCACGGGATACGAAGGGCAGCAGACCGAAGAACCCGTCGACCCCGGCCGGCCCGACAACCTCTTCACGGCGGTGCCAGGCGATCACGGCACCCATGGCCGCTTCGACGAAGGGGCGCGGACGAGCAGCGCGGTCACCTGGATCTCCCGCCACCGGTGGCCGCTCGCCGGCCTCGCGGCGGCGGGCGGCGGCGTTGCGGCAATCGCGGCCTCGCTCAGGCGCTGAGGGCGGTGGACGAGACCCAGCCCCCGATATCGAGCTACGGCCTGATCGGCGACTACCGATCCGCCGCCCTCGTCTCAGCCGCCGGATCGATCGACTGGTGCTGCATGCCCCGGTTCGACTCGGGCGCCCTCTTCGCGCGCTTGCTCGACCCCGAGGGAGGCCACTGCTCGATCACTGCGCAGCGCACCCTGGGGCGCGATTACCTGGAGCGGACGCTGGTGCTTGAGACGAGGCTCGCGGGCGAGGACGGCGAGGCGCGGCTGCTCGACTTCTTCCTCCTCTCCGGGGAAGTCGAGCAGCCCTGCATCGCGCGGATCGTCGAGGGGGTGAAGGGCTCGGTGGAGCTGAAGGCCGAGATCGTCCCGCGCTTCGACTACGGCGCGGTCGCGCCCTGGCTCCGGGAGGCGGGCGGAGACAACTCGTTCGCGGCGATCGGCGGCGACGACGGGCTGCTGATCCGCGCGGACTTCGAGCTCGAGGTGGTGGATCACCACCGGCTCGAGGCCGAGCTGAGGGTCGGCGAGGGCGAGCGGCGACGGCTCAGCCTCGGCTATCGGCGGCCGGTCGAAATGGAACCGCTCGAGCGCTTCGAGGGCCTCGACGCCGGCGAGATCGACGCGGCCCTCGAGCGGACGGTCGAGTGCTGGCGCGAGTGGTTCTCGCGCCTCGACGAGGAGGCGCTGGGGCTCGAGGGAGTCGGGCGCTCGGCCGCGGTGTTGAAGGCGCTGAGCTACGAGCAGACCGGCGCGATCGTCGCCGCGCCGACCACCTCTCTGCCCGAGGCCCGCGACCTCAGCGGCGAGCGCAACTGGGACTACCGCTACAGCTGGGTGCGCGACTCGGCGCTTGCGGCGCACTCCCTCGCCGAGCTCGGCTACGAGGAGGATTCAGACGCCTTCCGCCGCTTCATCGAGCGCAGCGCCGCCGGGCACGCCGGCGACCTGCAGGTCCTCTTCGGGGTCGGCGGCGAGCGGCGCCTCGGCGAGGAAGAGCTGGACCATCTGGACGGCTACCGCGGCGCGGCGCCGGTGCGGGCCGGCAACGGCGCCAGCGAGCAGTTCCAGCTCGACGCCTACGGCCAGATCCTCGACCAGAGCTGGAGCTGGCACCGTCGGGGGAACTCGCCCGAGGACGACTACTGGCGCTTCCTGGCCGACCTGGTCGACGCCGCGTGCGAGCGCTGGCGGGAGCCCGACCGGGGAATCTGGGAGTGGCGCGGGGAGCCGCGCCACTTCGTCCACTCCAAGGCGCTCGCCTGGTCGGCGATCGACCGCGGCATCCGCATCGCCGAGGACACCGGGCGGGAGGTGCCCGAGCGTTGGCCGGCAGCGCGGGAGGAGGTTCGCGAGGCGACCCTCGCGCGCGGCTACGACGAGCGGCTGGGTTCCTTCCTGCAGGCCTTCGACGGCGACGGCCTCGACGCGGCGCTGCTGCGCCTGCCGGCGGTCGGCTTCCTCGAGTGGGACGACGAGCGCATGGTGGGCACGGTGGACGCCATCAGGGAGCGCCTCGGCCTCGACGGCCTGCTGCGCCGCTACGACGCCGACGACGGAATGGCGGAGGAGGGCGCCTTCCTGCCCTGCTCGTTCTGGCTCGCCACCTGCCTCGCTCGCCAGGGCCGCAAGGGCGAGGCGCGCAAGGTCTTCCAGCGAACCGCGGCGACCGCGAACGACCTCGGCCTGCTCGCCGAGGAGTACGACCCCGCCGCCGAAAGGATGCTCGGCAACTTCCCCCAGGCGCTCACGCACCTCTCCCAGATCGAGGCCGCCCTGGCGCTCTCCTAGCCCTGGGTCGGTCGACTGGTCATTTGACCACCGTTTCAGTGGGTCAAATGACCACTCGCGCGGCCATGGACCGCCTTCTCGAGCACCTGGGCGAGGTGCAGCGGCGCCGGCTCGCCGCAGTGCTCGATCTGCGAGCGGCAGCTGAAGCCGTCGGCGATCACCAGCGTCCCCGGCTCGGCCTCGCGAATCGCCGGCATCAGCGCCCGCTCGGCGGCTTTCATCGAGACCTCGTAGTGCTCGCCGGCCTCGTAGCCGAAGGAGCCGGCGAGGCCGCAGCAGCCGGAGTCGAGCACCTCGGCGTCGACCCCGAGTCGCTCGAGGACGGCGAGGTCGCAATCGGTGTCGCTGGTCGCCTTCTGGTGGCAGTGCAGATGGACGAGCGCCCTGCGCTCGAAGCGCGGCAGCTCGACGCCGTCCTCGCGAGCCAGGAGCTCGCCGAGTGAGGAGGTCATCCGCGCCAGCCGCTTCGCCTGCGGGTCGTCGGGGAAGAGCGAGAGCAGCTCGTCGCGGAACACCGCCCCGCAGCTCGGCTCGAGCGCGATCAGCGGCGTCCCCCGCTCGATCTCCCCGGCGAGCGCGTCGAGGACCCGGCGCAGCTGGCGACGCGCCAGCCTCAACATCCCGTAGTCGTAGAGCGGCCGCCCGCAGCAGAGCGGCACCGTCGGCACGATCACCTCGAAGCCGGTTGCCTCGAGCGCCTCGACGGCGGCGATCGCCACCTCCGGGTGGAAGTGGTTGTTGAAGGTGTCGGGCCAGAGCAGCACCCTCCCCCGCTCCGCCGGGAGCCCTTTCCGACCCGGCCGGCGCGCCGCGAACCACGACTTGAAGGTGCGCACGGCAAACGCCGGCGGCTTGCGCTCCTCCGCGACGCCGACGGCCCGGCGGCCGAGCCGACCGAGCGGTTCGCGCTGCAGCATGAGGTTTGCGAGCCGCGGCAGGCGCGAGGCGAGTCGCGCCTCCCAGGGGATCAGGCCCAGCGCGTAGGCCTGGCGCGGGCGCATCCGGCGCCGCCAGTAATGAGAGAGGAACTCCGCTTTGTAGGTCGCCATGTCGACGCGCACCGGGCACTCGTGCTTGCAGCCCTTGCAGGCGAGGCAGAGGTCGAGCGCCTCCTTGACCTCCTCGTTGCGCCAGCCCCCCTGCAGCGAGTCGCGCCGCATCATCTCGAACAGCAGGCGGGCCCGGCCGCGGGTCGAGTGCTTCTCCTCGAGCGTCACCTGGTAGCTGGGGCACATCGTGCCGCTCTGGTCGCGGCAGGCGCCGACCCCGAAGCAGCGCTCGACCGCCTCGCCGAAGCTGCCGTCGTCGTCGGGAAAGCGAAAGGTCGTCGACAGATCGTGCGTGCGGTAGTCGGGCCCGGTGCGCAGGTTCGCGTCGAGCGGGTTGGGATCGACGACCTTGCCGGGGTTCATCCTGCCATCGGGATCGAAGATCGCCTTGAACTCGGCGAAGGCCCCGACCAGCTCGGCGCCGAACATGCGATCGAGCAGCTCGGCCCGGGCCTGTCCGTCGCCGTGCTCTCCCGAGAGCGAGCCGCCGTACTTGCCACCGACGAGCTCGGCTGCGTCTTCCATGAAGGCGCGGTAGTTGGCTACGCCGTCGGGGGTGAGGAAGTCCCAGTCGATCCGAGTGTGGATGCAGCCGTGGCCGACGTGACCGAAGAAGGCGGCGACCTTGCGGCCGTGCTTGTCGCAGAGCGCCTCGAGGTCGCGCAGGTACTCGCCGGTGCGCTCGGGCGGGACCGCGGCGTCCTCCCAGCTCGGCCAGCCGGGATGCTCCCCCGGCATCTTCGAGTTGCCGACGCCGCCCTCGCGGATCTCCCAGATCTGTTCGATCTGCTTCGCGTCCTCGTAGAGCTTGCTGCCCACCGCCGGCCGCTTCCCGCCTTCGCCCTCGAGCGCCGCCAGCATCTCCTCGGCCTTCCCGTCCGCCTCCTCCTCGCTGTCGGCGCCGAACTCGACGAGCAGCCAGGCATCGCCGTCCGGGAGCAGTTCCGGGTGCCGCTTGAAGCCCTTGCGCAGCTCGTTGTCGACGAGGCGGCGGTCGAACGTCTCCAGGGCGATCGGCTCGAACTCCATGATCCGCGGCACCTGGTCGGCCGCGGTCGGCGGGTCCTCGTAGCCGAGCAGGACGAGCGAGCGGTGCTGCGGGCTCGGGATCAGCCTGCACTCGGCCTCGAGCACCAGCGCGCAGGTGCCCTCGGTGCCGACCAGCGCGGCGGCGAGGTTGAAGCCGTTCTCGGGCAGGAGGCGCTCGAGGTTGAAGCCGGAGACGCGGCGCGGGATGTCCGGGAAGCGCTCGCGGATCAGCGCCGCGTAGCGGTCGCGCAGCTCGCGCAGGCGCGCGTAGATCTCCCCCTCACGACCGCCGCGGGAGATCACCCACTCGATCTCCTTCTCGCCGACCCAGCTCGGCAGGCGCAGGCGGGTTCCGTCGTAGAGGACGACGTCGAGGGACTCGACGTTGTCGGCGGTGACGCCGGCGATGATCGAGTGGGTGCCGCAGGAGTTGTTGCCGATCATGCCGCCGAGGGTGCAGCGGCTGTGGGTGGCAGGGTCGGGGCCGAAGGTGAGGTCATGCTCCTCGGCGGCGTCGCGCAGGTCGTCGAGGACGAGCCCCGGCTGCACGCGCGCTCGCCGCCGGCCCGGGTCGAGCTCGACGAGCTCGTTCATGTACTTGGAGAAGTCGATCATCACCGCTTCGTTGACGGTCTGGCCGGCGAGGCCGGTGCCGCAGCCGCGGGCGCCGATCGGGGCGCCGTGACGGCGGCAGATCTCGAGCGTGGCGAGGACGTCCTCGGCGCGGCGCGGGACGACGACGCCGATCGGCATCTGCCGGTAGACCGAGGCGTCGTTTGCGTAGAGCGCCCGGCTGCCCGGCGAGAAGCGGACCTCGCCGCGGACCTCGCGGGAGAGCTCGAGCGCCAGCCGACGGTCCTCGCTCACCCCAGCTTTTCCTTGACCCGGGCGAGGACCCCGTAGGGGCTCGCGGGCTCGCTCAGCTCTGCGCGCATCTGGCGGCCGATCGTCAGCCCGATTCGCCCGCGCCCCTCCTCGCCGCGGCGCAGCGCGTCATACATCTTCTTCGCCTGTTCGGAAGTGATCTTGGCCGGCAGGGGCGGCTCGTTCTGGTCGACGACCGCCTCGACGACGACCGGCCCCGGCGTCGCCAGCGCCTCGCGCAGCTGACCCGCGCAGGCGCCCGGATCCTCGATGCGCAAGGCGGTCGCTCCGCAGCCCTCGGCGACCTTGACGAAGTCGACCGGCGCGAAGTCGACCCCGTACTCGGGGTTGCCGAGGAAGGCCATCTGCTCCCACTTGATCAAGCCCAGCGTGTCGTTCTTGAAGCAGATCACCTTGACCGGCAGCTCGTGCTGGATCAGCGTCGCAAGGTCGCCCATCTGCATCGTCAGCGAGCCGTCGCCGGTGAAGGCGACGACCTGGCGGTCCGGATAGGCGGTCTGGGCGCCGATCGCGTAGGGCAGCGCCGCCGCCATCGAGCAGTTGGTGCCGCTGAAGGCGAAGCGCTGGTCGGCGCGCAGCCTCATCTGGGTGACCCAGTAGGTGACCTGCCCGGAGTCGCCGCAGACGATCGCGTCGTCGGCGAGCGCCTCGGCGAGGTGCCAGGCGACGACCTGCGGGCGCATCGGAACGTCGTCCCGGGTGCCGCGCTGCTCCATCAGGCTCCACCACTCCCGGACCCCCTCCTGCGCCTGCTCGAGGAAGGAACGGTCCTCGTTGCGGCGCAGGTGCGGCAGCAGCGCCGCGAGGGTCGCCTTGGCGTCGCCGACCAGGCCGACGTCGGCGGGATAGCGCAGGCCGATCCGCTCCGGCCGGTCGTCGACCTGCACACAGGACGCCTGGCCGGGGTCCGGCCAGAACTCGATGTAGGGCATGCTGGAGCCGACGACGAGCAGGCCGTCGCAGCCTTCCATCGCCTCCTGGGTCGGACGGGTGCCGAGCACACCGATGCCGCCGGTCACCGAGGGGTGGTCGTCCGGAACGCAGTCCTTGCCGAGCGAAGCCTTGGCGATCGGCGCGGCGAGCGCCTCGGACACGGCGAGCAGCTCCTCGCCGGCCCCGCGGGCGCCCTGGCCGGCGAGGATCGCCGGCCTCGCGCAGCCGGAGAGCAGCTCGGCGGCGCGCTTCAGCTCCTCCTCCGCGGGGGTGCGAACGGGCGGCGAGTAGGCCGTCGTCGTATGGCCGGGGACGTTGCGCTTGTAGCGCATCAGGTCTTCGGCTTCGGCCGCCTGGTAGTCGATCGGGAAGGCGAGATGCGCCGGCCCCCGCCGCGAGAGCGCCGTGCGGCAGGCGAGGTCGAGCACGTTCTCGATGTGCTCGGGGCCCATGATCCGCTGGTTGTAGACGGCGAGGTTGGAGTAGAGATAGTCGGTGTCGAAGTCCTGGAGATAGTGCGTGCCGATCAAATCGTGGTAGGTCATGCCGGTGATCGCCAGCAGCGGCACGCCCTCCAGCCGCGCGTCGAGCAGGCCGTTCGCGAGGTGGATAGCGCCGGGGCCGGCGGTGGAGAAGCAGACCCCGAGCCTGCCGGTGAAGCGGGCGTAGCCGACCGCCGCCATCGCTCCCACCTCCTCGTGCCGGACGTGCACGTAGCGGATCCGCTCGTGGCGCTTGCGCAGGGCCTCCATGAATCCGTTGATGCCGTCGCCCGGCAGGCCGAAGACCGTGTCGACGCCCCAGTCCATCAGTCGTTCGACGAAGAGGTCCGAGGCGGTTTCGGTCATTGCGACTCCTTGCGGCGGTTTGAGGGGGTCGAGTTTCGGGTCCCCCCATGCGGCAGCGATCACACCCGGCGGGTCAGCTATCTGACATGCGCCGGCGCAGGCGGCGCAGCGGCGCCAGGCTGAGCAGGGCGGCGATCCCGGCGACCCACCAGGCGGCCGCATAACCGTCGGTGGAGGCGAAGATCGGCTTGCCGAGCGAGATCGCGAGACCAGCGAGGAGCGGCCCGAGCATCACCCCGAGGCCGCGGCTGACGCTGTAGAGGCCGGTTAGCGCGCCGTGCTCGTCGTCGGGCATCAACGGCATCAGCAGCGAGTAGGGCAGGCTCATCAGCATGCCGCCGCAGAGCGCGACGAGGAGCACCGCGGGCAGGATCGCCGCGGCCTTCGTCGTGACCGCGGGCGCCAGCAGGCAGAGGCCGTAGACCCAAAGCCCGGCCTCGACGACGCGGGTGCGGCCGTAGCGATCGCCCAGCCAGCCGCTGCAGAGGGCGCCGACGAGCACGACCACGGCGACCCCGCCGATGATCAGCGACGCCTGGTCGAGGCTGTAGCCGAGGCCGGCCGTCACGTAGAGGACGACGAAGGTCTTGATCGCGCCGAGGGTCAGCTCCCAGAGCGCGTTGGCGACCAGGTAGAGGCGCAGGCCGGGGCGCTCGCGCAACAGCGACCACACATGGCGGAAGGGGCGCGACGGCCCATCCCGGCGGACGCTCGAGTGGCGCGCCCGCTCGGCGTAGCCGCGGCGCAGCAGCAGGAGGACGAAGACGGAGAGGCTGAGCACGAGCAGGCCGGCGGCGGCGACGAAGGGCAGGAAGTGGGCGGCGGCGAGCAGGAACCCGCCACCGAGCAGGGCCAGCCCCGTGCCGAGGCCGCGCCAGGCGGCCTGCACGCTCTGCGAGCGACCGGCGAGCTCGTCGCCGACGAGGTCCGGGTAGAGGGCGCGGTAGGGCGAGTAGGCCATGAAATAGCCGAGGAAGAAGAGGGCGATCAGGCCCCCCATCAAAGCCACGGAATGGACGAACCCCACCACGCACAGGCAGGCCGCCATCAGCGGCGCGCCGACGATGAGGAAGGGCAGGCGGCCGCCGACCCGCGTGCGCAGGCGATCGGAGCGGTCGCCGACCAGCACGGGCACCCAGAGGGCCATCAGCCCCTCGGCGCCGATGATCGTGCCGATCACCACGGTCGAGGCCTGCTGTTGGCGGACGAGCACCGGCAGGTACGTGGAGACCGCGGTGATCGCCAGCGCCATGCCGAAGGCGGGCAGCCCGAGAACCAGCACCCTGCGCCGCTCGCGCGGGCTCATTCCGCGCCCTCCTCGGAGAGCGCGGCGGCGGCGACGTCGGCGGGATAGGTGCGGCGGGCATAGAGCAGGATCAGGCCGGCGGCGCAGAGCGGCGCGAGCATGATCAGGAAGCTGAGCCGCAACCCCTCGCCATGGCCGCCGCCGATCGCACCCGCGAGCCAGCCGAAGAGCAACGGCGCCGCGGTCACCGCAAGCGAGCGCAGGACGGTGCGGATCGCCTCCGCCCGGCCCCAGAGCGCCGCCGGCATCACGTCGAGGCGCGCGGCGTCGAGCGGCGGGTTGCCGCAGCTCAACGCGGCGGTGCCGATCACGAAAAGCGGCATCGCGGTGGCAAGCGGCCAGGCGCTGAGAAAGGGCAGGAAGACGATGCCCGCCGCGGCGCCGAAGGCCGCCGCGCCGACGACGATCCGAGCGTCGAGGCGTCCTCGTGCCAGCATGCGGTCGGCAAGGCGGCCGCCGATCTGCACTCCGACCAGGGCGCCGAGGCCGAGCAGGGCCAATACCGTCGTCGCCGCGGACTGGGAGAGGCCGTACTCGCGGCGGACGAAGATCACGCCGAAGGTCTCCACGCCCGCGAGGAACAGGTAGCCCGTCGCCGAGACGACGATCAGGACGACGTTGGTGCGCACGCGCAGCACATGGGCGACCGCCTGGCGGAGCGACAGGCGCGCCGTGGCGCGACGCACGACGGCCGCGCGCCGCGGGCGCACGCCCTGGCGGCTGGCGAGGCGCTGCGCCAGGCGCTTGTCCGGGGCCGACGCCACCCCACCGCGCGTAGGCTCGGGCAGGCCGCGGAGCAGCGCCCAGGCGAGCGCGATCGCCGGCGGAGAGAGAACCCAGAAGGCCCAGCGCCAGGAGAGGAGGCCGGCGACGTTGCCGCTGACCAGGAAGCCGAAGCCGGCGCCGACCAGCTCGCCGCTGAGCACATAGCCGTAGACGCGGGCGCGTTCGGCGCTTGGAAAGAGGTCGCCCATCAGCGAGGCCAGCAGCGGGCCGGCGGCGGCCACCACGACACCGAGCAGGACCCGGCAGAGGAGCAGCTCGGCAAAGGAGCCGGCGAACCCCGTGGCGAGCATGGCCGCCGCCCAGAGTCCCACCGAGCCGGCCAGCAGGCGCACCCGCGGCAGGCGGTCCGCCAGCACCCCGAAGGGCAGCGTCGCGGCGGCGGCGAAGACCGACGCGACCGCGACCAGCAGGCCGAGCTGGAAGTGGTCGATCCCAAGCGCCCCCTCGAGCTGGCCCCCGACCGCGCCGACCGTCGCCAGGTCGGCGCTCTGCAGGGCGAGGACCGCGGCGAGCAGGCCGATCGTCCGCGCCCGCGTCCCGCCGACCGGCGACGGCGGCCCCGCCTGGCACGAGCGGGGCCGCTCTCTCGCGCTCAGCGAGGCCGGAAGCGCCTCATTGGCCCATTCGAACACCGGGCTCGGCGTGCTCGTACTCGATCGGCAGCGTCACCCGCGCGCCGGGCACGTTGGCCTCCCGCTCGACCTTGCCGAGCGGCAGCACGACCTTGCCCCAGGCTCCCTCGAGCATCATCGCCCCGGCCGTGTACGTCGCCGCGACCGCCGAGCCGATCAGGATCCAACCGCCGGCGACTTCCCACCAGTGGATGCCGGTCAGGTAGTGGACGGCGAGGAACGCCGCGCCGACCGCCAGGGAGCCGAGCGTCGTGAAGAGGCCGAGGTTCTCGGCGACGGCCGCAACCGTGCCCAGCGCCGTGATCGCCGCCAGGACCAGGAACCAGAATCCGAGCTCCGGGAAGGAGCCGGTCGGAATCGCGTAGACGCCCACGGCGACCAGCAGGCTGAGGATCCCGTAGGCGAGCCAGAACGAGCCCCACATGCCGTGCATCGCCGTGGCGACGCCGTCGCGGGCCTTGAAGGCCCACATCCCGGCGAGGAACTGGGCGAGGCCGCCGAACATCGCCGCGAACGGGAACAGGAACGCCGGCGATTCCGCCGTGCCGTACCAGCCCGCGAGATGGGCGGCGACGATGAAGGTGGCGCCGGCGAATCCGAACAGGCCGAGGATCGAGGGGGCGGCGATCGGCTGCAACATCACCCGCGTGTGCTCGCGGATCTCCCCCAGCTCGCCATGGCCGTTTCCACGTGCTGCTTCCATGGTCCTACCTCCTTTGCTTTCCGGTCCCTTGCATGACTTTCAGCCGGCAGTTACCCGTTCGAGCGGACCGCTCGCCGAGGCCGGTCAGTTGGCGGACACGGGGCGCGGGGGCAGCCGCCGGCGCGTGTCAGAGCTATGACCGCCGAGGGAATCGGCGGAGATGCGGTAGAAAAGGCCGCGGGCGGGTAGCTCCTCAGGGTGATGGGAGTCCCCGTGCTGCGCCTCGACCCCGACCTCGGTGCGGGCATCGATTCGCGCCGCTGGGATCTCGCCGAGCGGGCCTGCCTCGCGCGGACCCTGGAAATTCCCCCCGGCCTCTGGGACGCCGACGCCGTGACGGACGAGCACGGGGGCTCCGGCTTCGGCCTTCTGATCGTCTCCGGCATCCTCAGCCGCCGCGTCGTCCAGAACGAGTGCCACGGCGCCGAGCTGGTCGGCCCGGGAGACCTGCTGCGGCCCTGGGACCAGGTCGGCGACTGGGCCAGCATCCCGACCGAATCGAGCTGGCTGGCGATCGAGCGTGCCCGGGTCGCGATCCTCGACGGCGACTTCGCGCGCCGCGCCGCGCCGTTCCCCGAGATCGCCCTCGCGCTGATCCGACGCGGACTGCTCCGCTCCCGCTACCTGGCGACGCTGATCGCGATCATCAGCCAGCGTCGCATCGAGAGCCGCCTCACCATGCTCTTCTGGCACCTCGCCGATCGCTTCGGCCAGGTGCGCGGAGAGTGGATCAGCATCCCGGTCCCGCTGACCCACCGGCTGCTCAGCGAGCTGGTGGCCGCTCGCCGTCCGTCGGTGACGACCGCGCTGTCCCATCTGCAGGAGCGCGGGGCCCTGCGGCGCGAGGGCCGCGGCTGGCTGCTGCGCGGCCCGGCCCCGGTCGCGCACGGAGACCTGCCCGCCGAGGACGAGGAGCTCGTGCTGCCCCTCTGACGATCCCGCCGGGACCCGGGATCCCAGAGGTCCGACCGAAGCCGATGTTTGAGCAATGGCGATTCTGCCTATCCAATGCATAGGCATGGCGAAAGAGTTGACGATCGGCGAAGCGGCGCGGCGCCTGGGCGTGAGCGCCGACACGCTGCGGCGCTGGGACAGGGCGGGGACGCTGCGCACGACGCGGGACGCGCGCAACCGCCGCCTGGTCCCGATCGAGGAGGTCGAGCGGCTCGGCGCGCCGCCGGCCCGCCATGCCGCCGGCGACTCCCTCTCCGCCCGCAACCGCTTCACCGGCACCGTGCGCTCGATCGAGGCCGACGGCGTGATGGCGCTGGTCGAGATCGAGGCAGGCCCCCACCTGATCACCGCCGCAATCACGCGTGACGCCGTCGAGGAGCTCGGCCTGGCCCCCGGGCTGAGCGCGACGGCCACGGTCAAGGCGACGTCGGTGATGATCCAACGGGAGGCGTGATGCGCCTGCCGCCGGCCGCGCGACTCCCCGCGGCCCTCGCGCTCCTCGTCCTGGCGATCCCGTGCGTCCTCCTTGCGCTCGCCGGCTGCGGCGGGACGGAGAGCGGCACCACGCTGACCGTGCTCGCCGCCTCCTCGCTGAGCGGAGCGCTGGGCGAATACGCGCAGGGGTTCCACGCCGCCACCGTGCGCACCTCGTTCGCCGGCTCGGATCAGCTCGCCGCCCAGATCCGCCAGGGCGCGCCGGCCGACGTCTTCGCCTCGGCCGATACCGGCTACCCGCAGCAGCTCTACCGCGAGGGCCTGGTCGAGAGACCGCGCGTATTCGCCCGCAACCGGCTGGTCGCGGTCACCGCCGACGGCGACATCGGCTCGCTCGCCGGCCTCGCCAAGCCTGGGATCAAGGTCGTGATCGGCGACCCCAGCGTGCCCGTCGGCGAGTACACCCGCGTCGTGCTCGCCCGCCTGCCGGCCGCCGAGCGGCGTCGCATCCTCGCCAACGTCCGCTCCGAAGAACCCGAGGTCAGCTCGGTCCTCGCCAAGGTCTCCGACGGCGCCGCCGACGCCGGCTTCGTATACGCCACCGACGCCAAGGCCGCGGCCGCCGAGACGCGAACCATCCGCCTGCCCGAGCGCCTGCAGCCGGAGGTCGCCTACGCGGCGGCGGTCGTGCGCGACAGCCCCCATCCGGCGGCTGCGCGGCGCTACCTCGCCGGCCTGCGCTCCGGCGCAGGCGCCGCCGCGCTGCGACGCAGCGGCTTCCTGCCGCCATGAGGCTGCGCTCGCCCTTCGGCGTCCTCTGTCTCCTCGCGCTGGCGCTCGCGATCGCCTTCCTCGTCCTGCCGATCGTCTCGATCTTCGCTGACGTCAGCCCGGCCCGCCTGGTCGAGGCGCTCGGCGAAGAGGGCGCCCGGGAAGCGCTCTGGCTGAGCCTGCGCACGAGCGCGATCGCGATGGCGATCGTGATCGTCCTCGGCACTCCCGCCGCCTACCTGCTGGGCGGGCGGCGGTTCCGCGGGCGGGCCGTGCTGATCACGGCGATCGAGCTGCCGCTGGTCGTCCCGCCCGCCGTCGCCGGCATCGGGCTGCTTGCCGCCTTCGGCCCGCGTGGCATCCTCGGCGACGCGGTCGAAGGCGCCGGGGTCGAGCTCGTCTTCGAGACGGCCGGCGTGGTCGTCGCCCTGGTCTTCGTCTCGGCGCCGTTCTACCTGCGCCAGGCGATCGCCGCCTTCGGCGCGCTCGACCGGCGCCCGCTGGAAGCGGCGCGGACGCTCGGCGCCGGGCCGTTCCGCGCCTTCGCGACGGTGGCGCTGCCCGGCGCCCGCGAGGGGCTCGCGTCCGGGCTGGCCCTGGCCTGGGGCCGTGCCCTCGGCGAGTTCGGCGCGACGCTGCTCTTCGCCGGCTCCCTGCCGGGCGCCACCCGGACGCGCCGCTGGCGATCTTCGCCGATTTCAGCGAACCGGAAGGCTTCGTTGCCGCCCTGGCCCTCTCCGCGGTGCTGATCGTGGTCGCCGCGGCGCTGCTGCTCTCGGTGAAGCTGTTCGGCCGCGCCGAGCCCCTGGAAGCGGGGCGAGCGCGATGAGCGACGGCCTGGCGCTGGAGGCGGCGTTGCCGCTGCGCGACTGCACCCTCGAGGTCTCGCTCGAGATCGCGCCCGGCGAGCGGCTCGCGCTGATGGGACGCTCGGGGGCCGGCAAGACCAGCCTCCTGCGCATCGCCGCCGGCCTCCTCGACCCGCGCTCGGGGCGCGTCTCGCTGGGCGGCGAGACCTGGCTGGACACCGCGGCGGGCATCGACCTCCCGCCGGAGCGGCGGCGCTGCGGCCTGCTCTTCCAGGAGTACGCGCTCTTCCCCTGCATGAACGCCTGGCGCAACGTCGCCTACTCGTTGCGCCGGCCGCGCGGCGAGCGGCGCCGACGGGCGCTGGAGCTGCTCGGGCGCTTCGGCGTCGGCCACGTCGCCGAGGCGGCGCCGGCCGCGCTCTCCGGCGGCGAGCGCCAGCGCGTCGCTCTCGCCCGCGCCCTCGCCGCCGAGCCGCGGGCGCTGCTGCTCGACGAGCCGCTGGCGGCGCTCGACCCCGCGACGCGGAGCAGCGCGCGCCGCGAGCTCGACGCCCTGCTCGCGGCGATGGAGATCCCGGTCGCGATCGTCACCCACTCCCCCGAGGACGCGGCGCGGCTCGCCGACCGCACCGCGGTCATCGAGCGCGGGCGAGTGGCCGCGCCAGGGTAGACGAGCTTGGGACCCCGTCTCCACCCGAAGCCGCCCTAAGAAGCGAAATCCCGAAGATTGGATCTAAACAAAGGTCTCTTTAGGTTGCTATAACTTAAAAGGACTCCTGTTATGACCCAATCTTTAGGAAAGAATCCATTTCGCCCCGGCGTCGGTACCAAGCCTCTCCACTTGGCGGGGCGCGATCAGCCCATGCGGCGTTTTGGCGCAATGCTTCGGGCCGCTCCCGAGCAGCCGGCGAACATGCGCCTCACGGGGCTCCGAGGTGTGGGGAAGACGGTCCTCCTTGGTGAGTTTCAGCAAATTGCGGAAGAGAACGGATGGGCGAGCGCAGTCCTTGAGTTTCAGCCCGGCCATAACCGAGAGGACTCGATGGTCAGCGCGCTTTTTAACATTGCCCAGGAGTCGAAGGCTCGACTCTCGCGTATCGAACGGATTAAGAAAGCGGTGGGGGGAGCTGTAAGGAGCGCCGGAACGCTCGGGGTCGGTTGGAACGAATTCCAGGTTACTTACGATCCGATAGCCGAGCAGCGACAAGAAGACCTCACTAAAGCTCTTTTTGAGGTGGTCGAGATGGCGGTGGAGAAGGGCCGAACGGGCTTCGTGCTTCTACTCGACGAGGCCCAGGTCGTTCGCGACGAGACGAAGAGAGCAGGCGAGCACCCCCTTTCGCTTTTGATCTCTTCAATCGTTGCCCTGCAGCGACGGGAAATCCCGCTCGGCTTGGTTCTCTGTGGCCTTCCCACTCTTACCGGAAACCTGCTTAAAGCTCGCTCGTACACCGAGCGGATGTTTCGTGGAGAGGAGATCGGCTCGCTTGAGGAAAGGGAGGCAAGAGAAGCTTTTGAGCAGCCCTTGGCAGAGTCTGATTCAGAAGTTTCTGCCGAGGCGGATTTAGTGAGCAGGGTGATTGATGAGGTTGAGGGCTATCCCTACTTCATCCAGCTTTGGGGCGCAGAGATTTGGGAGACTGCCGAAATCGCGGGTGTAATCCACCTGACGAACGATCTTTTGGATGCAGCCCGGCCCGACATCTATCGCCGCCTCGACCTTGATTTCTATAACCCTCGCGTCGAAACGCTGACGCCAGCGGAGCAGGACGTGCTTTTGGGCACGGCGGGGGCCGAGTACCCGCCCCTAGTGGTGTCGAAGCTCAACGACGCAATTAACAAGGCGCCGGCCAACGTAAACGTTCTGCTTGGTCGATTAGTGGAGGCGGGCGTTCTCTACCGCCTCCGCAAAGGCGAGTACGACTATACGGCCCCTCGATTCCGCGACTATCTCTTGCGACGAACCCAGGCCAGTCGTGTCGAAGCCGCAGGTAAACAGAGCTCACCGAGCATCGAAGAACCTCTTTTCTAAGGGCTTCCGTTGGCACTAACGAGCAGCTGCTCGGCGCGGCGCAGGTCCCCATCATCGTTGACGTTCAGCAGCAGGCGCGCGGGGTCGCCGAAGCAGGCCAGATCGCGCTCGCCGACGACGCGCGCGCCGAGCGCCTCGACCGTGCGGCGCAGCGGCTCGCCGCGCGCGAGCGCCGCCTCCAGCTCGGGCAGCAGCGCCGGCGCATAGCGGCCGGGCAGCGGCTGCACGCGCCCTTCGTGGGAGAGGACGACGAGCGGCTCGGGCGCCCCGGCGAGCAGCTCGAGCAGCGCCGGCGCGAGGAACGGCATGTCGCAGGGGACGGCGAGGACCGCACGGCCGGGCGCCGCCCGCAGCGCCGCAACGATCCCGCAGAGCGGATGGCGCGGCGCAGGCGGCTCGACCAGCAGGCGGGCCCCGTCCAGCTCCGGCAGCTCGCCGCCGGGCTTGGCGACGACCCGGCGCTCGAGCCCGGCCGCGGCAAGGGCCGCCAACGGGTAGGAGACGAGCGGTCGTCCCGCCAGCCCCACCGTCGCCTTGGCGCCGCCGAGCCGGGCGCCGCGGCCGCCGGCGAGGACGACGCCGAGCGGCGGGACGCGATCGGGCTCCCCCGGCGCACCCATCTCAGAGGACCGCGATCCGCCCCGGCTCCCCCGCGACGAGCGTGCCGATGTGGGCGCCCGCCGCCTCGGCGCCCGCCGGGACCGCCGCCAGCAAGCCGCCGGAGGTCATCGCGTCGCAGAGCAGCAGGCGGCGCTCGGCCGGGATCGCGGGCGACCACGCGGCGAAGCGCTCGGCTTCGCGGGCGTTGCGGGCGCTGCCGCCGGAGAGCGCCTCCCCGGAGGCGGCCAGCTCGAGCGCCCCCGGCAGTCCGGGAACGGCCGCCGCGTCGATCTCCGCGGCGACGCCGCTGGCCTCGCAGAGCTCGTGCAGGTGACCGAGCAGGCCGAAGCCGGTCACGTCGGTTAGCGCATCGGCCCCCGCCCCGCGGGCGGCGATCGCCGCCTCATCGTTGAGCGTCGTCATCGCTTCCACGGCCCCCTCGATCCACTCGGCCGCGGCCAAACCGCGCTTGGCCGCGGTGGTGATCAGGCCACCGCCGAGCGGCTTGCTCAGGTAGAGCTCGTCGCCGGGCCGGGCCCCCGCCGCCGTCAGGATCTCCTCCGGGTGGGCCGTGCCGCTCACCGCCATGCCGTACTTCGGCTCGGGATCGTCGATCGAGTGGCCGCCGCCGATCGATGCCCCCGCCTCGGCGGCGACCTCGGCGCCGCCGGCGAGGATCTCGCCGAGCACCTCTTCGCCGAGCTGGGAGAGCGAGAAGGCGACGAGGTTGAGCGCGAGCACCGGCGTCGCCCCCATCGCGTAGACGTCGGAGAGCGCGTTGGCCGCGGCGATGCGACCGAAGTCGCGCGGGTCGTCGACGATCGGCGTGAAGAAGTCGATGGTCTGGACGAGCGCGAGCTCGTCGCTGAGGCGCAGCACGGCGGCGTCGTCGGCCGGGTCGAGCCCGACCACGAGGTCCGGGTCGCTCGACGCGGGCAATGCCTCGCGCACGCTGCGCAGCTCGGCGGCGCCGATCTTGCAGGCGCAGCCCGCGCCGTGGGAGAGCTCGGTCAGTCGGGGCCGCTCGCGCGTGCGATCCACACAAGCTGGGTAACCGAAAGCATCGCGGTCGAAACCGGGGAAGCCGAGACGAGCATGGAGGAAGAGCTCCGCCGCCTGCCGGCGGTCGAGGGCCTCGCCGCGCGCCTTCCCGCCCCACACCATCTCGCCGTCGCCGCCGCGCGGGCGGAGGTCGAGCGGGCGCGCGAGGCGATCCTGGCGGGCGCCACCGTGCCCGCGGAGGCGGAGCTGGCGGACCGCGCCGCAGCGCTGGCGCGCGAGCTGACCCGGCCCAGCCTCCGCCCCTTGATCAACGCCACCGGCGTCGTCCTGCACACCAACCTCGGGCGCGCGCCGCTCTCGCCGGCCGCGCTGGAGCAGCTCGTCGCCGTCGCCCGCGGCTACAGCAACCTCGAGTACGAGCTGGAGAGCGGCGAGCGCGGCAACCGCCACCGGCACGTCGCCGCGCTGCTCGCAGAGCTGACCGGGGCCGAGGCGGCGATCGCGGTCAACAACAACGCCGCGGCGACGCTGCTGGCCCTGGCGGCGCTGGCCCGCGGCGGCGAGGTGCTGGTCAGCCGCGGCCAGCTGGTCGAGATCGGCGGCTCCTTCCGCGTCCCCGACATCCTCGCCCAGTCCGGCGCCCGGCTGGTCGAGGTGGGGACGACCAACCGCACTCGCCTCGCCGACTACGCCGACGCGATCGGCGAGCGCACGAGCGCGATCCTGCACGTGCACCAGTCCAACTTCCGCATCGTCGGCTTCGTCGAGCAGCCGAGCACGGCCGAGCTTGCGGCCCTCGCCCGCGAGCGCGGGGTCGCGATGATCGACGACCTGGGGTCGGGGGCGCTCGAGCCGGTTCGCGGCGAGCCGACGGTGAGGGCAGCGGTCGCGGCGGGCGGCGACGTCGTCTGCTGCTCGGGCGACAAGCTGCTGGGCGGGCCGCAGGCCGGCATTCTCGCGGGACGGCGCGAGGCGGTCGAGCGCTGCCGGCGCCATCCCCTGGCGCGGGCGGTGCGGCTCGACAAGCTGCAGCTCGCGGCGCTCGAGGGGACGCTGCGCGCCTACCGCGAAGGCGGGCGCGACGCCGTCCCGGCGCTGGCGATGATCGACGCTGCGGAGGAGGATCTGAGCGCCCGCGCGCGCCGGCTCGCCGCGGCGATCGGCGCCGCGGCCGAGGTCGAGCGCGACGCCGGCGCACCGGGCGGCGGCTCGCTTCCCGGCGAGGAGCTCGCGGGGCCGGTCTGCGTCGTCGACCCCGGCGAGGGCGGGGCCGAACTGATGCTCGCGCGGCTGCGCCGCCGCGAGCCTGCGGTGATCGCGCGCGTGGCGCGCGGCCAAGTAGTGCTCGACCCGCGGACGATGAGCGACGCCGAGGCCGAGGAGGCGGCGCGGGCCGTGGCGGAGGCTCTTGCCTGAATGGGCGCGGCGCCGCTCACGGTCGGCACCGCCGGCCACATCGACCACGGCAAGACCGCGCTCGTGCGCGCGCTGACCGGCCACGACACCGACCGGCTGGCGGAGGAGCGGCGCCGCGGCATATCGATCGAGCTCGGCTTCGCCGCGCTCGAGCTCGGCGAGCGCCGGCTCAGCCTCGTCGACGTGCCCGGGCACGAGCGCCTGGTGCGCACGATGATCGCCGGCGCCAGCGGCATCGACCTCTTCCTGCTCGTCGTCGCCGCCGACGACGGCCCGATGCCGCAGACGCGCGAGCACCTCGCGGTGTTGCGGGCGCTGGGGGTCGAGCCCGGCGCGATCGCCCTGAGCAAGGTCGACCTCGTCGACGCGGAGGCCCGGCTGCTCGCCGAAGCGGAGTGCGCCGAGCTTCTCCCGGGCGCGCCGCTCGTCGCGGTCAGCGCCCGCAGCGGCGAGGGCCTCGACAGCCTGCGCGCCACCCTCGGGGACGTCGCGGCGAAGGCCGAGCCCGCGCCGGCGCTCGCCGCCGCCGAGCCGCTGCTGCACGTCGACCGCCGCTTCACGGTCACCGGCCGGGGGACGGTGGTCACCGGCACCCTCTGGTCGGGGACGCTCGCGCGCGGCCAGCGCGTCGTGCTGCTCCCGGGCGAGCGCGACGCCCGAATCCGCTCGATCGAGGTGCACGGCGCCGACCGCGAGCTCGCCGGCCCGCGTCAGCGGGTCGCGCTCAACCTCGCCGGCCCGCGGCGCGAGGAGGTCGCGCGCGGCGACGTCGTCACCGTCCCCGGCGCCGCCGTCGCGACCACCTACCGGCTCGATGCCGAGCTGCTCGAGGGCGCCGCCGAGATCGTCGCCGAGCGCCGCGCCCAGGTGCACCTCGGCACCCGCGAGAGCCCGGCCCGCGTCGTCGACCTCGGCGCCGGCTCTGTGCAGCTGCGGCTCGAGCGCCCCTTGCTCGCGCGCCGCGGCGACCGCGTCGTCGTGCGCCGGATCGCTCCGCCCGACACGCTCGGCGGCGGCATCGTGCGCGACCCGGCGCCGCGTCGGCACGGCCCTCTCACCACATCCCCAGATGAAGCATCGCGCCCCGAGGCGCCACAAGACTTAGCCGTGCGGGCGCGCCGCGGGTGCTCGGGCTCCACCAGGAGCGCGGAGATCGCCCCACCCGGCCCACTCGCGCGGCGCGTCCTCGCAGCTCTCGAAGGGGACGGGGCGCGGCCTCGTCCTCCCGGCCCGCTCGCGGAAGCGCTCGGAACGGAGAGGCGCCAGGTCGAGGCGGCCCTGCGCGAGCTGGTCGCGGCGGGCGAGGCGGTGCGAATCGCCCGCGACATCGCCTATCCAACGCCCGCTTACGCGCGGCTGCGCGAGGCGATCGCCGGGCTCTCGCGGCGCGGCGGCTCGACCAGCATCGCCGAGGTTCGCGACGAGCTCGGCATCAGCCGCAAGTACGCCCAGGCGCTGCTCGAGCGGCTCGACGCCGAGCGCGTGCTGCGCCGCGAGGGCGACCGGCACTACCCGCGGGAGGTGCCGCAACGCGCATGAGCTTCATGGGGCGGCAGGGGTCTGGTGGCCCATCTGGCCTTCAAAGCCAGCAGGGCGGTGCAGCCCACCGCTTGGAAGGTTCGATTCCTTCGCCGCCTCGCCAGCCCTTCCCGCTACACGATTAAACGTTTAAACGTTTAAACGTTTAATCGTGCGAACTCCCACGTACAGGCCAAATGGGACGGGAAATACTCAGCCGCGACCGGCGGATTATGCCCCAGTAGCTATGGCGACCACCCTCGCGGAGCAATCGTGCTCCGTGCTTCTTCAAATGTCGCTCAAGATCTCGTCGCTTCACGCCGCGACGATGTTGAGCGACTCGCTGCCAACCGACTTGCCTTGAGGCTGGTGCCCTGCGGCGCGCAACTCAAGCATTCCCGCTAGGGCGTCCAGCGCCATCTCGCGGCCTCCTCCTTGGTCCGGCCCTGACTGAGCACGCCGGGAACCTCAGGGATCGAGGAGACAATCCAACCGTCGTCTCCCTCCTCGTAGAGGATCGTGAGGTGCAAGGGATCGCTCATGGATCGATTCTAGCGGCTGGACTCACGACCATTTCGGGGTCAGTCTTGGACCAACACGAAATTGCGCCCCTCGGAGCTGCCATATTTGCGGGCACTTTTGATGGGGTGGGAAGTACTCGAACCTTCGACCGGCGGGTTATGAGTCGCGCCGGCCGGGGCCAAGCGCGAACGATATTGATCGTCATGCCGGCAAAACCGAACTGAGCATGTCTATACACCTCAGCGAGGCGACTTGGGCGACCAGCCAGATCGCCCAAGCGCCGCAATTCATGGTCCGCTAGGACCTAGCAGACAGTAGCCGTTTTGTAGATGATGATCGAAGATGCCTTGTCGTTGAATCCGCTCAGTTGCGAATTGCTTGAGTTGGGTTGCAAGCAGATACGTTCCCCGCCGCCGTTGATGTCTTCCGCGAGACGAGCATCGTCGTTGGTGCGATTGCGCCATGCCGTCGTCTGATCGTTGAAACCGTAATCGGTGAGGTTTTGCCAAAAGCCACGATCCTGAAACTCAAGCATACGTCCGGAATATTCTTTATTTTCCCAAAGGCAAACCCAGCCATCGGGACAGTCATTGAACGATGCTGGTTCAACTACTTTTGCCCCATCAGAGTACGTAGTTACGCCGCCGCTTGATGAAACGATATGGGGCGAACTTGATGCAATCGGTTCTTCTTCGGCCAGCGCAACGCTGGCAAAAATGGCGAGTGCACACCCAACGGCTAAGAGACATCGCAAGAAACGCATAATTCCCCTTCCGTATCGTTATGGAAGGTAAAATATATGCGATTATCTTTTTTAATTAAAGCATTCTGGACAAGCGTTGGTTCTTTCTGAAGCGAGATAGACCGTGGCGCTAATTACAAACGGTGCTTTCGTATCGGCAAAGGCAGCGCCTTCCAGGGCAGTCGCCTCCATCGCGAGCGCTTCTGAGCTGTGCGGGTCGTAAATCAATGAGTACAGCGTCCGTTGCCCCGAATAAGCAGAGACGAGACCTACCGCAACGCCGGCTCGACCCGTGACATCAACCTCTTCACCGAGATATTCGATCCCTGGAATCATCGCGGCGGCTTCGTAGAGAGCTGCTCGAAGCTCTGCAGAAGCAGCCGGGTTGCGAAGCACTTCACCGATCAGCTCAAGCGTCCGTGCGGAGACTGGCACGTCGCTGTGCGTGGCTTCGGCGCGTCGGCGAAGGGCTTCCGACAGTGCCGTCGGTTCAGTGGGAAGTTTCGAGAGTGCTTCACCTGGAAATCCACTATCGAAGGTGCCTGCCGGTAGAGAGCTTTCAGTAGTGCCGCCTCCGTCGGCCGGTAGAAAATTCGGCTCGCCGGCTGCTTCCCAGCTCGCACGATCTTCTGGACCTGCGAATTTCGGCGGGTCCTCGACAACACGCCGATGACCCGAGCCGTTGTCCGCTGCCCATTCCTCCCTGGCTTCCGACCTGTAGACCGACCATGCCTTCCCATTGGCAACCGTGGTATCGACGGACACGAATTGCGTCTTCAAGTAGAGATAGGGCCGTTCACCAGCGCGGGCAGGCGGAGGCGTCGCCGAGGCAGCCTCGGCCGCTTCGTCAAGTGCTGCCATGGCATCACGGCTCCCGCTGACTCCCCCCGGAAGTCCAATCACCAGCGCAAGGGCGGCTATGGCGGCCGCAACCGACGCTGCGAACATCCGCTTCTTATGCAGCCCACGCCTAAGTCTTCCGTCGGCCGACGGAGCCGAGGCTGACTCGTAATCCGTCAAGAGAATCCTGTGGAGAAGATTCTCTGCCGCTGAATCGCAATGGGTCTGCTCCAGCCCTCTGAGCCGCACTGGATCAAGTGATCTAAGTTCGGTAATGAGCTTGTCGCTTTGCGATTTCATCCTGCCTCCGCAGCATCCGGCCGTGCTCGGCCCTTGGGCTGTTGGTTGCCTTCACCTAGGGAATGTCCACTCGTACGGAGCTCTTTCAGCAAACGGCGACGAGCTCGATGCAGGCGGATCGAAAATGCGGCTGCGCTGCAACCCAGGACCTTCGCGGCCTCCTGTGATTCCAAGTCATCCCAGGCGACTAGGGTGAGCAGCTCTCGGTCAGAAGCGCGAAGGGCTCGAAATGCAACCGCAAATGCATCTCGGTCCGCGATCAACTCCGGAATGGCGACCTGGGGGTCGGGGATCTCGATTGCCTGCTGATCGGCGGACCGTGCGCCTCTCCGCCGCCGCGCCGTCCGCCGGGAATTGGCGAGGACGTTTCGAGCGGTTCTCAATATCCACGGCAGATGGTCTGTTGGCACTGAATCAAGCCGCCGCCAGACGATCAGAAAAACCTCGGAGACCACGTCTTCCGCTGACGCACGGTCCTCAGTGCGTCGAAGTGCGTAGGCGAGCACACGTGGGTGGCTGGAAACGAAGATCTTTTCGAATCGCTGCTCCCGCTCGCCAGGCCGCTTGGGTCGGCTGATAATGGTCACTTTCTATAGGTGTCCGCTTCTGCCTCGTTCTTTCAATGGTCGACGCTCCAGCCCCAATCTACGCGCCGGACGCTCGTAGGTCCGGGCTCAAAGTCCGGTGCCACCAGCTCCACTGTCAGGAGACTGGAGAACCCGCGAGCGCAGGGCCACCTCATGCGCCGCGAGCTGGGAGCGATCGCGTTCGGGCGGAGCCTTGCCGAGCTGACCGAGGGGGAGGCCTTCCTCGCGCCAGAGCTGCACGCCGCCGATCACGTCGGCGGCGTCGAGGCCGAAGCGGCATAGCGTGGCGGCGGCGAGGCTCGACTGGTAGCCCTCGTCGCAGATCAGGATCACCTGGTGGTCGCGGCGGGCGAGATCGGGAATTCGGTGCTCGCTCGCGGGGTCGAGGCGCCACTCGAGCACGTTGCGGTCGACCACCCGCGCGCCCGGCACGAGGCCATCCCTCCGTCGCTGCTCGACGGGGCGCATGTCGACCAGGACGGCGCCCTGGCCCGTCGCATCCAGCGCCTCGCGCGGCGTCAGGCGCTCGATCTCGGCGCGCGCGGCGGCCAGCACCTGGTCGATCGTCTCCACTCAGGCGCCACCTCCCCGCCGCCCGATCCGCTCGCGCTGAGGGCGCACGGTCTGCAGCGGGTCTTCCGCGGACCGGAAGCCGGCCTTGAAGACCGACCAGCGCTTGCAGACGGAGCCGGTGAGCAGCAGCGCCCCGGCGGCGGCGCCGAGGGTGCGGGCGGCGCGCGGCGGGAGCTCGCGGCGCCCCGCGGCGAGCAGGCCCGCGGCGGCGAGCGAGAGGGCGCGCGAGGCTTTGCCGTACCGACCCGCCGCACCCTCCTCGTAGGCGGAGGAGAGGTCGCCGAGGCGGCGGTGCATGAGCAGCGTCGCCGCCTGCTCGACGAACACGGCCGACGCGCCGAGCGCCCGGGCCGGCGCCGCTTCCCCCGGCTCGACCGTAAGCAGGGCGGCGCCGGCGGCGCTGGCGCCGGCGCTTGCCGCGAAGACGAAGGGCAGCTGCCAGCGCGCCTCCGACCAGGCGGGGATCGCGCTGTTGGAGATCAGCACCGCGGTGTAGGTGGCGAGCGGCGCGCCGAGGGCCGCCGCCGCGATCTCGGGAGCCCCGCCACGGCGCTCGCCGTCGCGCGCGTTGAGGGCGGCGGCAAGCATGGTCGCGCCGCCGTTGGCGGCGAGCAGCCAGGCGCCGAGGTTCATCGGCGAGGTGACCTTGAAGACGCGCAGCATGTTGAAGAAGCGGGACGGTTTGCCGAGGTCCTTGATCAGCAGCGTCGGGCTGACGGCGACGCCGGCAAATGCCCCCGCCCAGGCCCGGCGCGCCAGCTGCCGGCGACCGGCGAAGGTCGCGGCGGCGGCGAGGACGGCGGAGGCGCCGGCGAGCCCGCCGCTGAAGAAGTAGAAGGGAATCTCCGGCTTCCAGACCGGCGGCTTGACCACCGGACGGCCGTAGTAGGTGCTCGGCTGCTCGCGCGGGACGAGGCTCGCTTCCCCGCCCGGGCTCACGAGCGCGCCCCCAGGAAGCTTGCCGCGACGCCGGCCAGCAGCGCCGCCCCGGCGGCGCCCGCGGCGGCCCAGGCGGCGCCCGCGCGGCGCGTGGGCGCGACCGGGTCGGGCGGCAGCCGGTAGGTCTCGGGCTCATCCAGCAGCAGGAAGAAGGCGCCGAAGCCGCCGACGCCGTCGTCCTCGGACTCGCCGTAGAGGCGCGCCTCGTCGTGCCCGCGGCGGTGCAGCACCTCGACCCGCTCGGCGGCCCGCTCGCGCAGCTCGTCCAGCTCGCCGAACTGGATCGAATCGGTCGGGCAGGCCTGCGCGCAGGCCGGTTCCATGTCGTCCTTGAGCCGGTCGTAGCAGAGCGTGCACTTCCAGACCCGGCCGTCTTCCTCGCGCTGGTCGAGCACGCCGAAGGGACAGGCGACGACGCAGTAGCCGCAGCCGTTGCAGATGTCCTCCTGGACGACCACCGTGCCGAACTCGGTGCGGAAGATCGAGCCGGTCGGGCAGGCGTCGAGACAGCCGGCATCGGTGCAGTGCTTGCAGACGTCGGAGCTCATCAGCCAGCGAAAGCCCTCCTCGTCGCTCTGCGCCGCGACCCCCTGCTCGACCAGGCTCTGCTTCGCCGCCTCGCGGACCCAGGAGTCGGGCGCGCCGCCCTCGACGCCGACCGGCAGCTTCTGCTCGATGAAGGCGACATGGCGCCAGCGGTCGGCGCCGAGCTCGCCGCTGTTGTCGTAGGAGGCGCCGCTGAAGCCCTGCGGGTCGGCCGGCACCTCGTTCCACTCCTTGCAGGCGACCTCGCAGGCCTTGCAGCCGATGCAGACCGAGGTGTCGGTGAAGAAGCCGACGCGGTCGCTCATCCGCCCTCCCCTCCGGCCGCCTTGCCCCGCCCCGACCCGGCGCGCTCCCGATAGCGCTCGACGAGCTCGAGCAGCTCCGGCCCGCGGGGACGGCGGCCCGGCACGATGTCGCAGGTGGCGGCCTTGACCTCCTGGATGTGGACGTTGGGGTCGAGCGCGAAGGGGAAGAGGTCGTTGGCCGAGTCGCCCTTCGCGATGCCCCGGTTGCCCCAGTGGTAGGGCAGCCCGACCTGGTGGACGGTGCGGCCGTCCACCTGCAGCGACTTGAGCCGCTCGGTGACCATCACCCGCGCCTCGATCGCGCTGCGCGAGCTGACGATCGTCGCCCACTCGCCGTGGCGCAGCCCGCGCTCGCGGGCCAGCGCCGGGCTCACCTCGCAGAACATCTCCGGCTGCAGCTCGGCCAGGAAGGGCAGCGTGCGGGTCATCGCACCGGCCGTGTGGTGCTCGGTCAGCCGGTAGGTCGTCACCACGAAGGGGAAGACGTCGGCCCCCGGCTCCTCGCCGGTCGGGTTGTAGGGGTTGTCGCGGCGCCTGTACTGGTCGCGGACCGGGTTCGCCTGCTGCCTGTACAGCGGATTGGAGAAGGGCGACTCGTGCGGCTCGTAGTGGGTCGGGAAGGGGCCGTCGACGATGCCGTTCGGCGCGTAGAGCCAGGCGCGGCCGTCGCCCTGCATGATGAACGGCTCGTCGCCGCGCAGCGCCGCCTGCGCCTTGGCGTCGTCGGGCGGGATGTAGTCGGGGCGTTTGTCGGGGCTGAAGTCGGGGACGTCCTCCCCCGTCCATTCTTCTTCCTCGGGGTCCCACCAGACGTAGCGCTTGCGCTCCGACCACGGCTCGCCCGCGGGGTCGGCGGAGGCGCGGTTGTAGATGATGCGGCGGTTCATCGGCCAGGCCCAGGCCCATTCGGGGGCGACCCAGGACTGCTCGGCGCCGGGCTTGCGCCGCGCGGTCTGGTTGACGCCGTCGGCGAAGCAGCCGGCGTAGATCCAGCAGCCGCAGGCGGTGGAGCCGTCGTCTTTGAGCGGCAGGTAGTCCGGCAGCGGCTCGCCGTCGGAGTCGAAGCCGTTGATCTCCTGCAGCACCGCCTCGGCCGAGGGCTCCTGGCTGGCGCCGACCGTCGGGTAGTCCCAGGTGAGGTCGAGGATCGGCCGGTCGCGCGGGTCTTCGGATTCCGCCAGCCGCTCCTTCACCCGGCGCCCCAGGTGGTACATGAACCAAAGCTCCGAGCGCCGGTCCTCCGCGGGCTCGACCGCCTTGTGGTGCCACTGCAGCAGCCGCTGCGTGTTGGTGAAGCTGCCGTCCTTCTCGGTGTGGGCGGCGGCCGGCATCAGGAAGACCTCGGTGCCGATCTCCTCCGTGCGCAGCTCGCCGCTCTCGATCTCCGGCGAGTCGCGCCAGAAGGCGGCGGTCTCGATCTCGCTGAAGTCGCGCACGACCAACCACTTCAGCTTCGCCAGGGCGAGCCGCTGCAGCTTCGCGTTGGCGGAGCCGACGGCCGGGTTCTCGCCCATCACGAAATAGCCCTCGAGCTTGTTGTCGGCCATGTCGGCGACCGTGCGGTAGTGCGAGTGGTCCTTGTCGATGCGCGGCAGGTAGTCGAAGCAGAAGTCGTTCTCGGCCGTCGCGGCCCCGCGCCACCAGGCCTTCAGCAGGCTGACCATGTAGGCGCGCGTGTTGCCCCAGAAGCCGGTCGGCGGCGCGTTCCGCTTGACGTAGAGGTCGAGGCTGGTGCGCTGGTGGGCGTGCGGCATCGGCAGGTACCCGGGCAGGATGTTGAAGAGGGTCGGGATGTCGGTCGAGCCCTGGATCGAGGCGTGCCCGCGCAGCGCGAGGATGCCGCCGCCCGGCCGGCCGATGTTGCCCAGCAGCAGCTGCACGATCGCCGCCGTGCGGATGTACTGCACGCCGACCGAGTGCTGGGTCCAGCCGACCGCGTAGCAGAAGGCGCTGGTGCGCTCGCGGCCGGAGTTCGCGCAGAGCGCCTCGGCGACCTCGAGGAAGGTCTCCCGCGGCACGCCGCAGATCCGCTCGACCATCTCCGGCGTGTAGCGGCTGTAGTGGCGCTTGAGCAGCTGGAAGACGCAGCGCGGATCCTCGAGCGTCTCGTCCTCCTCCGGCGGCTCGCCGTGGCGCAGCTCGCCGCCGTGGGCGCCGTGGGCCTGCTCCCCTTCCGCCTCGCCGTGCTCGCGTTCACCGGCCGACGCGCCCACCTCCATGCCCTTGTACTGCCAGGATTCGCGTTCGTACTTCGGCCCCTCGCGGTCGAGGCCGGAGAAGACGCCGTCGAGGTCCTCGGTGTCGCGGAACTCGTCGCCGATGATCGTGCGGGCGTTGGTGTAGGCCTGAACGTACTCGCGGAACTCGCGGCCGTTCTCGAGGATGTAGTTGACGATGCCGCCGAGGAAGGCGATGTCGCTGCCGGCGCGCAGCGGCACGTGCAGGTCGGCCATCGCGCTGGTGCGGGTGAAGCGCGGGTCGACGTGGATCACCTTCGCCCCCCGTTCACGGGCCTCGATCACCCACTGGAAGCCGACGGGGTGGCACTCGGCCATGTTCGACCCCATGATCACTATGCAGTCGGAGTTCTGCAGGTCCTGCTGGAAGGTGGTCGCGCCACCCCGGCCGAACGACGTCCCCAGACTGGGGACGGTGGAGGAGTGTCATATGCGCGCCTGGTTCTCGATCTGCACCGCGCCCATCGCGGTGAAGAGCTTCTTGATCAGGTAGTTCTCCTCGTTGTCGAGCGTGGCGCCGCCGAGGTGGGCGAAGCCGAGCGTGCGGTGGAGCTTTGCCCCGTCGCGTTCCTCCTGCCAGCCCGCCTCGCGGGCGGCGAGCACCCGGTCGGCGATCATGTCCATCGCCTTCTCGAGCTCCAGCTCCTCCCACTCGGTCGCGTGCGGCCGGCGATATTTGACCTTCGTCAGCCGTGCCGGGTTGTTGACCAGCTGCTCGGAGGCCGCCCCCTTCGGGCACAGGCGGCCGCGCGAGATCGGGCTGTCGGGGTCGCCCTCGATCTGCGTGACCCGGTCGTCCTCGACCCAGACCCGCTGGCCGCAGCCGACCGCGCAGTAGGGGCAGATCGACTTGATCATCCGGTCGGCCTCGGCCGTGCGCGGCCGCAGTCGCTCTGAGCGCCGCGAGCGCGCCGCGGGCCCGCGGCCGGTCGGGTCCTCGCGCAGCTGTCGCAGCAGAGGAGGGAGCTCCATCGCAAAAGTCGCCTACCCGCGCCCGGAGGCGGAGAAACCGCACGGGGCGGGCGGCCTGTCATCGGGCTGACCGCGCGTGGGTGTGAGCAGCGGCCCGAACGGGAACCTGAGGCCCATGGCCGACGAGCCGCTCGACCTCGAGCAAGCGATCTCGCGCGTGCTGGCCCATGCCCGACCGCTCGCGCGCGAGACGATGCCGCTGCGCCGGGCGCTGGGCTGCACGCTGGCCGAGGACGTCGTCGCCGAGCACGCCGTACCGCCCTTCGACGACTCGGCGATGGACGGCTTCGCCGTCCGTGCCGCCGACACCGCCTCTCCCCCCACGCGGCTCCACGTGGTGGGCGAGTCGCGCGCCGGCCACCCCGCCGCGCGAGACCTGGAGCGGGGCGAGGCGGTCGCGATCTCGACCGGGGCGATGCTGCCCGGCGGCGCCGACGCCGTGGTCAGGGCCGAGCGCGCGAGCCGGCGCAACGGCGAGGTGACGATCGAGGCGTCGGCCCGGGCCGGGCAGGACATACGCCTGGCCGGGGAGGATCTCGCCCCGGGCGCGATCGCGATCGAGCGCGGAACCGTGCTCGGCCCGGCGGAGCTGGGCGTGCTCGCCTCGCTCGGCCGCGCCGAGATCTCCTGCCACCAGCGGCCCCGCGTGGCCGTCCTCACCAGCGGCGACGAGCTGCTCGAGCCGGGGGAGCCGACTCGCCCCGGCAGCATCTACGACACCAACTCGCACACGATCCCCGCCCTGGCGGAGCGCGCCGGCGCCACGGTGATCTCCGTCGACCGCGTCCGCGACGATCCCGAGGCGACGCGCGACGCGATCGAGGCGACGCTGCGCGCAGACGTCGCGATCGTCTGCGGCGGCGTCTCGGTCGGCGAGCACGACCACGTCAAGCAGGGCTTCGCCTGGCACGACGTGCGCCCGGTCTTCTGGCGGCTCGCCCTCAAGCCGGGCGGGCCGGCCTGGTTCGGCACCCGTAAGCGGACGCTCGCCTTCGGCCTGCCCGGCAACCCGGTCTCGGCGATGGTCGTCTTCCAGCTCCTCGTGCGCCCGGCGCTGGCGGGGCTCGCCGGCGTCGGTGCCCAGCGCCACACGCGCACCAGAGCCGTGCTCGAGCAACCGTGCGAGAGGGCGCCCCGTCGGCTCGGCGCGCTGCGCTGCGCGCTCGCCCTCGCCGAGGACGGCTGGCACGCGACGCCAGCCCCGCGACAGGGCTCGCACGTCCTCACCTCGATGCTGGGCGCCGACGCCCTGGCGTTGATCCCGCCAGGGGAGGGCAAGGTCGCGGCGGGCGAGCGCGTGGAGGTCGAGCTCCTGTGAGCGCCACGAGCGCCGCCGCCGCCCGCACGATGACCCTGCGGGTCAGGCTCTTCGCCGTCCTGCGCGAGCGGGCGGGACGGGACGAGCTGGAGCTGGAGCTGGAGGAGAGCGCGACGGTCGCCGACGCCCTGTCGCTGCTCTCCCGCCAGCCCCCGCTCGAAGAGCTGCTCGCCCGCCTGCCCGTGCGGCTTGCCGTCAACCGCGGCATCGCCACCGCGCGGACGCCGCTGCGCCCGGGCGACGAGCTGGCGCTGATCCCACCGGTGAGCGGCGGCGCCCGGCTGCACGCCCGCGTCAGCGATGCCCCCCTCTCCCCCGAGGCCATCTCGCGGGCGGTCCACGACCCGCGGGCCGGCGCGATCGTCGTCTTCCAGGGAGTGACCCGCGAGGTCGAGCGGCTCGAGTACGAGGCCTACCGCGAGATGGCCGAGGAGAGGATCGCCGCGATCCTCGCCGGCTGCGCCGAGCGCCACGACCTGCTCGGCGCCGCGGCCGAGCACCGGGTCGGCGCCGTGCCGCTCGGCGAGCCCGCGGTCGTCGTCGCCGTCTCGGCGGCGCACCGTGGCGAAGCCTTCGCAGCGGCCGCGGAGGCGATCGACGCGATCAAGGCGGAGGCGCCGATCTGGAAGCGCGAGGTCGACGGCGGCGAGGCGCGCTGGGCCGAGGGGATGGCGGCGCCGGTCGCGGAGGAACGGCGGTGAGCGAGTCGCTCTCGCACCTCGACGCGCGCGGCCGCGCCCGCATGGTCGACGTCGGCGACAAGCCGGAGACCCGACGCGTCGCCCGCGCCCGCGCCCGGCTGCGGATGTCGCCCCGCGCCGCGGCGGCGGTCGAGGCCGGCGACGGGCCGAAGGGCGAGGTGCTCGGCGTCGCCCGGCTCGCCGGGATCCAGGCGGCAAAGCGAACCGGCGAGCTGATCCCCCTCGCCCACCCGCTGCCGCTCGACTTCGTCGACGTTGAGGCGAACGTCGACGCGGCCGAGGGGACGGTCGAGTTGACCGCGGCGGCGAAGACGACCGGGCGGAGCGGGGTCGAGATGGAGGCGATGACCGCCTGCGCCGTCGCCGCGCTGACCGTCTACGACATGGTCAAGGGGATCGAGCGCGGCGTCGCGATCGAGCAGGTCGTGCTGGTCGAGAAGCGCGGCGGCCGCTCCGACTGGCAGCTCGACGGGAGCGCCTGAGCGATGCGCGCGGCGCTGCTGACGATCAGCACCTCGAAGGCGGCCGGAGCGGGCCCCGACGAGAGCGGCGAGCGGCTCGCGGCCTTCGCTGCGCGGCTCGGCGGCGAGGTCGTGGGGACGGAGATCGTCCCCGACGACCGCGGCCGGATCGAGGAGCGGCTGCGCCACTGGGCCGACGAGGCCGGCTGCGACCTCGTGCTCACCAGCGGCGGCACCGGCTTCTCGCCCAGCGACGTGACCCCGGAGGCGACCCGGGCGGCGATCGAGCGCGAGGCGCCGGGGATCGCCGAGGCGATGCGGGCCGCCTCGCGCCCGCACACCGACCACTGGATGCTCTCGCGCGGCGTCGCCGGCATCCGCGGCGCGACCCTGATCGTCAACTTCCCCGGCAGCCCGGCGAGCGTCGAGCAGGCCGGCGAGGCGATCGCGACCGCCCTCCCCCACGCCCTCGACCTGATCGCCGGCGTAGCGCCGGCGCAGCATGGGTAGCGGACGGGACATGAGCCTCGAAGACGCCCACGGCAGGCTGCTCGGCGACCTGCGGGTATCGGTCACCGACCGCTGCAACTTCCGCTGCCGCTACTGCATGCCGGCCGAGGGCATGCCCTGGATCCCGCGCGAGCAGATCCTCGCATTCGAGGAGATCGAGCGGCTGGTGCGGCTGTTCGTCGCGATGGGGGTCCGCGCGGTGCGGCTGACCGGAGGCGAGCCCCTGGTGCGGCGGGACTTCCCGGCGCTGGTCGAGCGCCTCGCCGCGATCGAGGGGATCGAGGACCTCTCGCTGACCACCAACGGCTACCTGCTCCCCGAGCAGGCGGGGGCGCTGGTCGAGGCGGGGATCGACCGCGTCAACGTCTCGATCGACTCGCTCGCCCGCGGCCGCTTCTTCGAGGTCACCCGGCGCGACGCGCTCGACCGCGTGCTCGCCGGCCTCGACGCGATCGCCGCCTTTCCCCGGGTGCGGCCGATCAAGGTCAACGCCGTGCCGATGCCGGGCTTCGGCGCCGAGGAGGTGCGACGCTTCTGCGCGCTCGCCCGCCGGCGCCGCTTTCAGGTGCGCTTCATCGAGTTCATGCCGCTCGACGGCGACCGCGCCTGGCGACCCGAGAACGTGCTCAGCGGCGCGGCGGTGCGGGAGATGGTCGAAACCGAGCACCCGCTGCGCGAGCTGCCGCGCGAGCCGCACGCGACCGCCCGCGTCTTCGCCTTCGCCGACGGCCCCGGCGAGATCGGCTTCGTCAACCCGGTGAGCGAGCCCTTCTGCGCCGAATGCAACCGCATCCGCCTGACCGCTGACGGCAAGCTGCGCACCTGCCTCTTCTCCCGCCACGAGACCGACCTGTGCGGTCCTCTGCGCGAGGGCGCAAGCGATGCGGATCTGAAGCGGACGATCCGCGAGGCGGTCTGGCGCAAGGAGCTGAAGCACCGCATCAACGAGCCCGGCTTCCGGGCGCCGGCCCGCACGATGAGCGCGATCGGGGGCTGATGGCGCGGGATGCAGAGCCGGGGATGGAGCGCGAGCAATGGGTGGCCGCGTTCTGCCGCCGGATCGGCGTCAAGCCTCCCAGCGGGGAGGAGATGGGCGCCCTGCTGAAGCTCGCGGCCACCGCCGCCCATGCCTCCGAGCGCCCGGCCGCGCCCTTGGCCTGCTGGGCCGCGGGGCGCAGCGGACGCTCCGCCGCGGAGCTGCAGAGGATCGCCGACTCGATCGCGACCGATCAGCCGACCCGGCCGGAGTCGCAGTAGACGTTGACGCCGCCGCGCCGGGCGAAGCCGGCGAGGGTCATGCCACGGTCGGCGGCGAGCTCGATCGCCAGGGAGCTGGGGGCGCCGACGCCGACCAGGATCGGGCAGCCGGCCACGGCGGCCTTCTGCACGAGCTCGAAGGAGAGCCGGCCGCTGACGCAGAGCACGTTCTCGTGCAGCGGGACCAGGCCCTCGAGCAGCGCCCGCCCGATCGCCTTGTCCATCGCGTTGTGACGACCGACGTCCTCGCGGGAGAGCAGCAGGCTGCCCTCGCGATCGAAGAGGCCGGTGGCATGCACCCCGCCCGTGCGCTCGAAGGCGGGCTGCGCCAGCCGCTCCGGCAGGTCGGCGAGCAGCGCCCTCGCCAGGCGCGGCCCCGCCGGCAGGAGCTCGCTCGCGACCGCCACCTCCGCGAGCGCGCCCTTGCCGCAGACCCCGCAGGAGGAGGTCGTGTAGAAGCGGCGGCGGCCCGGGTCGCGGGCGAGCGGCCCGGCGACGTCGACCGCGTTGGCGGTGAGGTCCTCGCTCGGACCGACCGCCCGCGCGCCCTCGATCAACCCCTCGCCGAAGAGAAAGCCGAGCGCCAGCTCCTCGTCGTGGCCCGGCGTCCGCATCGTCACGCTGAGCGCCTCGCCATCCACCCGGATCTCGAGCGGCTCCTCGATCGCGACTGAGTCCACCGTCCCCTCGCGTTCGATCTCCCGGTAGAGGCGCGAAGCGGGTTCGAAGGAGCGATGCACACCGTCCTCCTACCCGTTTACCGCCGTCGCCGCCACGGAAGCGGATCGCCTCAGCTGCCGCCGCCGAGCGCGTAATCGCGGATGTCGCGATCGAGGTCGGCCGCGGAGGAGTAGGCGCCGACATGCTCGTAGAGCAACTGCCCGGCTGGCGATAGGAAGATCGTCAGCGGCGTTCCCTGCGCGGGCGCGATCGCGCTCACTTCCTCCAGGCTGACCGCACGGGAGGGGTAGGCGAGGTGCTCCGAGGCAAGCAGCCGCCGCGCGCTTTCGGCGTCGTCTTCGACGTCGGCCCCGAGGAAGGCGACGCGGGCGCCGAACCTGGACGAGGCGGCCGAGAAGAGGGGCAGCTCGTCGCGGCAGGGCGGGCACCACGAGGCCCAGGCATTGAGCACCACGGGGAAGCCGTGCAGCGCCGCCAACCGATCGGAGAGGGACGCGCCGCCAACCAGGAGCCGTCCGCCCTCGCGGTGGAGCTGGGCGAGCGGCGCCGGCGAGCCCCGCAGCGAGCGTCGGGACGGCGCTCCCCGCGAGGGCCGGTCGAGGCCGCGCGCACCGGTGAGCCGGCCCAGGTCGGAGACCACCCCTGCAACGCTCCAACCCGCCGGGGCGTGGGCGAGGTTCTCACGGCCTTCGGCGTCGAGCAGCCTGCGCAGCCGCGGGCCGAGCCGCCCTCCGAGCCGCGGCGGGCCCGTTATCGCCGCTCTCTCGTGACCGCCGGGCCCGAGCAGGAAGAGGCCGTCGGTGTGCTCGACCTCGAAGCGTTCGGCCCTGCCCGTCATCCAGTCGGTCTCGGCGGGCCTGCCCTGCGGGACCCGCTGGAAGTGGACGCCGAAGAAGCGCCAGAAGCGTCGCAGGCGCCCGACCGATCCGGTCCAGGTCCGCAGCCTGGCGCCGGTCAGGCGCCGGTAGGCGCGCAACCGCCGTGGCGTGTCGCGCCAGGGGTCGACGCTGACCGCGAGGATCCTCACCCGATCGGCGAGGCCGGCGGCGCGCAGGCGCGCGCGGAGGTCGAGCAGGGCCCCCGTCGTGATCGGGCAGACCTCGTGGCAGAGCGTCATCGTCGGCGCCAGGACCACCCAGCTCCCGCGCAGCGCTTTCAACGAGGCGCGTCCATCTCTCGCATCCCGCAGAGAGACCGCAGGGGCGCGGCGGTCGAGGGCCGTGCCGAGAGGAAGGGCCCCACGCCCCTCGGCTGCCGTGGTCCGCGGGACCTGGGCGCGCAGGGCGACCGAGAGCCCGATGAAGGCGACCGCCGCGAGCGCGGCGATCGCAAGCCAAGCGCGGTTCATGGCAACCCGCTACCCCGCGGCCACGGCCGCGAAGCCGCGCCGCTTGCGATCGCCGGCCGCGGGGTAGCAGGGCGATCGTGGTCACGGTTGCCGTCTGCCTGCTGATCTGCGCCGCCTATGCCCGCCGCGCGCACCGGCTCGCCGGGCGCGGCCAGAGGGTGCCGCTCTGGAAGCAGGGCGCCTTCTACGTCGGCATCGCCGTCCTGCTCGCCGCGCTGGCCTCGCCGCTCGACGGCCTTGCCGAGGATCGCCTCTTCTACGCGCACATGATCCAGCACCTGCTGATCGGGGAAGTGGCGCCCCTGCTGATCCTGCTCGGCCTCAACGGGCCGCTGCTGCGCCCGCTCCTCGCCCTCCCCCTCCTCGCCCGTCTGCGCTGGCTGCTCAACCCGCTCGTCGCCCTGCCGCTCTGGGCCCTCAACCTCTACGTCTGGCACCTGCCCGCGCTCTACGAAGCCGCGCTCCAAAACGACGCGCTCCACTTCCTCGAGCACGGCTGCTTCTTCTGGGCCGGCATCTTCATGTGGGGCGCGCTGATCGAGCCGCTTCCCGGGCCGAGCTGGTTCAGCTCGGGCGCGAAGATGACCTATGTCCTGATCGTCAGGGCGCTCGGCTGCGGCATCCTCGGCAACGCCCTGATCTGGCTCGGGACGCCGCTCTACCCCTACTACCGAGAGGGGGAGCATCTCTCCGGAATCGCACCGCTCACCGACCAGCAGATCGGCGGGGCGCTGATGTTCATCTGGGGAGCCCTGGTGACGATCGCCCTCTTCTCCTGGTTCTTCCTGCGCTGGACGCGCGAGGCCGAGCTGCGCCAATCGCTGCTCGAGGGCGGCGCCGACGCCCGTTCGGCTACTCGAGCCGCGCGCTACGGACGGCGGCCTCTTGCTCGGCCTGCACCTCCTCCATCCCCTTGAGGCCGAGGCAGAGCCGCCAGGCGACCACGCCGACCGCGATCGGGGCGATCCACACCGCCACCCGGTAGAACCAGAGCTGGCTGACGTAGCTGATGCCGAGGAAGACCAGCACCCGGTCCGCGGAGCCGGCCATGAAGATCATCGCTACCCAGGTCAGGAAGCCGGCGCCAACCCCGGTGCGGACCGGCGCGTCGCGGGGGCGGTCGAGCACGTTGTGGGCCCGGCGGTCGCCCGTCGCCCGCCGCTCCAGCCACGGCCACGCCATCAACGTCGCCATCACGACCAGGGGGAACAGGATGCCGCCCCAGAACGGGTTCGGCACCAGCGTGCGATTCCAGACGACGACGTCGAAGTGCGGCACCAGGCGAAGCGCCCCGATCAGCCAGCCGAGGTACCAGTCGGGCTGGGCGCCGTTGGTGCCGTCGTAGACGTGGTAGGGGCCCCAGAGCCAGATCGGGTTGATCTGCACCAGGCCGCCGAGCAGGACCAGCACCCCGGCGACGGCGATCATCAGCCCCAGCGAGCGCGGCAGCTGGCCGGGGAAGGTGGGGATGCCGGTGACCTTGCGCTCGCCGTCGATCCGCTTGGGCTTGAACTGGGTGTGGTGACGGGAGCTGACCAGGGCCAGGTGCGCGGAGAGCAGCCCGCCGATCAGCAGCGGCAGGATCAGCACGTGGCCGATGTACATCCGCGACCAGAAGGCGGGGTCGCCGGGAAAGGGATGGCCCCAGATCAGCAGCGCCAGGTTGGCGCCGACGAAGGGAATCGAGAGCGCCACCCCGTAGCCGATCGCCAGGCCCATCCCGGAGAGCAGGTCGTCGATCAGCGAGTAGCCGAGGTAGCCCTCGAGCAGCACCGCGAAGAGCATCGCGACGCCGATCAGGTAGGTGAGCTCGCGCGGCTTGCGGTAGGCGCCGGTGAAGAAGACGCGGATCAGGTGCAGGACGATCGCGGCGACGAAGACGTCGGCGGCCCAGTGGTGGGTCTGGCGGATCAGCAGCCCGGCCTTGACGTCGAAGGAGAGGTGGACGACCGAGGCGTAGGCCCTGCTCATCTCCATCCCCCGCAGCGGGGCGTAGCTGCCGTGGTAGACGGTTTTCGCCGTGCTCGGCTCGAAGAAGAAGGTCAGGTAGACGCCGGTGGCGACGAGGACGACGAAGGCGTAGAGCGCCACCTCCCCCAAGAGGAAGGACCAGTGGTCGGGGAAGACGTAGCGCAGCGCCTTCTTCAGCAGCGGAGCGCTGCCGCTGCGCTGGTCGAGGAAGCGGATGGTGCGGCGGATCACGCCGTCGGCCTCCGCGTCCGCACGCCCCAGAAGCTCGGCCCGACGGGGCCGGAGAAGTCGCCCCCGGCGCGCAGCTCCCCCGCCGAGTCGACCAACAGCGGCAGCTGCGGCAGGTCGCGACCGGCCGGGCCGAAGATCACCGTGCCGCCGTCGGCCGGGTTGAAGGTCGAGTAGTGGCAGGGGCAGACGAGCGCCGGGCCGGGCTCGGCCTGCGGGAAGCGCGGCTTGCGGTAGAGGGCGATCGCGCAGCCGGCGTGGGTGCAGATCTTCGAGTAGGCGAGGATCCCTTCCGGGGCCCAGTTCTGGCGGCCGGGTGGGAGATCCAGTTCCGCGGGGTTGATGCGGACGACGACCAGCGGCGCCGCCAGCTCCTCCCGGTAGGCGCCCTCCGGAAAGGCCGTGTAAAAGGTTTCGTACTCGATCTCCGCGGCCCTGTAGGGCTTGCCGTCCTCGTCGACGAGGCGGCGGTCGCGGCGCCAGGGCGAGTAGTAGAAGGACTCGGTGTCGAGGAACGGCCCGAGCGAGGCGGCCGGGACGACGAGGGCGGCCCCGAGGGCGGCGCCGGCCGCGCCGGCGGCGCCGAGCAGCAGCCGCCTGCGGCTGAAGCCGCGCACGCTCTCGCTGCCGATCTGCGCGATTTCCAGCTGCTCCTCGGGATGCTCGAGCGGCGGGTAGTCCTCCTCCAGCTGCTCGGTCGGGACGAAGCTCTCGCCGGCGTAGATCAGCGCGGCGGCGATCAGCAGCAGGCAGGCGCCGAGGCAGAGGCCGAGCCACTGGGTCAGCTTCGGCCAGTCGAGCGCGTAGACGACGACGAACATCAGCGCGCAGGCGGCCGCGGCGAGCAGCAGCAGCGCGACCACCAGCTCTGCCCGCGGGTCGCCGCCCTCCGCCTCGACGATCGGCTCGCGCTTGCGCCTGCGGCCGGCGCCGCGCAGGAATCCCAGCGCCGCGAGCAGGGCGAACTTCAGCTTCGCTCGGGTTCTCAAGACGACAGCCTCCTTCCGATCACAGCGCAGACGCCGCCCAGCACGAAGATCGCCACGAACCAGGCGACGATCCCCTCCGGGACCGGCCCGATGTGGCCGATCCCCCACCCCCCGGCGTCCTCGGGGTGCTTGCTCCTGAGCACGTAGGCGATGAGCTTGTCCAGGTCGTCGTCGCTGATCTGGCTCGGCGGGAATTTCGGCATCAGGAACGGGCCGATCCGCACCGCCTCGGCGATCTCGGTCGCGTTGGCGTGGCCCAGGACGGGCACCTTGGCGCCGGGCACGTAGCCGCCTTCGCCGGTGATCTGGTGGCAGCCGGCGCAATGCTCGGCGAACAGCGACATGCCTTCCGGGAGCGAGCCGAAGTCCGGTTGCGGTTCGGGGACCTTCGGCCCGCCGCCGAAGGAGGCGACGTAGGCGGTGATCGCGGCGATCTCCCGCGAGTTGAAGACCGGCCGCTGGCGTTCGGGCTCTTCGCCGGCGTGGTCGAGCGGCATCCGCCCCGTCCGCAGGTAGAAGTCCGGAGCCTGTTCGCCCACCCCGACCAGGTTCGGTCCTTCCCCGGCGATGTCGCCGACGCCGCGATTGCCGGCCGCCAGCACCCCTTCGCCCATCGGGCCGTGGCAGCTGGCGCAGTTGGCGGCGAAGAGGCCGGCCCCCAGCTGCATCTGCTTCTGCTCGGCGCCGCCGGGGGGGCGGACGACGCCGCTCGGCGGCTGAGCCGCGGCGATCGCGGCGATCGCGAGCCCGCCGAGCAGGACCGCCGCGAGGAGCGCTTTTCGGTTCCACCTCATCTTCCCGCCAGCCTCATGACTGATTGCAGACGTGGAAGGTGAGGATGCCGGCGCAGCTCATCAGGATCAGCGTCAGGAAGAGGACCGAGACGGTCATCCCGACCGCGGCGAGAAACGCGACCCGGCCGGGGGGCGGCGGGTCGTGGCGGTCGCCGTGGCGCCGGAACAGCCAGACGGAGGTGAGGCCGGCGGCGACGGCCACCGCCGCCGCCGGCGTGGTCACGACGACCGCCCAGGCGCTGAGCGAGATCCCCCACTCGCCGCCGGCGGGGCTGCAGGCGGCCTGGGTCAGCCAGTAGCCGATGCCGAGCTGCGCGGCGTAGGCCAGCGGAGCGCCGAGCACCGCGAACCAGAGGACCGGCGAGACCGGCGACTCGGGGGGAATCCGCTCGAGTATCGGCTTCAGCGTCCTCATAGCGACGGGTAGAGCTGGGTGAGGACGACGGCGATCGCGGCGACGCTGACGAAGTACCAGTAGAAGGCGGCCACCCGCAGCGCGATCAGCCGGTAGTTGGTGATGCCGTGCGCGAGCTTCCAGAGCAGCCAGGCGTCGATCGCCAGCCCGATCGCGACGTGCGCGTGGTGGGTGGCGATCAGCGCGTAGTAGATCGAGCCGTAGGCGTTGGCCTGGGGGCTGAACGAGTTCAGGTCGTCGACCATCAGGTGGATCTGCAGGCCGAGGTAGGTCGCCTGGACGACGGCCGCGAGCAGGAGCAGCCACCAGGCGGCGCGGACGGCGCCGCCCTTCGCCGCTCGGACCGAGAGGAACATCGGGATCGAGCTGGCGACGAGCATCGCGGTGAAGAGCAGCGGCAGCGTCACCGAGGGCTTCTCGATGCCGCCGAGCGGCCATTCGCTGGTCCTGAAGCGCAGGTAGAAGTAGGTGGCGATCAGGCAGGCGAAGAGCGTCACCTCGGTGGCGATGACCAGGGCCACGCCCCACCAGCCGCTCGCCTGCGTCCGCCGCTCCCTGTCGACGACCTCGACCGGCCCGGGGCCTTCGGCCTCCATGCTGCGCGGGACGGAGCTCATCGAGGCCTCACGCCTCCTCCGGCTCCTTGAGGTGGAAGCCGCCGACGGTGGCGAGGAGGATCGCGACGAAGATCGCCGCCCCCACCCACTGCTGCAGGAGGACCATCGCGAAGACCCCCGTCATCGCCAGGGCGACCAGCGGCGGCCAGGCGGAGTTCGAGGGCATCTCGAGGATCTCGTCCCACTCGGCGTCGACCGCGGTGCTGGCGGGCGTCTCGTGCCCCCCTTCGAGCGTCTTCCGCCCGCGCTCGAGGTTGCGCGCGTCCTCTTCGCGATCCTCCTCGTCCCACATCGCATACGGGCTCGAGACCTTGGGGATGACCGGGTAGTTGTACTCGGGCGGCGGCGAGGTCGTCGACCACTCCAGCGTGTCGCCTTCCCACGGGTCGTTGCCGGCTCGCTCGCCCCTGAAGAGGCTGACCGCGAGGTTGGCGAAGACCGAGAGCAGGCCGAGCGCGAGCAGGTAGGCGCCCAGCGTCTCGATCAGGTTCAGCCCGGTCCAGCCCATTTCCGGGCTGTACGTGTAGTCCCGCCGCGGCATCCCGTCGAGGCCGAGGATGTGCATCGGGAAGAAGGTGATGTTGGTGCCGACGAAGGTCAGCCAGAAGCTGACCTGGCCCCAGCGCTCGTAGTACATGCGCCCGCTGACCTTCGGGAACCAGTAGTACATCCCGCCGAGCAACGGAAAGACGGCGGCGCCGAAGATCACATAGTGGAAGTGGGCGACGACGTAGTAGGTGTCGGTCGTCTGCTGGTCGAAGGGGATGGCGGCGAAGGTGACGCCGGAGAGGCCGCCGAGGATGAAGAGGACGATGAAGCCGATGATCCAGAGCAGCGGCGTCTTGAAGCGCGGCGTGCCGGTGACGATCGTGGTGATCCAGGCGAACAGCTGGATGCCGCTGGGAATGACGATCACCAGGCTGGCGGCGGCGAAGTAGATCGCCGTCGCGCTGGCCAGGCCGACGGCGAACATGTGGTGCGCCCAGACGCCGAAGCCGAGGAAGGCGACGAGGATCTCGGCCAGGGCCACCAGCGGGAAGGCGACCATCCGCCGCCGCACGAAGGTGGGGATGATCGAGGTCGCGATGCCGAAGGCGGGCAGGATGATGATGTAGACCTCGGGATGGCCGAAGATCCAGAAGAGGTTCTGCCAGAGGATCGGGGCACCGCCCGCGGCGGGGATGAAGAAGTGGAATCCCAGCAGCCGTTCGAGCTCGAGCAGGATCAGCGCGGTGCTGAGCGCCGGCAGGGCGAAGATCAGGGCGAAGGAGACGGCGAGGAAGGCGAAGCAGAACAGCGGCATCCGGTTCAGCGACATCCCCGGCGCCCGCAGCTTGAAGATCGTGACGATGGCGTTGATCGCGCCGAGCGTGGTCGAGATGCCGACGAAGAGCAGCGAGAGCGCATAGAAATCGATCCCGGGTCCCGGGCTGTAGGCCTTGGAGGCGAGCGGCACGTAGTTGAACCAGCCGGCGCCGGGGGCGTTGCCGCTGAAGACGCCGACGTAGAGGAACGTGCCGGCACAGAGGTAGATCCAGTAGGAGAGCGCGTTGAGGCGCGGGAAAGCCATGTCGCGGGCGCCGATCATCAGCGGGATCAGGTAGTTGCCGAAGGCGCCCAACGACATCGGCACGACGAAGAAGAAGATCATCGTCGTGCCGTGGGTCGACATCATTTCGTTGAAGGTCGCCGGGTCGAGCGTGGACTGGTTGGGCCCGATCAGCTGGGTGCGGATCAGCAGCGCCTCGACCCCGCCGGCGCCGAAGAAGAAGAGCGAGGTGAAGAAGTAGAGGATGCCGATCCGCTTGTGGTCGACGGTGGTGAGCCAGCCGAGCAGGCCGGGGCTCTCCTTCCAGATCCGCTCGAGCCGGTCGAGCCGGACGCTCGCGGCGGGCGGGGTCGAGACGCTCATTCGAGCTCCGTCAGGTAGGCGACGATCGCGTGGAACTTCCGCGGGCCGAGGCCGAGTCCGGGCATCTTGGCGCCGGGCTTGACGCTCTGCGGGTTCTGGATCCAGCGGAAGAGGTCGGCCGGCGTGTTGGGGAGGGTGTCGGCGGCGATCGTTTCGCGGCCGGCCAGGTGGGTCAGGCTCGGCCCCACGGTTCCTTCCGCCCCGGTGCCGGCGATCGTGTGGCAGGCGGCGCAACCGTCTTCCATGAAGTACCGCTGCCCCTGACGGGCCAGGGCGCCGGTGGCCCGATGCGCCGGTCGCCCGTTCGCCGACAGCCAGCGTTCGAAGTCGCGACGCGGTTCGGCGTGGACCTCGAAGGCCATGTGGGCGTGCTGCAGGCCGCAGAACTCCGCGCACTGGCCGCGATAGACGCCGGGTTCTTCCGCATACAGTTCGATCCGGTTCGACTGCCCCGGGATCATGTCGATCTTGCGGTTGAGTTCGGGCACCCAGAACGAGTGGATGACGTCGACGCTGCGGGCGACGAGGTTGACCGGGGTGCGGGCGGGGATGTGGATTTCGTTGGCCGTGACGACGCCGCCCGCGGGGTAGCGCGCCTCCCACCACCACTGGTGGCCGACCACGGTCACCGTCAGCGCCGTCGAGCTGACCTCTGGAGCGTCGGTCTTGTTCAAGACGTAGAGGTCGGAGACGATGAAGAGCGCGATCAGCACGACGAGCGGGATCGCGATCCCGAAGGCGATCACCAGGCCCGTGTTGGCCCGCTCGCTCTCGCCGAAGAACGGGAGGCCGGGCGTGCCGCGCCGAAACCATCCGACGAGCAGCATCGCCACCGCGCCGAGGAAGACGATCCCCGCGACGACGAGCATCCACCACCACAGGGTTGCGATGTCATGGGAGGCAGGGCTGTGTGGATGTAGCGGCGACACGACCTTGGGCTCCCACGCAGCCGGGCGGGCGCCGCTTCGGTCTGGCGAGAGGAACGGCCTCTGCCTACCCCTGCGCCTCGGCCGGTAAACGCCCCCTACGCGCCGGCCGGCAGGCCGTCGCCCAGCACAGATCGCGTGCGACGGGGCCCCTCGCAGCGCTTGCGACATCGGCAGGTGTCGGCGGCGACGATCGGGGGTAGGAGGCCGCCATGTACATCATTCCGCTGATCGTGATCGTCCTGATCGCCCTGGCGATCTTCTTCTCGCCGCTCCTCTCGGTGATCATCCTGATCCTCGCCCTGATCGGGCTCGGCATCTACAAATTCCTCGGCCCCGGCACCGAGCCGGAGCGCGAGCCGCCCCCCGCGAAGGCCACGGCGACCGCTGACGCGCCCGAGGCGAGGGCCACGGCGAGCGCGTCGGAAGACGAAGAGACCGGCATGTGGGGCGAGAAGTGGCCCGAGCAGCGCGAGGAGAGCCCGTAGCAACCGTTCCGCCATTCCGCCGGTGACGCTCCTCGGCTACACCCTCTCGAGCGAGGAGTTCGACGCTCCGACGCTCGTCGCCCAGGCCGAGCGCGCCGAGCGGGCCGGCTTCGGGTTCGCCTCGATCTCCGATCACTTCCATCCCTGGATCGACGCGCAGGGCGAGAGCCCATTCGTCTGGGGGACGCTGGGGGCGATCTCGCAGCGCACCGAGCGGATCGAGCTGATGACCGGCGTCACCTGCCCGACGACGCGCATCCACCCGGCGCTCGTCGCCCAGGCGGCGGCGACCGCAGCGCAGCTCCTGCCAGGCCGCTTCTCCCTGGGGGTGGGCACGGGCGAGAACCTCAACGAGCACATCACGGGCGAGCGCTGGCCGGGCGTCGTCGAGCGCCAGGACCGCCTCGAGGAGGCGATCGAGGTGATCCGCGACCTCTGGACCGGCAAGCTGAAGAGCCACCGGGGCGAGCACTTCACCGTCGAGAACGCCCGCCTCTACTCGCTCCCCGACGAGCCACCCCCGCTGCTGGTCGCGGTGGCCGGGGAGAGCTCGGTCGAGCTCGCCGCCCGCGTCGGCGACGGCCTGATCGGCACCGCGCCGGTCGCCGAGTCGGTGGAGCAGTTCCGCTCCGAAGGCGGCGAGGGCAAGCCGACCTACGGCCAGCTCCACGTCTGCTGGGCCGAGGACGAGGAGAAGGCGAAGGAGCTGGCGCTCGAGCAGTGGCCCAACGGCGCGATCAGCGGCAGCTATTTCCTCGAGCTGCCGTTGCCGGCCCACTTCGAAGAGGCGGCCGAGCTGCTCGACCGCGAGGACGTCGGCGAGAGCATCGTCAACGGCCCCGACCCCGAACGCCACCGAGCCGCGATCGAGGAATACGTCGAGGCCGGCTACGACCACGTCTACGTCCACCAGGTCGGCCCCGACCAGGAGGGCTTCTTCGACTTCTACGAGCGCGAGGTGCTCCCCGGCTTCGAGTGAACCGTTTACCACCGAATCGGTGGGCAAAGTGACCACTGGCCGAATGCCCGCCCGTTTACGGAATCGAACCGGGGGTAGAAAACGGGCCATGACCATTGCCGGAGCGATATTCCTGATCGCCGTTGGCGCGATCCTCAAGTTCGCGACCAACTTCCACGTCCAGGGCGTCAGCATCGACACGGTCGGCGTGATCCTGATGATCGCCGGCGCCATCGGCCTGCTCCTCTCCTTCTTCCAGGAGGCGATCTGGTCGGACCGCGCCCGCCGCCGAGAAGTCGCTGCCAGCGAAGAGCGCGACGCCCTCGCCGCCCGAGAAGGCCGCAACCTGCCGCCACGCTACTAGCGCGGCACGAGGGACGGATCTATTCGGCCGCCGGCGCCGCGAATCGGCGCAGCGCGGCGCGGTCCTTGCGCAGCTCGCCGATCGACTCGCATACCCCGGCGGCGCCGGCCTCGCGCAGCTCGGCTGCCGAGAAGCCGCCGGTGAGCACGGCCAGGGTCGGGACCCCCGCCGCCTCGGCCGCCTTCACGTCCCAGGTCGAGTCGCCGACCATCACCGCCGGCCCCCCGGCGGCGACCTTCTCGAGGGCGGCGTGGACGAGGTCGGGATGGGGCTTGGTGCGCTCGACGTCGGCCGCGGTGGTCCAACCCTCGACCAACCCGCGCGCGTCCAGCAGGTCGACGTAGTGCTCGACCTCCTCGGCCTTCGCCGAGCTGGCCAGGATCGCCCTGGCGCCGTCCTCGCGCAGCTCCTCCAACAGCTCGGTGGCGCCGTGCATCGCCTGCACTTCCCCGATCAGCTCGCCGCATGCCTCGCCCTCGGCTTCGCGGATCGCCTCGCCCTCGGAGCGCTCGCTCTCCTCGCCGATCAACGCGGCGAGGAGCTGGTCCCCGCCCATGCCGATGTGACGGTGGATCTCCCAGACCTGCACGACGTGGCCCCGATCGCGCAACGCCCGGTGCCAGGCGATCGCATGCTGGTAGTTGGTGTCGACCAGGGTGCCGTCGACGTCGAGCACGACGGTGAGATGGTCGGAAGGCACAGGCGTGGCAGTACCCCCGCTTGACCCTCTCCCAAACGGGTAACGGAGCCGCATGGCCTCTCCGCGCTACCTGCACTTCTGCGCGCACGAGCAGTTTCCGCCCGACGAGCTGCTGCGCCAGGCGGTCGAGGCGGAGCGGGCGGGCTTCGACGGCGTCGGCTGCAGCGACCATCTGCAGCCCTGGTGGGAGGGCGGCGAGTCCGGCAACGCCTGGGTCTGGCTCGGCGCCGCCGCGCAGGCGACCGAGCGGGCGCTCTTCGGCACCGGCGTCACGCCGCCGGGGCCGCGCTACCACCCGGCGCTGATCGCGCAGGCCTGGGCGACGATGGAGCTGATGTACCCGGGGCGCCCCTACCTCGGCTTCGGCTCCGGCGAGGCGCTGAACGAGGCGCCGCTCGGCCACGGCTGGCCCTCGGTCGGCGACCAGATCGGGCGCATGGAGGAGGCGCTGGAGATGATCCGGGCGCTCTGGGACGGCAAGAAGCTGAGCGGCGAGGGCGATCACTTCTCCGCCGACGGCGCCTTCATCCACAGCCTGCCGGAGGGTCGCCGCCCGCCGATCTACGTCTCGGCCTTCGGGCCGCAGGCGGCCGGGGTGGCGGGGCGCCAGGGCGACGGGCTCTGGACGCTCGCCGATCCGGAAGCGGTGCCGGAGATCCTCGACGCCTACCGCGGCGCCGCCTCCGACGCCGGTCGCGAGCCCGGCGAGATCGTCCTGCAGATCGCCTTCTCCTGGGCCGAGGACGACGAGGCGGCGCTGGAGGGTGCGCGCGTCTGGAAGGGCGCCCAGCCGAAGGAGTTCTACAAGGAGGACTGGCACGACCCGAAGGCGATGTACGAGCACGGCGCCGAGCAGATCTCCGACGAGGACCTGCGCGAGGCGATGATCGTCTCCGCCGACCCCGAGCAGCACGTCGAGCGCATCCGCGAGGTCGAGGCGATGGGTGCGACGACGGTGGCGCTGATGAACAACTCCGGCGCCGACCCGCTGGCGGCGATCGACGTCTACGGGCGCGAGGTCCTGCCGAAGCTGAGCCGCGCGCCGGCCGAGGCGGACTCCCCACTCCAGCCGGCCGAATAGGGCAGCCCGATGCAGCGGGTGCGGATCGGCTGCTCGGGCTGGAGCTACGAGGACTGGCGCGGCGGCCTCTACCCGGAGGGCCTGCCGCAGCGGTGCTGGCTCGAGCGCTACGCCGAGGTCTTCGACACCGTCGAGGTCAACGCGACCTTCTACCGGCTGCCCAAGGAGTCGACGGTGCGGGGCTGGGTCGAGCAGGTCCCCGGTGACTTCCTCTTCGCGGTGAAGGCGAGCCGCTACCTGACCCACATGAAGCGGCTGCGCGAGATCGCCGACGCGGTCGCCAGGTTCTGGGAGCCGCTCGAGCCGCTGCGCCGCGGGCGGCGGCTGGGCCCAGTCCTGTGGCAGCTCCCGGAGAGCTTCCAGCGCGACGACGACCTGCTCGCCGCCGCGCTCGAACAGCTGCCCCGCGCGCGCCACTGCTTCGAGTTCCGCCACCCGAGCTGGTTCGCCCGCCCGGTGCGGCAATTGCTGGAGGAGCGCGGCGCCTCGCTGGCCATCGGCGACGACAAGCGGCGGCCGCTGCCCGAGGCCGGGCCGGCGGGGGAGCTCGCCTACCTGCGCCTGCACTACGGCCACCGCGGTCGCGGCGGAAACTACTCCGAGGCCGAGCTCGACGGCTGGCGCCGCCGCATCGCCGCCTGGCGCTCGCGGCGCGAGGTCTTCGTCTACCTCAACAACGACTGGAAGGGCTACGCGCCGGCCAACGCCCGCTACCTGTTGCGCGGCCTCTCCGCGGGCGCAGACGGGTAGCCGAGGCCCGCCGGCTCAGTCCACGGACAACGCTCGGCCGTCCCACTCGTGTTCGAGGGCCCAGCGGGCGCCCACGGTCCAAGCCTGGACTTCGTTGGCGATCGCAATCGGCTCGGGGCCGGCCGGACCGACCGCGTAGAGCTCGGGCGCCTGCCCGATCGCCCCGATCGCGTCGAGGACTCCCCGGCGGAGCTTCTCCGCCGCGACCTCGAAGCCCATCGCGCGCAATCCGCCCCATCCGAGCCATGAGTCGAACGGCCAGACCGCCCCGCGATGGTAGGCGTCGGGCGCGTACAGCGGATGCTGCGAGGAGAGCGTGCGCAGGCCCCACGGGGTGAGCACGTCGGGGCGGATGAGTCGGTCGGCCACACCCGCGCGCGCTCTCTCGGGCAGGGCATCCGCCCACAACAGCCAGCCGAGCTGGGAGCCCGCCCCGGCGACCTTCTCACCCTCGCCGTCGATGGCGAGGGTCTCGGGATCGAACGCCGCCTCGATCACGGCGCTGAGCCGGGTCGCATGGTCTGCCCAGCGCCGCTCGCCGGAAAGGGCGGCCAGGGCGCGGAGGGCGGCCACGGTGACGGCCTGGGTGTCGGCGTCGGCGAGCGGCGGGCTTGGGGCCTCTCCCGCGGCGCTCAGGATGCCTGCGCCGTGGAAGGCGGGATTGGCGGGGTCCTCGGCGTCGCGCCAACCTTGCTGCGCAAGGCCCCCCGATGCCTGGCGGGGCCCGTGGCGAACCAGCCCGTCACCGCGGCGCAGCGCGCCTTCGAGCCACCCGCCGGCCGCCCGCCACGACGGCTCGAGCTCGGCGGCGAGAGCGCCGTCGCCGAGCGAGGCGAGCAGGACGAGGAACCACGAGGTCGAATCGGCGGACCCGTAGTAGCGGAGCTCCCCGTCGCGCAGCGGCCACCCCGCCCGACGCAGGCGCTCGGGGGCCTTGGGCCACCACTCGTGGACGATCTTCCCCGGCTCCTCGTCGGTCTCGGGATCCACGACGCTGCCCTGCAGCGAGGCGAGCGCCCGCAGCGTCGCCCGGGCGACGTCGGGCCGGGCGGGCAGAACCTGCAGCGAGACGATCGCCGCGTCGCGCCCGAACAGGGCGTGGAAGCGTCCCGGGTCTCCGTCCTCGACCGGCGCGGCGCTCGCGTAGGGCCAACCGTCCGGCGAGAGCAGCGCGTCCAAGCCGGGGATCGGCTCCGTCATCACCCCTTGACTGCGCCGGCAGTCAAGCCGGCGACGATACGGCGCTGGAAGATCAGCACGAGGACGATCAGGGGAACCGTCACGACGACCGAGGCGGCGCTGATCGTCCCCAGCGGGATTTCGAACTGCGTGCTGCCGGTGAAGAAGGCGATCGCCGCGGGGACGGTGCGGCGTTCCGGGGTGCTGGTCAGCGTGATCGCGAAGAGGAACTCGTTCCAGGCGAAGATGAAGACCAGCAGGCCGGCGGTGACCACGCCGGGCGCGCCGAGTGGGACGACGATCTTGCGGAAGGCCTGGAAGCGGGTCGCCCCGTCGATCAGCGCCGCCTCTTCGAGCTCGCGCGGGATGTCGCGGAAGAAGGAGGCGAGGATGTAGACGGTGAGCGGCAGGCCGAAGGCGAGCGAAGGCAGGATCAAGCCGAGGTAGGTGTTGTAGAGGCCGATGTCGGTCCAGATTTCGAACACCGGCGCGGCGATCGCGATCGGCGGGAAGGTCGAGATCGAGAGCAGGATCGCCAGGATCAGGAACTTGAACGGGAGGTGCAGGCGGGCGAGCGCGTAGCCGGCAAAGGAGCCGATCACCAGCGACAGCACCGTGACGCTGCCGGCGACGATCGCGCTGTTGCGCAGCGCCATGGTGAAGGCGGAGTCCTTGAAGATCGAGGTGTAGTTGTCGAGGGTCGGGTGCGGCGGCACCAGGTTGGCGCTCGAGAGGTCGGCGCCGGTCTTCAGCGAGGTGTTGATCAGCCAGTAGAACGGGAAGAGGCAGAAGATGACGATCGCCGCGACCGCCAGCCAGAGCAGCGCCTGCTCGAGCCTCTCGCGCCGCTCGACGGTCATTGCTCTTCCTCGGTCAGCGCCCGGATGTTGCCGCCGACGAAGCGGATGTAGAGGTAGGAGACGGTCATCACCGTGAGGAACGTGAGCACCGCAAGCGCCGAGCCGAGCCCCGTGTTGCGGTTGGTCACCAGTTCCTTCTGCGCGATCAGCGACAGCGTTTCGGTTCCGTTGGCGCCTTTCGTCAGGACATAGGGCAGGTCGAAGATTCTCAGGGCGTCCAGCGTTCGGAAGACCAGCGCCACCGTGATCGCGGGCACGAGCAGCGGCAGGGTGACGCCGCGGAAGCGCTGCCAGGCGCTTGCGCCGTCGACCTTGGCCGCGTCGTAGAGGTCGTCGGGTATCCCCTGCAGGCCGGCGAGCAGGAGCAGCGCCATGAACGGCGCCGTCTTCCAGACGTCGGCGAAGATCATCACGCCGAGCGCGTAGCCTTCTTCGCCGAGCCAGACGACGTCGCCGCCGGGCAGCCCCAGAGAGCTCAGCACCGTGTTGACGAAGCCCAGTTCGGGTTCGAAGATCGTCCGCCAGGTGATCGCGGTGACCACGGTGAGGATCGCCCAGGGAACGAGCACGACCGCCCGCAGCAGCGCCCGCCCGCGAAACGCCCGGTGCATGACCAGGGCCATGCCGAGGCCGATCACGAGCTCCAGCCCGACGGATATGACCGTGAAGAGCAGCGTGGTTTTCATCGCGTCCCAGAACGCGGAGGAGCCGAGCGCCTCGCTGTAGTTGTCGAACCCGACGAACCTGGAGAGGCCCGGGGTGATGACGCTGTATTCGTTGAGCGAGAGCCAGACGGCATAGCCGATCGGGTAGGCGGCGACCAGCGCGATCAGCGCCAGCGAGGGCGCCAGCATCGCCGCGCCGAGCCGCCGCTCCCCCCGGAAAACCGAGCGTCGCGCCCTACCGGACGGAAGCCGCGCGGCCTTGGCCTCCACTAGAACCTCTGCAGGGCTCCTTCGATTTCCGAGCTCATCTTCGAGGTCGCCGAGTCGGCAGACTCACGACCGTTCAGCACTTCGAACGTGTTGTCGAAGATCGCTTCGGAGATTTCCGTGTACACCGGCGAGACGGGCCGGGCCTGCGCCTGTTCGACCGCTTTCAGCAGTTCTGCGGTGAACGGGATTTCTTTTTTCACCTGCGGGTCTTCGTAGACCGCGGTCGCCACCGCCGGCAGCGTCGCTTTCAGGAACATTTCCTTCTGGATCGGCTCGGTGGTTAGGAATTCGGCGAAGGCCAGCGAACCGTCCGGGTTGTCGGTGTACGCCGAGATGCCGAGGTTGTAGCCGCCGACCACGCCAGCGCCTTCGTTGCCCGCGTAGCCGGGGAATTTGGCGACCGCGAATTCGTTCGCGATGCCCGATTCTTTGCCCAGCGCATAGGCGTAGGGCCAGTTGCGCATGAAGGTCGCGTGGCCCGCCTCGAAGGCGCGTCGCGAGCTCTCCTCTTCGTAGGTGGTGACCGACTTCGGCACGGCGCCGTCTTCGATCCCTTTGCGCATGAATTCGAGCACTTCGCGCGTCTTGGGCGAGTTGATTTCGACCGTTTCGCCGTCTTCGGAGAGGACCTTGCCGCCGGCGCTGTAGAGCAGCTCGAGGAAGTTGACGGTCAGGCCCTCGTACCGTTCGCCCTGGTAGACGAGGCCGTTGTCTTTCTTGGCGTCTTCGTAGACCTGTTCCCAGGTGGTCGGGGGCTTGGAGACTTCGTTGGTCCGGTAGTAGAGGAAACCGGCGTTGGTGTTGAAGGGCAGCGCCCACTTCTTGCCTTCGTATTCGGCGGTTTCCACGGTCGAGGGGATGAACTCGCTTTCATGTGCTTCGACGACCGGGGTGAGGTTGTAGAGCCAACCCGCGGCGGCGTACTCCGCGGTCCAGATCACGTCCATGCCGAGCACGTCGCACTCGTTCGATTCGGCGCGCAGCCGCTGGATCTGCTGTTCGCGCTGGATGTCGGCGTTTTCGGGAAGTTCGAGCAGTTTCGCTTCCAGTTTCGGGTTCGCCTGGTTGAATTTTTCAACCGCGGTTTTGAAGGCGCCGCTGGTGTCTTTGCCGATGCACCAGGTCACTTCCCCGCTGGCCCCTTTGGCGTCCGAGGGTTCGAGCGTCTTCGCTTCCCCTCCTCCGCCACCGTTGCCGCCACCCCCGCATGAAGCAAGCCCAACAGCCATCACGCACAAGCCCAAGGCGATCAGATATCTCGACATCTCCGTGCTCCTCTTGCCAATCAGGGGGTGGAGTGTCCCCAACCGGAGTTCTTACCCCGCCATGGCGCCGCCAAACCCGCCGCTCCCGGTGCGTTGAAGGGCAAAGCGAGAAGACGAGGGTTTAAGCGGCGCCACCGGAGGGCATTGGGGATACGCACGGCGGCGACTGCGCCGCCCAGGAGGAGGAGCGTCGTGCGATGGCGGAGATAGAGCTCGATGGGGTGACCAAGGTCTTCCCGGACGGCTACGAAGCCGTCAAGGACATGGACCTCGACGTCCGCGACGGGGAGTTCATGATCCTCGTCGGCCCATCGGGATGCGGCAAGTCCACGGCGCTGCGGATGATCGCCGGGCTCGAGGACATCTCCAAAGGCGCGGTGAAGATCGACGGCGAGACGATCAACGAGCGGCCGCCGAAGGATCGCGACATCGCGATGGTGTTCCAGAACTACGCTCTCTATCCCCACATGACCGTGCGCGAGAATATGGGCTTCGCGCTGAAGCTCGCCGGAACGAAGCGGGCCGAGATCGACCGCAAGGTGGAGGAGGCGGCCGACGTCCTCGACCTGCGCCAGCACCTCGACCGCCGGCCTGCGAACCTCTCTGGCGGGCAGCGCCAGCGGGTTGCGATGGGCCGAGCCATCGTCCGCGATCCCAAGGCGTTCCTGCTCGACGAGCCACTCTCCAATCTCGACGCGAAGCTGCGCGTGCAGATGCGCACCGAGCTGGCCCGGCTGCAATCGCGGCTCGGGACGACGACGGTCTACGTGACCCACGACCAGACCGAGGCGATGACTCTCGGCGACCGGGTCGCGGTGATGCGGGCCGGAGAGCTCCAGCAGGTCGGCTCTCCGGGCGAGCTCTACAGCGACCCGAGGAATCTCTTCGTCGCCGGCTTCATCGGCTCACCGGCGATGAACTTCATGCCGGCGGAGCTGAGTGACGGGAAGGTGAGGCTGCCGATTGGCGAGGTGGACGTCGAGCGGGCGGCGTCTGGCGGCGCGGAGGGGAAGGTCGTCGCGGGGTTGCGCCCCGAGGACTTCGAAGACGCCTCGATCGTCGGCGAGGACCTCAAGGAGCACCGCGGCGTCGTCTTCGAGGTCGAGGCCGATCTCGTCGAGTCGCTGGGCTCCGACCTGTACGTCTATTTCCACCTGGAGTCGGAGGGAGTCGAGTCCGACCAGCTCGCCGACGTCGTCGGAGACAACCTCGATGAGATCGGCGCCGCGCACCTGCGCGAGGGAGGGGAGCAGGTCGTCGCCAGGCTCGATGCGTCCAGCGGAATCCGGCGTGGTGAGAGGGCCAAGCTCTGGGCGGACACCGACCGGCTTCGCCTCTTCGACCCCGACAGCGGCGAAAGTCTCACCTAGGGTGGCCGCGCGCTGCGCCCCATCACGGCTGAGAGAGGTGTGCTGAGTGACCGCCGAGCCGGCCTCCGCCGCCGAGTTCGTCCCGCAGAGCCGTTCGCTACGGACGCTGCGCCAGGCCGCCGCCGAGTGCCGCGGCTGCTCGCTCTGGCGGGACGCCACGCAGACGGTGTTCGGCGCCGGCCTGCGGAAAGCCGAGCTGATGCTGGTCGGCGAGCAACCCGGCGATCGCGAGGACGTCGAGGGCGAGCCCTTCGTCGGGCCGGCCGGGGGAATCCTCGCGAAGGCGCTGCAGAGCGCCGGGATCGACCGCCGCGAGGTCTACCTGACCAACGCGGTCAAGCACTTCAAGTGGCGAGCCCGCGGCAAGCGCCGCCTGCACCAGACGCCGCGCGCCGGCGAGGTCGAGGCGTGCAAGCCCTGGCTCGAAGCCGAGCTGGACGCCGTGCGGCCGGTGGCGCTTCTCGCCCTCGGCGCAACTGCGGCCAAGGCGCTCTACGGGCCCTCGGTGCGGGTGACCCGCGACCGCGGCCGGCCGATCGAGTCCTCACTGGCTCCCGTCGCCGCGCTCACCGTCCACCCCTCGGCGATCCTCCGCCTGCGCGACCGCGAGGAGCGTGAGGAAGCCCTCGACGGCCTCGTCGAAGACCTGCGTCTCGTCGCCCGGGAGATGGCCGAGCGACGCTGACCGGCCCCCTTCTACGAGAAGATGCTCGGCAGGTCGTCTTCTTCGTCGGGGATGAAGCTGATCCGGCCGTTGCGCTCGAGCACCGCCCAGCGGACCTGGCTGAGCGAGGCGATCTGCTGCTGGCGGGCCTCGGCTTCCACCTCGCCGACGGTCAGGCGCTCGCGCCGCAGGTTGCGCTCGATCACCGCGCCGTTGTCGATCAAGACGACCGGGCGGCCCTCCATCCAGGGCCGTAGCTTCGGGAAGCGGAAGTTGAGGTAGGCGAAGAGGGCCGTCATCAGCGTCACGACGGAGAGGACGATGAAGATCCCAGTGACCGAGTAGTCGCTCTGGGTGACGCCCTGCTGGACCAGGTCGCCGATCACCACCAGCATGATCACGTCGAAGGGCTCCAGCTTGGAGAGCTCCCTGCGCCCGACGATGCGGGTGATCGCGAAGACGAAGAGGAAGGCGACGAGGCTGCGGATCGCGATATCCATGATCAGGGAAAGACGGTCACGGTTCGGTTGGCGGACGCGATCGGAGTCGAGCCGTCGAAGACGGTGGCGTCCTCGCTGCGCCTGCCGACGTTCGTCGGGTTGACCTGCCAGTCGGTCCAGACGATCAGCGTGTGTCCCGCCGGCAGTTCTTCCAACGCCATCGAGAGGCCATCCGGGCCGGAGTTTTCCGAGAGCGGCGTGGGAACGACCGTGTTCAGGGTCATCGAGTCGAGCCAGCCCGGGGAGAGAACGAGCTTCGGGTGGGCGAGGCGGCGCTTGGCCTCGATTTCGAAGCGGGCCTGGAAGATCAGGCCGCCGCGCAGCCGCGCGGGCGCGTCGACGGTCAAGGTGGCTCTGTCCTCTTCGGCGACGGTCGTGCTCGAACCCTGCCCGAAGACGTCCAGCAGGGCCGCGAGGACGATCAGGCCCAGGACGCCCAAGCCGAACCGCCGGTACAGAGTGTGCCGCCCCCGCCCCTCCAGCTCGAGATCGCGCGCGCGATCGAGGGACCCCGGGCCGTCGCTCACCTCGGGGCCCCGTCTGGCGACCTCAGCTTTCCGCCCCCGCAACCGCGCGCTGCAACTGGCCCTTGCTCATCTTCGAGCGACCTTCGATGCCCAGCTTCTTCGCATCGTTGTAGAGCTGTTCGCGGGTGCGGCCCCCGGGCCCGCTGCCCGAGCGCTTGCCGCCGCGGCTGCTCGCGGACCGGCCCCGGGTCGAGCTGCGCGACGAGCTCTTCGATTCGCCCGAGCGCACCCTTTCCTTGTTCACCGCGCGTGCCGCGATCTCCTCGGCTCGGCCCTCCGAGCGGCCGGCCTCCTTCTCGCTCTGCTTGACGTGCTCGTACTGGCGAGCTCGTTTAGTGCCTTTTTTCACTCCACGAGGAGGCATGGCGCTCCTTCCGTCGATTTCGGCAAAACCGCTACCCCGAACGCGTCCCTACTAAGCCCCTCCGGGATTCCGCTCGGCGCTGCGCGAAGCCGGTGCCGGAGGCGCCGTCAAGCGGCTGCGCGGCGGGGAGTACGCGCCGGCTCGTGAACGCCCTCGGCGAACTCCTCGATGATCTTCGCGTTGAAGGCGTCGAGGTCGTCGGGCTTGCGGCTGCTCACCAGCCCCTGGTCGACGTGGACTTCCTCGTCGACCCACTCCGCTCCCGCGTTGCGGAGATCGGTCTGCAGGCTCGGCCATGAGGTTAGGGTGCGGCCACGCACGACGTCCGCGTCGATCAGGGTCCACGGCCCGTGGCAGATCGCTCCGACCGGCTTGCCGGCCTCGAAGAAGGAGCGGACGAACCGCACCGCGTCGGTGTCGGTGCGCAGCTGATCCGGATTGGCCACGCCACCCGGCAGGACCAGGCCGTCGTAGTCGCCCGGGTCCGCCGCGCCGACGGCCTTGTCCGGCGTGAAGGTGTCCCCCTTGTCGAGGTGGTTGAAAGCCTGGATCTCGTCGTCTTCGGGCGCGAGCAGCTCGACCGCGGCGCCGGCCTCCCGCACCGCGGCGAGCGGGCTGGTCAGCTCGATCTGCTCGACCCCCTCGTTGGCGACGAGGATCGCGATTTTCTTGCCCTGCAGCTGGTCTGACATCTGAACGCTCCTTGATCGCTCTGGTTGGGCCGCCACCGAGCCTGGACGCCTCTCCGCCGTGTGGCAGTTGGTCTTCTCACCCAAGCGGGAACCGGCTGACACGCCGGTGAAAGCCGCTGGGGTCCAGGCCGGCAGCGTCTAAGCGCCGGATACCCGCCCGCGCGGCGCAAAAACGAGCAACCTCTTTCTTCGGCAGCATTCGAGTAGATCGCGGTGCTCGGGTTGCCCAAGCGTCGGCTTCAGTCAAGAGCGGATGTCGTTGCACGGCCCCCCACCATGTCCCATTGTGTCCGAGCCGTCATCAGCAGCCACGATCGAGCTCCCCGGATGCTCGGCGACGAACTCGTTCTGACGGAAGACAAGTCGATTCGCACCCGCCAGACAAACCACAGACTCAGCTTAGGCGACTTGAGAAATAGGCTTTATGCAGATGCAAGAACGACCTCGCATCCACCTACTGCGAATGAACCGGCGTCGAGCGCGCGCTTCTTCGGCAGCTGGGCCTTCTTCTTTTCCGGGCGGATATCGATCATCAGCTCGATGTCCAGGCCGCCGGCGACCCTGACCAGGCGCTCCAGACTCGGCGTGTGCTCGCCCGTCTCCATACGGGCGACGTCGGACTGATGGACTCCGAGTCGCTCCGCTAGCTGCCTTTGGGAGAGACCGTGTTCGGCGCGGTAATGAGCTACCTCCACGGCGAGCCAGCGGGCCAGCGTGGTTCGCTCCCACTCCGCACGGAACTCGGGGTCGCGCAGCTCCTCTGCGAGAACGTCTTCGTTGGATATGAGTTGATCAGCCATACTCGCCCCTCGAAATCTTCGATAACAAGCTTGTAATCGCTATCTAGGCTACTCCTTCTCCTTGGCTTTTTCCAGCCGCTTGAGCCTCTGCTTCGCCCGACGCAAGGCTCTCCCGTAGCCGGCCCTGTCGATTTCCGCCTCGGGGCCAACGGCGAGAATCGCGAACAACGCTCCGTCGGCTCGGCGGTAGAGCGGTCGCCAGCGGCTCCTTCCTCGCCGGGGTCGCAACTCGCGCAAGCCCGACCCTTCCTCGCCTCTGACAGCGCTCTGGTGCGGACTTTGCAAGGTCGGACCGTCGACTTCCAGCTTCTCGATCACGTGCGCGATCGCCACGCGCTCGGTGACATCTTCGATCGCGTTCTTCTCGTGGAGCGCCTTCGGATGCCAAGCGACCTCCCAACGTGCCGGGGTTCCACGAGCGATGATCTTCTGCCCCCCTTGGGTTGCGACCTCTTTCGTCCCTTGGTCATTCCCGCATCCGATCATTGGCATCGGTCGGAAGCTTCTGTCAGCACAGGGAAACGGGGGGGCGAATGACCGAATTTCCCACCAATCCCCGCACATCGGCGCAATCCCAGGCACTACAGGGCCAGAAGCGCCTGAGATTTCGCGGCAGTCTTAGCCCAGTTGGAACGGAATTCGGCCTATTCCGTTGATCTCAACATGCCATTTGCAGGCGTTTCGCTGAAGGGTGGACGACCGGATTCGAACCGGCGACCGCCTGGACCACAACCAGGAGCTCTACCAGCTGAGCTACGTCCACCGCGTCGCCTGCCAATCTAGCCTAGGAGGTGGGCGAAGGCTTGGAAGCCCTGGGTCGAGCGAGCGGTCAGTCGCCGCTCGGCCGCTTGCGCCTGGCGGCGCAGCTCGGCTGGGGCCGCGTCGCCCAAGGCCTGCTTCGCTTCCTCGACCATCGCCGGCTCGCCCAGCCAGGTCTCGACCAGGGCCGCATCGGCCTCGGGATGGAAGAGCACGCCCCAGGCGTTGCCGCGGCGGAACGCCTGCAGCTCGGTCTGCTCGGAAGAGGCCAGCGGGGCTGCGCCATCGGGTAAGTCGAAGACGTCGCCGTGCCAATGCAGAACGGACGTCTGCGGGGCGAGGGGGCCGAGGATGGGGTCGGCGGGGTCATGCACCTGCACGGGGGCGAAGCCGATCTCGGGACCGGGCCCCGGCCTTACCTCGGCGCCGAGCGCCCGCGCCAGGAGCTGGGCGCCGAGGCAGATGCCGAGGACCGGCATCCCGCGGCTGACCGCCTCGGCGAGCCAGACGCGCTCGATTGCGAGGCCCGGATAGCGCTCGACCTCGTCGACGTTCATCGGCCCGCCCATGACGACAACGCCCGAGACCTCCGCGTGGCTCGGCAATGACGCCCCGGCCAAGGGCTCCGCCGTCCTCACCGCCAGCCCCTCGCAGGCGTCGAGGATCCGGTGTGGCCTCTCCCAGGGCACGTGCTCGATCACGAGCAGGGTCGGGGCGGGGCTCACCCCGCGCAGGCTAGCCCGCGCTACCGTTCCGCGGTGGCCCAGCTTCCCGGGATCGCAACCTTCCGGCCGGAGATACGGCCGGCGTCCTCCACCGGCGCGCTGGCGATCGGCGCGCTCGCCGTCGGCGTAGCTGCGATCGGCGGCTTTGCGATCGGGCGGCTCAGCGTCGCTCGTCTCTCGATCGGCCGCGCCAGCGTCGGGCGACTGAAGATAGGCGAGCTCGAGGTCGAACGGCTGAACCTGCCGGACCCGAGGTGAGCTGCACCCGGCGAAAGACCGCCCGCAGGCGGGACGCCAGCTCGGCGGCCGCGGCATCGTCGGCGGCGCTCGGCTCACCCTGGCCGACCAGCACCACCTCGCTCGCCACGAAGCTCTGCAGCTGATCCTCCACGGCCTGGACGACGTCCTCGTCCCCCACCCGGGCCTCGGCGGCGATCCCCGCCTTGGCCAGCGCGGCCACCGTGGCGACGAGATTCCGCTGCGCCACCTGGCGCGCCGACTCGACGTCGGAGGCCCAGCGATCGAGGAAACCGATGCGAGCCGGCGAGAGGACCAGGACCGAGGTCTCCTGGTCCTTGCCGCCCAGCCCCGCCACGGCGACGAGCCGCTGCACCTCGGCGGGCTCCTCGACCGCGCAGGTGAGGACGACGAGGACGCTGCGGCGCCCCGCCCCGGGCGGCGAGCCGATCGGCCCCCTCGGGCCCTGGCGGACCGCGATCCAGACGATCGCGAAGGCGATCAACGCGGCGACCGCGACCCCCAGACCGGGGCCGGCGAGCGCGAACCCCACGACTACGGGGACCACGATCGCGGCCGCGATCAGGGGCAGCTTCCACGGAGCCATCGCCCCGATTCTGGCTGACGCGCGCTAGACGCGACGCCTGGAGCCGAGCATAGGCATCAGCAGCATCGCCAACCCAATCAGGATCACGATGATCCCGAGGATGTAGTTGACGAGCAGCGCCAGCACGATCCCGACGATGATTACGACTATTGAGCTAGGTGCCATGGCGCACTTCGATACCCCCGACCCGATTCGCGCAAACGTCTGCCCGAAGCCGCCCAGCTCACGCGTCGGCCGCCTCCTCCGCCAGCGCCCGCCGCAGGGCCTCGTCGAAGGACTCGGGCTCGATGCCGAACGGGGCCGCCCCGGTCGGATCGGTGACGACAGTCGCCGTCCTCAGACCCTCGACCAGCGGTCGGGCCACCGAGGTGTCGACCGGGGTCACCAGGCCAAGCCACAGCGAGGAAAGCCAGGGCGTGACCAACGGCAACGGCAGCTTCGGCCGGGGGCGCTTGCCCATCGCGATCGCCATCCGGTCGAGCATCTCCGCGTAGGTGAGCACGTCGGGCCCGCCGATCTGGATCTCCCGCCCCGTCGACTCGGCGACCTCGGGCGCCCGCCGCAGGTACTCGATCGCAGCGTCGATGCCGATCGGCTGGGTGTCGGTCTTCAGCCAAGCCGGCGCCAGCATCACCGGCAGGCGCTCGACCAGGTAGCGCAGGGCGCGGTAGGACTCGCTCTCGACGCCGACCACCATCGCGGCGCGGAAGTAGGTCAGCGGCGGTCCCTCGGCTGACAGCAACCGGGCCGTCTCGTGGCGGCTGCTGAGATGCTCGGAGCCACTGTCCCCGCCCAGCCCACCGAGGTAGACGACGCGCTCGATTCCCTCCCGCCGCGCCATGCGCGCGAAGTTCTTCGCCCCGCGCCGCTCGCGCTTGGCGAAGTCGCCGCCCCCGGCCATCGCGTGGACGAGGTAGTAGGCGACCTCGACGCCCTCTCCGACGCCCTCCAAACTGCCCGCGTCGGTTACGTCGCCGAGCCGCGCCTCGAGCCCCTGCGCCTCCAGGCGCCGGGCTTTCTCACGGGTGCGCGCCAGGCAGCGGACCGCCGCGCCCGAGTCACGCAACGATGCCGCCAGCCGCGCTCCGACGAAACCCGTCGCTCCGGCTATGAGGATCCTTGGGGCGATTGTCCCAGGCTACCCCGCAGGGCCTGCGGGTCGGGCTAGGCGGCCCTGCCGATCCAGACGATCCCTGCGATCGAGGCTCCGGCGAGCACCGCCAGGGCGATATCGGTTCGACGCTCCTTGTCTCCCATTGCACAGTAAGAACACACCTGAACACAGAACGATGCGGTACGGACCCCCGCCCCAACCGAGCGCCGTAGAGGTTTGGTCCGCTATGCGAACCAAACCTCTACGGCGCTCGCGGGCTCAGCCGAGGATGCGCGAGCCGACGCGGTCGCCGAAGGCGATCAGGAGACGCAGAGCTGCGCCCGCGACGCGCATCGCCAGGGCGCGCAGCGGTCCGTGGCGGCGGCGTGCGAGGGCCGGCGCGAAGCGGCCGGCGACGCCGGCGAGCGCGGGCAGCGGGCGGATGAAGAAGGTCAGCTCGCGGATCCTCCCCATGGCGTCGAAGCGCAGCAGCTGCGCCTCCTCGATCTCCTCGCCGGCGAGCCTGCCGCGATAGACGAGCATCCGCACATCGCCGCTGGACAGCTCGTCGGTATAGGTGAGCTCGCCCAGCTCGGCGAAGACGACGCCGAACAGCTCCCGCGCTTCCTCGATCCCGGCAACTGGCAGTCTGTCCGTGACCGGCGAGCGGACCACGACGTCGGGCGAGAGCGTCGCCAGTATCGCCTCGAGGTCCCGCCGCTCGGCCGCCTCGCGGAAGGCCCTGAGCGAGGACTCGATCGCAGCTTCCTCCATCGCGGCGCAGTCTGGCAAGAACGGAGAATCGCCGCGACGGTCGAGACAACTTGCCCTTTCCGGCGCCAGGGGGTACGGTCGCCGCAGGAGAGACCAACCCGGAGAGGGCGTGACATGGCTGTTGCCCAAGCGGTTCTGACCGACGCGCGACGCGCGACCCTGGAGGCGCTCTGCGACACGTTCGTGCCCGCGGTCGATATCGACAGCGGCGACCCGGTCGAGGCGGAGTTCATGGCGCGCGGCGCCTCGGCCCTGCAGGTCGCCGCGCAGATCGAAGGCCTGCTTGCCGAGGCGATGACGGCGGAGGAGATCGAGGCGATCGGAGGCCTGCTGAATGGGCTCGCCGGAGCGGGATTCGACGACGCCCCGCTCGAGGCTCGCACCGCGATCGTCCACGCCTTCCGCGAGCAGGACCCCGGCGTCAAGCTCGGCCTGCAGCAGCTCAAGGGCCTCACCTTGCTCTTCTTCTACGCGCTGCCGGACGCCGCCGGCTCGAATCCCAACTGGGAGGCGATCGGCTATCCGGGGCCGGTCTCCGCCGCGCCGGATGCCGCCGCGGCGCCGAAGACGATCGCGATCGAGGAGGTCGCGGGCGAGACGGCGACGCTGTGCGCCGACGTCTGCATCGTCGGCTCGGGCGCCGGCGGCGCCGTGCTCGCGGCCCGCTGCGCGGCCGCCGGCAAGGACGTGCTCGTGCTCGAGGCCGGCGGCTACCGCAACGAGCAGGACTTCAAGCAGCTCGAGCTGCCCGGCTACCTGGAGCTCTATTACGGCGCCGGCCTCGCCGCCTCGGAATCTGGCTCGATCTCGGTGCTGGCCGGGCAGACGCTCGGCGGCGGCACCGTCGTCAACTACATGAACTGCGTGCGCACGCCGGAGCGGGTGCTGCGCGAGTGGGCCGGGCACGGCCTCGACGGGCTCGACGAGGCCGCCTTCGTCGCCGAGCACATGGATCCGGTGATGGAGCGGATCGGCGCCAACACCGAGGCGACCACGCAGAACGCCACCCACCGGCGGATGATGGCCGGCTGCGACGCGCTCGGCTACGAGCACCGGCCGCTGTGGCGCAACGCCTCGCCCGACGACGAGCCCGCCAACTGCGGCTACTGCAGCTTCGGCTGCCAGCACGGTTGCAAGCGCTCGGCGATGAAGACGTGGCTGCAGGACGCCTCCGACGCCGGCGCCCGCGTCCTCGTCGGCTGCCACGCCGAGCGGGTGCTCGCGGCCGATGGGCGGGCGAGCGGCGTCGAGGCGACCGTGACGCACGCCGACGGCTCCATCACCGCGGTCTCGATCGAGGCCCCGACGGTCGTCGTCGCCGGCGGTTCGGTCGAGTCGCCGGCCCTGCTCCTGCGCAGCGGCATCGGCGGCCCTGCGGTCGGCAAGAACCTGCGCCTGCACCCCGCCTACATCGTCGTCGGCATCTACGAGGAGCGGATCGACGGCTGGGAGGGCCAGATCCAGTCGGCGCTCTCGGACCACTTCTTCGACATCGAGGACGAGTGCGGCTTCCTGATCGAGGCCGTCGGCGTCGCTCCCGGATTGATCGCCGCCGCGCTTCCCTGGGACTCGGGCGCCGCGCACAAGAGCCTGATGCAGACGCTGCCCTGGTTCGCGCCCTTCGTCAGCGTCGCCCGCGACCACGGCTCCGGCGAGGTCCTGCTCGACGAGCACGGGCGCGCGGTCGTGCGCTGGGAGCTGGGCGACGAGGTCGACGCGCGGCTCGCGAGGCGGGCCAACGTCGAGCTGGCGCGGCTGCACGAAGCCGCCGGCGCGAGAGAGGTCTTCACCCTGCACTCGCGCGAGACCCGCTGGCGCGCGGGCGAGGACTTCGACGCGTTCCTCGCCGAGCTCGAAGCGGCGAGCTACGCCCCCAACGACGTCGCCTGCTTCACCGCCCACCAGATGGGCTCCTGCCGCATGGGCTCGGACCCGCAGACCTCGGTCGCCGACGGCCGCGGCGAGCTGCACGAGACCAAGGGCGTGTGGATCGGCGACGGCAGCGCCTTCCCGTCCGCCCCCGGCGTCAACCCGATGGTCTCGATCATGAGCCTCGCCCACCGCACGGCCGACGCGATCCTGCACGGCTGACGGCTGGATTCGAACCAGCGACCGCCGGATTAGAAGTTCAGCCGGGAAGCGTCCAACCAGGGCGAATCCGTTCCAGGGAGTTCGATCCTGTCCAAGGAGTTCGGCTGAGTTCGCTGGAGCTGGGGAGGCCACTTGGTGCGCAGCCAGGCCGGTCGGCCCAAGCTGTCGCGGCCATCGGCTACCTTGACCCCATGTCCGATGAGAAGTTGATCGCCGAGGCTGGTCGTCGCCTTTCCGAGGCGGCCCCCGATGCGCGGGTCATCCTCTTTGGCTCCCATGCGCGCGGAGACGCCAGGCCGGGGTCCGATCTCGATCTGCTGGTGGTTGAGCCGGAGTTGAAGAGCCGCCGCGCTGAGTTCGTGCGACTGCGTGAAGCGCTGGGCGCGATGGGTGTTCCGATCGATCTGATCGTGGTCAGTGACGAGCATGCAGAGCAATGGGGACCGGTATCCGGCACGCTGATGCACGAAGCCCTCCGAGACGGCCGTGTCATCGCCGGAGCTTGAGTCAGGTCAGCTCGCGACGCTCCTGGCTCGGAAGGCGACCGAGGACGCCGTAGCTCTGCGCGAATTCGAGGGTAACCCCAACGTCGCCGACAGCATCCTGGGCTTCCACGCGCAGCAGGCCATCGAGAAGTGGCTCAAGGCAGTGCTCGCCCACAAGGGCGTCGACTTCGAGTACACGCATGACCTCCGTCGCCTCATCGAGCTGGTCGAGGAACTTGGCATCACCTTCCCCTTCGTCACCGGTGAGATCGTGATGTACACGGAGTTCGCGGTTCCCTTGAGATACGAGGACCTGCTCGATGGCGAGCCGCTCGATCGAGGCGCTGCGGTCACCCAGATACACGAAATAGAAGCGTGGGCGCGGGGCCTTTTGGATCAGAAAGACGGGTGAGCCTTGCTGCGCCGAGCCCGAACCCGTTGAAATAAAGCGCCCCCGGCTGGATTCGAACCAGCGACCCACGGCTTAGAAGGCCGTCGCTCTGTCCACTGAGCTACGGGGGCGGGTGCGCCTAGGTTACGGGCTCTACCTGGCGTCGCGGGCGAAATGGTGGGCCGAGATGACCATGCCCGCGTTGAGGTAGAGGCGGTGGGCGTCGGCCCGATCGAGTTCGACGCCGGAGTCGAGGTGGAGCTGGTCGCAGCCCTCGCGCCGCGCCTCCTCGAGCAGCCAGTCGAGCAGCGCTCTCCCGTGGCCACGCCGCCGCGCGTCGGGCAGGGTCGAGAGGTCATCGACGTAGAGGTGGCGGCCCCAGGCGAGGCTGTCGGCGAGGCGAAAGCCGGCGACGGCGACGGCGCTCTGCGCCCTGTCCTCGAAGGCGCCGAGCAGCCGGTAGCCTCGCTCGCGCAGCGTCCCGTCGACCCGTCGGACGAACGAGCCCTCGTCGGAGAGGTCGGTGCGCAGCGCCCGCATCGCGGCAAAGGCCAGGCCCGTCTGCGGCGGCAGCAGCTCGCGGATCACGCCCGCATCCTTGCACCTCGCGTAGGATCGACGGCGATGCCGAGGGTCGATGCGGGAGACAGCGAGCTGCACTACGAGCGCGCCGGGACCGGCGAGCCGATGCTGCTGATCCAGGGAATGAGCGCGACGCACCGGGCCTGGGGCCGGGACTTCCTCGCCTCGCTGGAGCAGAGCTTCGAGTGCGTCGTCTTCGACAACCGCGGGATGGGTCTCTCAGGGCCGGCGTTGATGCCCTTTACGACCGCCGACATGGCCGCTGACGTCGCCGCCCTGCTCGACGCGCTCGAGATCGAGCGCGCCCACATCCTCGGCATCTCGATGGGCGGCATGATCGCCCAGGAGCTCGCCCTCGCCCACCCCGAGCGCATCCGCACCCTGAGCCTCGGTGCGACCTACTGCGGCGGGCCCGAGGGGACGCTGATGGCCGACGAGGACCTGCGCATGCTCGGCGCGGCGATGTCCTCCGGCGATCGCGAGCAGGTGCTGCGAGCGATGTGGGAGATCAACCTCTCCCCCGACTTTCGCGCCGAGGAGGGCCGCTACGACGCGTTCCGCGCGATGGCGGAGGAGCTGAAAGCGCCCAAAGAAGTGATCTTCCAGCAGATGCGTGCCTGCGCCATCCACGACACGAGCACCCGCCTGAGCAACGTCTCGGTCCCCACCCAGGTCATCCACGGCACCGTCGACCGCCTGCTCGGCGCCAACAACGGCATCCAGATCGCCCGCCTGCTCGGCGTCGAGCCCCAGCTCATGGAAGGCGTCGGACACATGTTCTGGTGGGAGCAACCGTGGCATTCAGCAGCACTCGTGAGAGACCATGCGCTGACCTCGGTCCAGAGCCCGTCCCGGTAGGGCTGAAACGTCTTGTACTTTTTCGTCGAGCGCAGCGGGCGCCAGCTGCAACCCGACCCACCGAAAAAGTTAAGTGAAAGCCCTGCCGGGACGGGCTCTCAACCCACGTCGGCGCAGCTCGTGTCGAGCTTGCCCTTGACCTTGAAGACGTAATCGGGCTCGGGCGTGATTTCCGGCTCGGCGACGACCAGTTCGAGCGCCTTGGCGCTCTTCAGCCAGGCGTAGATCGGATACCAGTAGGGCGCTTCGGGGGAATCCTGCGTGAACTGGCTGACGACGAGGTAGTCGTATTCGCCTTCGTTGATCGCCTGGCGGAACTGATGGCAGCTGGTCGCCAGGCGATACGTGCCGTCGGGGCCTTCGACGCCGATGTACTGGACGTAGTTGTCGAGGTTGGCCCCGTAGAAGCCGTACTGGCCGAAGAAGATCTCGCCCGAGCCGGCGATGCCGATGCGCTTGTCGTGCTGGGCGCGGGCGAACGTGTACGCCTTGCGCGGACCGCCGTCCTGTAGGAAGGGACTCGTGTTCACGTAGTGCTGGTTGTAGTACTGGACCTCCTGCGCACGGCCCAGAACCACCGCCAGGAGCAGCACGCACCCCGCTGCGGCGGTGACGTAGGCCCGGCTGACGACGAGACGGCTGCGCAGCAACGCCAGCGCGGTCGGCGTCCACACCAGCGCGGCCGTGAGGAAGATCGTGCCGAAGATGTAGGGCGGGTACCAGCGTGGCGTGGTCAGCACGGTTATCGCGTAGACCAGGACCAGGAAGAGCAGCGTCTGCCAGGCGCGCGACTCCGGCGCGCGCAATGGCCGCGCGATCGGCAGCACGGTCATCGCCAGCACCAGGCCCGGCACCAGGTAGCGCGTGTTGGTGAAGAAGCCCGTCGGCGAGCCCTCCTGGCCGGCGGCGGTCAGCGGGGTGAAGAGGTAGACGACCGCGGTCAGCAGGGCCGCGGCGGCGACCACCTGCAGGATCCGGTTGCGCGAGCGCACCGCGATGAAGATCACGGCGGCGACCGCGACGATCAGGATCAGCGGCCAGAGCGGGCCGAAGGCGTCGTCGAGACGGGGGAAGAACCAGTGCCTGTAGATGGTCGGCTCCGTCAGGTAATGGGAGACCGCGAAGCGCGGCCGCGGGTCGAGCGGCATCTGGTCCGGCCGAGGCAGGTGCAACGGCCCGAAACCGGTCGACGGGATCGGGTTGCCACCGGTCTTGATCGCCGCCTTCACGTACCAGTAGCCGCCGACGACGAAGCCGGAGAGGCCGAGCAGCCAGGCCGTGGTCAGGCGCCGCCCGCGGCCACTGAAGAGGACGACGCCGAGGCCGATCGCGACCACGGGCACCAGGAAGGTGAACTTGACCGAGATCGCGAGGCCGCCGGCGATGCCGGCCAACACGAGCGGGCCCTTGTCGAGCAACGGCGCGTCGCGCTCGGGCGTGTCCTGCACCGCCCCCTCCTTCGGCGCGCGCCGCTGGTGGCCGTTGATCAGGAAGGCGGCGAAGGCGATCAGGAAGGCCAGCCCCATGATGTCGTTGCGGCCCTCGCCCGGCTGGGTCTCGATCATCACCCCCGAGTCGAGGATGATCGCCCCGGCGACCAGGGTCGCGGGCCCGACCTTGTAGGGGCGGCCGACGCACCAGGCCGCCAACAGCGCGACCGAGATCCAGATCATGTTGATCAGCGGCGAGAGCCAGTCGGTCTTGAAGACGACGATCCCCGCGGCGTGGATCAGTTCGGAGGTCTGCGGGTAGAACCAGGCGGCGAGGCGCAGGGGGTCGGTGTAGTGCAGGTGCACCGTCGAGGCTTCCTGCGCCATCCGCGCCGCGAAGGGCATGTGGTACCAGGTCGTGTCGCCGCCGAACATGCCCGCGTCGAGGTTGAGCTGCGAGGGGAACGTCCACTCGGCGACGGTGAAGGAGGCGACCCCGAGCGCCAGCAGCAAGGCGATCGTCTGCACCTGCGGCGCCGCGACCTCGTTGCGCAAGCGCGGCGCCATGCGGCGGCCGAGCGCCGCCGCGCCGAGGCCGACGCCGATGCAGACGACGACGATCCAGCCGAGCCGCAGGATGCTGAGCGAGCCGAGCAGCTCGAGCGAGAGGACCAGCAGGGCGACGGCGAGCGTCGCGTCGCCGAGGCGGGCCAGCGCGCCGGAGAATTCTGGCACGATCCAGCGCCGCAGCCAGTAGCCGCCGAGGCCGACCGCCGAGACGATGCCGATCGTCGCCAGGCAGCCACCGATGTAGGAGCCGAAGGAGGGCGTCACGAGCGGCGGATGCTATTCGCCCCGGCGGGCGGCGAGCTACTCCGCCGCAGCGGCCGGAATCCGGCAGGAGACGCCGGTGCCGGCGAGGCCGCAGTAGCCGTTGGGCACCTTGTGCAGGTACTGCTGGTGGTAGTCCTCGGCGTAGTAGAAGGGCCCCGCGGGCTCGACCTCGGTCGTGATCGGCTCGCGCCCGGCCGCACGCAGCGCCTCGTCGTAGGCATCGCGCGCCATCTCCGCCGTCGCCTTCTGGGCGTCGCTCGCGAAGTAGATCCCGGAGCGGTACTGCGTGCCGACGTCGTTGCCCTGCCGCATTCCCTGGGTCGGGTCGTGCTCCTCGAAGAAGACCTCGAGCAGGCGCGCGTAGGAGATCTTCCGCGGGTCGAAGGCGACCAGCACCGCCTCGGCGTGGCCGGTGCGGCCGCTGCAGACCTCCTCGTAGGTCGGGTTCGGCGTGGTCCCGCTCATGTAGCCGACCGCGGTCGTGTAGACGCCGTCGAGCGTCCAGAACAGCCGCTCCGCCCCCCAGAAGCAACCGAGGGCGAAGTAGGCGACCTCGATCCCGTCGGGGAAGGGCGGCTTCAGCGCCGCGTCGAGCACGGCGTGGCGCTCGGGCACGTCGAAGGCCGGCTCGCTGCGGCCCGGCAGCGCCTCCTCCGGCACGGGCAGCCGTTCCTTGGAGCGGTTCCAGAGCACCCAAAGAGGGTAGCGTTGCCACATCGGCTGCCTCGTCCTCCTCTTCGCCCTGATCTCGCCAAGGCTGGCGCTGTTCGTCATCTTCCTCTTCAGCGACCTGCTCAGCCGCGCCTTCGACAGCTGGCTGGTTCCCTTCCTCGGCTTCTTCCTGCTGCCCTGGACGACGCTCGCCTACGCGGTGATGTGGGCCTCCTCCGAACAGGTCCACGGCTTCGAGTGGTTCATCGTCGTGGTCGCCTTCCTGATCGACATCGGCGCCTTCGCCGGCGGCGGCCGACGCCGTCGCGAAACCGCATGACGGCTGCCGCCGGGCAGCCCCCTGTCTGATTCACGCCGCCGCCGGGTAATGCGGCAGGCATGTACAGCTCGGACAGGGGGCATGGGGGAGCGAGCGGCTTCTTCGGGCGCACCGCGCGGGCAATCGTCTGGCTTCGCTTCCTGATCGTCCCGGCCTGGATCGCGGCCACCTTCTGGACGATGACCTCGCTGCCGTCCCTCTTCGACGCCGACACCGGCGAGCTCGGCAACCTCCTCCCTCCCTCGGCCGAATCGCTGCGGGTCGAACGCGAATCGCTCGAAGAGTTCGGCTTGCCGCTGCTCAGCCACAGCCTCGTGGTCGCCTCCCAGCCGGGCGGCCTCTCCCCCCGGCAGATCGCCGCCGCATCGCGCTACGTCGTCGCCGTCGACGAACGGCCGCCGCGGACGGCGGCGGTGCGCGCCGTGCCGTTGGTGAACGCGCCGGGCCTCGCGCGCGGCCGGCCCGACACGACCCTGGCGGCCTTCCTCTACACCGATCCCGGCCTCTCCACCGTTACGCGAGAAGCGACGATCGGCCACTTCGCCGAAGGCCTGGCGCGGGTGAGCGGCGCGCAGTCGGTGGAGCTCACCGGCGCGATCCCCGCCGGCACCGCCCAGACCAAGCTCGGCAACGACTGGCTGCCGTGGCTCGAGCTGGCCACGATCGTGATCGTCGTCGGCATCCTCGTCCTCTACTTCCGCGCCGTCGGCGTGCCGCTGCTCGGCCTCGCCACGGTCGCGATCGCCTACCTCTGCGCCAGCCACGCCCTCGGCTGGCTGGGGCTGCACCTCGGCATCTCGATCCCGCAGGAGGTGAACCCGGTGATCGTCGCCCTGCTGTTCGGCACGCTCACCGACTACGTCGTCTTCTTCGTCTCTAGCTATCGCAACCGCCTCACCCGCGGCGAGGACCCTCGCGAGGCGGTGACGGGCGTGACGGCGGAGCTGCTCCCCGTCGTCCTCACCGCGGGCCTGATGATCGCCGGGGCGACGCTGACGCTGCTCCTCTCCGGCGTGCGCTTCCTCACCGCCTTCGGGCCAGGCATGTCGGTTGCGGTGCTGATCGGCGTGGCGGTCGCGCTGACCTTCATCCCGGCGACGCTGGCGATCTTCGGCCCGGCCATCCTCTGGCCGAGGCGGCCCCAGCAGGAAGAGCCGCCGGAGGCGCGCAAGACCGCCCGCGGCCGGATCGTCGGGGTCGCTGCCAATCACCCGGTGCTGACCGCGGTGCTCTGCATCGTCCTGCTCGGCGCCGCGGCCAGCGGCATCCGCGACATGGAGCTGGGCAACACGGTGATCGTCGGACTGCCCCAGAGCAGCTCGCCCCATGTCGGCTACGAAGCCGCCGCCCGCGGCTTCGGCCCGGGAATCGTCGGGCCGACGATGGTGGCCGTCGAAGGCGACGGCATCGCCTCCCGACGTCCGCAGCTGGACGACCTGCAGGGTCATCTGGAAGACCAGCCCGGGGTATCGGCCGTTCTCGGGCCCGGCGATCAGCGCCTGCGGGGTCGCTACGGCGTCGTCTTCGCCCCAAGCGGCAACGCCGCCCGCTACCTGGTCGTCTTCGAAGGGGATCCAAACGGCGCCGGCGCGGTGAGCGACCTGAACCGGCTCGAGCAGCGGCTGCCGGAACTGCTGGGCGAATCTGGACTGCCCCACGCCGAAACCGGCGTGAGCGGCGACACCGCGATCGCCGCCGAACTGGACGAAGACACCCGCGGGGCCTTCATGCGCATCGCGCCGGCGGCGATCGTCGTCCTGCTCCTCCTGCTCTGGTGGCTGCTGCGCAGCCGCAGCGCCCCGGTCTATCTCGTGGCGGTCAGCGCGCTCGTCGTCGTCGCCGCGCTCGGGCTGACGGTCTACGTCTTCCAGGACCTGCTCGGCTACGGCCAGCTGACCTTCTTCGTCCCGGTCGCGGCCGCGATCCTGCTGCTGGCCCTCGGCTCCGACTACAACGTCTTCTTGATCAGCCGCATCTGGCGCGAGGCGGAGCGCGACGACCTGCGACCGGCGATCCAGACGGCGGGCACCCGCGCCGGCCGGGCGATCACCGTCGCCGGAATGATCCTCGCCTTCTCCTTCGCCGCCGTCGCCCTCGTCCCGATCCGCTCCTTCGGCGAGCTCGCCTTCGCGATGGCGATCGGCCTGCTGCTCGATACCTTGCTGGCGAGGACGCTGCTGATCCCCGCCCTGGTCAGCCTCTTCGGCCGCGGCCGTGCCTCGACCGCTATGAGCCGTCGAGTGGGTACGCGAGCCTGATGTGCTGCTTGGCGAGGACGATGAAGTCGCGCCGCTGGACCGCGCCCTCGCCGCCGAGCGGCGTGATCTCGACGTCGAGCAACGGGACGAAGGCGACGTCGGCGCGGTTGACCGCGTCCGAGAAGCGGCTCTGATATCCGTGCGGCGGCAGGGTCACGTCGCCGACGACCATGTGCCGGTCGGTTTCGAAGGCGATCCGTTCCCGGCGCCGGGGGCTATCTGTCTGCCTCTCCATGCAGGCCCCTATCGGCGTTTCCAGGCATTTCGCGACTGGATAAGCGTCCAAAGCGCACCCGGACGCCTGGAGTCGCGACGGGCGCGGGCGCCTAACGGCTCCATCTCACGGCCGCCAGAAGGCCTTGACGAACATCGGGGCGCCCGGATTCGAACCGGGGACCTCGGCCACCCAAAGGCCGCGCGCTACCAGGCTGCGCCACGCCCCGCTGCGGCCAGTGTAGGCGACGAGACTGCAGTTGCCGGCGATATGCGCCGGTAACTGCAGTCTCGTCGTCGACATCGCTAGCTTTCGACCGATGGCCGACGTGCGCCCGATCCGCGCGACCCACTACGACCTCGACGTGGTCGGGTCCCTGCAGGACGTGACGGCCCCGCCCTACGACGTGATCGACACGGCGATGCGCGCCGAGCTGCTCCAGCGCTCGCCCTACAACGCGGTCGCGATCGACCTGCCGAAACCCTACGGGGAGACCGGGCCGCAGCAGACCGACGACGATCCGTACGAGCGGGCGGCGCGGACGATGGAGGAATGGCGGGGGGCGGGCGCGCTCGTCGGCGATTCCGAGCCGGCGATCTGGGCTATGACCCAGGACTACACCGGCCCCGACGGCACGGCGCGCACGCGCCACGGCATCCTCGCCGGCGTCCGGGTCGAGGACTTCTCCGCCGGCCAGGTGCTGCCGCACGAGCGCACGCTGCCCGGGCCGAAGAAGGACCGACTCGACCTCACCCGCGCCACCCGCCACAACCTCTCGCCGATCTTCTCGCTCGCCACCGACGACCCCTGGCCGCTCGTGGCCCCCGCGATCGAGGGCGTCGAGCCCTGGGGAGAGGCGAGCGACGAAGGCGGCACCGTGACCCGCGTCTGGCGCGTCGCCGACCCGACGATCCTCTCCGCGGTCACCGAGCTGTTGGCCGGCGCCCAGCTCCTGATCGCCGACGGGCACCATCGCTACGAGACCGCGATCGCCTACCGCGACGAGGCCGGCGGGTCGGGCGAGGGCGAGTTCACGCTGATGGCGCTGACCGGGCTCGACGACCCCGGCCTCACCGTCTTCCCCACCCACCGCCTGCTCTCCGGCTTCCGCGCGGATCCCGAGCGCCAGCGCCGCCTCGGCGAGGGCCTGCGCGAGCTCTTCGACGCGACCGAGGTGCCGCTCGAGCAGCTCGACCCGCTCGGCGAGGAGGGCGCCGGCGTCTTCGGCCTCTACGACTGCTTCCACAAGCGGGCCTTCCGCCTGCGGCTCAAGGACAGCGCCGTGGCGGCGCTCGACGAGCAGCTCGCCGGCAAGCCCGAGGCCTACCGCCGCCTCGACGCCGCGATCCTCGAGACGCTCGTGCTCAAAGGCATCGCCGGCCTCAGCGAAGACGACATCCTCGCCAAGCGCGGCCTCGGCTACTCGAAGAGCGTCGAGGACTCGCTCGCGCTGCTCGAGGAAGGCGCCTACGACGTCGCCTTCCTCCTGCGCCCGATCCCCGTCGACCAGGTCAAGGCGATCTGCGAGAGCGAGGAGAACATGCCGCCCAAGTCGACCTACTTCTTCCCCAAGGTCCCCACCGGCCTGGTCTTCAACCCGGTCGGCTGACGGCGCCGCGGCGTAGGATCGGGCCGTGGTCAAGATCTACACCAAGAAGGGCGACGACGGGACCACCTCGCTCTGGTACGGCGGCCGCGTGCCCAAGCACCACGGCCGCACCGAGGCCTACGGGGCGCTCGATGAAGCCTGCTCGCAGCTCGGCGTCGCCCGCGCCCTCTGCGGGCCCGACCGCGCCGAGCTGGCCGCCGACCTGCTGCGCCTCCAGGACGACATCTTCGTCGCCGGCGCCGAGCTGGCGACCGCGCCGGAGGCCAGCGGACGGCTCGAGGACGGGGTCAGCCGCACCACCGAGGAGATGGTCGCCGAGCTGGAGGGGGCGATCGACCGCTACATGGAGCGGGTCGAGCTGCCGCCGCAGTTCGTCATCCCCGGCGGCAACCTGCTCTCCGCCCAGCTCGACGTCGCCCGCACGACGATCCGCCGCGCCGAGCGCCGCATCAGCGAGCTGAAGGAGGACGACGAGCTGATCGCCGAGACCGTGATCCACTTCGTCAACCGCGCCTCCGACCTCGCCTACGCGATGGCCCGCTTCGCCGACGTCGACGACCCGGCCCTGTTCGAGGGCCGCCGCAAGAGCTGAATCGCATGAAGGTCGTCGCCCGCCGGCGCCAGGGCTACGCCCACGACGTCGAGATCGAGGGAGGCCACACCCTCGTCGTCGACGAGCCCGCCTCGGTCGAGGGCGGGACCGACGCCGGCCCCTCCCCCACCCGCCTGGTCGCGGCCGGCCTCGCCGCCTGCACCGCGGTGACGGTGGAGATGTTCGCGGCGCGCAAGGGGTGGGACGTCGGTGCGGTCGAGGTTGACGTCGACGTCGAGTACGACGACTTCGCCCCCCTCTCCTTCCAGGTGACGCTGCGCCTGCCGCGCGGCCTGGGCGAGGAGCAGAAAGCGCGGTTGACGACCATCGCGCGCAAGTGCCCGGTCCACAAGCTGTTGAGCGGCGAGACCCCGGTCAGCGTCTCCGACCGCGTCGAGTCGCTCTGATGGACCTCGGCCTGAAAGGACGCGCCTGCCTGGTCACCGGCGCCAGCAGCGGGATCGGCCGGGAGACGGCGCGGCTGCTCTGCGCCGAGGGAGCGAAGGTGCTGCTGGTTGGCCGTGACGAGGAGCGGCTGATGGAAGCGCAGGACGAGGCCGTCGCGGCAGGCGGCGACGCCGGGGGCGACGCGCGGCGCATCGCCCTCGACGTGACCGACGGGGATGCGGGCGAGCGGATGCTCGCCGCCGCGGAGGAGAGCTTCGGCGGCCTCGACGTGCTCGTCAACAATGCCGGGGCCGCCCGGTGGCGCCACCTCGACGACGTCCCCGACGAGGACTGGTACGCGCAGTACGAGCTCAACGTGATGGCGCCGCTGCGGGCGATGCGCGCCGCTGCGCCGCCGATGGCCGAGCGCGGCTGGGGGCGGATCGTCAATGTCTGCTCGACCGCCGGCAAGCGCCCCTCGGCGGCGATGCCCGAGTACTCCGTGGCCAAGGCGGCCGAGCTCTCGCTCTCGCGCCTCTTCGCCGACCGCTACGCGAAGCAGGGGGTGCTCGTCAACGCGATCTGCCCCGGACCGGTCGAATCGGAGCTGTGGATGGACGCCGGCGGCCTGCTCGACCAGTCCCACGAGATGTCCGGCGCCGCGAGCCGCGAGGAGGCGCTGGCCGAGGCCGGCGCCAAGCGCCCGATCGGCCGCCTCGCCGAGGTCGGTGAGATCGCCGCGGCCATCGTCTTCCTCTGCTCGGAGCGGGCCTCCTACGTGGCCGGCGCCGCCTGGTCGGTGGACGGCGGCACGGTGCAGACCATCATCTGAGATGAGATCTCCAATCGAGGCGGCCGTCCTGCTGCCGCTCTACGGCTGGCCCGAGGAGCCCGGCCTCGTCTTCACCGAGCGGCGCGCCGACCTGCGCCGCCACGCCGGGGAGATCTCCTTTCCAGGCGGGCGACGCGACGAGGCCGACGCCGACCTCGCCGCGACGGCCCTGCGCGAGGCCGAGGAGGAGATCGCGCTCGACCCCGCCGTGGTCGAGCTCGGCGAGGAGCTGCCAACCACCGGCACCTTCGTCACCGGCTACCGCATCCACCCCTTCGTCGGCCGCATCCCCCACCCCGCCGAGCTGGGCCTGGAACCCAACCCGGCCGAGGTGGAGACCGTGCTCGCCTTCTCGCTGGAGACGCTGCGCGACGCCTACGCCATGCGCCGCCTCGTCCGCCGCGGCGTCCCCATCCACACCCCCACCTACGAGGTCGAAGGCCACCTCATCTGGGGCGCCACCGCCCGCATCCTCGGCGACCTGCTCGAACGCCTCGGCTAGGAGGACTTCTCCGGCTGGGGGACGATGCGGATGTAGGGCCGCGGCTCTTCCCAACCGTCGGGGTAGATCTCCTTGGCTTCCTCGTTGGAGACCGATCCGCCGATGATCACGTCGTCGCCCTGCTGCCACTGCGCGGGGGTCGAGACTTTGTGTTCGGCCGTGAGCTGGAGCGAGTCGACCACGCGCAGCACCTCGTCGAAGTTGCGCCCGGTGGACATCGGGTAGACGAGGATGAGTTTGATCTTCTTGTCGGGACCGATGACGAAGACGTTGCGCACGGTCTGGTTGTCGACCGGGGTGCGGTCGGCGGCGCTTCCCGAGACATCGGCCGGCAGCATCCCGTAGAGCTTGGCGACGTTGAAGTCGGCGTCGCTGATGATCGGGTAGTTGGGCGCGGTGCCCTGGGTCTCCTCGATGTCCTTCGACCAATCCTCGTGCTTGTCGAGCGGGTCGACCGAGAGGCCGATGATCTTCACGCCGCGCTTCGCGAACTCGGGCTCGATGCTCGCCATGTAGCCGAGCTCGGTCGTGCAGACCGGGGTGAAGTCTTTCGGGTGCGAGAACAGCACCGCCCACGAGTCGCCGATCCAGTCGTGGAACTTGATCCGGCCCTCGGTCGTCTCGGCCTCGAAATCGGGTGCTACGTCACCAAGCTGCAGGGCCATGTGCCGCTCCTCTCACTCGCTTCGGCATTTACCGGAATTCCAATCGGAGTTTAGAGATATGGCCATGCCGGGCTCACTCGAGCAGGTTCACGATCCCGCCCGTCGCCGCGTCCAGCCAGACCCCCATCGGGTCGCTCCAGGTCTCCTCGTCGCGGGGATCGACGAGCAGGCAGGAGACCGGGATGTTCCAGGTTTCCGACGCCGCCTCGACCGCCTCCTTGCCGCGCGCCAACAGGATCGGGTCGACGCTGCCCCGGCCGTCGTAGACGAAACCGCGCACCGGCGTTTCGACGAGCCGCTCGAGCACCCGGTCGAGGCCCGGGCCGTGCAGCGCCGAGAGCTCCTCCTCGCTGCCCTCCGCCGAGCCGAGCAGCCAGACGACGACGCTGACGTCGCCGACCAGCTCGAGCACCGATCCCGGTTCGGCCGGATCGGCGAGCGCCGGCTCGATCCCGGCCTGGTCGATCAGCGCCATCCCTTCCCTGTGGCGGCTCGTCCCGCGCACCTGCCAGCCCTTGGCGAGCAGGCGCCCGCCGACCGACCGCCCGCGGCAGCCACAGCCGACGATCAGCGCTCGCGCCACCCGCTCGTCCTCACGTTTCGAAGGGGCCGCCGCGCCGCAACCGCTCCAGCTCCTCCGCTTCGACCTCGGCGCGCAGCGTGCGCTCGTCGACCTCGGGGGCGCCACGGCGGCGGCGCATCTCGTTCTGCGCCTCGAGCATCTGACGCACGTCGTCGATCTCGTTCTGCGCCTCGACTTCGGGGCTGCGGGTCGGCTTCCAATCGACCAGGTCGGCGGTGCTGCCCTGGTAGAAGTGGCCGATCACCAGCAGCACACCGATGATCAGCGCCAGCATCACCACGGTCAGCAGCGCGAAACCCATGCAGATGAGGATACGGGCGAGCGCCCGCTTCCCCTTTAATGCCGCCTATGCCTGAGGCCTACGTAGTCGACGCGCTGCGCACCCCGATGGGCGCCTACCGCGGCGCGCTGTCCACCGTCCGTCCCGACGACCTCGCCGCCCAGACGATCCGCGCTGTCGTCGATCGCAGCGGCGTGGATCCAACCGAGATAACCGACGTCTACTTCGGCGCCGCCAACCAGTCGGGCGAGGACAACCGCGACGTCGCCCGCATGGCCGCGCTGCTCGCGGGCCTGCCCGAGAGCGTGCCGGGCGCGACCGTCAACCGCCTCTGCGCGTCGGGCCTGGAGGCGGTCAACTGCGCCGCCCGCGCGGTCAAGCTCGGTGAGGGCGACCTCTACCTGGCCGGCGGGGTCGAGTCGATGAGCCGCGCGCCCTGGGTCGTCGGCAAGCCCGAGCGCGGCCTGCCGCGCGGCGAGCAGACGATGCACGACACGACGCTCGGCTGGCGCTTCGTCAACCCGCAGATGGCCGAGCTCGGCGTCTCGACCGAGTCGATGGGCGAGACCGGCGAGAACGTCGCCGAGCGCTACGAGGTCAGCCGCGAGGACCAGGACGCCTTCGCCCTGCGCAGCCACCAGCGCGCGGTCGCCGCCGCCGAGGCCGGCAAGCTCGCCGAGGAGATCGTCGCGGTCCAGGCGCCGAAGGGGCGCCGCGAGACCGTGCTGGTCGAGGCCGACGAGGGGCCGCGCCCTGACGCCTCGCTGGAGAAGATGGCGAAGCTGCGCCCCGCCTTCCGCGAGGGCGGCACGGTCACCGCCGGCAACGCCTCGACCCTCAACGACGGCGCCGCCTGCCTGCTGATCGCCTCCGGGGCGGGAGTCGAGAAGCTCGGCGTCGAGCCGCTGGCGCGGGTCCTCGCCAACGGCGTCGCCGGCGTCGACCCCGGCTACATGGGCATCGGCCCGGCCGTCGCAGTGCCGCGAGCGCTCGCCGCCGCCGGGCTCGAGCTCGACCAGATCGACCTGATCGAGCTCAACGAGGCCTTCGCCTCGCAGGTGCTCGCCTGCGCCCGCGAGCTGGGCATCGACGAAGAGCGGCTCAACGTCAACGGCGGCGCGATCGCCCTCGGCCACCCGCTCGGCTGCTCGGGCGCCCGCCTCGCCGGCACCCTCGTCCGCGAGCTGCGCCGCAGCGGGGGCAAGTACGGCATCGCCACCATGTGCGTCGGCGTCGGCCAGGGCCTCGCGACGGTCTTCGAAGCCGTTTAAAGCCTCCGGTGCGCCTTTTGGCTCCATATGGGCAAAAGGCGCACCGGAACGGATGGTTAGTAGCCTCGCCAGCCGATGACTGAGGCGCTTAGGGAGCTGGCGAGCGTGGACGGGACGGTGACGCCGACCGCAGAGGCGACGCTGCCGATGAAGGACGACGGCCTCTACCGGGGCGACGGGGCCTTCGAGGTGATCCGGCTCTACGACGGCCGGCCCTTCGCCCTCGGCGATCACATCGACCGGCTCGAGCGCTCGGCCCGGGCGATCGAGCTCGAGTTCGACCGCGCCGCCCTGGAGCGCGAGATCGAGTCGCTGGTCGGCGCCGCCGGAGGGCCCGACGCGCAGCTGCGCCTGATCGTCACCCGCGCCGGGCGCCGCATCGCCGCGATCGAGCCGGTCCCCGATCACGCCGAGACGCTGCGGGTGGCCACCGTCACCTACAGCCCGACCGTGATCCTCAACGGCGTCAAGTCGCTCTCCTATGCGGCCAACATGCAGTCGACCCGGCTGGCGAAATCCCAGGGGGCGGACGAGGCGATCCTCGTAAAGCCGGACGGCACGGTGCTCGAGCCGCCGACCTCCTCGGTCTTCTGGGTCTCGCCCCAGGGCGGCCTGCGCACCCCGGCGCTCGACGTCGGCGTGCTCGAGTCGATCACCCGCGACCGCCTGGTCAGGGCACTGGACGTCGAAGAGGGCGCCTGGCCGGTCGCCGACCTGCGCGCCGCCGAGGAGGCCTTCATCGCCTCGACCACGCGCGAGGTCCAGGCCGTCGCCATGATCGACGGGCGCGAGCTGCCCGCGGCGCCGGGGCCGCGGACGCGCGAAGCGCAGGAGGCCTTTGCCGCGACCCTGGAGCGAGAGCTTTGAATCGGATTCAACGGACACAGAAGAGAAAGCGATGGTGAGATGGACTTTCAGCTGACCGACGAGCAGCGCCTGATCTCCGAAACGGCGCGCGAATTCGCCGACAAGGAGATCGTCCCGCGGGTCAAGGAGAACGACCGCGCCGCCCGCTTCGACCGCGAGCTGGCGAGCAAGCTGGGCGAGGTCGGCTACCTCGGCGCCCCCGTCGCCGAGCAGTACGGCGGCCGCGGCCTCGATTACATCGGCTACGGCCTGATCGTCGAGCAGGTCGGCCGCGCCGACTCCTCGGCCCGCACCGTCGTCTCCGTGCAGACCTCGCTCGTCGCCGGCTCGGTCGAGAAGTGGGGCACGGAGGAGCAGAAGCAGAAGTGGCTGCCGCGGCTCTGCTCGGGCGAGGCGCTCGGCTGCTTCGGGCTGACCGAGCCCGACACCGGCTCCGACGCCGCCAACCTGCGCACCCGCGCGACCAAGACCGACTCGGGCTGGTCGATCAGCGGCCAGAAGATGTGGATCTCGCTCGGCAACTTCTCCGAGGTGGCGCTGATCTTCGCCCAGACCGATCCGGAGAAGAAGCACAAGGGCCTCGCCTGCTTCCTCGTCCCGACCGCGTCAGAGGGCTTCACGACGCAGGAGATCCACGGCAAGCTCGGCCTGCGATCCTCCGACACCGCCGAGCTCTCGCTCGACAGCGTCGAGGTCGGCGAGGACGCGATGCTGGGCGAGATCGGCGACGGCTTCAAGGTCGCGATGAGCGCGCTCGACAACGGCCGCTACAGCGTCGCCGCCGGCTGCGTCGGCATCTGCGACGGCTGCGTCGACGCCTCCGTGGCCTACGCCAAGGAGCGCAAGCAGTTCGGCGTGCCGCTCGCCCGCTTCCAGCTCGTGCAGGAGATGATCGCCGACATGATCGTCAAGCGCGACGCCAGCCGGATGCTCGTCTACCGCGCCGGGGTGCTGAAGGACGAAGGCAAGCCGAACACGACGGAGACCTCGGTGGCGAAGCTGCACGCGACCGAGGCCGCGGTCGAATGCGCCAACCTGGCGATCCAGGTGCACGGCGGCGCCGGCTACGTCGACGACTACCCGGTCGAGCGCTACCTGCGCGACGCGCGCGTCACGACCCTCTACGAGGGCACTTCGCAGATCCAGAAGATGATCATCGGCCGCGGCGCGACCGGGATCAACGCGATGACTCCCCTATGAGCCGAGCGAGCAAGCATCCATATCTGATTCTTTGCGCCGCGAGCGAGGCGAATGCTTGATGCGGGGGCCGCATTGCCCGATCTAGTCCAGACTTCGCGCGACGGACACGTCGCGCTGCTGCGCCTCAACCGGCCCGAGGCGCGCAACGCCCTCTCGCCCGAGGTGATGGAGACGCTCGCCGCCGAGCTGGAGCGGCTCGACCCCGATCCCGAGGTGCGCTGCGCCGTCATCGCCGGCTCCGAGAAGGTCTTCGCCGCCGGCGCCGACATCAAGGCGATGGCCGAGCGCAGCTTCGCCGAGGCGCTGCGCCATCCGGCCGCGTCCTTCTGGCGCCGGCTCGCGGCGATCAAGACCCCGATGGTCGCGGCGGTGTCCGGCTATGCGCTCGGCGGCGGCTGTGAGCTGGCGCTCGCCTGCGACATGATCGTCGCCTCGTACACCGCGGTCTTCGGCCAGCCGGAGATCCAGCTCGGGATCATCCCCGGGGGCGGCGGCACGCAGCGCCTCGCCCGCGTGATCGGCAAGCAGCGGACGATGGAGCTGGTGCTCACGGGCCGGCGCTTCGACGCCCAGGAGGCGCTCCAGCTCGGCCTGGTGAACCAGGTCGTCGACGCCGGGCGCTGGCTGGAGGCCGCGCTGGAGCTCGCCCGCACCGTCGCCGAGCGGCCCCCGATCGCCACCCGTCTCGGCAAGCAGGCGGTGCTCGGCGCCGAGGAGACCACGCTGGCGGCCGGGCTGGAGAACGAGCGCCGCCTCTACGAGCTGGCGATGGCGACCGAGGACCGGGTCGAGGGCATGAAGGCCTTCCTGGAGAAGCGCGAGCCGGGGTTCGAGGGAAGGTGAGCGCCGAGGTGGGCCGGGTCGGCGTCGTCGGCGCCGGCACGATGGGCGCCGGGATCGCCCAGATCGCCGCGCTGGGCGGCTATGAGACGCGCCTGCACGACCCCGTCCCCGCGGCGCTCGAGGCGGGCGTCGAGCGGCTGCACGCAAGCCTCACGAAAGGCGCCCAGAAGGGTCGCTGGAGCGAGGACGAGGCAGAGTCCGCGAGCGCCCGGATCGGCGCCGCGGCGAGCCTCGCCGACCTCGCCGAGTGCGACCTCGTGGTCGAGGCGGCGCCCGAGGACCTCGAGCTGAAGCGCAAGCTCTTCAGCTCCCTCGCCGAGACCTGCGGGCCGAAGGCGATTCTCGCCAGCAACACCTCCTCGCTGCCGGTGAGCGCGATCGCCGCCGAGGTCCCCCACCCCGAGCGCGTCGTCGGCATGCACTTCTTCAACCCGCCGGCGCTGATGAAGCTGGTCGAGGTGGTCGCCACCGAGCGCTCGGCCGAGGACGCGCTCGAGGCGACCGCCGAGGTCGGCCGCCGCATGGGCCGCACGCCGATCCGGGCCAAGGACAGTCCCGGCTTCATCGCCAACCGGCTCGCCCGCCCCTTCAGCCTCGAGTCGCTGCGGATGCTCGCGCAGGGCGTCGCCGACGCGCCGACGATCGACCGCATCGTCCGCCTCGGCGGCGGCTTCCGCATGGGCCCGTTCGAGCTGATCGACCTGATCGGGCTCGACGTCAACCTCAGCGTCGCCCGCTCCTTCTACAGGCAGGGCGGCGAGCCCGAGCGCTGGCGGCCGAGCCCGATCCAGGAGGAGCTGGTCGCCGCGGGGCGCCTTGGCCGCAAGTCGGGTTGCGGCTTCTACAGCTACGACGACGCCCCCCACCCCGCTGCCGTCGTTCCTTTCACCCCCCATGCGGGAAAAGGGGACCACGGAACGGAGCCGACCCTCGACCCGGCGGCGCTGGCGCAAATCGACCCGGCGGCAGAGGCAGTACTGCCCCGCCTCTTCGCCCAGATCGCCAACGAGGCGGCCTTCGCCCTGGACGAGGAGGTCGGCTCGCCCGCCGACGTGGACACGGCGATGCGGCTGGGATTCAACTGGCCGCGCGGGCCGCTCGAGCTGACCGAGCTGATCGGCGTCGAGCGCGCGGCGCGGCTGCTGGCCGAGCTGCAGGCCGAGCACGGCGACGCGTACCGTCCCGCGCCCCGCCTGACCGCCCCCGGCGGCCCGTGATCAGCAGCCCGACGCCGCTTTCCAATCGTCATCCACGCCCGACGGGACCGCCGTAGAGGTTTTCACTGGATACCGGACCAAACCTCTACGGCGCCTGCCGGAGGCGGAACATCGCCTCGTCGACGTAGCACCAGCTCCAGTCCTCGCCCGGCTCGACCGAGCGGATGATCGGATGGCCGGTCTCGGCGTGATGCGCCGTCGCATGCTTGCCCTGGGAGTTGTCGCAGCAGCCGATGTGGCCGCAGCTCTGGCACATGCGCAGGTGCACCCAGCTCATCCCCAGCTTCAGGCACTCCCGGCAACCCGTCACCTTGGGCGGCGGCTCGAAGTACTCGACCGAATCGATGTGCGTGCAGGTGGGCACCGACTTCGACCTTAGACCATGAGCCCGGCCGCGGCCATGAGCCCGGCCACGGTCATTTCCTCAGACATTCGTCTACCAAGACAAAGAGTTACACTTTCGTGAACCACACGTCACACCTTTCTCCCTACGCTTGGGACATGGAGGCAATGAGGCAAAGCTGGACAGACGACCGTCTCGACGATCTATCCCACCGGATGGACGAACGCTTCGACCAGGTCGAAGGGCAGATCTCGGACGCCCGCACGGAGATGCGAGCCACCGCGAGCGACCTGCGGGCGGAGGTCAAAGAGCTGCACGGCGAGCTCAAGATGACAGGCAAGGAACTCCGGAAGGAGATCACCCGCGTCGAGACAGGGCTGCGGCAGGAGATCACCGGTGTCGAGACAGGGCTGCGACAGCAGATTGCAGGCGTCGAGACAGGGCTGCGGCAAGAGCTCACCGGCGTCGAGGCGGGGCTGCGGCAGGAGATCGTCGACATGGGTGCAGGGCTGCGACAGGAGATCACCGGTGTCGAGACAGGGCTGCGACAGGAGATTGCAGGCGTCGAAGCACGCCTCCGCACCGAGGCAAAGGGACACAGCGCCGAGACCGGGGAACGGTTCGATCGCGCGCATGAGGACATGCGGCAGATGAGCAGCGCGATACTCGACCTGCATCGGACGATGACCCGAATCGGCTGGTCCGGCGCGTTCACGCTGGTAGCGGCGGTCATCGGCCTGCTGCTCACGCACCTCTGAACGGGCCCGACGGGCGCCTTGATCGCGGCCTTGGTCGCCCATCTGCAATTGTGCTCGCGGTGAACGGTGGAGATGGCAGCGGGGAGCCGATCACCCCGGAGGGGATCGCCGCCCTGCGCGAGGAAATCGAGCAGCTCGAAGGACCCGCCCGCATGGCGATGGCGGCGCGGATCAAGGTCGCCCGCGAAGAGGGCGACCTCAAGGAGAACGCCGAGTACCACATCGCCAAAGAGGACCAGGCCCACCTCGAGACCAAGATCAAACGCCTGCGCGAGCGCCTGCGCACCGCCGTCGTGGTCGAGGCCGACGCCGACGCCGACCGCTTCAGCTTCGGCCGCACGGCCGAGGTCCTCGACGAGTCGAAGGGGGCGGTCAACACCTGGACGCTGGTCGGCTCGACCGAGGCCGATCTCGCCGCCGGACGCCTCTCGGCCGAGTCGCCGATCGGCCGTGCCCTGCTCGACGCGGAGCCCGGCAAGCCGGTCGAGGTCGAGACCCCGCGCGGCACCCGCACCTTCGTCGTGCAGCGGTTACTCGATTAAGCCCTGGCCAAGCAGATCAAGGACGCCGAGGTGCGCCGGTCAGGCGAGCTTGGGGGCCGTCTCCTCTGGCTCGCCCTCGGGAAGCCAATGGGCCTCCGGGCTTGGGGGCGTATCGCGCAGGTACCACTCGGCGTCGAGCGCGCCCATGCAGCCGGTGCCGGCGGCGGTGACCGCCTGGCGGTAGGTGCGATCGACGACGTCGCCGACGGCGAAGACGCCACCGAGGTTGGTCTTGGTCGAGCCCGGTTGGGTGCGGATGTAGCCGTCCTCGTCGGTATCGACCTGATCGGCGACGACCTCCGAGCGGGGGATGTGGCCGATCGCGACGAAGGCGCCTTCGGTCTCGAAGTCCTCGGTCTCGCCCGTCTCGGCGTTGCGCAACCTGACGTGGTCGAGATTGCCGCCGTCGCCGCCGACGAACTCCTCGGGGACGAAGGGCGTCTTGAACTCGATGTTTGCCTGCTCGCGGGCCCGCTCCTGCATGATCTTCGAGGCGCGGAACTCGTCGCGCCGGTTGACGATCGTCAGCTCGCTGGCGAACTTGGAGACGAAGATCGCGTCCTCCATCGCCGAGTCGCCGCCGCCGATCACGATCACCTTTTTGCCTTTGAAGAAGGCTCCGTCGCAGACGCCGCAGGTCGAGACGCCGCATCCGCTCAGCTCGAGCTCGCCGGGGACGCCGAGCCTCCGTGGCTCGGCCCCCATCGCCAGGATCACGGTCTTGGCGACGTGCTCCTCCTCGCCGAGGAAGACCCGGTGCACGTCGCCGTCGGAGAGCTCGACCCGGTCGACGTCGTCGGTGACGAAGCGGGTGCCGAAGCGCTCCGCCTGGGCGCGGAACTGGTTCATCATCTCCGGCCCCATGATCCCCTCGGGATAGCCGGGGTAGTTCTCGACGTCGGTCGTGTTCTGCAGCTGGCCGCCCCACTGGAAGCCCTCGAAGACGAGCGGCTCGAGGTTGGCGCGTGCGGTGTAGAGCGCGGCCGTGTAGCCGGCCGGCCCACCGCCGACGATGATCACGTTCTCGACTTTCTTCGCCTCTGCCATTGCTCGCCGCCAGTCTAGTCAGGCCGTGTTTCTCTCCATTACTTCACTTTGTATAGTAACGCCTCGGTCAACCCGGATCCAGGCTCTCGGAGCTAGGAGGGTCTAGGCGACTTCGCCCGAATCGGCAGGTGCCGGCACCTCGTGCAGGTGCCTGCCGCGCTCCACCGGCAGGCCCTCCTCTTCCCAGCGCACCACCCGTTTGCGCAGCTGGAAGAAGGCGACGATCCCCGGGGGAATCGGCAGCCAGAAGGCGACCAGCCGGTAGACCAGGATCGCCGGAAAGACGGTCTCCTCGGGCAGGCCGAAGAGGACGAAGGCGCCGATCATGCCGGCGTCCACGGCCCCCACCCCGGCCGGCGCCAGCGGGAAGAGGTTGGCGACCATGCCGAGGAAGAAGCCCTGGACGACAACCGCGATCGGCACTTCCACGCCGAAGGCCTGAAAGGAGGCCCAGAGGATGCCGATGTTGGCCGCCCAGAAGCCTGCCGCGCCGATCACCGCCAGGCCGCCTCGCGAAGGATGGGCGAAGAGGCCGATTGCGAAGCGGAAGCCTTCGGCGGCGATCGCCGGCACCTTGGCGACGTTGGCGGCGATCGTCTGCGCCCGCTCGCCGTGGGCGTGAGCGGCAACCCGTCGGCCCAGGTCCGATGGCGTCAGCGTCAGCAGGAGACCGAGCAGGAGCAGGACCCCGGCGACCGCCGCCGGCACGACGGTCAGCTCGACCGAGTGCTTGCCCGGCAGCACCCCGGTGCGCAGGAGCACGCCGAAGCCGATCAGCGCGAAGGGGTAGAAGACGTAATGCAGGACGAGGAAGGCGACCATTCGGCGCCCGACGTCCCGCCGCTGCATCCCCGCCTTGCGCAGCGCCCAGTAGGTGAGCGCGATGCCGCCGGCGCCGGCGGCCGAGAGGAGCAGCGTCGCCGCCACCCCCGCCATGTTGATCTCATACGTCTCCGCCCAGGTCAGGCGCAGGACGTCGCCGCCGACCACCGCCTTGAACAGCGCCACGTAGGTTGCGATCGCGATCACGTTGAAGCCGATCGCGACGGCGATCCAGGGCGCGTCCGCGTCGTCGAGCCTGCTCAGCGCATCGCCGAGCCCGACCAGCTTCGGGAAGAGGAAGTAGATGCAGACGAGCAGGCCGAGGACGACGAGCAGGGTCTGCACGATCCGCCGCGGCGTGAACAACGGCAGTTCATAGCCGCCGCTCTCGTTCACCGGCTCCACGGGAGACACGCCGAAGACGCTACCCGTTGGCCAGGCGCTCCAGACTCTGCAGGCGTCGATTCACCGCGAGCACCGCGGGCTCGGCAAGCCGCTCGCCCCGCCGCACGACCGCGACCAGGCCCGCGCCGGCGATCAGGTCGGTCACGTAGTGCTCGCCCAGGTAGACGAGGGCAAAGCCGAGCGCCAGGGCATAGCTCCAGCCGGCGAGGGCCGGTCCCCGCCCCGTTTCGGCCAATGAGATCGCCGCCGTCACCGAGGTGGCGAAGTGCAGCGAGGGCATGGCCGCCCACGGGTTGCCGCCGAGCGCCCCGTACATCGCCGGCCATGCCGACTTCCAGGTCTGCTCGCCGACCTCGACCATGATCCGCCGCACCTCCTCGCCGGTATGCCCGTGCTCGGAGGCCCACCAGGGCGGCGCGGTCGGCAGCAGGAAGTAGACGCCGCAGCCGATGTCGAAGACGGCGGCGAGGCGACGGGCCGCACGCGGAAAGCGGTCGGGATGGCGCAGCAGGATGAAGGCGAGGGCGACGTAGGGCTCGAGGAACCAGAGCCAGTGGATCCAGGTGAGAAAGCGGTTGAGCGAGCCGACCCCGCGCAGCCGGGCGAGGCCGCGCTGCAGGCGCACGTTCGGCAGCCGCCCGAGCCCGATCGCCCGGTCGGCGACGATCGGGTAGCGGATCCTCAACCGGGCGCGAAGCCGCTCGGGGTCGTCGTAGGGAAGCTCGTGGACCATCGTGAAGGCCCACATCTGCAGCGCGTACATCGCCACGTCGCGCTTGCCCGAGCGGCGGCTCAGCACGGCCAAGCCGAGCGGCCCGCCGGCGCAGGCGGCGATCGTCGCCGGAGCGGGCAGGCGGGCCCGCCGGCGCAGCAACGGCGCCGCGATCGCGGCGCCGATCGCGGCCGCGGCCCCGGCTCGCACCGCCACGCGCAGCGCCGGAGATGGCCTCGAACGGGTCCCCATGAGGTCGGCGAGTATAGGGCGGCTCGGCGAAACCCCATCTGGCGTGCGCACGGCGGAACGCCCCCGTGCGTGATTAGAATGGCCGCGCTTTGGCGCCCCACTCCCCTGCCATCGATCAGATCGACACGCTGCTCTGGATCGGCTTCGTCGCCGGAGCGATCCTCGCGATCGCGGTCATCGGCGGCCTGCTCTACGCGCTGGGCCGCTACCGGGCCGAGCGCGGCGCCGAGCCGCGCCAGGTGACCGGCGGGCGGCGCATCCAGCTCCGGGTCGGCGGCGCCCTGGGGATCTTTGCGGCGATCCTGCTCGTGCTCAGCATCGTCTACACCGACAAGGCCCGCGAGGCCCCCCTCACCGGCGCCGCCGGCCTGCAGGCCTCCGGTTCCGAGCCGCTGACGATCGAAACGACCGGCCAGCAGTGGCTCTGGCGCTACGAATACCCCAACGAAGCCTTCTCCTACTACAAGCTCGTCGTGCCGGTCGACACCGAGGTCCGGCTGAAGCTGGTCTCCACCGACGTCGTCCACACCTGGGACGTGCCCGACCTCGCCGCCAAGGCGGATGCCGTGCCGGGCAAGACCAACGAACTCGTCTTCCGCGCCGACGAAGAAGGGACCTACTCCGGCCAGGCGGCGACGCTCTCCGGCCAGGCCTACGCAGCGATGCGGACCGAGGTCGACGTCGTCTCCCCAGCGGAATACGAAGCCTTCATCGAAGGCCAGAAGGACGAAATCCAGGCGGCCCAGGACCGCGTGGTCAAACTGATCGAAAACGGAGAAACCCCATGAGCGCGCCCGCCAAGAACCCCGAGGTCGTGATCGACGGCTTCTCGCCGCGCAGGGCGCGTTGGGTGCAGCTCGCGACCAGCGCCGACCACAAGGACCTCGGCCGAATCCTGATCACCGGCGCCCTCGGCTTCCTCTTCCTGGCGGCGGTCGAGCTGCTGCTGATGCGGCTGCAGCTCGCGGTGCCGGAAAACACCTTCATGCCACCGGTCACGTTCAACCGCGTGCTCTCGCTCTACGGCGCGACCGCGATCTTCCTCTTCGCGATTCCGCTCGCGCTCGGCTTCTTCTACTACGTCGCGCCGCTGCAGATCGGCGCCCGCGGCACCGCCCTGCCGCGCCTGGGCCAGCTCGGCACCTGGCTCTTCGTCGGCGGCGCCACGGTCCTCTACACGACCTTCCTCTTCACCCCGCCCGAGGCCGGCGTCAACCCGCTGCCGCCGCTCTCCGGCCTCGCCTTCATCGAGAACAACGGCGTCGACGCCTGGCTCGCGGCGACCGGGCTGGCGACGCTCGGCTTCGTCCTCATCGCGGTCGACCTGGTGGCGACGATGCGCCGCCTGCGCGCCCCGGGCATGGCCTGGCGCCGCCTGCCCGTCTTCTCCTGGGCCGCGGCGATCTCCTCCTGGCTGACGATCGCGGTCGGCTCGGTGATGCTGGCGGCGATAACGATGCTCCTGATCGACCGCAACTTCGAAGGCATCTTCTTCGCCGGGGACGCGGGCGGCTCGCCGCTGCTGTGGCAGCACCTCAGCTGGATCTTCTACACCGGCGCCTACATGCTGGTCCTGGTCTTCGCGCTCGGCGCGATCGCCGAGATCGTCCCCGCGCTGGCCCGCAAGCCGCTCTTCAACCGCGGCGCGGTGATCGGCTCGCTGGTGGCGATCGCGGTCCTCGGCACGCTCGCCTGGATGCAGAACATGTACACGGCGCCGATCGGGCTCGGCTGGATGTACTTCGCGATGATCATGTCGCTGGCCCTGATCGTCCCCTTCGGCCTCGTCTTCTTCAACCTGATCGCGACCCTCGCCGGGGGCACCGTGCGGATGCGGGCCCCGCTGCTGTTCGCCGCCGGCGCCGTCGTCGCCATCGTCATCGGGCTGGTCGCCGAGCTGAGCCACTCGATGGTCGCCGCCGGTTGGCGCCTCCAGCACACCACCGACAGCACCGCGGCGACGCACTTCGCTCTCGTCGGCGGCGCCGTCTTCGGCGGATTTGCCGCCCTGCACTGGTGGTTCCCGAAGATGACCGGGCGGACGATGGGCGAGACCCTGGCGCGCTTCTCCTTCTGGACGATGGTGGCGGGGACCCTGGTCACCTTCGTGCCGCTCTTCCTCGCCGGCACCGAGAAGGACCAGGTCGTCGACGCTTACAAGTTCTTCGCCGGCAACGGCCTCGACGCCTACAACCTGATCGCCACGATAGGCGCCTTCGTCCTCTTCGCGGGCATCGTCATGACCCTGGTCAACGCGATCCTCAGCCGCGAGGGCGGCGCGCCCGCCGGCCACGACGCCTGGGGCGGCGACTCGCTCGAGTGGTTCGCCCTCTCGCCGCCGGAGCCGCACAACTTCGACGTGCCGCCCGACGTGCGCAGCGCCCGGCCGATGCGGGACATCCGCGCGGCGATCGCCCGTCGCAGCGCTCGCGGCGAGCGGTCTGCCCGCGAGCACCAGCCGGTAGCCTGACCGGAGTGATCCCGGTGAGCGCGTCATGAGCGGCGCCCAGACGGCTGCCGTCTCGCAGCGTCCGGCGGTGCCTTCGCTTCTGCGCGACCTCGTCACGCTGACCAAGCCGAAGGTGCAGTCGCTGCTGCTCTTCGTCACGGTGACGACGATGTACGTCGCCGGCGACCCCTCGCTCGGCCTGGTCTTCCTCACCTGCCTCGGCGGCGCGCTCTCCGCCGGCGGCGCCGGCGCGATCAACCACGCGGTCGATCGCGACATCGACCGGACGATGGCCCGCACCGCCGACCGCCCGGTCGCCGGGGGAAGAATCTCGGCCGGCGCGGCGATCGCCTTCGGCGCGCTGCTCGAGCTCTGCTCCTTCACGCTGCTGGCGACGACGGTGAACCCGCTTGCCGCGACGCTCTCCTTCGCCGGATTCGTCGGTTACGTGTTCGTCTACACGCTCTGGCTCAAGCGCACGACGCCGCAGAACATCGTCATCGGCGGCGCTGCCGGCGCGATGCCCCCACTGGTCGCCTGGGCCGCCGTGACCGGCGGCCTCGACGGAACCGCCCTCTTCCTCTTCGCGATCGTCTTCTTCTGGACCCCCCCGCACTTCTGGGCGCTCTCGCTGCTGATGAAGGACGAGTACGCGAAGGCCGGCGTGCCGATGCTGCCGGTCGTCCGCGGCGAGGACGAGACCCGTCGCCAGATCCTGCTCTACACGATCCTGCTCTACGCGGTGACCCAGCTGCCTTTCTGCGCCGGCGGCTTCGGCCTCGCCTACCTGGCCGGCTCGATGGCGCTCGGCGCCGCCTTCATCTATTGCGCGGTACGGCTGCTGCGCAGCGCCGACCGCCGCTGGGCGCTGCGTACCTACCTCTTCTCGCTCGCCTACCTCGCGCTGCTCTTCCTGACGATGCCGATCGACGCCAGGCTCGGCTAGCGCCAGAGCGACGCCAAACGCCCTGCCCGACTGATAGAAATCCGCCCGTGGATCGCGAGAGCGCCAGACGAGACCTGACCGCGGGCCTTATCGCCGGCGGGATCGCCGCGGCGATCTTCGCCCTCTGCTTCGTCGCCGCCACCCTCTACATCGCCTCATGAGCGAGCACCGCGAGATCCCCGAGCCCGGCGAGCTGGTCTATCCGGCGCGGCCCTCGTGGGCGCCCGCCTTCTTCGTCTTCGGCGCCGTCGGCGCCGTCTGCGGGATCTTCGCCGAGGGCTTCATGGTGCGCGGCTGGATCTACTCGATCATCGGCGTCGTCATCCTGCTCTTCGCCCTGCGCAGCATGATCCGCGGCGCCGCCGACGACTACTTCCGCCTGCCCCGCAAGCAGCACGTCCGCGGCGCCGTGCTCCCGGTAGAGACGATTTCACCACCCCGGTCCTGACACACCTCGGTTCCTGACGTTCTGAGAACAAAGCAGGTCGGGGGATGCAGAGAGGGCGACGAGGAGAGCGCACTCAAGTGCGTGACCCGAGGAGCCCGACCGAAGACCCCGAGATGCGCCGGTCTCAGGGCGTCAGGCCCGAGGTGGCGCCAGTCGCGGTCCAGCAGCGCACGATGTCGCGGATCGAGAGGATTCCGACCAGCTCGCCCTCCTCGAAAACGACGAGGTGGCGGATGCCGCGCGTCGACATCTCCGAGGCGGCGTGCTCGAGGCTCCAGTCGGGCGAGGCGGCCACCACGCCCTCGCTCATGTGCGCGGAGACGAGCTCCGCGTCGGGATCCTCGCCGCTGCCGAGCGAGCCGAGGATGTCGCGCTCGGTGACGATGCACGGCACCGGCAGCTCGTCGTCGTTGACCAGGGCCGCGCCGACGCCCTTGTCGACCATCATCGTCGCCGCCTCGCGCAGCGTGTGCGACGGACCGACGCTCAGCACCACCTCTGACATCCCGTCCCGTACCTGCATCTCCGCTGGCCTCCTTCGGGGCTCGCTGGTTCGTGCGAATCGCCTCAAGCCTACCCGACAGCCCAGGCACGGTCAGGCGCGGTTGGCGCGGCCCTGGCATATAGACTCCGGCGCGCTCCGCGCCGTATGACGATGCCCAAGCCAACGACCGCCCTTCGCGCCCTGCTCGCCCTCGCCGCCCTCGCGGCGCTCGCGGTCGCGTCCTCGGGCTGTGGCACGACGACGGCCGACGTGCAACGCGGTCGGGTGCTCTTCATCCAGAAATGCGGCGTCTGCCACACCTTGGCCGAGGCCGGCACGACCGCGCAGGTCGGCCCCAACCTCGACGACGCGTTCGCGGCGGCCCGCGAAGCCGGAGAGAGCAACAGCACGATCGAAGGGATCGTCATCCCGCAGGTCGAGAGCCCGCGGCCCGCCACCGACAACCCCGACAACTCGATGCCCCCCCACGTGGTCAGCGGCCAGGACCTCGACGACGTCGCCGCCTACGTCGGCATGTACGCCGGCGTGCCAGGGGCGGCGCCGCCCAAGGTGCCGGGTGGCCCCGGAGCCCAGGTCTTCGCCAACAACGGCTGCGGCGGCTGCCACACGCTCGCCGCCGCCCAGTCCGGCGGCGTGACGGGCCCCAACCTGGATGAAGCGCTGCCCGGCCAGAGCGCGGCCAAGGTCGAAGAATCGATCGTCGACCCGAACGCCGAAGTCGTCAAGGGCTACCCCGCCAACGTCATGCCGCAGAACTTCGGCGAAGCGCTGTCGAAGCAGGAAATCGAAGACCTCGTCCAGTACCTGCTGAAGGAAACCGCCGGCGGCGCCAAGGGCAAGGGCGGTTGAGTCGGGCGGCCGGGCGACGGCCGCTGACATCATCTGAGCGAGGATGAGGATCCGCCTCAAAGACCGCATCGAGATCTCGCCGCGACGCTACGCCCAGGTCGCGCTCGTCGCCCTCGCCGCATTGGCGCTGATCGTGCTCACCGGCGCCGGAGTTCGCCTCACCGGCTCCGGCCTGGGCTGCCCGGACTGGCCCAAGTGCTACGGCGGTACGGCGCCGCCGCTGGAAAGCCACGCCGTGATCGAGTACGGCAACCGGGTCCTCACCGCTTTCGTCGGCGTCGCCGTGATCGCCGCCAGCGTGCTCGCCTGGTTCCGCCGTCCCTTCCGCGGGCACCTGGCCCTCTTCGGCGCGCTGCTGCCGCTCGGCGTGATCGGCCAGGCGATCCTCGGCGGCCTCGTCGTCCGCTACCACCTCGCGCCCGGCCTGGTGATGAGCCACTTCATCCTCTCGATGATGCTGCTCGACGCCTCCTTCGCCCTCGCCTGGTGCGCTCGCTACGAGCCCGGGGAGCGACGACACTCAAGCGATCGGCTCGGCGTCTGGGCGGTGCGGGCGCTGATCCCGCTCGGCCAGCTGACGATCCTCGCCGGCACGATCGCCACTGCCTCGGGCCCTCACGCCGGCGCGCACGCCGGTCAGCTCGTCCACCGCTTCGACTTCGAGGGAACCGGCACGCTGGAATGGGTCGTCCAGCGGCACGCCGCGATCGCCGCGATCTTCGGCTTCGCCGCGATCGCCGTGTGGCTGCTCCTGCGCCGCCCTGGCGGCGATGGACGTGCCATCCCGCCCCTCACCGCGGTCATCGGCCTCCTCGGCCTCCAGGGCGTCGTAGGCGGCGCCCAGTGGTGGCTGGAACTGCCGGGGGAGCTCGTCTGGGCCCACGTCGCCCTCGCGACCGTCACCTGGCTGGCGATGCTGTGGACCGTGGCCACGGCGGGGCGGCTGGAGCCGCGTCTCCCCCACGTTGCCAGCGCTCGCGGACCGTCGCAGCGAGAGCCGGCGGACGACGCCCGAGAGCCCCAGCCAACGGCTTGACCGGCGGCGCCGGCCTCAGTGAGCCTTGATCACGGCCGCCACGTGCTCCGACGGCGCTTCACCCACCTCAGATAGGCGGCCTCGTCAGGTCTTTGCGACGTGCTCGACCGAGAGGTCGACGATCACGTGGGTGATCGGCAGGTCGATCTCCTCACGGGCCCGCTCGACGACTCCGCTCTCCAACCAGCGCGAGCGGTCGGGGGGATGGGTCGAGATCACGATCTCGTCAGCGGGAAAGACCCGCAGCGCGTCCTCGATCGCGACGTTCGGATCGGAATCGCCGATTTCCCCCCTGGCCTTCAGGCCCAGCTGTGCGATGGCGATCAGAGACAGCTCCATCCGCTGCCGGGCCAGCTCGATCGCTTCGTCCACGTCGGAGGCCCAGTGAGAGGCCCGCGACGCGACCAGGGCCGGGGTGAGGACGAGGATCTCGCAGTCCCGCTCATGGCAGCGGCCACCGATCTCCTCCAGCAGCTCCGCCCCGCCAACCGTCTCATTGGCGACGACGAGCACGCGATGCTTGCCGTCCCCGCCGCGGCTCACCTCGACCGAACGGGGCAGCGATCCACGCGAGTTGCGATAGGCGAACCCCGCTCCGAAGCCGAGCAGCGCCGCCGCCCAGATGACTCCGACCACAGGCCGCGTAAGCAACGTGAGAGCGATGACGGAGGCGGCGGCGATCCCGATCACGACCACCCAGCGAAACGCATCGGCCTCCGACCTCAGCGGATTGTGCATGGGGTTAATTTACCCTGAGGCGGCGAAAATCAAGCCCATTTCATCCCGCGCACGGCCGCGAAAAGCAAGCAGGTCGGGGGATGCAGGGAGCGAGGTGAGGGGAGCGCACTTCAGTGCGTGACCCGATCCGAGCGACTGAAGACCCCGAGATGCGCCGCTTTGCAGCGGCCGCACTAGAGGATATATACCGCCGTGTAGACGATCAGCCACATTATGTCGACGAAGTGCCAGTAGATGCCGGGCACCTCGACGCCGAGGTGGTCCTCGGCCTTGGGGCCGAAATGGCCGCGGAAGGCGCGGATCGTGGCGAAGCTGAGCAGCATCAGGCCGACGAAGACGTGGGCGCCGTGCAGGCCGGTGAGGCCGTAGAAGATCGAGCCGAAGGCGAGATCGCGGGCGCTGAAGCCGATGTGCACGTACTCGTTGATCTGGATGAAGAGGAAGGTCGCGCCGAGCATCCAGGTGAGGACGAGCCCGAGTTTGAGGCCTTTCTTGTTGCCGCGGCGGATCGACTCGAGCGCGTAGTGGATCGTGAAGCTCGAGGAGACCAGGATCGCCGTGTTGACGCCGGCAACCGCGACGGGCAGCTTGTACGGTTCCGGCGGCCAGACCGGCGGGTGGACGACCACGCGCAGGAAGAAGTAGGAGGCGAAGAAGGCCCCGAAGAGCATCACCTCGGAGACGATGAAGAGCAGGATCCCCAGCGTCTGGCGATCTATCCGCGAGCTCTGGTTGGCCTCGGGCGGCCCGTGGTGCTCCTCGTGCGAGTGGTCGAGGGCGACCGTTGCGCTCTCCATCAGGACTCCTCCCCTTCCGCGACGGCGGCTGCAACCGCCTTGGCGGGCCGGCCGACCTCGAGGTGCTCGACCGACTTGTCGGTGATCTCGCGAGTGCGGCCGAGCAGGTCCTCGTCCAGCCAGCGCGAGGTCTCGCCGGCGAAGGTCGAGATCAAGACCTCGTCGACCCGGTAGTGCTCGATCGCGTTCTGCACGGCCTGGAAGGGATCGGGGCTCATCGGTTGGCCCGTGGCGTCGATGTCCGCCCGGTAGAGCTCGGCCAGGGTCGAAGCCAGGTCGCGGACGATCTCCGCCTCGGAGACATCGTCGGCGCGCGGGCAGATGATCGTGTAGCGGTGCGGGTGCCCGGCGGCGCGCTCCTTCAAGCGGGCGATCAGGTCCGGCGCCGCGACGGTCTGGGTGGCGACGACGAGGGTGTGGCTTTTCTCCCAGCTGATCGAGTCGTCCTGGACGCGCACCGGGATGTGCGTCACCGCCACCTCGGGCTCGAAGCGAGTCTTCGCCCACTCGACGAGGTCCTTGCGAGTGACGCCGAAGCGCGTCTCGGAGCGGCAGGAGAGCAGGAGCTCGCCGGGGTCGTGGGCGCGCACGGCGTCGTCCATGGCCAGCGCCGGATCGCGATCCATCACCTCGCCGACGGATTCGATTCCGTACTCGGAGAGGACCGACATCGTCACCTCGACCCGGGCCCGCGCGGCCTCGCGCAGTTCGCCGCTGTCGATCAACTGGCCTACGGCGGGCTGGTTCTGCGGCGCCGCGACAGCGACGAAGGGAACCTCCTCGGCCCGCTCCCGCACGGCCTGCAGCAGCTTGCGACCGCCGGCCACCTCGTTGAGGAAGACCAGCAGCGGCTGTGCCTCGGTGCGCTCTCCGCTCACGTCTGGCCCACCACGGAGGGCTCCGGCTGGGCGACCTCGGCGCCTTCGCCGGCCATGATCGCGTGCCGCGCCCCGGGCACCCCGAACTCGTAGGGACCGCCGACGACGCGGGGAATCTCGTCGAAGTTGAAGACCGGCGGCGGCGATGAGACCAACCACTCGATCGAGTTGGCCCGCCACGGGTTGGCTTCGGCGCGCGGGCCGAAGCGCCAGCTGACGATCATGTTGTAGAGGAAGACGAGCTGGACCGCGCCGAGGAAGAAGGCGCAGCAGCTGATCAAGAGGTTCCAGTCGCCGAACTGGGTCGCGTAGTCGGCGACGCGGCGGGGCATTCCGTCCATGCCGATCCAGTGCATCGGGATGAAGGTGCCCCAGGTGCCGATCACGGTGCCCCAGAAATGGATGCGGCCGAGTTTCTCGTCGTACATCCGGCCCGTGATCTTGGGGAACCAGTGGTAGATGCCGGCGAAGATCGTGAAGACCGAGCCGCCGAAGAGGACGAAGTGGATGTGGGCGACGATGAAGTAGGTGTCCGAGACGTGGATGTCGATCGGCACCATGCCCAGCATGACGCCGCTGATGCCGCCGATCGTGAAGGTGACGATGAAGGCGAGGGCGAACAGCATCGACGTCGAGTAGGTGTGGATCTTGCCGAAGTAGAGCGTGCCCAGCCAGGAGAAGATCTTGATTCCCGTCGGCACCGCGATCAGCAGGGTCGTGATCATCATCGGCACGCGCAGCCAGCTGAACATGCCCGCGACGAACATGTGGTGCGCCCAGACCGAGTAGCTGAGGACGACGATCCCGATCAGCGCCAGCGCCATCAGCCGGTAGCCGAAGATCGGTTTACGGGCGTGGGTGGAGATGACCTCGGAGATGATCCCGAACCCGGGCAGCATCATGATGTAGACGGCCGGGTGCGAGTAGAACCAGAAGATGTGCTGGTAGCTGATCACGTCGCCGCCACCCGTGAACTGGAAGAACTGGGTGTGCAGGACGCGGTCCATCAGCACCATGAACTGGGCGCCGGCGATGAACGGCGTCGCGGCCACGACCAGCAGCGAGGTCGAGAGGTTGGCCCAGACCAGCAGCGGCATCCGCCAGAAGGTCATCCCCGGCGCGCGCATGGTGATGATCGTGACCAGGAAGTTGAGCGCCGTCGCGATCGAGGAGGCGCCGGCGAACTGCACGCCGAGGTTGAAGAACGACTGGCCGAGCGGGGCGCCGGTGGAAAGCGGCGCGTAGCCCGTCCAGCCGGCGTCGAAGCCGCCGCCGGGGGCGAGGAAGCTGCCGACGAAGAGCATTCCGGCCAGCGGCAGCATCCAGAAGCTGAGCGCGTTGAGGCGCGGGAAGGCCATGTCCGGAGCCCCGATCATCAGCGGCAGGACGTAATTCGCGATGCCGGCGAAGACCGGGATCACGAAGAGGAAGATCATGATCCCCGCGTGGGTCGAGAAGAGGCTGTTGTAGGTGGCCGCGTCGACGATCTGCGTGCCGGGCTGCGCCAGCTCGGCCCGGATCAGCATCGCCAACAGCCCGCCCACGAAGAAGAAGAAGAACGTGGTGCAGATGTACTGGATGCCGATCACCTTGTGATCGGTGTTGAAGCGGAAGTAGTCCTTCCAGCTCTTGGCGCCGTGCTGGGAATGATCGTCGGGGATCGTCGGCATCCCCGCCGCCCAGCGCAGCCAGTAGTCGAAGCAGCCGAAGCCGGCGAGGAAGCCGAGCGGGCCGGTGATCAGGGGCACGACGACGTGCGGATAACCGGTCTGTTCGGTCTGCCAGATCGGCAGCCCGGAGACGTCGCGCAGGAGCACGACCAGGCCGACGCCGAAGGCAGCGGCAAGCGCCGCGCCGAGCACGCCTCGAATCCATCCCGGTTGCTTGATCGCGGCGATCATCGGTGGGTCTGCACCTCCATTATGCCCCGCCCGCTCCGAGCGGTTCGGCAGGGTTGGTTCCGGTGTCCTGGCGAATCGATTCCATGTACGGAGCCGGCACCGTTTCTTTCAGGCCGGCCACCCATTTGCGGAACTGGGCGGGCGGTTCCACTACGACTTTCGCCCGCATCGACGCGTGGCCGAAGCCACAGAGCTCGGTGCAGATCAGCTGGTAGGTGCCGACCCTGTCCGGCGTGACCGTGGCCGTGGTCGTGATCCCCGGCACGTTGTCTTTCTTCACCCGCCACTCGGGCACCCAGAAGGAGTGGATCACGTCCTGGGAGTGCATTTTGAACTGGATCTGCCGGTTCACCGGCACGTGCAGTTCGCCCTCGACGAACTTGTTGCCTTTGCCCGGGTAGCCGAAGCTCCACGCGTATTGCTGCGAGAAGACGTCGACCGTCATCGGGTTCCCTTCGACTCTTTCGATGTCGTTCAGGACCGACCAGCTGTAGCCGGCGCCGAAGAGGACGATGATCGTCGGGATCACGGTCCAGGCGACCTCGAGCCGAGTGTTGCCGTGGATCGGCTCGCCGTCGGATTCGTCGCCCGGCTTGGCTTTGAATTTCCACAGCGCGTAGAAGAGCATCACCATCACCAGCGAGAAGACGAAGGAGGAGAGGACGATCATCACGTTGAGCAGATCGTCGATCTTCGGCGCCGCCGTGGAGGCCTCCTGACCGTCCCAGTTGATCGAGAGCATCACCGCGGAGATCGCCGCGGTGAGCGCGACGGTCGCGGCGAGCATCTTCGCTATCGGCAGGCGGCCGTACATCAAGAATCGCCCTCCGCTCGCTTGCGAAGAACCAGATCTGGACGCTGCGCTCGCTTCGGACTCATCGGCGGCGGGCATTCTATTGAAGCGGCGGCGGGAGGTTTTCCGGCCTCAAATGACGCTCCGCACGATCTAGTCGGGCGCAGACAGCTCGCCGAGCCGCCCGGCGGACGCGGCCAGGACGCCGCGAGCAACTCCCTCCCAGCTCCAGAGCCGCTGCGCGGTGGCGACGAGCGCCTCGCGCGCCCGTTCGCGCTCCTCCTCGGGAAGCTCCAGCCAGCGGCTCAACCGCGCGGCTATCGCCTCGACCGCGCCCGCCTCGACCGGGAACGAAACCAGCTCGGACACCTCCGGCGGCAGGGTCCTGGCCAGCTCCCTGGACACCTCCTTCATCCCCGAGTGCCCGGCGGACACGGGCAGCGCCCCGCAGGCCGCGGCCTCCGCCGCGACCATCCCGAACGCCTCGGGGAACGTGCTCGGCATCACCAGCGCCTCCGCCCCCGGCAGGAGCTCCGCCACCTCGTCGTGCTCGAGCCTGCCGATGAGCTCGACGGACCCGGCGACGCCCCTGGCGGCTTGCCGATAGCCCTCGGGTGGATCGGCCAGGAAGGCGCTCAGGATCGAAAGCGGCTCCGCGGCGCCACCCTCGAGCCCTCGCCCCAGCCGCGCGACCTCGCGCGCGTCGTCGAGATCGCCGCGATCGAGCGCCGCCAGCAAGCGTCGCAGCCCGTGCTCGTACTCCCCGTAACCGGCGATCCGCAGGATGGCGTCCGGATGGGCGCGCCTGACGAGCGGCCAGGCGGCGATGAGGAGATCGACCCCCTTCGAGACGATGAGCTTCCCGACGAAGACGATCTCCCCCGGGTGGCGCGCGGCAGGGTCAGGGGGCCGGAAAGCCTCCGTATCGACTCCGGGGGGGCCGAGGCGGGTCTTTCCCTCGAGACCCTCTACCTCGGGCAACGCGGCCCAGAGCGATTCCGCGGTGTGCCGCGAACCGACCAGGACCGCGGAAGCCGCTTCCACCCCCTCCTCGGCATAGGGCAGGAAGCGGGGATGCGGTTTGACGGTGTACTCGAGCGCCGAGCCGTGGATCTTCGCGGCGAAGCCGCCGATGCCGGCCCGGGCGAGGATCGCCGGGCCCATGACGAGGTGGCCGGCGAGAGCGGCGTCGAAGCCGCCGGTGGCCTCGGCGAGCTCGCGCACCGCCGAGACGTTGGCGTCGAGGTAGCGGTCAAGCTCCTCGGCGCTCAGCTCCTCGAACGCCTTGACCTCGAAGCCCTCGTAGGGGTCTTTGACGTAGACGGGCAGGAGGCCGCCGATGTCGGGGTTGTGGATCTCGACGGCCTCGATCTCGACCTGCCTGTCCTGGCAGAGGAGATGCACCTCGTGCCCCAGGCCCGACAGGGCCCGAGCGAGATTCACGCTGTAGATGTTGCTGCCGGTGCCGCGCAGCATGTAGCCGTGGAAGAGAAGGACGCGCATCCTGCCGGACAAGCTATTAGTGTTCCCGGCCGTGAACGCGAAGCAGCTCTACCGGATGCGCGCGCCGGCCTCGGGCCGCGAGGCGCTTGCCCACGCCGAGCCCGGCTCGGTGTACGTCGACCGCGAGACCGACGAGGAGATGGTCCCCGTGGCGATGGTGCTGCCTCTCGCCCCCTCGGCCTCCTCCCTCCCCCGCACCCCGGAGAACCTGCGCGCCTGCCGCCGCTGCGACCAGCTGATCGGCCTCGACGTGTCGGACTGCCCCTACTGCGGACTCCGCCAGGAAGCCCTCTAGGGCCTTCCTACGGCTTTTTGACGACGGTCGCGGTGTAGAGCAGGCGGGCGTTGCTGTAGTAGCAGCCGTAGGTCTTGGTCTTGCCGACGCCCTGTTGCGGGTGCCCGTCCTGGATGTCTTCCTTGGAGGAGCAGTGCTTGGGCAGGCGGCTGCCGCGCCAGGTGTTTTCTTCGGAGACGTTGAAGGCGAACATCGGCGCCCAGGTGGGGATCGTCAGGGCGACGACCTGGCCCTGGGCGACGCCCAGCGGGTGGTCGAGGGCGAAGACGACGGTGCTGCCGAAATAGGGGTTGAGGACCTGCAGCGGGCTCTGGCGGACGAGCTTGAACTGCGGGGGGCTGGAGCCTTCGACCGGCTTCAGCACGCCGATCCGCGCCTCTGAGGGCTTGCCGAGGAATTCGTTGAAGAAGCCGATCTCGTCGGTCATCTTTTCGCTGTCGGTATGCGAGGGGCGCGAGAGCGTGATCGACCAGGCGACGACCTTGCCGTCGAAGGGGACCTCGTAGGGACGGGGCACGCCGCCGGCGATGGCCTGGAAGCCGGTCACGTGGCCCTCGACCCGGCAGGGCACGACCTCGACGTTGTTGACGATCTTGCCGGGACAGGACGGCGGCGGCGTCGAGTCGGTCTTGCCGAGCACGACGACCCGCGCCGGCGCCGAGTCGGCCGAGCCGGGTGAGGTGGCGGCTACCAGCAAGGCGAGCGCGCAGACGAAGACGAGCGCGACGAGCGCGCGGCTTGGGCGGGGTAGGTCTGCTGCTGCTTTCACCACGATCTCCAGGGACAACCCGGTCCCATGACCGGGGTTGCGGCAGGGGATTCTCTCGTTCGCCGCGGTTTCGCGCGCTCCTCCGGAGCAGGTGCACGATCGCGTACAGGTAGGGTTGCCAGCCGAGATGGAGGCCACGACGGACGGATCCCAGGCAGACCAGTTCATCGCGGCGGGCCTCGCTTCGCTTGGGATCGAAGCCGACGAGGTGGACCTCGCGATCATGGGCGCTCTCCACGGGCTGCTCTGGCCACCGTTGCTGGAGCTGCTCGACATGGACCTGGGAGACGTCGCGCCGGAGCGCTGCCCGGACCTCTCGAGGGAGCCGCAGTGACGGATCCGCTCGACCTCGGCCTGCGCGCCCAGGCGGCGGCGATCGCCGCCGGGGAAGTCGACCCCGCCGAGCTGCTCGAGGCCACGCTCGCCCGCATCGAGGAGCGCAACCCCGCCCTGAACGCCGTCGTCGAGACCTTTCCCGAGCGCTCGCGCGAGATGCTCGCCGCCGCCCCGGACGGGCCGCTGCACGGCGTCCCCGTCGTGCTCAAGGACGAGTGGCCGCTGCCCTGGCGGGCGCAGCGCTTCGGCGCCGCCGAGCTCACGGTTCACACGGCGCCCGGCGAGTCCGGTCCCTACCGGGCGCTGCGCGACGCCGGGGCGGTGGTCGTCGGGATCGGCAACATGCACGAGCTCGGCGGCGGCACCACCGGCAACACCTCGGTCTACGGCCCGGCCCGCAACCCCTGGGACCCCGAGCGCTGCCCCGGTGGCTCCTCCAGCGGCCCGGCGGCCTCGGTCGCGGCCCGCCTGGTGCCCGCCGCGGTCGGCGCCGACGGGCTCGGCTCGGTGCGCTTCCCCGCCGCCTACTGCGGGCTGACGGGCCTCAAGCCGACCTTCGGTCGCGCGGCGATGGAGGGACACCACATGGCGCCGGTCACGACTCTGATCGTCTCCGGCCCGCTCTGCGCGGACGCCGGCGACTGCCGCCTGCTCGCCTCGAGCCTCTACGGCGAGGAGCTTGCCGCGGGCAAGGCGTCCGGGCTGCGCATCGGCGTCGTCCGCGACGCCGTCTCCGAAGACGTCACCCCGGAGGTCGCCGCGGCCTGCGAGGCGGCGGTGGAGGCGCTGCGCGCGGAGACCGGCGGAGAGGTGCGGGAGATCGAGCTGCCCGACCTCGAGGCGGCGACCCTGTCGGCGCTCCTGATCATCAACTCCGAGGCCGCCCGCGGCGCGACGCCGGCGCGGCTCAACCAGCTCAGCCCCGAGCTGAGCCCGATCGCCCGCGGCACGCTCAAGTACCGGATGCTGCTGCCCGCCGCGGCCGCAGCCCAGGCGCAGCTCGTGCGCACGCTGATGCGCCGCCGCCTCGCCGCGCTCTTCGCCGCGGTCGACGTGATCGCCTGGCCGACGGTTCCGGCGCCGGCCCCGCCCCTCGAGGCGCCGATCGTCGAGTTGCCGTCGCGAACCTCGACGGCCGACCAGGCGAACGTGCGCGGCGCCGCGCTCGCCAACCTCACCGGGATCCCCTCGATCAGCCTGCCGGCCGGGCTGAGCGACGAGGGGCTGCCGATCGGCCTGCAGCTCCAGGCCGCCTGGGGCGCCGACGAGCTCCTGCTCGATGCCGCCGAGGCGCTGGAGCGGGCAAATGGCCGCCGCTGGGTCGAGTCGCTGCCGCCGCTGGCGCAGGCAACGACGACAGAGGGCTGAGATGGCGTCGAGCACGGCGATCTCGGTGCAGGGGCTGGAACGCGCCTTCGACGAGGTGCTCGCCGTACAGGGGGTCGACCTGGAGGTCGGCGAGGGCGAGATCTACGGCTTTCTCGGCCCCAACGGGGCAGGCAAGACGACGACGGTGCGGATGCTGACCACGCTGCTGCTGCCGACCGGCGGCCGGGCAACTGTGGCCGGTCACGACGTCGTCGCCGAAGCCCGCCAGGTGCGCGCCTCGATCGGCGTCGCCCTGCAGGAGGCGGCGCTCGACCCGCTGATGACCGGCCGCGAGCTGATCCGCCTGCAGGCGACGCTGCAGGGACTGCCCGGCGCCGAGGGACGGCGGCGCGCCGACGACCTGCTCGAGCGGGTCGACCTCGCCGCGGCCGCCGACCGCCGCGTCGGCGCCTACTCGGGGGGCATGCAGCGGCGCCTCGACCTGGCCGCGGCGCTGGTCCACGAGCCGCGCGTGCTCTTCCTCGACGAGCCGACGACCGGCCTCGATCCCGTCAGCCGCAAGACGATCTGGGAGGAGGTGCGCGCGCTGAACGACGACGGCACCACGGTCTTCCTCACCACCCAGTACCTCGAGGAGGCCGACCAGCTCGCCGACAACGTCGCCATCATCGACAGCGGCCGGATCGTCGCCGAAGGGACGCCCGCCTCGCTCAAGGCCGAAATCGGCCATCCGCACATCCGCCTGCAGATCGGCGAGGGCTCGATCGCCGAGACGGAGGAGATCTGCGCCCGCATCGGTCCCCTGCTGCCGCCGGTCGACGGCAGGACGGTGCTGGTCGAGGTCGAGCACGGCGCCGGCGACATCCCGCGGGTCGTGCGGGCGCTCGACGAAGCCGGCATCGAGGTCGGCTCGCTGGAGCTGGTCCACCCCAGCCTCGACGACGTCTTCGTCGCCAAGACGGGCTACCACATAAAAGCTCCGACCACTTCCTCTGCTCCCGCGAATGCCTGAAAAATCAGGTATGGACAGGCATTCGCTCCCGCGGTCGGAAGTGGTCGGGCATAGCGGAGGGCGCGCATGAACCTTCGGGCTAACGCCAGAGTCGTCAGGGCCCTGGGCATGCGCTCGATCCGCCAGACCTTCCGCCGCCCGCAGCTGATGGCGCCGATCGTCGTCTTCCCGACCGTCCTGCTGGCGATCCAGACCGGCGGCGCCGGCGGCGCCGTCGACCTGCCCGGCTTTCCGCCCGTGCAGAGCTTCCTCCAGTTCATGCTCGCCGGGGCGATGATGCAGTCGCTGATGCTGGCCGGCAACAGCGGCGGGATCGCGCTTGCCGTCGACATCGAGATGGGCTTCACCGACCGCCTCTTCGCCGCGCCGATCTCCCGCTACACGATCGTGCTCGGCCGGCTCGCCGGCACGGCGGCGCTGGGCCTGTTCGCCTCGCTCTGGTTCCTCGCGATCGGGCTGGTCTTCGGCGCGCGGATCGAGGGCGGCGTCCCCGGGGCGCTGCTGGCGATCGCCCTGGTCACCGTCACGGCGGCGGCGGTCGGCGGGATCGGCGCCGCGATCGCCCTGCGCACCGGCAGCGCCAGCGTCGTCCAGGGCCTCTTTCCGCTCGTCCTCGTCGTCCTCTTCCTCTCCTCGGCCTTCTTCCCGGTCGGCCTGATGATCGAGCCCGCGCAGACGATCGCGGAATACAACCCGCTCAGCTTCGTCGTCGAAGGGGTGCGCGAGCCGATCATCTCCGGCATCGACGTCACCGACACGGCCGATGCGCTGCTGGCGATCCTCGGCATCGTCGTCCTCGGCCTCGTCCTCAGCGCACGCGCCCTGCGTCACCGTCTGCGGGTCGGTTGATGGAGGCCGCGACGATCCCGGCCAGGGGGGCGATGCCGACCTGGCGCGCCAATTTGGCGACGATCGCGGCGTTGATGGCCCGGGCGAAGAACGAGCTGGTGCGGGTGCCGGGGGCGGCGATCCCGGGGGTCCTGGCGCCGACGATCTTCTTCCTCGGCCTCAACGGCGTCTTCGGCGCCCTGACCCAGCTGAAGGGCTTCGAAACCGGCGCGTATGAGAGCTTCATCGTGCCGGTCAGCATGCTGCAGGGGGCCGGCTTCACCGGCGCCGCGGCCGGGGTCAACCTCGCCCGCGACATCGAGCAAGGCTGGCTCGACCGGCTGCTCGTCTCCCCCGCGCCGCGCTGGGTGCTGCTCGCGGGAACGGTGCTTGCCGCCAGCGCCCGCGCTCTGATCCCGGCCACCTTCGTGCTGGCGATCGCGCTCGCGCTCGGCGCCGGCTGGCCGGGAATCGACGGGCTGCTCGTCACCTACCTCATGGTCGCCGCGATGGCCGCGGTCGCGGCCTGCTGGGGCTCGATGCTGGCGTTGCGCTTCAAGAGCCAATCGGCGGCGCCGTTGATGCAGGCGGGGATGATGGCGCTGATCCTGACCACGACCGCCTACGCGCCGCTGGCGCTGCTGCAGGGATGGCTGGAGAAGATCGCCCGCGTCAACCCCGTCACCCAGGTGATCGAAGCCGCGCGCCAAGGCTTCGTCGGCGGCGTCAGCTGGGCCGATACCTGGCCCGGCATCCTCGCCCTGGCCGGCCTGCTCGCCGTCCTCGGCGCGCTCGCCCTGCGCGAGATGCGCCGCACCGGAGCGTGAGCGCCTCCCAGATCGCAGAGCGGGTGCTGCGCGCGAACTGGTTGGAGGGCGAGCGCGACGGCCGCTGCTTCGCCTACACGCAGCCGAGCCCGGGGCGCTATCCCTGGCAGTGGTACTGGGACTCCTGCTTCGCGGCGATCGCCTGGCGACGCTTCGAGCCCGAGCGCGCGCGGGCCGAGCTGGAGAGCCTGCTCGCTGCGCAGCGCCCAGGCGGCTTCATCGGCCACACGATCTTCTGGGACCGACCGGTCTCGCTCGCCCGTTACCCCTTCTACAACGTCGCCTCTCGCCGCTCGTTGCAGACCGAGACGATCCAGCCGCCGCTGCTGGCCTGGGCCTGGCGGATCGCGGTCGGCGACCCGGCGCGGGAGCCGCGGATCGGGGCGCAGATGGACTGGCTCGCGCACAACCGCGATCTCGACGGCGACGGCCTGCTCTGGATCGTCCAACCAGACGAGTCGGGCCTCGACGCCTCGCCCAAGTTCGATCCGGTCTGGGGCCGGCGCGCCAACGGCCGTCTCGGCTTTCCCCTGCTCGTCGCCGCCAACCGGCGCCGTGGGTTCGACGCCCGCCGGGTCCGTGACGAGGGCGGCCCGGTCCTCTGCGAGGTCCTGGTCAACACCTTCTGGTCGCTCTCGCTGCAGGCGCTCGGACGTCCCTCGGCCACGCCGGCGCTGGTCAAGCGGCTCTGGGACGAGCGCCGCGGCCTCTTCCTCGACGAGGCCCAGCCGGGCGGGGCGCGCCCGGCCGTCGCGACGATCGCGGCCTTGGCCCCGCTCGCCCTGCCCGACCTGCCGGAGGAGATCGGCCGCCGCCTGATCGAGGAGCACCTGCTGAACGCACGCGAGTTCCTCACCCCGGTCGCGCCCCCGTCGGTCGCCGCCTGCGAGCCGAGCTACGAGCCCGACGGCGGCCGCGGCCCGATCCGCCGCTACTGGCGCGGCCCGACCTGGGTCAACGCCGCCTGGCTCTGCTGGCTCGGCCTGCGCCGCCTCGGCTACGACGACGCCGCGGAGCGGATGGCCAACGGGCTGATCGGCGCAGTGGAGCGAGAAGGCCTGCGCGAGTACTACGACCCGCGTACGGGGAAAGGGCTAGGGGCAAAGGACTTCGCCTGGTCAGCGCTCATCTGCGAGTTCCTAGGCGGGCGCGAAAACCAAGCAGCGCTTGCGAGCTATTTGTAGCGGTAGGTAATTCGGCCCCTATCCAAGTCATAGGGGGAGAGCTCGATCTTGACGCGGTCGCCGGGCAGGATGCGGATGTAGTGGCGGCGCATCTTGCCCGAGATGTGGCCGAGGACCTCGTGGTCGTTGTCGAGCTTGACACGGAACATCGTGTTGGGGAGGGCCTCGGTGATCTCGCCCTCCATCTCGATCTTCTCCTCTTTGGCCATGCGGCGGGGAGCGTACCTGAGAGGCAACAGTCGCGCCTCGCTCGCTGCGCAGAGAATCAGATATGGATGCTTGCTCGCTCGGCGCTCCGCCTCACCTTTTTCGACGTAGGTGTTCGATTGCGGCCTGCCGGTCTACGACCTCCCCCGCATACTGGGCCGCCTCGAGCTCGACCAGCAGGTCGCCGAGCTCGGGCCCGGGCTCGATCCCCAGCTCCACCGCGAGCTCGTCGCCGCGCAGCAACGGCTGCGGGGGCCCGTCGCGACGCCAGTCGAGCGCGGCCGCCAGCATCTGCCGGGCGAGCTCGAGATGGGCCTCGATCGCCTCCTCGGTCGCAAGCGGGCCAGCGCCGCGGGCGGAGAGCCGGTCGGCGACGGTGAGCAGGGTGACGTCGGCGGCGACCGGCTCGGTGGTGCGCAGGTACTCGTGGATCCGCCGCGGCGGCAGGGGCGCCTCATGGACGAGGAAGCCGAGGCGCAGGTGGTGCAGGGCGAGCGCCTGCAGGTGGCGGGTCAGCCTCGCGCTGGCGCGCAAGCGGCGGCAGATCTCGCCGATCACCTCGGCGCCGACGCTGTCGTGGCCGATGAAGGTCACGTAGCCGTTGCGGTCGCCCTTCGTCATCGGCTTGGCGATGTCGTGGAAGAGGGCGCCGAAGCGCAGCGCGGTGCCGTGGCTCATCTCGTCGGCGAGCGGCTCGGCGAGCAGGGCGCGCGTCTCGGCCGCCCGCTCGCCGGCGAAGCGCTCGAGGTCGCGCTCGACCTCGAGCGTCCGCGCGAGCACGGCAAGGGTGTGGCCATGCACGTCGAGGTGATGGTTGGGTCCCTGCTCGACCCCGCGCAGCGCCTCGACCTCGGGCAGGACGACGGCGGTCAGGCCGAGCTCGTCGAGCAGGGCGAGGCCGCGCAGCGGGTCCGGCCCGCCGAGCAGGCGGCGCAGCTCGGCGAGCTGGCGCTCTCCGGCCGGCTCGGCGGCGAGCGATGCCTGCGAACGGGCCAGCGCCGCCGTCTCGGCGTCGACCTGCAGCTCGAGGTCGGCGGCGAGGCGGGCGGCGCGCAGCAGCCGCAGTGGATCGTCGCGGAAGCCGGACTCCGCGACGACGCGAAGGAGGCGCCGCTCCAGGTCGCGGATGCCGCCGAAGGGATCGATCGGCTCACCCCCCGCGAGCGGGACGGCGACGGCGCCGAGGGTGAAGTCGCGAGCGGCGAGGTCGAGCTCGATCGTCTCACCGCGCAGCGCGGTCGCGTCCACCTGCCAGGAGCGGTCGCGGGCGACGGCGCGCCAGGTGGCGAACTCGGCCGAGAGCTCGAAGGCGTGCCCGTCGCCCGCCTCGGCGATCCGCTTCGCCACCTGCCGCGGATCGCCGCCGACCGCCAGGTCGAGGTCCGTGACCTCGCGTCCCATCGCCGCGTCGCGCACGGCTCCCCCCGCGATCCATACCTCGTCCTCGGCGCTCAGCGCCCGCCGGGCCAGGCCGATCAGCGAGGAGGCCTCGAGGCGCTCGGCGAGGCTCACTCCCCCACCCTGGGGACGCGGGCCGAGATGCCGCAGGTGACCTCGTAGTTGATCGTCCCGAGCCTGCGGGCGAGATCCTCGGCGAGAATCGTCTCGCCGTCCTGGGAACCGATCAGCACCGCCTCCGCCCCGGGCCGGACGTCGGTGTCCGGGCCGAGGTCGACGGTGACGTTGTCCATCGAGACCGTGCCGACGAGCGGGAAGCGGCGCCCGTCGATCAGCACCTCGGCCTCGTTGGAGAGGCCGCGACGGACGCCGTCGCCGTAGCCGAGCGGCAGCACGCCGACGCAGGTCCCGCGCTCGGCCCGCCAGCTGCGGCCATAGCCGGCGCTGTCGCCGGGCGCGAAGGGCTTCACGTCGGCGACGTAGGAGCGCAGCGAGAGCGCCGGGCGCAGGCCGCGCGCGGCCGGGTCGCCCTGAAACGGGTCGAGCCCGTAGACGGCGACTCCGCAGCGCGCCATGTCGAAGTGGGCGCGGCGGTCGCGAAAGACCGCGGCGCTGTTGGCGGCGTGGACGACGATGCCGGGGACCGCGCCGCGCGCCGCGTCGGCCACAGCCGAGAAGCGGTCGAGCTGCTCGTCGAAGAAGCCGTCGTCAGAGCGCGGTTCGTCCGCGGTGGCGAAGTGGGTCCAGACCCCGGCGGGCTCCAGGTCGGGACTGTGGGAACAGGCGCGGAGCAGGTCCAGCACCTCCTCGGGATCCGGGTTGCCGAGGCGGCCCATGCCGCTGTCGTACTTGACGTGGACGCGGGCCGGGCGGCCGTGCGCCCGGGCGCGCTCGGCGAGCAGGTCGAGGAAGCCGCGCCGCCAGACGGACACCTCCGAGCCGGCCTCGAGCGCGGTATCGAGCTCCTCGACGCTCAGCGCCCCCATCGTCAGCAGCGGCACGTGGGCGAAGCGCCGCCCGATCCGCTCCGCCTCGGCGGCCGTCGCAACGGCGAGGCGGGTCGCACCCCCCGCCAGAGCGGCTTCGGCGCAGGCCACGTCACCGTGGCCGTAACCGTCGGCCTTGACCACGGCGCACAGCTCCGCGGCATCCAGCTCGGCCTTCAGCCGGGCGCAGTTGTCGCGCACGGCGCCGAGCTCGATCCGGGCAACCGCCCGCATCACGCTCTACCCCTCGACGAGCGCGGCCAGCGCGTCGGCCCGCGTGACCATTCCGGCGAGGCGACCCTCCTCGTCGACCACGGGGAGGTGATTGTGGTGCTCGTCGGCGATCCGCCGCGCCACCGTCTCGGCGCTGGCGTAGTCGTTGACCGTCACCGGGTCGGCCGTCATCAGCTCGGAGACCTTGGTCGCGAAGGCCTTGTCGAGGCGCTTCTCGAAGCCCTTCATCGAGCCGACGAAGACGATCCCGCCCATGATGTTGAGGTAGTGCGGCAGATGGAGGTCGGACTCCTCTTCGCTGAGCACGAGGTCGGACTCGCTGACGATGCCGACCACCTTGCGGTCCTCGTCGACGACCGGGATCGCGCCCTTGTCGGTCGAGGCGAGCAATTCGATCGCGCTGCGGGCCTCGGCGTCGGGCGAGACGCTCGGCACGGCGCTGTCCATGATCTCAGCGGCGGTCTTCATCGCAGGCGCGAGGTTATTCGACCGGCCAGACCCAGCGTTGTGCGACTTGTACGCGCTATAGCACGTACAAAGTCCCCAGCGGTGGGCTACGGCGCTTTCAAACCCACCGGAATCGACTCGATCACGTCGGTGGCGATCACCGACTCGGCGGCGCCGATCCGGGCCGCCGCGTCGCGGCCGGCGCGGGCGTGTGCGAGGACCGCCGCGCAGGCCGCAGCAAACGGCTCGAGCCCGCGGGCGAGCATCGCCGCGGCGATCCCCGAGAGCACGTCGCCGGTGCCGGCAGTGGCGAGCCCGGGCGCGGACAGCGCGTTGACGGCGACCAGCTCGCCGTCGGTGACGATCGTGTCGTCGCCCTTGAGCACGACCACGGCGCCGGCCGCGCGGGCGGCCTCACTCGCGGCCTCCAGGCGATGCGCCGCGACCTCTTCCGAGCTGCGGCCGAGCAGGCGCCCGAGCTCGCCGGCGTGGGGCGTCAGCACCGTCGGCGCCCCGCGCGCCGCGATCGAGCCGAGCTGCCCGGCAAAGGCGTTGAGGCCGTCGGCGTCGAGCACCAACGGCGCCTCTATCCGAGGGACGACCTCGCGGGCCAGCTCGATCGAGCCGGGATCGCGGCCGAGCCCGGGGCCGAAGACCCCCGCCGCGGCGCGCTCGAAGGCACGCAGCAGGGGCTTGGCCGAGGCGGGCGCAAGGCAGCCGTCCCCGCCAGGACAGCCGACCGACATCACCTCCGGCTGGCCCTGCTCGAAGATCGGCTCGAGGTCGGCGGGCACGGCCACCGTCGCGTAGCCCGCCCCGGCCCGGATCGCCGCTCGGGAGGACATCTGCACCGCGCCGGTCAGGCCGCGCGAGCCGCCTGCGATCGTCACCTGCCCAGAGCTGAACTTGCTCGATCGCGCCCCCCGCCGCGGCGCCAGGTCGAGCACGGCTTCGTCGATCGTGCCGGCCGCGGGCTGCACGGGCGCGCCGCGGGGGATGCCGATCGGCGCCACCCGCAGCTCCCCCGTGCACCACTTGCCCGGCGCGACGCGATGACCGAGCTTGGCGGCGTGGAAGCTGACGGTGACGTCGGCTTCGACCGCCGCACCCGCGACCTCGCCGCTGGAGGCGTCGACCCCGGAGGCGACGTCGCAGGCGACGACCGGGGCGCCGCAGGCATTCACCGCCTCGATCGCCCCAAGCGCCGGCTCGCGCGGCTCGCCTTCGAAGCCGGTGCCGAAGATCGCGTCGACGACCGCCCCGGAGCCTTCCAGGCGCCTGTCGAGGTTCTCGCTGACGCGCTCGGCCTCGACGCGTCCCAGGTTCGCCGCCGCGTCGCCGCTCAGGTCCTCCGCCGGCCAGAGCAGGAGCGTCTCGACCTCGAAGCCCGCCTCGGCCAGGTAGCGCGCCGCGACCAGCCCGTCGCCGGCGTTGTTCCCCTTGCCGCAGAGGACACGCACCGGCCCCTCAGGCGCCAGCTCTCCAACGGCCTCGGCGACAGCCCGTCCCGCAGCCTCCATCAGCTCCAGCGAGGGAACCCCCCGGTCCTCGATCGCCCAGGAATCCACAGCCCGCATCTTCTCGGCGTCGTACAGCGGATCGAGCCAAGGCTCCACGCCGCACAGCCTACGTGTACACGGGGGCGCGCGCGACGCCTTCACTTACGACCGCGCAGTCACGGCACCGCTGCGACGGAAACGGTCGGATGGCGCGGTGCCTGCAGACGCTGGTCCTTGCCAGAGACAGGGTGCTTGCACCCGTCTTCTCGAGCATCGAGGAGTTCCTCGGACGCAACACGCAGACCTATTACGACGTGCTCGGCGAAGTCGGGGCCGGCTCCTGGCATCCGGATCGGGACGCCCGTCCGTGGATTCGCTTCTGCCTGGGCGCCCACTTTCTCCAGATCAGAACTCTTCAGCGACGCCGGGTCGAGGCCGAGGAGCTCTGGAACGGCTGCGTCGAGCTTGTCGAAAAAAACGAACTGTCCGAGCGTTGCGCCGCGGCGCTCATCGACACGGCCTACGGACTGCGAATCAGGCGCGGCAGCTATCAGAGCGCCGGCCTGGCGATGACGGGAGAGGAGATCAGCGACCAGAGCGCGTCTCGCGACCTGAAGAGCATGGTCGACGCCGGCCTGCTTCGCGCCGTCGGCGAGCGGCGTGCCCGTTACTACCTCGCCGGCGACGAACCGAAAGCTCTACGCGAGGCGATTCGCGCGAAGCGGCCGCCACGCGAGACGGACGATCCCTTCCGGGTAGTCCGCGAGCGCCGCCAGCTCAGCTTGACCTGAGGGCTACTTCAGGCCGACGATCAGCCTGGCCGTGGCCAGGTCGCCCTGGGAGGCGCTGCCGAGGGCGAGGAAGCGGATGCTCTTCAGGTACTTCTTCGCCTTCTCGAAGCCTTCTTCGGAGTTGGGGACCAGCGCGTCGGCCAGGTGCAGCGCGGCCGGGCCGTCGGCGAAGCCGCCGATCGGCGTGTCGCCGAGCGAGGCGACGGCGTCGCTGTAGGCGGGGTCGTCGGAGAGCGTCCTGCCGTTGCCCGAGCCGCTGGTCAGGCCCGCCACGGTCGGCGCCAGGCCGTAGCCGATCGCGACCCTGCCCTCTTTCGCCGCGACGACGAGCGGCTTTTCGCCGAGTTCGTCGCTGCGCACCGAGAAGCCGCTGTACTTGCCGTTCAGCGCCGTGACGCCGGCGACGTGGACGTGGCGCAGCAGCAGGCCGAGGTTGGCGATCGCCTTGGTCGCCTCGGAGCCCTTCGTGCTCAGCACCAGGGCGCCGCCGAGGGTGCTCTTGCTCGCGCCCGTCGCGAACACGCCCGCGTCCTGCACGGAGCCCGCGAGGCCTTCCAGGTCGATGCCGAGTTCCTTCAGGCCCTTCTTCAGCTGGTGCGGCGGGATCGTGCCCGGGACGCCTTCCGCGTCGAGGCTGTCGATCGCCTGCTCGAGCTGCTTGCCGAAGCCGGAGACGGCGAAGCCGGCGAAGGCTTCGGCGGGCAGTTCTCCCAACAGCTGCGATGCGTCCCCGGTCGGCGCTTCCTGGCCGGCCAGGTCGCTGCTCAGCTCGACCGCGATCTGTTCGGAGCCGGGCACGATGCTCGCCACCGCCGTCGCTTCGCTCGGGTCGATCCCGGCGTTCTGGAGGACCTGGCGCGCCGTCGGGTCGATCTGACCGCCGCCCTGGTCGATCAGCTTGCCGACGTCGACGTAGACGTCGGCGAGGCTGCCGTCCGAGGCGGCCGAGATCGCCTTCGTGAAGGCATCTTCGTCGCCGAGGGATTCGCCGTCGGAGGCGTCGACGACTTCCGTGAAGACCTTTTCGTCTTCGGCGATCACGAGGAAGTCGCCGACGACGCCGATCGCGTGCCCTTCGGAGCCGCCGAGCTCGAAGTCGACGCCTTCGTAGCTGCCCGAGCGGTAGGTATCGCTGCTCTGCTTGACCCGCTCGTCGATGAATTCCTGCGTCGCCCCGGTGTCGGTCGATTCGACCAGGACGCCGGTGCCGCTGAATTCGTCCCCTTCTTCGAGCTGCTCGAAGAAGACGCCGCCGCGATCGCCCAGCCACGGTTCGACTTCCTTTTCGAAGTCGAGCGATTCGCCTTCGCCCGCGGCCGAGCTCTCCAGTTCTTCGACGATGAGTTCGCCCAGGTTGTCGACGCCCGCGACCTGCTTCGCGATCGCGTCGACGTTGGCCTTCAGTTCCCCTTCGGGCCGCAGGTCGCCTTCGACGAAGACCGGCGCCCCGGGGGGAGCCAGGGACGCGACGTCAGCGCCCGAGGAACCGCTCCCGCAACCGGCGAGAGCGGCGATGGCGGCAGCGGCAAGCGCCGCGATGAGGAGACGAGACTTCATGCGGCCCGGCATCCTAGCGGTGCCGTTACTCGACCGTAACCGTCTTGGCCAGATTGCGGGGCTGGTCGACGTTGAGACCGCGCGAACGGGCGATGTCGTAGGCGAGCAGCTGCAGCGGCAGGATCGCCAGGATCGGCTGCAGGATCCAGTCGCTCCGGGCGACCTCGATCGTCTGCTCGGCGACGGCGCCGGCGCGCTCGTCGCCCTCGGTGACGATCGCGATCGTATGCGCGCCGCGCGCCCGCACCTCTTCGACGTTGGAGAGCACCTTGTCGAGGATCGGGCTGTCCGTCGCCACGCAGACGACCGGGGTCGACTCGTCGAGCAGGGCGATCGGGCCGTGCTTCATCTCGCCCGCCGCGTAGGCGTCGGTCGGGATGTAGGAGATCTCCTTCAGCTTCAGCGCCCCCTCGAGGCAGACGGGCAGGCCGATGTGGCGACCGAGGTAGAGGAAGAAGCCCTCCTCGCCGTGGCTGGCCGAGATCGCGCGCACCCGCTCCTCGCAGCCGGAGAGGGTCGACTCGACCTTCGAGGGCAACGACTTCAGCTCGGCGACCAGCTCACCCAGCCGCTCCGGTTCGAGCGTCCCGCGCAGCTCGGCGAGGCGCAGCCCCAGCAGGTACATCGCCGCGACCTGGGCGACGAAGGTCTTGGTCGCGGCGACGCTGATCTCCATGCCGCTGCGGGTGTAGAGGACCGCGTCGGAATCGCGGGTCGCCTGGCTGCCCATGATGTTGGTGATCGCCAGCACCTTCGCGCCGTGCTCCCGCGCGAGGCGCATCGCCGCGAGCGTGTCGGCGGTCTCACCCGACTGGGTGATGCCGATCACCAGGTCGCCCGCGCCGACGACGGGGTTGCGGTAGCGGTACTCGGAGGCGATGTCCATTTCGACCGGCACCCGCGCCCATTCCTCGATCGCATAGCGACCGACCAGCCCGGCGTGGTAGGAGGTGCCGCAGGCGACGATCACGATCCGCTTCAGGTCGCGCAGGTAGTCGTCCTCGAGCTCGACCTCGGAGAGGTCGACGCCGTCGTCGCCGGGCAGCCGGTCGGCGATCGTTTCGGCGACCGCGTCCGCCTGTTCGTGAATCTCCTTCAGCATGAAGGTCTCATAGCCCGCCTTCTCGGCGGCGGCCTCGTCCCAGTCGACCTCCTCGGGCTCGCGCTCGACCGGCTCGCCCTGCGCGTCGGTGATCGTCACACCGGCGGCGTCGATCGTCACCACCTCGTCGTTTTCGATCGCCAGCGCGAGGCGCGTCTCGGCGAGGAAGGCCGGGATCGCGGATGCGAGGAAGCTCTCCCCCTCGCCCACTCCCGCCACCAGCGGACACTCCTTGCGCGCGCCGACGAGCAGGTCGGGCTGCTCGGCGTGCATGGCGACGAAGGCGTAGTGGCCGCGCAGCTCGGCGAAGGCGGCCCGTACCGCCGCGGCCAGATCGCCGTCGTAATGGCTGGAGATCAGGTGGGCGACGACCTCGGCGTCGGTTTCGGAGCTGAACTCGTGCCCCTCGGACTCGAGCCGCTCGCGCAGCTTGGCGTGGTTCTCGACGATGCCGTTGAGCACGATGTGGACGCGGTCGGAGGTGTCGCTGTGGGGATGCGCGTTCTGCTCGGTGACACGGCCATGGGTCGCCCAGCGCGTGTGGGCTATGCCGGTCCGGGCCGGCGAGGTCGCGACCGCGATTCCGCCACCTTCGGCCTGCTCCTCGATCGCCGCCCGCAGGTTGGCGAGGTTGCCGACCGCGCGCACGCTCGCGACCTGGCCGTCCTCGATCACCGAGACCCCGGCCGAGTCATAGCCGCGGTATTCGAGCTTTTCCAGGCCGGCGACGAGGATGTCGCGACAGGGGCTTCCCCCGACATATCCGACGATTCCGCACATAGAAGGCTGTAAGCGTAGACGGGGGGTGCTTCAACCCAGCTCTTCGCGCACCAGCTCGGCAAGGCGCTTGCAGACCGCGTCCGCCTCCTCGACGGTCGGGGCCTCGGCCATCACGCGCACGAGCGGCTCGGTGCCGGAGGGTCGCAGGAGGACCCGGCCGCGTCCCTCGAGCTCGCCGCCCTCGCGCTCGACCGCCTCCCACACCGCGGTCGCACCCGCGATCGCGTCGCGGTCGGCGACCTCGACGTTGACCAGCGTCTGGGGCAGCTTCTCCATCGCCTCGACCGCGGCGAGATCGCGATCGCCGAGCTCGCGCATCGTCATCAGCGCCGCGGCGATCCCGTCGCCGGTCGCGGCGAAGCGCATGTCGATGATGTGACCGGACTGCTCTCCCCCCAGCGCCCACTCGCGCTCGCGCAGCTCGTCGAGCACGTAGCGGTCGCCGACCTTGGTCACGGCGACCTCGATCCCGGCGTCCTCCATCGCCCGGTGGAAGCCGTAGTTGCTCATCACCGTCACTGCCACGCCACCGGCGAGCTCGCCGCGCGCCGCCTGGCCGCGGGCCAGCAGGGCGATCAGCTCGTCGCCGTCGTGGGCGCGCCCGCTGCCGTCGACGGCCAGCACCCGGTCCCCGTCCCCGTCGAAGGCGAAGCCGATGCCTGCATCCGAAGAGGCGACGCGTTCGGCCAGATTGCCCAGGTGGGTCGACCCGCAGCCGTCGTTGATGTTGCGCCCGTCGGGCTCGGTCGCAATCGCATCGACCTCGGCGCCCAGCCGCTCGAAGATCGCCGGGGCCACCCGGTGCGTCGCCCCGTTGGCGCAGTCGAGCGCGACCTTCACCCCCCTGAGGTCGAGCGGGAAAGCGCTCTCTAGGGCGCGCAGGTAGTCCTCTTCGCCACCGCTCAGCTCGCGCACCCGCCCGAATCCACCCGCCGCCGTAGAGCTTTGGTCCGCCATGCGATCCAAAGCTCTACCGCGCTCGCCGGGGGGCCCGTCGAGCAATGCCTCGATACCGGCCTCGGCCGCGTCGGGGAGCTTGCTGCCGTTGGCGGCGAAGAACTTGATCCCGTTGTCGCGGTAGGGGTTGTGGGAGGCGGAGACGACGGCCGCGAGGTCGAGGCCGAGTTTGCGCACCAGCACGGCGGCGGCCGGAGTCGGCAGGACCCCGCCGAGCAACGCGTCCCCCCCGGCCTCTGCGATCCCGGCGGCGAGGGCAGCTTCGAGCATCGGCCCCGACTCGCGCGTGTCGCGCACGATCAGCACCTGCGGCCGGGTCGCCTCCAGCGACTCGGTTGCCGCGCGGCCGAGGGCAAGCGCCAACTCGGCCGTGAGGAACGTCCCAGCCTCCCCTCGGACCCCGTCGGTTCCGAAGAGCTTGCGCTCCGAAGTCAAGCCGGCCCCGTCAGCGCTTGGAGAACTGCGGCCGCTTGCGCGCCTTCTTCAACCCCGCCTTACGGCGCTCCTTGGCGCGCGCGTCGCGGGTGAGGAAGCCGCGTCGCTTGAGCTCGCCGCGCAGCTCGGGGTCTACCTCGGTCAACGCCCGCGCGATCCCGTGCCGGACCGCGCCGGCCTGGCCGCTGACGCCGCCGCCGTGGACCCTGACCCGAACGTCGACGCTGCCCTCGTAGCCGGTGGTGGCCAGGGGCTGGCGAGCGGTGGTCTGATGCAGCGGGCGGGGGAAGAACTCCTCGATCGGACGGCCGTTGATCTGGAAGGAGCCGCTGCCGGGCAGCAGCGTGACGCGAGCGATCGCGTTCTTCCGTTTGCCGGTCGCCAGGTAGCGCGAGTCGCCCTCGATCTTGGCCGGAGCGCGGCTCGCCGCCTGCTCCTCCTCCTCGGAGTCTCCGGCGAGCGCCGCTTCGCGCGCCCGCCGCTCCTCCTCCTCGGCTTCGCGCCGCGCCTGCTCCTCGGCGCTCAACGGCCGCTCATCCGTCTCGACCGCAATCGGCTCCAGATCGGCGCCGGGAATGACGTCTTTCTTCTTCTCGACAGCGGGAGCCTCCTCGACCGCGGGCTCCTCCTCCTGCTCAGCGACAGGAGGCTCAGCGGACTCTTTGGCAGGCTCCGAACCCTCGGCGTCAGCCTCCAGCGTCTCTGACGCGGGTGGCGACGCAGGGGGGACCTCCCCCGAGGAAGCTTCAGCTACCGCAGGGGGAGGTGGGTCCCCTGCGCCGACAGGACCCGCGTCCTGCGACGCCTCGTCCTGAGGCGGAGTCTCCTGCGACTCCGAAGCCTCTTTGTCCTGAGGCTGCTCCTCCTGCGACTCCGAAGTCTCTTTGTCCTGCGGCTCGTCTGCCATCACTTGATCTCCATCGGCTGTGGTTTCTGCGCCGCGTGCGGGTGATCCGGGCCGGCGTAGACCTTGAGCTTGGTCAGCTGCTTGCGAGCCAGGCGGTTGCGGGGAAGCATCCCCTTCACCGCCTTGCGGATCACCTCCTCGGGGCGGCGGTCGAGCATCTCGGCGAGGCTGCGGGACTTGATCCCGCCCGGATAGCCGGAGTGGCGCCAGTAGCGCTTCTGCTCCATCTTGTTCCCGGTCACGCGGATCTTCTCGGCGTTGACGACGACGACGAAGTCGCCGGTGTCGACGTGCGGCGTGTACTCGGGCTTGCGCTTGCCGCGCAGGGCATCCGCGATTCGCGTCGCCAGGCGGCCCAGGGTCTGGCCCTCGGCGTCGACTACCAGCCAGTCGCGCTGGCGATCGGTGGGTTTGGCGACGTAGGTCTTCATCAGAGAAAAGCCGCGGGGAGGCCCCAGCGGCTCCGGGATGATAGCCGCCGGGGCCGAGTTTGCGCGCCCGGGGTCCTGCAGCAGCGGGACGCGTCCGGCTGAGCTTTGCGTTTCTGATAACGAGTCTCATTCTCTGATACCGTCTCGGCCGTGAGCTGGGCAGAGACAGCAGTCCACCGCCTCGACGAGGCGGGCTATCGCAGCGGCGCGGCGCGGCGCGAGGTGATCGAGCTGCTGGCAGCCGAGCCCTGCGCCGTCACCGCATTGGAGATCGATAGCCGGCTCGACTCGGTCGGGCGCGCCAGCGTCTATCGCACGCTGGACCAGCTCGAACAGCTGCGCCTCGTCCAGCGGGTCGAGATCGGCGGCGATGCGGCGGGCTACGAGCGGGTCGACGGGGGCGAGCACCATCACCACCTGGTCTGCGAGCAGTGCGGCCGGCTCGCCCCCTTCTCCGACCGCTCCCTGGAGCGGGCGATCGAGGCGGTCAGCCGTGCCGCCGACTTCGAGGTCGCAGCCCACGACGTCGTCCTGCGCGGCCGCTGCCCGGACTGCAAGACGGCGGCCTGAGCGCGAAATGCCCGCGGTAGCCATACCCCTGGCCGGCCTCACCGTGCTCGCGACGCTGATCGGAGGCAGGGTCGCGCTGCGCCTCTCGCACACGCTGCCGACGGTGATCGCGCTGACCGGCGGCGTGGTCGTCGCGGTCGCCCTGTTCGACGTGCTCCCGGAGGGGATCGACAACGTCGGCGACGCGCAGAAGGCCACCGCTCTGGTCGCCGTCGGCTTCCTCGCCTTCTTCTTCGCCGAGCGGGCGCTCGTCCTGCACCACCGGGACAACCCCGACGAGGCAAGGGCGCATCATCACGTCGGCGTCCTCGGCGCCCTCGGGCTCTCGATCCACAGCTTCATCGACGGCCTCGGCATCGGCCTCGCCTTCGGCCTCGACTCGACGACCGGTTTCCTCGTCTTCATCGCCGTGATCAGCCACGACTTCGCCGACGGCCTCAACACCGTCAGCTTCGTCCTGAGTCAATCCGGTGATCGCAAGCAGGCGGCGAAGTGGCTGCGGATCGACGCGATCGCGCCCCTCTTCGGGGCGATCGTCGGCTCCTTCGCCAGCGTTCCCGACACGACGCTCGGCTACATCCTCTGCATCTACAGCGGCTTCTTCCTCTACATGGGCGCGACCGACCTGCTGCCCGAGGCCCACGCCCACGCCTCCTGGCGGAAAGTAGGCCTGACCGCGTCCGGCTTCGCGCTGATCTTCGTCATCACCCGCGCCGCCGGGGTGTAAGCGCGGTTGGGTGACCCTCCCAAAACGCTCGGCAGGAGCCTCGCTTGAGTGTTTTGGGAGGGTCACCCAACCGCGTCTCAGACGCGGCGGTCCCGTAACTGGAGCAGGCCTAGGGCGAGGGCGACCGGGACCGTGGCCGGTAGCGTGTCGACGGCGAAGAAGAGCAGATCGAACGCCAGCCCTAGGACTGCCACGAGCAGCGCTCCGAGGAGCTGCCGACGAGCTGAGATGGCCAGGAGGCAGCCCAGGGTGGCGGCTATGAAGAAGTCGCCGAAGCCCATCAGGGCCGCGCCGAAATGGATCGCCTGCAGGCGCGGCAGGCCGCTGGGGGCGGCGGCGGTGAGCACGGCGTTGGGGCCCTGGAGCAGGTCGGCGACGACGAAGAGGGTGTCGACCGCGGCCATCGCGTAGATCCCCCAGCTCAACCAGCGGCCCGGCGCGACCGAGACGAGCAGCCAGCCGAGGCCGACGCAGCCGAGCCCGGTCAGCGCGGTGGCCGCGGCCTCGCCGAGCAGCGACCCCTGCGTGGCCCAGGCGATCGCGAAGAGCGGCGCGATCGCGGCTGCCCACTCGGGCCGCGAGCCGTGCACCAGCCAGCCGAGGGCGAGAGCCGCGAAGGGCGGCACCGCGACCAGCGCCAGCCAGGAGAGCGCCGTCGCCGATTCGCCTTCCCAGGCGACGATCCCGATCACGACGACGATCGAGCCTGCGGGGACCAGCGCCCACCAGCGGCTGCGGAGCTCCTCGAGCCAGGCGAGCCGCCGCGCCCCTGGCAACGCCACGAGCGCCGCCTGCACCAAGCTGAGAATCGCTATCGAGACGGCGAAGGAGGGCGAGCTACTCCCACTCGATCGTCGCGGGGGGCTTGGAGGAGATGTCCAGCGCCACCCGGTTCACGTCTTCGATCTCGTTGATGATCCGGTTGGAGACCCGCTCCAGCAGGTCATATGGAAGGCGGGCCCAGTCGGCGGTCATCGCATCGTCGGAGGTGACCGCGCGAATCACGATCGGATAGGCGTAGGTGCGACCGTCCCCCTGCACTCCCACCGAGCGCACGACGGGCAGCACGCAGAAGGACTGCCAGAGCCGGCGGTAGAGCTCGGCGGCGCGGATCTCCTCCTGCAGGATCGCGTCGGCGGCGCGCAGGATGTCGAGCCGCTCGCGGTTGACCTCGCCGCCGACGATGCGGATCGCCAGGCCCGGCCCGGGGAAGGGTTGGCGCCAGACCATCCGCTCGGGCAGCCCCAGCTCGGCGCCGACCGCTCGCACCTCGTCCTTGAACAGCATGCGCAGCGGCTCGACCAGCTCGAACTCGAGGTCCTCGGGCAGGCCGCCGACGTTGTGGTGGGACTTGATCGTCGCCGCATGGTCGCTGCCGCCGGACTCGATCACGTCCGAGTAGAGGGTCCCCTGGACGAGGAAGGCGACGTCTTCGAGCTTCGCCGCCTCCTCCTCGAAAACGCGGATGAACTCCTCGCCGATGATCTTGCGCTTGCGCTCGGGGTCGTCGATCCCCGCCAGCTTCGCGAGAAAACGCTGCTCGGCGTCGACGTGGATCAGCGGGATGCCGAACTGCCCGAAGGCCTCGACCACCTGCTCGGCCTCGTTCAGCCGCATCAGGCCGTGGTCGACGAAGACGCAGGTCAGCTGCTCGCCGATCGCCTTGTGGACGAGCAGCGCCGCGACCGAGGAGTCGACCCCACCGGAGAGGCCGCAGATCACCCGGCCCTCGCCGACCTGGGCGCGGATCGCCGCGACCTGCTCGGCGATCACCGACTCCGCCGACCACTGCTCCTCGCAACCGGCTATCTCGCGCAGGAAACGGGTCAGGACCTCGGTGCCGTAGGGCGTGTGGACGACCTCGGGGTGGAACTGGATCCCGTAGAAGCCGCGCTCCGGCGCCTCGCAGGCGGCGACCGGCGAGGCCGGGGTCGAGGCCAGCGCCGCGAAGCCCGGCGGCGGCTCGAAGACCGCGTCGCGGTGGCTCATCCAGCAGCTCTGCTCCTCCGGCAGGCCGGCGAGGAGGCGCCCGCCCGCATTGCGCAAGACCAGATCCGCCCGCCCGAACTCCCCCGACTCGGCCGCTTCGACCTTCCCCCCCAGCGCCCGGACCATCGCCTGCATCCCGTAACAGATCCCCAGCATCGGGATCCCCAGATCGAGCAGCTCGGTCGGGAACGCCGGCGCCCCCGGCTCATACACCGAAGCCGGCCCCCCGGAGAGCACGAGCGCCCTCGGCTTCCGCTCGCGAATCGCCTCAGCCGGCGTGGTCGCCGGCAGCAGCTCCGCAAACACCCCGCATTCGCGGATGCGTCGAGCGATGAGCTGCGAGTACTGCCCGCCGAAATCAAGGACGAGCACCTCCTCGATCGCATGAGCTCCGTCGGGCGCCATCTCGGACGACTCGGCGGCCTGGGCTTTCAGCAGTGCGTCGCTCACGCCCCTGCCAGCGGGTGGCGGCCTAGGGGGGACCGCCCCCGAGGACGCTTTAGCGACCGCAGGGGGCGGTGGGTCCCCTGGGCCGACAGGACCCGCTGGCCCGGGACGTCAGTCATCGGAGACAGCCACCCCCGCCGAGACCGCAGCCCGCCCGTTGGACCCCATGCCCACCGCCTGCTCCGTCTGCAGCTTCTTCCCCTCGCTCATCAACGCCGGCGCGACCATCACCTCGGCCCGCTGGAAGCTGCGGATGTCCTCGTAGCCGGTCGTGGCCATCGAGGTTTTCAGCGCCCCCATCAGGTTGAAGGTGCCGTCGTTCTCCTGGGCCGGGCCGAGCAGGATCTCCTCCATCGTCCCGTCCTGCTTGGTCGAGACGCGGGTGCCGCGCGGCAGCGAGGGATGGAAGGTCGCCATCCCCCAGTGGAAGCCGCGACCGGGCGCCTCCTTGGCGCGGGCCAGCGGCGAGCCGACCATCACCGAGTCGGCGCCGACGGCGATCGCCTTGGAGACGTCGCCGCCGGTGCGCATGCCGCCGTCGGCGATCACGTTGACGTACTCGCCGGTCTCCAGCATGTGCTGTGAGCGGGCGGCGGCCACGTCGGCGATCGCGGTCGCCTGGGGCACGCCGATGCCGAGCACGCCGCGGGTCGTGCAGGCGGCGCCGGGGCCGACCCCGACGAGAACGCCGACCGCGCCGGTCCGCATCAGGTGCAGCCCGGTCGAGTAGGAGGCGCAGCCGCCGACCACGGTCGGCACCGGCACTTCGGCGATGAACTCCTTCAGGTTGAGCGGCTCGACCGTGGTCGAGACGTGTTCGGCGGAGATCACCGTGCCCTGGATGACGAGGATGTCGATCCCGGCCTCGACCGCGATCTCGTAGTGCTCGCGAACCTTCTGCGGCGTCAGCGAGCCGCAGGCGACCGCGCCCCGCTCCTTGATCTCGGCGATCCGCTGGCCGATCAGCTCCGGCTTGACCGGCTCGGTGTAGATCTCCTGCATGATCCTGGTCGCCTCGTGCTTGGGCGCGGCGGCGACCTTCTCCAGCTGCTCCTCGGCGTTCTCGAAGCGAGTCCAGATCCCCTCCAGGTTGAGCACGCCGAGGCCGCCGAGCTGGTTGACGAGGACGGCGGTGTCGGGACTGACCACGCCGTCCATCGCCGAGGCGACGAGAGGCAGCTCGAAGCGGTACGGGCCAAGGGTCCAGCTGATGTCTATGTCGTCGGGATCGCGGGTCCGGCGCGACGGAACGATCGCGATGTCGTCGAATCCGTAGGCGCGCCTCCCCTTCTTGCCGCGACCGATGTCGATCTCCAAATCGATCCTCCAGGGAAGTGGTGGCGTTGAACAGCCAGCCTACACTTCCGCGTGGACCTCCAGGTCGCGCACCTCGACCTCGTCGAGCAGGCGCTCGACCCGGCGCCGGTCGACCGTGCCGGCGCCGAAGTGCTGGGTCGACTCGGCCCCGCAGGCGACCCCGTAGGCGAGGCACTGGGCCGCCTCGCGGCCGTCGTAAAGCGCAGCCACGTAACCGGCCAGGAAGGCGTCCCCCGAGCCGACGGTCGAGACGGGATCGAGCGGCTTGGTGCGCACTTCGAGAACCCGCCGCTCGGCTCCCTCGCCGACCACGGCGACGCAGCCGTCGGGCCGCGTGATCGCGGCTTCGCCGGCGCCGAGCCGGACCAGCTCGGAGAGGCCGTGGACGAAGTCCTCGCGGTCGGAGAACTCCTGGCCGACCAGCTCCTCGGCCTCCAGTTCGTTCGGCGTGACGACCGAGGCGCCTGCCCGGATGCCGGCCAGCATCGACTCGCCCTCGGAATCGAGGATCGTCTTCACCCCGCACTCGCGCATCTCCTCGATCAGGCGCGCGTATAGCTCGGGCCCGGCGCCCGGGGGCAGGGTTCCGGCGAGGACGCAGAGCCTCGCGCCGGTGGCGAGGTAGCGCAATCGCTCGAGGAAGCGCTCGACCTCCTCGGGGCTGACCGCCGGCCCACGCTCGTTGATCTCGGTCTGCTCGCCGGAGGTCGGGTCGACGACCGCCATGTTGATCCGCGTCTCGCCGGCGATCCAGGTGAAGTCGGTGAGGATCGCCTCGCGGCGCAGCTCCTCCAGCATCCGCGTCCCGGTCGGTCCGCCGGCGAAGCCGGTGCCGATCACGGGACGGCCGAGCAGGCGCAGCGCCCGCGCGACGTTGATCCCCTTGCCGCCGGCCACCGTGCGGCTCTCGACCGCGCGATGGCGGTGGCCGAGGCGGAAATTCGGCACCGCGACAGTGCGATCGATCGCGGCGTTGAGGGTTACGGTGAGGATCATCGCCTGGTGCGCCTCCAAGTGGCTGCCACGATCAGTATCGCCGACAGAGCCAGCACGATCCAGAGGAAGTTGCCTGCAACGAAGCTGCGCACCCTGTCGAGGGCGCTCGCCTCGCCCACGGCGCGGCCGGCGCGCAGCGGCACCGCCGCGCCGCGCCGGCCGTCGACGCGGACGATCGCCTCGCCCAGCCGCGCCCCGCGTCGGATCGGCCCTTCGACTTCGCGCGGCGCCCGCACCGCGACGCTCAGTCGCTGACCGCGCCGCACGCCGACCGCGACGCTGCGCGCGGCGCGCAGCGGCAGCTCGCCCCCCGCGTAGCGGATCGACGGATGGGCGAGCGGCTGCCCGGCGTGGATCGGCACCCGCCTGCGGTACCGGGAGAAGCCGTAGTCGAGCAGGTCCAGGGTGTCGTCGAAGCGCTCTTCGTCGGTCCAGGTACCGACCACGGCGGCGATCAGCTCGACCCCCTTGCGCCGGCCCGAGCCGACCAGCACGTACCTGGCGCCGAAGGTATGGCCGGTCTTGACGCCGTTGACCCAGGGCGCCATCTCGAGCAGCTCGTTGATCGACTCGATTCGCCGCGGCGGGCGCACGCTGCGCAACTCGGCGCTGCGCGAGTCGGCGATCCTGGCGAAGGCCGGGATCGCCAGCAGGCGCCGGGTGAGCGCGACCAGGTCGCCGGCGCTGGAGTAGTTGCCCCGCTGGTCGAGCCCGATCGGGTTGGCGTAGTGGGTGTCGGAGAGCCCGAGCGCCGCCGCATAGCGATTCATCTGCCCGACGAACCGCCGCTCCGACCCCGCCGCAGCGAGAGCCAGGTTGTAGGCCGCGTCGTTGCCGCTGCGCAGGATCAGCCCGTAGAGCAGGTCGCGCACACTGACCCTCTGCCCCGGCCGCAGCCCCAACAGCGACTCCCCGTATTCAGCTTCATAAGGCGCGGCGCGCACGATCTTCCTAAGGGACAGCTCGTGCAACGCCACCCATGCCGTCATCAGCTTGGTAGTGCTGGCGATCAACAGATGGCGGGTGATCGCATGCGATGCGATCACTTCACCGCTGCGAGCATCGACCAGCGCCCATGCCCGTGCTTCGAGCTGCGGAGACTTCTCGTCCGCGGGTGGCGCTGTAGGGGGGACCTCCCCCGAGGAAGCTTTAGCTACCGCAGGGGGAGGTGGGTCCCCTGCAGCGACAGGACCCGCGGTCGAAAAGGCCACAAGCAGCAAGCCGAACAGAGCGACCAGCCGGCTGCGGCTCACTTCAGCTTCAGGCGTTCGCCCGAGATCAGGATCTGGGGATCAACCCCGGGGTTCAGCCTGAGGATGCGGGCCACGGGGACGCCCGTCTGGTGGGCGATAGAGCTCAGCGTGTCGCCGTTCTGCACTACGTAGGACTTCGGCGTGTGAGCCGGGCCCTGGCCCGACTTGGCGTGGCTCGGGTGTTTCGAGCTGCCGTTGGAATCGCCCCCGCCACCCCCGCCGCCGAGCGTCGCCGCGATCACGACGATCACGACGACGAAGCCGCAGATGACAGCGGCGGCGGCGAGGGCTCTGGCGGGTGCTCTGGAGCTCAGCCCTTGACCTTGGCCTTCAGTGCCGAACCGGCGGAGAAGCGAGGCACCTTGCCGCCGGGAATCGTGATCCGCTCGCCGGTGCGCGGATTGACGCCCTGGCGCGGGCCGCGCTCGGCGACGTGGAATTTGCCGAAGCCGGTGAAGCTGACTTCGCCCCCGCCGCTCAGGGTGTCGGTGATCGCGTCGAGCACAGCGTCGACCGCGTCGCTTGCGGCTTTCTTGCTGCCCACTCGCTCATCAGCTGCCAGTTGGTCCAAAAACTCAGCCTTGGTCACGTCGAAGCTCCTCCGTCTGTCGTTGAGGTCGGCGGCAATCTAACAGCGCATTCGGCGTAATGGCCGTGCCTACGCGGGCAGGGGCCCTCACGAGCCGCTGACGGTCATCTCGCCGATCAGCAGCGGCGGCGTGCTGACCGACCCCCCGAAGGGAACCCAGCGGGGGTCGGACCCGGCGGCGCGCACGGCTTTCAGCATCGCCACCAGGTCGCTGGCTATCGTGAACTCGCGCAGCGGCTCGGCCAGCTCCCCCTGTCTGATCGCCCGGCCCGAGGCGCCGACCGAGAAGACGCCGGTCACCGGGTTGACGCCCGAGTGCAGGCCGGCGACGTCGTTGACGTAGACGCCGTCGCCGGCATCGCCGAGCAGCCCGTCGAAGCCGGTCGCGCCCGGCGCGACCACGAGGTTGGACGCCGAGACGCCGGGCGGAGAGCGATAGCCGGAGCGGCCCGCGCTGCCGGTCGGCTCGGCGCCGCCGCGCCGTGCCGTGTAGCTGTCGTAGAGGAACGTCTGCAGGCGCCCGTCCTCGACCAGCGCCGTGCGCCGCCGTGGCGTGCCCTCGGCATCGACGGGCGCCGTCGCGAAGCCCTGTGGGTCGAGGCCGTCGTCGTGCAGGACGAACGCCGCCGAGGCGACCTCCTCGCCGAGCCGCTCGGCCAGCGGCGAGCGGCCGCGCTGCACCGAATCCGCGCCGATCGCGTTGCCGAGCAGGCCGACGAAGCTGGCGGCAACGGTCGGGTCGAGGACGACCGGGCAGCGGCGCGACGGCGGCTTGGAGGAACCGATCATCTCCGCCGCGCGCTCGGCGCCCTCGCGGCCGATCGCGCTCGGGTCGAGGCCGGCGGGCCCGCGGGCGAGGCCGAACCCCAGCCCCGTCTCGCGCCCGTCCTCGCCCTCGGCGAGCGCCTGCAGATAGGCGTAGCAGCTCGTCGCCTCGTACTCGGCCCGCGCCCCGGCGGAGGCGAAGATCGCGACCCGCTCGCCGCTGTCGAAGTAGACGGCCTGCTCGACCGCGGCGATCCTCGCGTCCGCCGCGAGCGCGGCCCTCTCCACCGAGAGGGCGAGCTCGGCGATCCCGGCCGCTGAGCACTCGGCGCGCGAGGGGTCGCTGAGCCCCGCCAGGTCCCGCACCTCTCCCGCCGCCGCCGGCGCTGCGGCGAACTCGTCTTCGTCGGCGACGCGGGCGGCTCCGACGGCGCGCCTCGCGATCGCGCCCAGCCCCCCGACGGATAGGTCGGTGCCGTAGGCGTAACCGACCCGGCCGCCGATCCAGACCCGCAGCCCGACCCCGCGCTGGGTCGCCGCCGTGAGGCTCTCGACCTCCCCGCCGTGGACGCGGACCTCGCGGTTCTCGGCTTCGCTGGCGTAGGCCTCGGCATCGCCGGCGCCGGCCTCGAGCGCCTGCTCGACGGCCGTGGCCGCCTCGGCGGCGAGGTCGTTCACGCCTCCGTCCCGCCGACGGTAATCGCCGCGATCCGCACGTGCCCCTGGCCGGTCCCGACGGGAACTTTCTGACCGCCCTTGCCGCAGATCCCGGTCTTCATCCAGAAGTCGTCGCCGACGGCGTCGATCGCCGCCAGCGCGTCGAGGCAGTTGCCGACCAGGGTCGCGCCGCGACAGGGACGGGTCACCCTGCCGCCCTCGATCAGGTAGCCCTCGTTGACGCCGAAGACGAAGTCGCCGGTCGCCGGGTCGACCTGGCCGCCGGCGAAGGAGACCGCGTAGAAGCCCTTCCCGATTCCGCCGATGATCTCCTCCGGCGTGGCCTCGCCGGGGGCGATGTAGGTGTTGGTCATGCGCGGGATCGGCAGGTGGCGGAAGCTCTCCCGCCGGCCGTTGCCGGTCTGCGCGGCGCCTTCGCGGGCGGCGGTCTGGCGGTCGTGCAGGAAGGCGACGAGGTGGCCGTCCTCGATCACCCGCGTCTTGCGGGTCGGCGCGCCCTCGTCGTCGATCGCGTCGCTGCCCCACTCGCCCGGCATGCGGCCGTCGTCGTAGGCGCTCAGCAGCGGCTGGGCGACCTTCTCGCCGAGCTTGCCGGCGTAGACGCTGGCGCCCTTCTGCACGTGGTCGGCCTCGAGGCCGTGCCCGGTCATCTCGTGGAAGAGGACGCCGCCGAAGCCGCCGCCGACCACGACCGGCATCGTCCCGGTCGGCGCCGGGCCGGCGTCGAGCAGGGTCAGGGCCTTGCGCGCGGCGCTCTCGGCGATCGAGGCCGGGTCGTCCTCGAAGAGCTCGAAGCCGCGCGCGGCGCCCAGCGTCTCGGCGCCGGTCTCGACCCGCTCGCCGCGCCGGGCGACCGCCTGGACGCCGATCCGCACCCGCGTGCGGTCGTCGCCGCTGAAGAGGCCGTCGGAGTTGGCGATCGCGACCTCGCGCCGGGACTCGCCGTAGGAGGCCGTCGCCTGGGCGATCTCACCGCCCGCCCCGCGAACCCGCTGGTCGAGCTCGCGCAACAGCTCCGCCTTGCGCTCGGCCCCGACCGCGTCCGGCGGCCGCTCGATCGGCTGCGGGCTGGGCGCCTCGGAGCTCAGCGGCCGCGGTTCGACGCGCTCGGCGCGCAGCGCCGCGGCGGCCTCGTCGGCGGCGCGTTCGAGGTCGGCGGGGTCGAGGCCGTCGACGTGGGCGAAATAGGTCGTGCCGCCGCTCAGCACCCGCACCCCGGCGCCCGCTTCGGCGCCCGACTGGACCGACTCGATCCGCGACTCGTCGATCGCCAGCGTGAAGCCGCCGCGCCGTTCGGCGAAGACCTCGGCGAACTCGCCTCCGCGGGCAAGCGCACGGGCGAGGACGCGCTCGGCGACCTCCGGGTCGAGCAGCTGCGCGGGCCCGCTCACGACCTCTCCCGCTTGCCCGCGACCTCGATCAGCCGCCCCGCGGCGACGAACAGCTCGCCGCTCGCCGAGGAGTCGCTGGCGTGGTCCTCGGCCCGGCCCTCCGCGTAGTAGAGCCGGGCGAAGGGCTTGCGAGAGGCGCGGCGACGGCGCATGTAGGCGGCCGCCTCGTCGGCATAGCCGGAGACCCGCTCGAGCAGGACGCGATGGGGCTTAGGAGGCATCGGCCGCCTCGCCCCCGCGCCGCTGCGTACTTCTTACGTGCTCTGACCCGTCAGAAGTTGCCTGCGGCGTCGCTCCGGCGAGATCGCGCAGCACCGAGCGCATGTCGAAGAAGGTGAGCGAGGCGAGAGCGAAGCGCTCGGTCACCGCGACGGCGGCGAGGCCGGCGTGGCGAAGGGCGAAGACCTCGCCCTGCTCGGTGCCGATGTGGACCTGCTCGACCGCCTCCTCGCCGGCGCGGTCGGCGACCGCGAAGAGCGTCGCCGCGTCCTCCTCCCAGCGGGAGAACCGATCCGCCGCGGCGAGAACCTCGCCCCTCGGGCCGAGGATCGCGGCGCCGCGCAGGTCGGGTGACATCTCGGTCAGGTAGGCGAGCGCGCCCTCCGCCGCCTCGGCCGAAACCTCCACCGCTGTGCCGTCGTCGGGCATCTCGGCCAAAATACCGTCCCGTGTCCCTGGCCCGAGCTTCGTGGATCACCGTCGTCGCCGTTTGCGCGATCGCCGCGATCCTCTTCGCGATCAGCGGCTACACCGGCTACACCGTCACCCTCGTCGCCGTCGGCCTGGCCGCCGCAGTCAACCTCCTGCCGAGCCCGTAGGGGCCTAGCCGGCCCTGAACGGGCCGTCGCGCTCGCGGCTGGGGTCTCGAACCGAGGTCTCCGGCTCGACGTGGATCAGCACCTCGGCGTGGCGGATGTCGGCCTCGATCTCGGCGCGCATCCGGTGGGCGAGCTCGTGCGCGCGCTCGAGGCTGGTCCCGGAGCGGTACTGGACGTGCAGGTCGATGTAGCGGCGGCTGCCCGCCCGGCGCGCCCGCAGCTTGTGGTAGCCGGCGACCTCGGGCGTGCGCGCGGCGGCGATCGCCGCCTCGATCCGGTCCATCTCCGCGGCGGGCAGGGCTTCGTCGACGAGCACGCCCGAGGAGCGCCGGATGATGCGCAGCCCGGCGGTGACGATCGCGGCGGAGACGAGCAGGGCGGTGACCGAGTCGAGCGCTACGACGCCGGTGATCTTGACCAGGACGAGCCCGACGAGGACGCCGAGCGAGGTGAGCGCATCGGTGCGCAGGTGCGCCGCGTCGCCTTCCAGCGCAGGCGAGTCGTGCAGCCTGGCCTGGCGCGCCAGGACCGTAGAGACGGCGAGGTTCGCCAGCACCGAGAAGCCCATCACGGCGATGCCGATGCCGAGCCGTTCGACCTCGGCGCCGACGACCAGCCGGTGGGTCGCCTCAAAGACGATGATCCCGGCGCCGATCAGGATCAGCATCCCCTCGATCGTCGCCGCCAGGCTCTCGACCTTCTCGTGGCCGTAGGGGTGGCCGGCGTCGGCCGGCTCGTCGGCCTTGCGCACCGAGACGAAGGCGACGACCGAGGCGACGAGGTCGATCAGCGAGTGGACCGCCTCGGTGACGATCGCGATCGAGCCGGTGATCGCCCCGGCGGCGAGCTTGATCGCGATCAACAGCGCGTTGGAGGCGATCGAGAGCCCGGCCGCCCCGCTTTTGCTGCGGATCATCGCTCCGCCGGCGCAGCTCCGCCGGCGCTCAGGTGCCGGGCCAGGAGCCGCGCGGCGCGACCCCGGTGGCTGATCTCGTTCTTCTCCTCCTGGCTGATCTCGGAGTAGGTGCGGGTGTCGTCGGGCCCGGTCGCATCGGGGACGAAGGCCGGGTCGTAGCCGAAGCCCCCCTCGCCGCGGGGCCGCTCGATCAAGTGTCCGTCGCAGCGGGCCTCGAAGACGTGCTCGGCGCCATCGGGCTCGATCAGCGCCAGCGCGCAGACGTAGTAGGCGCCGCGCTCCTCCCCCGCCGCGGCGACCTCGCGCAGCAGCTTCTCCAGGTTCTCCTCGTCCGTGGCGCCCTCGCCGCTGTAGCGGGCCGAGTAGATGCCGGGACGACCGTCGAGCCCGACGGCGCCGATGCCCGAATCGTCGGCGATCGTCGCCTGTCCGGTCGCCCGGTACGCGGCGCGGGCCTTGTCGAGGGCGATCTCCGCGAAGCTCTCGCCGTCCTCGGGCGGCAGCTCGACCCCCGTCGGCAGCCCCTCCAGCTCCACCTCCGGCAGCAGTTCGCGCATCTCGCGCAGCTTGTGCTTATTGCCCGTTGCGAAGATCAATCGGCTCTGCGGTTCCCGTTACCCGCTCCTGGACCTGGCGCAGCCTCGAGATGCCCATCTCGGCGAGGCCCAGCAGCTCGTCCAGCGAGGCGCGCGAGAGCGGCGTCCGCTCTGCCGTCGCCTGCACCTCGACCAGCCCACCGTCGCCGGTCATCACCACGTTGGCGTCGACTTCGGCGTTGGAGTCCTCGCCGTAGTCGAGGTCGCAGAGCGCCCGCCCGTTGACCATGCCGACGCTGACCGCCGCGATCGATCCGGTCAGCGGCATCGTCTCGACCTTCTTCGCGTCGACCAGCTTCTGCAGGGCGAGGCGCAGCGCGACGTAGCCACCGGTGATCGCCGCGCAGCGGGTGCCGCCGTCGGCCTGCAGCACGTCGCAGTCGACGTAGACGCTGCGTTCGCCCAGCGCCCGGAAGTCGACGACCACCCGCAGCGAACGCCCGATCAAGCGCTGGATCTCGACCCCGCGCCCGTCCTGCTTGCCGCGCGAGACGTCGCGCGCCTTGCGATCGCCGGTCGATGCGGGCAGCATCGAGTACTCGGCGGTGACCCAGCCCTTGCCGCGGCCGCTCATCCACTTGGGGACGTTCTCGTTCACCGACGCGGTGCAGATCACCCTCGTTTTGCCGACCGAGATCAGCGCCGAGCCGTCGGCGGTCTCGACGAATCCGGGATCGATCGAGACCGGCCTGATGTCCGCGGGCGCCCTGTCGTAACTACGTGAGGCAGGCATGGCGCGAGTCTCTCACGCCTGCAGCGGCGAGGGGCGGCAGCATCGCGCGCCGCCCCTCGCCGACCTCATTTGAACGACACTTTGTCGACCGCCTCCTTGATCTTGTCGACGATCACCCCCGCCAGCTCGGTGCCCTGCTTGCCGTTGAATCCCTTCATCGCCGCGACCATCCCCACCATCAGCAGCGAGACCAGCAGGATCAGGCCGACGTACTCGACCGTTCCCTGCCCACGCTCGCCGGCCAGCAGCGAGCGAATCGTCCGCAGGCGCCACTCGAGTGCGGCCTGCGCGTAGCCCATCAGCGCGTAGATCATTCGAAGCCTCCTTCAGCTCGGATTTGGCCCGAGCCTGAGCTGCGGCGGCAAACGGATCTAGACCCAAACGGGCCAATTCAGCGGCGGCAATGTCAAATGTCTGCGACAAGCGGCTGCCCGCCACGACGGCGGATACGCTCAGCGGCCGATGCGGGTCCTCGTCGTCACCAACTTCGTCCCCGACGCGGGCGCGCCGCAACGCGGCCGCTGGGTGCTCGACCAGGTGGCGGAGATCCGGCGGCTCGGCGTCGAGGTCGAGCTCTTCTCCTTTCCCCGGGGCTCGCGCCACTACCTGCCGGCGGCGGTACGGCTGCGCCGTCTGTTGCGCCACGAGAGCTTCGACCTCGTCCACGTCCACTACGGGCTCACCGCCTGGTCGGCGCTGCTCGCGGGGGCCCGGCCGCTGGTCGTCACCTTCCACGGAACCGACGTCCGCCATCCGCTCGTCGGCCCGCTCTCGCGACGTCTCGCCTGGCGCGCGGAGCTGGTCGCGGCGGTGTCGCGCGGCCTCTTCGCGCCCGAGGACGACCGCCCCGGCCTCCCCGCCGTCCCGGGCGCCGCAGTCCTGCCCTGCGGCCCTGACCTCGGCCGCTTCCGCCCCTTGCCGCGTGAGCAGGCGCGGCGCGAGCTCGGGCTCGACCCGGGCGGCCGCTATCTGCTCTTCCCCGCCAATCCCGACCGACCCGAGAAGCGCGCCGACCGGGCGCGCGAGCTGGCGCGCGCCTGCGGCGTCGAGCTGCTCACCGGCGGCTCGATCGAGCCCGACCGGATGCCGCTGTGGGTGAACGCCGCCAACGCCGTGCTCGTCACCTCCGACTACGAGGGCTTCGGCCTGGTGGGCATCGAGGCCCTGGCCTGCGCCGTTCCCGTGCTCTCGACGCCGGTGGGGGTCGCCCCGTACGCGCTCGCCGGGATCTCCGGCGCCCTCTGCGCGCCATTCGACGCGCAGCTCTGGCGCGAGGCCGTGCAGCCGCACCTCGCCGCAGCGGACCCCCGGGTCGACGGCGCCGCGCGAGCGGCCTCGCTTTCCGCCGCACGGATGGCCGAGCGGACGATCGTCGCCTACCGCGACGTGCTCGCCCGGGATCGCCCCGCTACGTAATACATTGAGCGACGATGAGCGAGGAGAAGCGCGACTCCGCCGAGGGCGGCCTGAGCGAGAAGGTCGAGGCGGCCGAACGGAGGCTGCGCGAGGCGACCGAAGCGGCGGCGGCGGCCGAAGAGCGGGCGAGCGCGGAGATCCACGCGCTGGAAGCGGACCTCGAGAGGGAGCGGCAGGAGAGCGCCGAGGCGCTGGAGAAGGTCCGTCGCCTGCACGCCGCTGAGCTGGCCCGCGAGCGCGAGGCCAAGGAGACCGCGATCGCCGCGGCCGAGCGGCGGCTGGCCGAGATCGAGCGACAGGCCGAAGCCGCCGAGAGGCGCATCGAGGAGACACAACGGCAGGCCGACGAGATCCAGGGCGGCGGCGCGGACGCCGCGACGCGGGCGCGCGAAGCGGCGGCCACCTGGCTGCGCGAGCAGATCGAGGCGCTGAGGCGAGAGGCGGCAGGGCGATAGCTCCAGCGGAGGAGTGCGACGTCGCCGTCGTCGGCGGCGGGGCGGCGGGGCTCTGGACGGCGTTGCGCGCAGCGGAGCAGGGCGCGGCGGTCTGCGTGATCTCGCGCACGCCGCTGTCCCAGAGCGCCAGCTTCTGGGCCCAGGGCGGCCTCGCCGCCGCGCTCGAGTCGGGCGACTCGCCGGCCCAGCACGAGGCCGACACGATCGCCGCCGGCCGCGGGCTCTGCCGGCCTTCCGCCGTGCACGCCCTGGTCGAGGAGGCCCCGCAGGCGGTGCTCGAACTGCGCCGGCGGGGCGTCGCCTTCGACCTCGACGAGGCCGGAGAGCTCGCGCTGGGGCTCGAGGGAGGCCACACCCGGCGTCGCATCGTCCATGCCGGCGGCAGCCAGACCGGCCGTGAGATAACCGCGAAGCTGGCGCAGATGGTCGCCGCGGAGGCGCGGATCGTCGTCCGCGAGCGGACCTCGGCGGTGGCCCTGTGGAGCGACGGCGAGCGCTGTCACGGCCTGCTGACCGACGGCGGAGCGATCGCCGCCGCGGCGACCGTGATCGCGACCGGCGGCGCCGCGGCGCTCTGGCAGCGGACCAGCAACCCCCGCGGAGCGATCGGCGCGGGCCCTGTGATCGCAGCCGCCGCCGGGGCGGACCTGGCCGACCTCGAGTTCTGCCAGTTCCACCCGACCGCGCTCGACCTGCCGGGGAGCCGCTTCGACGGGATGCTGATCACCGAGGCGGTCAGGGGCGAGGGCGCGACCCTGCTCGATGCCGCCGGGCGGCGCTTCACCGACGAGCTGGCGCCGCGCGACGCGGTCACCGCGGCGATCCTCGACCGGACCGAGGCCGACGCGGGCGCCGGGGTCCGCCTCGACCTGCGCCAGATCGACCCGGCGCGCTTTCCCAGCGTCTTCGACTCGCTGCGCGAGGCGGGCCTCGACCCCGCCGATGGCCCGATCCCAGTCGCCCCCGCCGCCCATTACACGATGGGCGGCATCGCGGTCGACCTCGACGGGCGCTCGTCTCTGCCCGGCCTCTTCGCGGTCGGCGAGTGCTCGTGCACCGGCCTGCACGGCGCCAACCGGCTCGCCTCGAACTCGCTCAGCGAGTGCTTCGTCTTCGGCGCCCGCGCAGCCCGCGCGGCGCTGGACGAGGAGGCGCCGGCCGCTCGCCCGGAGCCCGGCGAGTGGCGCTTCGCGCCACCGACCGAGGCGACCCGCGAAGCGGTCTGGCGGCTGGCCGGCCCGCTGCGACGCGCCGAGCAGCTGCGCGAGCTGCGCGCCGACCCCTATCCGCTGGCCGCGGCGGTCGCCGCCTGCGCGCTGGAGCGGGAGGAGTCCCGTGGCGGTCACCTGCGCGCCGACCGCCCCGCGATCGACCCCGAGCTCGACGGCCTCCACATCGTCCGCGGCCCCGGCGGCGAGACCCGCCGCGAAGCATGGCGCTGAGCAGACCCCGAGCTTCGACTGCGCCGTAGAGGTTTGGTCCGATATCCGGACCAAACCTCTACGGCGCTCGGTAGCGTCGGGGGGATGCTGCTCGGAGTCGACGTGGGCGGGACCTTCACCGACGCCGTCCTCTTCGACGGCGAGGCCGTCCACACCGCGAAGCTGCCGACGACGCCGGAGGACCAGTCGGCGGGCGTGATCGCCGCCGTCGAAGCGGTGCTGGGCCGGGCCGGCGCCACCGCCGGGGAGGTCGAGTCCTTCGCCCACGGGATGACCGTCGGGACCAACGCGCTGCTCGAGGAAAGCGGCGCGCGGACGGCGCTGGTCGCCACCGCGGGCTTTGCCGACCTGCTCGAGATCGGTCGCCAGGAGCGGCCCGAGCTCTACCGCCTCTGCTGCCCGAAGCCGGCGCCGCTGGTCGAGCCGGAGCTGCGCTTCGAGGCGCTCGAGCGGGTCGGGCCGGACGGCGAGATCGAGCCGCTCGCCGACGGTGAGGCGGCGCGGCTGGCGGCGCTGATCGACGACAGCGGCGCCGAGGCCGTCGCGATCTGCCTGCTCTTCTCCTATCTCGACCCCGCCCACGAGCGGGCGATCGCCGAGCACCTGCGGCGCGAGCTGCCCGACCTGCACGTCTCGGCGTCACACGAGGTCCTGCCCCGCTTTCGCGAGTACGAGCGCTGCTCGACGACGACGATCGACGCCTACCTCTCCCCCCTGCTCGGTCGCTACCTGGGACGTCTGGGCGAGGCCGCCGCGCAGGCCGGTCTGCCGCAACCGCTCGTGATGCAGTCCTCGGGCGGCGTCGCGACGGCCGAGGACGCGGCCCGCGCCGGAGCCTGGAGCGTCCTCTCCGGCCCGGCCGGGGGCGCGGTCGGGGCGGCCCTGCTCGCCCGCGCCGCAGGAGACGGTGACGCGCTCGGCCTCGACATGGGCGGCACCTCGTGCGACGTCTGCGTGATCGAAGCGGGCGAGGTGCGAAGGACCGACTCGCGCCAGATCGGCGGCCGCACGATCCAGCTGCCGATGGTCGACGTCCACACGGTCGGCGCCGGCGGGGGCTCGATCGGCTGGCGCGACCCCGGCGGCGCGCTGCGGGTCGGACCGCGCTCGGCCGGGGCCGTGCCCGGGCCCGCCTGCTACGGCCGCGGGGGAAGCGAGCCGACCGTCACCGACGCCAACCTCGTGCTCGGCAACCTCGCCGCCGCTTCGACCCTGGCCGGCGGCGTCGCGCTCGACGTCGACGCGGCCCGCAGCGCGATCGCGGGCCTTGCCGACGTCCTCGGCCTCGACGAGCTGCAGGCCGCCGAGGGAATCGTGCGCGTCGCCAACCAGGAGATGGGGCGGGCGCTGCGCGTCGTCACCGTCGAGCGCGGCATCGACCCGCGCGGCTTCGCCCTGCTCCCCTTCGGCGGCGCCGGGCCGATGCACGCGGCGGCGATCGCCGCCGAGCTGGGCATCGGACGAATCCTCTGCCCGCGCGCCGGCGGAGTCCTCTCCGCCCTCGGGCTCTGCGCCTCGGACCTGCGCCGCGACACGACCCGCACGGTGATGCTGAGCGGGGACGAGCTCAGCGCCGATCGGGTCGCGGCCGAGGTCGACGAGCTGATCGGGTCGCTCGACGGCGCCACCGACGGCGGCGAGCCCGAAGCGATCTACGAACTGCGCTACGCCGGCCAGGCATTCGAGCTGCCGGTGCCGGGCAGCGTCCATCCCGACCCGGCGGACCTCGCCGCGCGCTTCGAGGAGGAGCACGAGCGCCGCTACGGCCACCGCGACCCCGACGGGGAGGTCGTCCTCGTCCACATCCGACTCGCGCTGGTGAGGGCAGGCCCGCGGCCGCGACTCTCAGCGGCATCGGAGGGCGACCTGGAGGAGGCCGGCCGCGAGGTCCGCTTCGACGGCGAATGGGTCGAGACGCGCGTCCTGCGCGGCGAGCCGTCCACCGGCCTGCGAGCTGAGGGCCCGGTGGTCTTCGAGCTGCCCGAGGCGACCTTCGTCGTCCCACCCGGCTGGAGCGCCGAGGTCGACGACGCGGGCACGATCCACGCCGAGATGTGGCGAGTTACCCCCCCAAATACGGGGGGTAACTCGCCACAGGGCGGACGATGAGCCTCGACCCGGTCAGCCTGCAGGTGACGATCGGCGGCCTGCGCGCGGCCTGCGACGAGATGGGGGCGACCCTGATCCGCTCCGCCTACTCGGCCAACATCAAGGAGCGCCATGACTGCTCGACCGCGCTCTTCGACCCCGACGGCGAGCTGGTGATGCAGGCCGAGCACATCCCCGTCCACCTCGGCTCGATGCCCGACGCCGTCGCCGCCGTGCTCGACGAGGAGCAGCGCCCGGGCGAGGCGTGGATCCTCAACGATCCGTACCGCGGCGGCACCCACTTGCCCGACGTGACCCTGATCCTTCCCGTCTTCGCCGCCGGCGAGCTGCTCGGCTTCGCCGCCTGCCGCGCCCACCACGCCGACATCGGCGGCCCCAGCCCGGCCGGCATGCCCGCCCACTCGCGCACGCTCGACGAAGAGGGAGTCGTCATCCCGCCGACCCGCGTCGTCGGCGACGAGCTCGAGCGCCTCGCCGCCCGGATGCGCTCCCCACGCCAGCGGCTCGCCGACCTGCGCGCCCAAGCGGCCGCCAACCGCGTCGGCGAGCTGCGCCTGAACGAGCTGGCCGAACGCCATGGACGCGACCGCCTGCGCACCGGCATGGCGGAGATCCTCGCTTACGCCGAGCGTCGCACCCGCGCGGCGCTGGCGGATCTTCCGGACGGGACCTACCTCGCCGAAGACGTGCTCGAGGACGACGCCGGCGGCGAGCCACGCGACGCCACCCTGCGGCTCGAGGCGAGCATCCGCGGCGACCGCCTGGTGCTCGACTTCCGCGGCACCGACCCGCAGGTCGACGGCAACCTCAACTGCCCGCTCTCGGTGACCAAGTCGGCGGCCTTCTTCGCCGTGCGGGTGCTGACCGACCCCGACGCGCCGCCCTGCGCCGGCGCCTACCGGCCGATCGAGGTGATCGCGCCCGAGGGCTGTCTGCTCAACGCCCGCTTTCCCGCCGCGGTGGCGGCAGGGAACGTCGAGACCTCGAGCCGCGTCGCCGACCTGACGATCGCCGCCCTCGGCGGCGCCCGCCCCGTCCCTGCCCAAGGACAGGGGACGATGAACAACCTCACCCTCTCCGGGGAGGGCTTCACCTACTACGAGACGTTGGGGGGCGGCCAGGGCGCCTGCCCCGACGCCACCGGCCCGAGCGCGATCCATGTCGCGATGTCGAACACCCTCAACACGCCGGTCGAGGCGCTGGAGACCGAGTTCCCGCTGCGGGTGCGCGAGCTGGCCCTGCGCCGCGGCAGCGGCGGCGAGGGAGAGCGGCGTGGCGGCGAGGGAATCGTGCGCGAGATCGAAGCGCTGGCGCCGATGCGCTACACGCTGATCGGCGAGCGCCGCCGTCACCCGCCCCGCGGCCGTGACGGCGGCGGCGACGGACGGACCGGCGCCGATTTCCTCAACGGCGAGGCCGTCCCCGGCAAGGGCGAAGGCGACCTGCAACCCGGCGACAGGCTGCGGATCGAGACCCCCGGGGGCGGCGGAATCGGCCCCCCACCGCAACGGAGACTGGACGGATGAGCTGATCAACCGACCGTTAATTTGGCGATTCGAGCCACCTGGTCTAGAATGCGCGGCCTTGGGCGGGGCTCTCGCCTGGACAGGGGTCCAAGGCGCCAACCTCCCAGTCAAATGACTTACCGGCCTTAGCTGGACGACTTGATATGCCGATCGCTTTAAAGGAATGGGCTGTAACCGTGCGTGCTCTCGCTGAGGGCGAGCAGCTACTGACCCTGCGCAAGGGCGGCATCCGCGAGGACAACAAGCACTTCGAGCTCGAGCACGAGCGCTTTTTCCTCTACCCGACCTTCGACCACCAGCGGAACAACCTCGTCCGCGAGTCCCACCACCCCGAGCTGCGACGCGCGCTCGAGGAGGGTGTCTGGCCCGACGAGGAGCCGCCCCCCGGCGCGCTGATCCAGGACGGCGGCATCCCCCAGCCCGACCGCGTGCGGCTGCGCTGCTGGGCCGAGGTGACGGACCACCTGACGGTCACCAACCCGCGCATCGTCGACGACCTCTCGCCGTACTACGTCTGGACTCCGGACTATGCGGAGAAGCGGCTCAACTGGAAGCGCCGCCACCCGCTGCACATCCTGCTGCTGCGGGTCCATCGCATCCCCCGGCCGGTCACGGTCCGGGTTCGCGACGAGTACCACGGCTGCCGCTCCTGGGTCGAAATCGACCGCGAACTTCCCTTCGAGGGCACCCCGGTGATGGCCGACGAGGAGTTCGACCGTGCCCGGTCGGAGATCCACAGTGTCTGCACGGCCTCCGAGCCGGTCCTTGTCTAACGGACGCTCGCCTAAGGCTGCCTGGCCAAGCAGGTCAAGGACGCAGGGAAGGCCGGTGAGGGGAGCGCACTCTAGTGCGTGACCCGAAGCGGACGACCGAGGACGCAGAGATGCGCCGCGCCAGGCGGCCTTAGGTGCCTTGGGTTGAGACGCACTCGTTGAGCTTCACCGCGCGCCACGACAGCGGCGACGCCGCGTTCGCCGAGCGGACCCTGGACCGGATGGAGGAACTGCGGCTGCGGCTCGAGGACCGTTTCGAGGCCGTGCCGGGCGAGGTCACGGTCGTCGTCCACACCAACCCGGCGCTGCTCTCGGTCGCTCACCCCTTCCTGCCGGCCGCGCGCTGGTCTGCGGCCCCGGCGGGTCGCCGCTACCTCGCCGGCTGGGCGATGGCGACCGAGCTGCACGTGCTCAACGACCCGCACATGGAAAAGCGCGCCGCGGGGGACGATTCGCGCGAGGCGCTGCGCGGCACGGCGGAGCGCCTCTACGCCCAGCTGGTGATCGCCGCCAACAACCCCGACCTCCCCCCCTCGTGGACGCCGCGCCGCTTCGTGCGCTACCTCGGCTGGGCCTGGCTGGTCGAAGGCGCGGCCCAGTACTTCGCCCGCCAGGTCAGCCTCTACCGCGCCGCGGTGATCCGTCGCCTGCGCGAGAGCTCGCGGCCGTCCTTCCCCCCCTCGCGCCGCGACGCGGTCATCCTCGGCGGCACGATCTTCGACCTGCTGGAGACGGAACGAGGGCCCGAGGCCTGCAAGCGCCTTGCCCTGCAGATCCTCCCCGGCGGCTCGACCCCGACCCTCGAAGCGGCCTTCGACGCTCGCGTCGGCGAAATCGAGGACGCCTGGCGCGACTACCTCCGCGCCATCGCTCGCCCGAGCCCTGCCTGATCGAGCCTCACTTCCAGACGTCGCCGGCCCGCGCGCGCTCGAAGCCGACCCAGAGGGAGTTCATCGCGGTGGCGACGACTCGCTCGCGCGGGACCTCGGGGTGCTCGGACCACCAAACGGCGAGGCCCTGGAGAACGCCGCGGAGGACGACCCAGACCATTTCGATGCCCTCCTCGGCAACCGACCCGGCGAGGTTCTCGGCACCCGGCTCGGCTGCGAAGAGCGGCAGGATCGCCTCGCGACTTCGCGCCGCGACCTCGGCATGGACGGCCTCGATCTCCGGGTCGGTGCTGTAGCGGAAGAGGACGCGACCGGCGAAGGGATGAACTTCGACGTAGGCGAACCAGGCGTCGAAGGACTCCGCCACCCTCCGCTCCAGGGGAGCGTCGCCGACGAAGTGCTCGCGCCAGACCTCGCGCAGCTCGGCGAAGTGGCGCTCGAGCAGGTGTCGGTAGAGGTCGCGCTTGGACTCGAAGTGTTCGTAGAGCACCGGCGGGGTCACCCCCGAGCCCCGCGCGATCTCCTCGATCGAGGCGCCGCGGTAACCGCGCTCGGCAAAGAGGACCGCCGCGGCGCCGGCGATCACCTCGCGACGCGCGGCCGCCGTCATCCGCCGCCGGGGCGGCACGGTCTTATCGGCTTCGGTTGACAACTTAGTCTTGCCTAGGTACGGTCCTGCGAAAGAGCTTCTTAGTTGTCGCTAGGTTAGCCACGAGCAGGAGGTAGCGTCCAGATGATCGTCTCCGTGCACCTCGCCGACGTCGGCAGGCTGAACGCCCAGCGGCTGCTGCTGCGAGGCCTCGACGCGAGCAGGGTGCCCGGCATGTCCTACTCGGAAGTCGTCTTCGCCGCCAAGCTGGGCAGCCGCTCGGCCAACCGCATTCCCCGTCCCCAACCGGGCCGGATCGGGCTGATCGCCGCCTGGGAGGACGACGACGCGCTCGATAGCTTCCTCGCCGAGCACCCCTTCGCCGCGCGCCTCGCCGGCGGCTGGCACACCCGCCTGGAGCCGCTGCGCTGCTTCGGCACGTGGGCGGGAATGTCCGGCCTGCCGGAGCGTGAGCTTCCGGTGCAGGGCGACGAGCCGGTCGCCGCCCTCACGCTCGGCCGCCTGCGCCTCACGCGCACCCCGGCGTTCCTGCGCAGCGCGCTTCCCGCCGAACGCGACGCGGCCGAGGACCCGGCCGTCCTCGCCGTCACTGGGTTCGGTCGCTTCACCCCGCCCCGCCTGGTCTCCACCTTCTCGATCTGGCGCAGCGCCGACGCGATGCGCAGGTACGCCTTCGACAAATCCGGCTCGCACCAGGCCGCGGTGAAGGTGGATCGCGCTCATCCCTTCCACAGCGAATCGGCCTTCATCCGCTTCCGCCCCTACGCCTCGCGGGGCAACTGGGACGGCCGCAACCCGCTGGGCGCGGTAGAGACCCGCTGAGCGCCGTAGAGGTTTGGGTCGCTATGCGAACCAAACCTCTACGGCGCTAGCCGACCCCGGGCGTGCCCTCGAGCACGTCGCGCGCCCTCTCGGCCAGCTCCTCGGCGACGAGGACTTCGCGTGGGCCGGCGGCGAGGAAGTCGGGGACGTCCCAGCCCGCGGCGCGTCGCAGCATGCTCGGGATCCCGTGCTCGGAGAGCAGCCCCTGGATCATTTCCGCCTCCGCCTGCTGCTGGCCGTAGCCGACCTTGACCAACCTGCCCTTCGGGGGCTTACTCGACGACAAGCTCCGCCTCTGCGATCTGACCGTCCTTGATCCAGAACCCCCTCAAATCGGGAGCCTCCGGATCGGCGAGCGAGACGATCAGATAGACCGCTTCCGGCCAGCCGGCGAGGTTGACGTCGGTCTGCGACGGATAGGCGGCGCTCTTGGTGTGCGAGTGGTAGATCGCCGCCAGCCCCTCCCCCGCGTCTTCGATCGCCCGCATCAACCGAAACTGCTCCTTGGCGTCGATCGAGTAGCGCAGCGGACTCCCCTCGGCGTTCTCCGCCCGGTAGACCGTCCGCGCCTCGCCGTCCCCCCCACCGACCATCCCACAGCACTCGTTCGGCAGATCCTCCCGCGCATGGGCGACGATCTCGTCGACGAGGCTCTGGTTGAGGCGCATCTCCGGCGAGGCTAGCGGACGTCCGATGCTCCTGTACCGGCGACGATGCGCTGAAGGGCATACCAAGACGGCTTCGGCCTTCCGTCAAGATCAAATAGGCCGGCGTACTGACAGAAGACGCAGTTGGAGTCGGTGTATCCGAGGTCCTGCCAGGCAAACCAGTCGATACCCGCAATCCGCCACCGGCGCCGTTTGGCGATCAAGCGGCCATACACCTGGCGCAAGAACCGCGCCTGGCCGCGTCTCCCCTTGTCGAATGGATTGGGAAACGCTCCATTCGAGGCGACCCCGAGCTCGGTGATCAACAAAGGCGTGTCGGAGTCGCCGGCAACCGCCATCGCGTGCCTGATACGGCGGATCTCATATCCGACCCCGGCGATCGTCGGCGAATACGGATTGACGGCCATGATGTCGAAGGCCCGCCTCACACCCGGTACGCGGTACAGATCGCGAATGAAATTCCACGGCAGCATCCCTGCCTCGACCGGCGCCACCGCGGCGGCGACTATCTGGGCCCCGCGATCGACACTGCGAATCGCCTTCGAGGAGATGTCAAGCAGCCGGCCATAGCCCTGTGGCGATATGCGCGGGTGCCAGGCCAGCAGGAAGTTGGGCTCGTTCCAGACCTGCCAGCGATGAATGGGCATGGGGTCGGCGCGGCCCAGCCAGAACGAACCTCCGGGGCCGTAGCGATGAACCAGGTGGCGCAGAAATACGCGCCAGGCCCGACGCCCTCGGGCGGTTCCCTGTGGAGGTCTCTCGTGGTCCCCCGTGAGCCATAGTGGCGAGCTTGCGATGAAAGGAAGCACTCGAATCCCACGGCTCGCCGCGAGACCGACCAGTTCATCGCTTGCGGTGAAATCGTACTTACCTTGCTGCGGCTCGATCTGGTCCCAGCCGAAAGAGACTCGAACTGACCCGACGGTTCCCTGCATGCGGTCGAGGTCTCCCGGGCGCAACGGACCCTGGGGAACGACCCCAAAGAATTCGCGAGGAAGCCGAGCGTCTGCTGTGGCCGGTTGGGCGAGGGCGATGCAGAGCAGAAGCGCGAACAACGTCGCTCCCCGCTCGATGCTCCTGGCGGTGCCTACGCCCTGCCCCAGGCCACCTCTATTGCCGTTTCGAGTGAGCCGAACCACCGCGAAGACGAAGCAGAAAATAGCTGGGATGGCCGGTGCAGGACCTGACGCACGGATAGTACGAGCTGGCGAGAACGACGATCCCACCATCGGACTGAATGCCCAACGCCACATTGCGAGCCTGTTTCGTTTCCTCATCCGGAAGTCGGAGGAGCACACGGCGCGAACCACCGGCAAAAGAGCGATCGATCCTGCCGCTCGGCAGCAACCGAAGAACAGCGACGCGAAATACGTCATAACCCTCGGGAAGGCGATGCTTGGAGATCCCGGCCACGACTACCCGGCCAGATCTCTCAGTCGCCGCGGTTGCGCTGAAACGCAAAGAGAAGTTGCGAATGTGGACAGAGCCACGCCTACCGACCCGGAGGTCCCTGTGCCATTTGCGGCCGTAGGCGGTGATGGTTGCGTTGGTCCGGGCCGACGAAAAGGCCCAGGCCCCCCCTCGGGCTCTTGGCAGAACCGGACCCAGGGAGGTGTAGCCATCCTCAACTCCAGGTACCTCGACCGGACCGACGACGCGGCCGTTCCAGGCAAAGCGGACCAGCCGTCGCTTCGGAAGTCCACAGCAGGGAACATCAGTCGTCACCGCAGTGACTATTTCCTTGCGCACGACGGCAAGCGTCCCGGCGACATCCGCTTCCGGGGAATCGAAGGCAGAGACCCCTGGGAAGCCGCCGAATCCAGGATCAGGCGCGCCGCTCGAAGTCAGGCGAAATACGACCGCCTCCAGGTCGGATGGCCAAGAGAACGAGGAGCGCATTCCCGTGGAGAGAATGATTTCGTCGCGCGGACCGATGACGAGATCCGACAGCGACAACTCTCCGGTGCCTGCCAGCGAAACTTCCCCGTCGGTGCCAAAAGCAGGGTCGAGGGTTCCGCCTGGGGAGAAGCGGAAAACCTTTACCTTGCCGTCGTTCACAGCTGCCGCGACCACCACCCGGCCCTTGCGATCGACGGAAATATCAGCCGACCTTGCCACCACTGCGACGCCGGGAGAAAATCCGGGATCCAGCTGGCCGTCGGATCGATACCTCGCCACCCGAAGTTCCCCGGTCTGGTCGCAAGGACCGGGTCCGGTGCAATTTCTCTCGATGTTGTCGAGGAGAAAGATTTCGTCGCGCGGACCGAGCGCCATCCCTTCGAGAACCGCATAACCGGATACCCCCGCAGGAGGAATCGGGGTCACGTCGATAGCCCCGTGATGTCCGAAGGCAGGGTCCAGGCTCGCGGGAGCTGCTGTAGCAGCTCCACAGCAACAGAACGTCAACCCCCAGACCGCCGCCGGCAACAGCCACGCGGAGACCCGAGCAGCGCGATGGACCCCCCTCTCCTTCACTGCCCTCACAACCCGGGAACGTACCGAAGTTGCGCTTCCGGGTATTTAGATCGCTACGGGCGCTACCACCACACCGTCGAGTCGAGGTTCTCTATCTCGTCGATCGGCCTGGTGTAGACGCCGGAGGAGAGATACTTCCAGCCGTCGTCGGGGATCAGGAAGACGACGTTGCCGCCGTCCAGCTCTTCGCCGATGCGGACGGCGATGCGGGCGATCGCGCCGGAGGAGACGCCGGCGAAGACGCCCTCCTCGTCGAGCAGCTTGCGCGTCCAGACGATCGCGTCGCGGTTGGAGACCATGATCTTGCGGTCGAGCAGGGTGATGTCGATGATCGGCGGGATGAAGCCGTCGTCGAGCGAGCGCAGCCCGTGGACCATCTCGCCCTGCATCGGCTCGGCGGCGACGATCAGCGTCTCGGGGTCGTGCTCCTTGAGCCGCCGCCCGTTGCCCATCAGCGTGCCGCCGGTGCCGAGCCCCCCGACGAAGGCGGCAACGTCGTCCAGCTCCTCGAGGATCTCGACCGCGGTGCCGTTGTAGTGGGCGTTCGGATTCGCCTCGTTGCCGTACTGGTAGGGCATGTAGTACCGCGAGTCCTTCGCCATCTCCAGCGCCACCTCGACGGCGCCGTTGGAGCCCTTGGCGCCCTCGGAGTAGACGATCTCCGCCCCGTACATCTCGAGCAGCTGGGTGCGCTCGGCGGTGACGTTGTCGGGCATCACGACCTTGAGGTCATAGCCCTTGCGGCTGCAGATCATCGCCAGCGAGATCCCGGTGTTGCCCGAGGTCGGCTCGAGGATCGTCTGGCCCGGTTCGATCGCACCCTCGGCCTCGGCAGCCTCGATCATCGATTTGGCGACCCGGTCCTTGACCGAGCCGGTCGGGTTGCGCCCCTCGAGCTTGGCGTAGATGCGGACGCCGGGCTTGGGCGAGAGGCGCGGCAGCTCGACAAGCGGCGTGTTGCCGATCGACTCGACCACGTCGCCAAAGCGTCCCCCGCAAGGTCGATTTAGCAGCTCTCCCGACACTTCAAAAAGTATAGCCATGGAACTAACTACCGTCGGCAACCTCGCCTAAGGAGTCGTGAGCCGCAGCAGCAAGTCAATGTTCCTTGCTGTCACCGGGGAATAGGGACCGCGTGATCACGACGACGACGCTCACGATCTGAATAAACGTAGCCGTGAGCCAGATCTGGACGACGCCCTCCGGGGGATGCCAGTCATAACCCACCGCCGCGTAGACGAGAAAGGCCGCATTGACGACGACGAGCTGGAGCGCCATGAGGAGCAGGATTCCGAGGCCATAGAACCGCTTGAGCTTGATCAGTTGCTCCAGATCGTCGCCCTCTAGGCGCTCCTTCCGCGAAGGGGGCAGCGCAGTCAGCGGCGTAGGGTCGGCGAGGCCCGTCTCCGTAAGCCAATACGCCCTCGTTTGCTCAGCCTGCCGCGAATCGGCCTCGCCGGACACACCCACTCCGCCTTACCGATACAGGTTCAGGTTCTTGAGGCGGTTGACCATGGCGGCTTCCGAGACGCCGAAGGAGCCGGCCATATCCTTCTCATGAAGACCCAATGAGTGCAGACGCCTGACCTCCTTCTCTGGCATCAACAGCGCCGCCGCAAACGCATTCGCAAATCGCTCTTCGCCATCGATGCCAAGAGAAGCCGTGCCGTCCCTGTAGTCGACATATTCGAAGTCCTCCTCGCCATGCTGTACAAAATGCCCGATCTCATGCGCGCACGTAAAGCGCTTGCGATTTGGGTGATCGTCTTGGCTGAGGTAAATGGCCGCGGGGCGACCGGCTCGCTTCTCTATCGCCCCAGCCACGTCGGCATCGAGATAGGCATTGGAGACCTCGATGCCCATCCCGCGCGCGATTCGCGCCGGATCGACCGGGATGACGTCACCCCAGTACCGCTCAAGAATCTCCTGAGCTTTCTCCGATGCTTCGAGCTTGATGTCCACTGCAACCTCCTCGACTCCATCGTAGTCACGCCAGATGCGTGAGCCAGCCCTCTGACCGGATATCTACGGGCAAGTTAAATGCTCGGTCAGACGGAAACGACGACAAGACATTCCCGGGAGTGGACCCGGACAGATCAGCCGCCGGCCATGGCGGGCATGATGATGACGGTGTCGCCGTCTTTGACGGCGGTCTCGAGCCCGTCGAGCACGCGCACGTCCTCGTCGTTGAGATAGACGTTGACGTAGCGGTTGAGGTCTCCGTCGGGGCCGAAGAGCTGCTCCTCGGTCGCGGGGTGCTCGGAGGTGAGCGCGCGCAGCACCTCGCCGACGTTGCCGCCGCCCGCCTCGACCTCGGTCTGGCCGCCCGTCTGGGGGCGCAGGACTGGCGGGATTCGAACAGTTGCCATTAGAGGGCGATCCTAGTTGAGACGGCGAAAACCAAGCAGGTCGGTGGACGCAGGGAGGCTGGCGCAGGGAGCGCACATTCTTCGTGCGTGACCAAGCCGGCCGACCGAGGACGCCGAGATGCGCCGGTTTGCAGCAGTCTCAACCGGCGCAGAAGGCGTCGTAATCGGGGAATTTGCCCAGGTCCTCCTCGGCGACCTCGGGAGCATCGGGGCCGCAGATCGGGCACTCAGGGTCGCGGCGCACCTTGAGCTCGGTGAAGCGCGTGCTCAGCGCCTCGAAGAGCAGCAGGCGCCCGATCAGCGGCTCGCCGATTCCCAGCACCAGCTTCAGCACCTCGTTGGCCTGCAGCAGGCCCATCGTCCCCGCCATCACGCCGAGCACGCCGTTTGCCGAGCAGCTCGGCGCCAGCTCGGGGGGCGGCGGCGTCGGGTAGAGGCAGCGGTAGCAGGGGCCCTCGAAGGGGACGAAGGTCGAGATCTGCCCGTCGAAGCTGAGGATCGAGGCCGAGACGACCGGCTTGCGCAGCCGCACCGAGGCGTCGTTGAGCAGGTAGCGGGTGGGGAAGTTGTCGGCGCCGTCGACGATCACGTCGTAGTCGGAGAGCAGCTCGAGGATGTTGCCGGCGTCGAGGCGGAAGTTGTGCTCGACCACGTTCACGTCGGGGTTGAGCGCTTCGATCGTCAGCCGCGCGGACTCGGTCTTCGGGGTGCCGATCCGTTCGGTGTTGTGGATCACCTGGCGCTGCAGGTTGGAGGCGTCGACGACGTCGTCGTCGACGAGGCCGAGCGTGCCGATCCCCGCGGCGGCGAGGTAGAGCGCGGTCGGCGCGCCGAGCCCGCCGGCGCCGAGCAGCAGCACCTTGGCGTCCAGCATCTTCAGCTGGCCGTCGACCCCCACCTCGGGCAGCAGCGTGTGGCGCGAGTAGCGGTCGCGCTGCTCGGCGGTCATGCCGCTGGCGGAGACGACCGGCAGCCCCTGCTCCTGCCAGGCGAGGATGCCACCGGCCATCGAGGCGACGTCCCCGTAGCCGAGCGCCTGCAGCTGCCCGGCCGCCTTGTAGGAGCGGTTGCCGCTGCGGCAGTAGAGGATCGTGCGGGCCGACTTGTCGGGCGCCGCGGCGGCGATCTCATCGGCCAGCAGGCCCGGCGGGACGAGCTTGCCGTTCTCGAGGTGAGCCTCCTGATACTCGTGCGGCTCGCGCGTGTCGACCAGGACGACGTCGCCGCCCTCGAGCTCCTGCGCCGCCTCGAACGGCTCGATCTCCTCGATCTGCTGCTTGGTCTGCGTCGGCGCCATCGCTCTCCTAAGACTAAATACCTTAATTCCGATCCGGCTTTACTTCAAAAAGTATAGCGTCACGAGATCCTCGGTCGCTTCGGGCAGCTGCTCGACTTGGCCGGCATCGACCTCGCGGGCGATCAGGGAGAGAGTGCCACCGACCAGGAGCTCCTCGAGATCGGCAGGGAACTCGGGATTGGCCGGGCGCACGGTTCGCAGGGCCTCGGCCAGGCGAGCGATGCAGATCTGCCGGCGCCGCCGCGCTGCCGGCCCAGCCTGCAGCGCCTCGACCGCGACAAGGCGGGCGATCTCCGGGTTGGCGGCGAGCAGGCGCATCGCTTCAGCAATGCCGGCACGGATACTCGATGGCCATTCCTCCTCCGTGCTGGCCGCTCCTTCAACCCGCCCGCAGAGCCATTCCGCGGCTATGTCGTAGGTAGCGAGAAAGCACGCTTCCTTGCTCTCGAACTGGCTGTAGAAGGCGGAGCGGGAGACTCCCGCCTCCGCGGTCAGGTGGCCGATCGTCGTCTCGATATAGCCGTGCCGCGGCAGCACCCGCAACATCGCGGCGATGATGCGCAGGCGTTGGTTGCGGGCGACGAAGGAGCGCGGCAGCCCATGCCGACCACCCGGGAGCTGCGAAAGGGCAAGCTCGGCCGGGAGGTCCGGGACCCTGTCCGGCTCGAAGCGCTCGGCGTCGGCGTCAGCCGGCGGCGACCCGGGCATCCGCCGCCTGCGTGGAGACGAGCAGGAAACGGAGGAGCAGCTCCTGGTCCCGAGGAAGCCGTTCGGCTTCGCCGGCCAGCACGCGACCTGAGACGTGGGAGGCAAGGCCGCCGGCGAGCAGCCGCGACGTCTCTTCCGGCACGACCTCTTCGCCGGGGAGCCCCCCCGGTGGTCGCAGGGCTTCCGCGAGCTGCACCAGCGAGCGCTCGTGCTCGAGCCGCGCGGGGCGCGCTGCGGCGAGAGCCTCGACGAGCAGGAGGTGGGCGAGCGGAGGATCGGCGGCGAGGAACTCGAGACCCGCGCTCAGCCCAGCCGACAGAGCGGCGGGCCAATCCCGCTTACCGGACGCCGCCGTCTCGACGGCAGCGGCAAGGCGCTCCACTCCGTCCTCGTAGGCTGCGGCGAAGCAGGCCTCCTTGCCGCGGAAGTGCTCGTAGAAGGTGGCCCGGGACAGCCCCGCCAGTTCGATCACGTCGCTGACCTTCGTGTCCTCGTAGCCGTGATAGACGAGCGCGGCGGCGAGGCCGTCGAAGATGCGCCGCCGCTGGTTGGCGATCACCTCCGCCCGCGAAAGCCCCGATCGCGGTGGGATCTTCTCGACTTTTGGCGGCGCCACCCCCGGCCGCCGACGCGACCCGCGCGGCTCGCGGGTCGCCACCTCGATACCACCGCCGTTCTCAGCAGAAGCCACGCCTCAATACAAACACGTCAGTTTGCATTTGTCAAGATACGCACGTGGTATCTGTGATCTACGAGCGATGGTGGCGCTTGTGCCTGTTGCGAGCGGACTTCCCCCCACACTGAGCCTTCATCACGGGATGCGTGTGGAACTGCTTGCCGTTGTGCCCGGTGGCGAGCACGTTGGCCCTGTTCTTGGATCCGCAGAGGTTCTTGGAGTTGATGATCAGGCCCTTCTTGGCGCCCTGCATGTGCAAGACGACCTTGGAGAGGGTGGCGTCCGGTGCGTCTTCGAGCGTCGCCCTGATCCCGCCATGGGCGGAGTCGATGCGAACATCGACTTCGATGTTCACCAGGCCGTGTAGGGCAAATAGCAGGTCCGGGAGCTTGTGGTTGGACGACCTGAGGAAGACCGGTCCTTGGAGCGGTTCGTCCAAGAGGGGCGTCCAGGCCTTGACGTAGCCATACTTGGAGGCCTTGGGGCACTGGGCTCCGTTGCCGGCACCGGCTGCGAACTGCACCCTCGTGCAGATCGTCTTGATGTGGGCCTGGTCGAGGAAGGCGGAACGGGGAAGCCTTACCTGCAGCCCCTTGATGTTGGCATCGCCCTTTCTGGGCGTATAGATCGCGGTCAGGCCCGGGTGCCCGCCCCGCCTGGTGCCGCCTTTCAGCTTCAGCTTGAGCTTCGGCTTGAAGCCGAGGTTCAGGCAGTTGGCCGCCTGGTAGCGGGTCGAGAGGTCGACGGGCTTGTCGTCGCTCGGATCGAGGACGTTGAGGAAGGAGCCGAAGAGGACCGATCTCGCCTTCTCCTCTTCACAGCTCGTCGGGTTGAGCGTGAAGTTGGGCCTGTCCACGTTCACGCGCAGGTCCCGCAGCTTCAAGACGATCCCCTTGACGATGTGGGGGATCGGGTCTGAGTGGGCCCCGTCGACTTCCACTTCTGCGGTCTTCGGGTTGAGGGTCAGGGCCTCCTGGACGACGATCGTGCCCGCGTCGAAGGGGCCTGCCACTGCGGGGGTGATCGCGATCACCGAGAGCGGGTCGCCGTGGTAGGGGCCGCCGAGGTAGATCTGACCGCCGACGTAGGTCAAGGCCGAGCCGACCCCCGCCCCGGCCAGGGTGTGGCCGATCAGGCTGTTGGCGGGACAGGAGGGCGAAGCCAGCTCCTGGCGGCCGGTCTTGCCCTTGGCCGTGGCGATCGCCGAGTCGGGGCATTTGGAGACCCCGGCCAATGACCCGAGCTCGCCCGGGGGCAGGACAGCCGAGAACTTGGTCATGTCCTGTTCGCCGTCTTCACGGGTGATCCGCATGTCGAAGGGGCTGAAGGAGCCGGCGTTGTTGTTGATCGCCCCGGCTTGGAAATGGGGATCGAAGGGCGGGATGCCGTTCGGCGGACAGGGGCCTCCGCCCACGCCCTTGGTGATTTCGAAGCTCGAGGTGACGGTCCTCGGGTTGGTCGGGTCAGACCAGGGCCAGAACTTCGCCTCGGTCGTGTACGTCCCGCAACTCGCGGGCGTCACCAAGGCCGAACGCACGCCTTCCTTGAAGTGGAAGTTGAAGTGGCTGAAGGGGACCTGAGGGACGTTTTCGAGCGTCGCCACCAGCCTTCCCGTCTTCGGGTCCGGCTCGACCTTCATCGGCAGCTTGACCAGGACGCCGAGGTTGGTGTTCCGCAACACCAGGTAGAGCGCGATCAGGCTGTCGAAGGGGTTCTCGGCCCCCGCTTCGGTCGTTTCGGGGTTGTCCTCCTCGGCCAAATAGACCGAGCCGTCGATGCCTTCGCCGACCAGCGGCGTGTCGATGTGAAGCGAGCCGATCTTCGATCCGTTCGGGCAGCCTTCGCCCGGTTCGGAAGTCAGCGTCTCCCGTGCGTAGTCCGCCGGGGTGCAGACATCGAGGCCTTCGCCGATCGAGGGGTTGACCGTCACCCCTTCGGGCAGCGTCACTTCGGCTTTCTCTGCCTGCGATTCGGCCAGGCCGGTCGGGTTGGCGAGGCCTTCGTCGTGGAAGTCGACGTTGAAATCGAGGCCCGTCC
>DASTAY010000046.1:0-16873 GCA_035712345.1 Solirubrobacterales bacterium
AAGGGTTGGGCTGTTCGCCCATTAAAGCGGTACGCGAGCTGGGTTCAGAACGTCGTGAGACAGTTCGGTCCCTATCTGCTGTGGGCGTTGGAGAGTTGAGAGGAGTCATCCCTAGTACGAGAGGACCGGGATGAACGTGCCGCTGGTGTATCTGTTGTCCTGCCAAGGGCACCGCAGGTTAGCTACGCACGGAACGGATAACCGCTGAAGGCATCTAAGCGGGAAGCCGTCCTCGAGATGAGCTCTCCCATCCCTTCGAGGGAGTAAGACCCCTGGTAGACCACCAGGTTGATAGGCCGGCGGTGCAAGCGCAGCGATGTGCTCAGCCGACCGGTACTAATGGGTCGAGGGCTTGACGGATTTTATTTCTTACCCTCTTGGTCATGTGCAGTTTTCAGGGCCCACCGGGGGTGGTCTCGCAAAATCTCCGGTGGCGCATAGCGAAAGGGAAACACCTCTTCCCATTCCGAACAGAGCAGTTAAGCCTTTCAGCGCCGATGGTACTTGGGGGGCAACCCCCTGGGAGAGTAGGTCGCCGCCGGTTCTTTGAATTGCCGAAAGCGAGTGGTTCCGATTCAGCCAGCCGCGGATGACCCGCCTAGCGCGGCGCTGGATCGGCACCCGCGCTCTTGCGCGTAGCGCTGCTACGCGCGGCGAGCCCGTTCACCGTCCAGCTTGGCCAGTCGAGCCCCCGCGACTACCTGATCTCGAAACCAGTCGCTTCCGCCAATTTCCGGAATCAGGAAGGGGTGGAGAAACGGCTGATTGCCGAGTTCCAGGATCCAGTGCTGCGGGGGAAGCCTGGTCGCCTACGAGCCTCGCATGGGCGAGGCGTCGTCTCAACAGGCTCTAGGCCGTACTCGCCGAGCGTGGCGAAATCGATCACCAGGTCGACTGCGTCTGCTGCTTGCGTGCTGAAGGTCTTTTTCGTATCGAACATAGGTTCGACTCTACGGTCGCCCTCGGACGGCATTGGTTTTTTGCAATCCGTCTTGCGCATGTGCTCCCTGTTTACCCGTTTTTGCAGGGATTTCACGCTTGTCGAAGGCGAGGACCAAGGCGGCGGTCTGGGCCGGTTTCTCGACGTTGGGCGAGTGGCCGGCCCCTTGGATCAGCTTCGTCTGCGTGCCCGGGTAAGTGCGGCGGTATTCGGCGAGGCGGGCGGCCGGTTCGTCGATTATCTGCTCTTCGGCCCCCATGATCACGAGCAGCGGCTTGCCGCTTTCCTTCATGCGGCGGTCGAGGCCCTCCTCCTTGCTGTATTCGTCCGAGCCGTCGGGCGAGTCGTGATAGGAGTCGTAGGTCATCCGCTTGACGTCTTCGACGAATTCGTCCGGCACGTCGAAGCCTGGGGCGAAGGCCACCTCCAGCCCCTTCCGCACGGCGAAATCGGGCTTGATCCGCCACAGCGCCTGGCCGATCACCGGCGCGAACGCCGCGTTGGCGAGAAGCCCGAGCGAGGACTCGCGATGGGTGGGGGCGGTGTCGATGATGACGACCCGTTCGACCAGCTGGGGGGAGCGTTCGGCCAGCGCCGTCACGACCGAACCACCCAGCGAGTGTCCGACCACCTCGGCGTCGCGCACGCCGAGCCTTGCCATCGCCTGGGCCACCAGGTCCGCCTGGTTGGGGATCGTGTATCCGGAGGTCGGCTTTTCGGAGCCGCCGTGGCCGAGCAGGTCGACCGCGATCACGCGGTGGGTGCGATCCAACCGCGGCATCATCCGGTTCCACCAGTTGATCGCGCAGCTGAAGCAATGGACGAGCACGATCGGAGGGGCGCTGCGGGGGCCTTTCTCGACCGCCTGGATGTCGCCGCCGGAGAGATGGAGGATGCGCCCGCCGGGCTCGTTGACTTCGGCGCTCTTGGATTCGTCGTCCGTGACCACGGTATTCAGCGCCAGCAGCACCGCGACGGCCGCCACGATGCCGATCAGGATCTTCCACCCCCGTCCCATTGCCGCAGTACCCTAGCCGGACCATGGAGAAGTTCGTAATCGATGGAGGCGTGCCGCTTTCCGGCGAGCTGACACCCGCCGGGAACAAGAACGCCGCCCTGCCGATCCTCGCCGCCTGCCTGCTCACCGAGGAGGAGCTGGTGCTGCACCGGGTGCCGCGGATTCGCGACACGGAGGCGCAGATCGCGCTGCTCGAGCGACTCGGGGTCGAGGCCGCGTGGGTCGCCGACAACAGCCTGCGGCTCTGCGCCGGGTCGGTTGCCGACGTCGCGGTCGACGAGGAGCTCTCCAACCAGATCCGCGCCTCGTTTCTGCTCGCCGGCCCGCTGCTGGCCCGCTTCGGCGAGGCCCGCATGCCCCCGCCGGGAGGCGACTTCATCGGCCGCCGCCGGCTCGATGCGCATCTCGACGCGTTCTCCGACCTGGGCGCCGACGTCGAGGGCGATCGCTGGATCGAGCTGAGGGCGCCCAGTGGCGGCCTGCGTCCCTGCTCGATCTTCATGGACGAGCCCTCGGTGATGGGAACCGAGAACGCCCTGATGGCCGCGGCGCTGACGCCGGGCCCGACGACGATCTCCAACGCCGCCTCGGAGCCCCACGTGCAGGACCTCGCCCGCCTGCTGAGCGCGATGGGGGCGGAGGTGACGGGGATCGGCTCCAACGTGATGACCGTCCACGGGCGCGATCGGCTCAGCGGCGCCGAGCACACGATCTCACCCGACCACATCGAGGTCGGCAGCTTCATGGCGCTGGCCGCGGCGACCGGCGGCGAGCTGCGGATCCGCGACGCGGCGCCCGCCGACCTGCTGATGGTGCGCCGCCAGTTCCGCCGGCTGGGCCTCGAGTCGGAGATCGACGGCGACGACGTGATCGTGCCGCCCGAGCAGCGGCTGCGGATCAAGGCCGATATCGGCGACGCGATCCCGAAGATCGAGGATGGTCCCTGGCCCGCCTTCCCGGCCGACCTGACCTCGATCGCCCTGGCCCTCGCGACCCAGGCCGAGGGCGAGATCCTGATCTTCGAGAAGATGTTCGAGAACCGCCTCTTCTTCGTCGACAAGCTGGTCGCGATGGGCGCTCGGATCACGCTCTGCGATCCCCACAGGGCGATCGTCAGCGGTCCGAGCCGGCTTCATGGCGAGCGCGTCGAGAGCCCCGACATCAGGGCGGGGATGGCGATGCTCATCGCCGCCCTGGCCGCCGACGGCAGCTCGGAGATCGGCAACATCCGCCAGATCGACCGCGGCTACGAGTCGATCGACGAGCGCCTGCGCGGCCTCGGCGCGCGAATCGAACGCGTCTCTGCAGAGATCCCGGCCTAGCAGGCTTTCGGCGCCCACTCTCGTAAGGTCAGGCGCATGATCCACCCGATCCCACCCGGGACGCGCGACATCCTCCCAGACGAGATGCGGGAGCTGCGCCGCCTGCACCTCGCGCTGATCGAGGTCTTCGAGGCTCGCGGCTATGGCGAGGTGGCGACGCCGGCGATCGAGTACGACCAGGTGCTCGCCCAGGGCGACGGGCGCACCTCCGACTACGCGTACCGCTTCTTCGACGAGCGCGGCGACCTGCTGGCCCTGCGCTCCGACATGACCGTGCCGATCGCGCGCCTCGTCGCCTCGCGCTACGCCGACGCCGGCCTGCCCCTGCGCCTCTGCTACCTGGCCAACGCCTACCGCGCCGTGCGGCCGCAGCGCGGTCAGATGCGCGAGTTCGCCCAGGCCGGGGTCGAGCTGATCGGCGCCCCTGCGCCCCAGGGCACGGTCGAGGTTGTGGAGGTGCTGGAGGCCGCGCTGGACGCCGCCGGGCTCGAGCGCGCGGTGATCGGCCTCGGCGATGCCGATCTCTACCGACAGCTGCTCACAGAGCTCGAGGTGCAGGGGGAACCGCGCGATGCGATCCTCGAGCGCCTGGCGATGCACGACCTGGTCGGTCTCGAGGCCGAGCTCTCGCGGGCCGGGATCGGCGCGGAGCAGGTGCGCACCTGCGTCGCCCTCTCCCAGCTGCGCGGCGGTCGCGAGGTGCTCGAGCAGGCGCGCGCGATGGGAAGCGCGGCGGTCGACCGGGCGATCGCCCGGCTCGGCGAGACCTTCGGCGCGCTGGAGGAGCGTGGGGTCGCTGACCGGGTTCAGGTCGACCTCGGCCTGCTCCGCGACCTCGGCTACTACAGCGGCGCCATCCTCGAGGTCTACGACCCGGCGCTCGGCCACGTGCTCGGCGGCGGCGGGCGCTACGACGGCCTCTTGAAGCGCTTCGGCGTCGATCTACCCGCGGCGGGCTTCGCGCTCTACCTCGAGCGCGTCCACGTCGCCCAGATGGAGGAGTCGCGGCGCGGGGGGGCACGATGACCTTCGAGGTCGCAGGCACCGCCGGCGCCAAGGCGGACGGGCCGCTGAAGCTCGCCGTTCCGCGCGGGGCGCTGCTCGCCGGCACCCTCGACGTGCTCGACGCCGCAGCGGTCGACACCACCTCGGTGCGTGGCGAATCGCGGGCGCTGATCTTCCCCGGCGGGGAGCTGACGCTGGTCACGATGAGGCCCTCCGACGTGCCGACCTACGTCGAGGCCGGCGCCGCCGACGTCGGCATCACCGGCAAGGACGTGCTGCTGGAGCAGGGCGATCGCATGGTCTACGAGCTGCTCGACCTGGGCTACGGCCGCTGCCGCATGGTCCTGGCGGGGCGCAAGGGCGACGAGAGCCTCGGCGAGTCGCAGCGGCGCCTGGGGATGATGCGGATCGCGACCAAGTACCCGCGGGTCGCGGAACGCCACTTCGAGTCGACCGGCCGCCAGGTCGAGACGATCGAGGTCAAGGGCTCGGTCGAGCTGGCGCCGCTGATCGGCCTCGCCGACGGCATCGTCGACCTCGTCGCCACGGGACGCACGCTGGAGGAGAACGACCTCGAGGTGCGCGAGGAGATCGTCGAGTGCACGGCGCGCTTCGTCGCCAACCGCGTCGCCCACAAGCTGCGCGCGGCGGAGATCGACGACTTGACGGCGAGGTTGCGGCGGGCGACGGCGGGATGAGGGTCAGGCGCTTCGATTGGGACGGAGGCCGGCAAACCGCCGCGCAGATCCGCACCTGGGGCGCCGGCTCCGCTCAGCGGGTCAACAGAAAGGCGATCCACGAGATCGCGCACGCGGTCGAAGCCGGCGGCGATGCCTCGCTGCTGGAGCTGACCGCGCGCTTCGACGCGACCGAGCGAGCGCCGCAGTCGCTGGCCGTCGAGCCGGAGGCCCTCGACGCGGCTCTCGCCGTGCTCGATCCCGGGTTGCGCGAGGCGCTGGAGCTCGCGATCGCCAACGTGCGCGCCGTCGCCGCTGCGCAGCTCAGCGCCGAGCCGACGGAGGTCTCGCTTCCGCAGGGGCAAATCGTCCGCCTGCGCGAGGTGCCCGTCGGCGCCGCGGGCATCTACGCCCCCGGCGGTTGCGCCGCCTACCCATCGAGCGTCCTGATGGGGGTCATCCCGGCGCGAGTGGCAGGCGTGGGACGCGTGGCGCTGGCGACCCCGCCGGGCCCGAGCGGTGAAATCGATCCGCTCGTCCTCGCCACGGCCGCCCTCTGCGAGGTCGATGAGGTCTACGCGCTCGGCGGCGCTCAGGCGATCTTCGCCCTCGCCTACGGCACCGACTCGATCGCCGCCGTCGACGTCGTCGCGGGACCTGGCAACGCCTGGGTGCGCGAAGCCAAGCGCATGGTCAGCGGCGAAGTCGGGATCGACTCGCTCGCCGGCCCGTCCGAGCTGATGGTGATCGCCGGCCACGACGCCGACCCCGAGTGGATCGCGCTCGACCTCTGCGCCCAGGCCGAGCACGGGGGGGGCGGGCCGCTGATTCTCGCCGCGGTCGAGGAGGCCGTGCTCGATGCCACCGGCGAAGCCACGCAGAAAGCCGCAGCCGAGCGCCCAGGCGTGAGCGATGCCCCGCTGGCGGTAGTCCAGGTTCCCGACCTCAGCGATGCGATCGACCTCGCCAATGCCTTTGCCCCGGAGCACCTGGAGCTGCTCGAGGAGGATGCCGCGCTGCTTGCCGATCGCGTGACGACGGCGGGCTGCGTCTTCGTCGGCCGCTACAGCGCCACCGCCTTTGGCGATTACGTCGCCGGCTCCAACCACGTTCTGCCAACTGGCGGCGCCGGCCGCTTTTCCGGCCCGCTCGGCCCGCACATATTCCGTCGCAAGATCGCCACCGTGGAGGTCCCGGCCGCTGCGGCGGCGAAGCTCGCCCCACATGTCGAGACGATCGCCCGCGCCGAGGGCTTCCCCGTTCACGGCGAGTCGGCGATGATCAGGAGCAGGGACACTTAGCGGCGATGGCACGAAAGGCGAAAAGAGAGCGCAGCACCGCCGAGACGCAGATCGAGCTCTCGCTCGACCTCGACGGGGGCGAGTCGAACGCCGAGACCGGGGTCGGCTTCCTCGACCACATGCTCGACCTGCTCGCGCGCCACGGCAAGTTGGGCCTGCAGGTGAAGGCGAGCGGCGATCTGGAGACCGGGGCGCATCACACCGTCGAGGACGTCGGCATCGCGCTCGGCCAGGCCCTCGACGAGGCACTGGGCGACCGCGCCGGGATCCGTCGCTACGGATCGGCGCTGGTGCCGATGGACGAGTCGCTGGCCGAGTGCGCGATCGACATCTCCGGGCGGCCTCTCTGCGCCTTCGAGGCGGAGATGCCGGCGACCTCGATCGCCGGCTTCGACTCCGAGCTCGCCGAGGAGTTCTTCCGCGCCGTCGCCAACAACGCCAAGCTGACCCTGCACGTCTCGGTTCGCTATGGCAGCAACGTCCACCACATGATCGAGGCCTGCTTCAAGGCCTTTGCGCGGGCGCTCCGCGTCGCCGTCTCGATCGATCCCGACGAGAGCGGCGTCCCCTCGACCAAGGGGACGCTGAACGAATGACGACGCGGATCTGCATCCTCGACTACGGCATGGGCAACCTGCGCTCGGTCGAGAAGGCGCTCGAGCACGTCGGCGCCGCAGCGACGATCTCCAGCGAGCCGGAGGCGATCCGCTCCGCCGACGGGCTGATCCTGCCCGGCGTCGGCGCCTTCCCGAAGGCGATGGGGCGGGTTCGCGAGCTGGGCCTCGACGGGCTGATCGCCGAGCGTCGCGACGCCGGGGTGCCGATCCTCGGCATCTGCCTCGGCCTGCAGCTGCTCTTCGATTCGACCACCGAGCTGGGTGGGGCTAAGGGGCTCGGCCTGCTGTCCGGCGAGGTGGCGGAGCTCGACGCCGGCGAGCTCAAGGTGCCGCACATCGGCTGGTCCCCGGTGCGTTGGGAGAAGCCGTCGCGGCTCGTCGAGGGGATCGAGAGCGAGACGCCCTTCTACTTCGTCCACTCCTTCGCGCCGCGCCCGGCCGGGGACGACCTCCTCGGCAGCGCCGCCTACGGCGCCCGCTTCGCCTGCGCCGCGGAGCGCGACAACGTCTTCGGCGTCCAGTTCCACCCGGAGAAGTCGAGCGCCGCCGGCCTGCGCCTGCTCTCCAACTTCGCCGGCATCTGCGTCGCGGCGCCGGCTGCGGCGTGATCCTCTATCCGGCGATCGACATCCGCGGCGGCCAGGCGGTGCGCCTGCTGCAGGGCGACTACGAGCGCGAGACCGCCTACGACGCGGACCCCGCCGACGCCGCCCGCCGCTGGGCCGACGAAGGCGCCGAGTACCTCCACGTGGTCGACCTCGACGGGGCAAAGGCCGGCGAACCGAAGAACCTCGACGCAATCGAGCGCATAGCGGCGTCCGTCGACTGCCCGATCCAGGTGGGGGGCGGCCTGCGAGACCCGCAATCGGTTCGCGCGATGCTCGATGCCGGCGCCGACAGAGTCGTGATCGGCACCGCCGCGCTACGGGACCCGAAGTTCCTCGACGCGATGCTCGAAGCCCACGGCCACCGAGTCGTGGTCTCCGTCGATGCCCGCGACGGCAGGGTCGCACTGGACGGGTGGACCGAGGCGGGCGACGCGGAGATAGTCGGCGCGGTAGCGGCCCTGGGCAAGCGTGGCGTGGCCCGCTTCCTCTGCACCGCGATCGAGGTCGACGGCACCATGGCGGGCCCCGCGATCGACCAGCTGAACGAGATCGCGGCGGCAACCGACGCCCAGGTAATCGCCTCCGGCGGCGTTGGCACCCTCGCCCACCTCAAATCCCTCGCCAGCAGCTCTATGCCCAACCTCGAGGGTGTAATAGTCGGCCGGGCCCTGTACGAGCGCCAGTTCACTGTCGCGGAGGCTGTCGCTGCCCTAGCCTGACCGGATGGTTCTCAAACGCGTAATCCCCTGCCTCGACGTCGACGCCGGCCGCGTCGTCAAGGGCACCAATTTCGTCGACCTCCGCGACGCCGGCGATCCCGTCGAGCTGGCGGAACGGTACGACGCCGAGGGCGCCGACGAGCTCGTCTTCCTCGACATCACCGCCTCGCATGAGAAGCGCGAGACGATCGTCGAGCTGGCACGGCGCACCGCGGACAACGTCTTCATCCCCTTCACGATCGGTGGCGGCATCCGCTCCGTCGAGGATGCCCAGGCTGTGCTCGACGCGGGTGCCGACAAGGTCTCGGTCAACTCGTCGGCGCTCGCCCGGCCCGAGCTGCTGACCGAGCTGGCCGATCACTTCGGCGCCCAGTGCGTCGTGCTCGCGGTCGATGCGAAAGGACGGGAACCGTCGACGGCGTCGCCGACCTGCTCGGCGCCCCCGGGCTGGTTTGGCGAGGAGAGCTGGGACGTCTACGTGAATGGGGGCCGGGAGAGGGTCGAGGGCCGGGGCGCCGTTGCCTGGGCGAAGGAGGCCGTCGAGCGCGGGGCGGGGGAGATCCTGCTGACCAGCATGGACCGCGACGGGACCGAGGACGGCTACGACATCGAGCTGACCCGTGCCGTCGCCGACGCCGTCTCGGTTCCGGTGATCGCCTCCGGGGGCGCCGGCACGCTTGACCACCTCAGCGAGGCGATCGCTGACGGCCGCGCCGACGCCGTCCTCTGCGCCTCGATCTTCCACTACGGCGCCTATCGGGTCCGCGACGCCAAGCAGCACCTGGCTGCAGCCGGGATCCCCGTGCGGGCCTAGCTTCGCCGCTCATCGGCCATCCGGGAAGCCGATCATGGTAGGGATGGCGGATGACCGTGAAGCCGATCGACGATCTCGACGCCGCGCTGTGGAGCGCCTACCCGGAGCTGGATGCGATGCGCGACCTGGCGGGAGGGAAACCGGTCTACCTGGTCGGCGGCGCGGTCCGCGACCTGCTGATCGGCCGCGGCAGGGCCGACATCGATCTCGTGATCGAGGGCGACGCCACGGCGCTTGCGAAGAGGCTCGGCGGCGAGGTGGTCGAGCACGAGCGTTTCGCGACGGCCAAGGCCCGGCTCGGCGGCCACGAGGTCGACATCGCCGCGGCCCGGGCGGAGACCTATCCGCATCCGGGCGCTCTGCCGGAGGTCGCGCCGACGGCCGGGATCGCCGCCGACCTCGCCCGCCGCGATTTCACGATCAACGCGATGGCGATACCGCTGCGCCGCGATCCTGAGCTGATCGATCCCCACCGCGGCCTCGAGGACCTCGAGGCGGGGCTGCTGCGGATCCTCCACCCGCGCTCCTTCGAAGACGACCCGACCCGCGCCCTGCGGGCCGCCCGCTACATGGCGCGCTTCAGGTTCGAGCTGGAGCCGGACACCGCCGAGCTGCTGAGCCAGGCCGACCTCGACACCGTGTCGACCGATCGCCGCGAGGCCGAGCTGCTGCGACTGGCGGGAGAGACCGAGGCGGCGCGGGGCTTCGGCCTGCTCGCCGAGTGGGGGCTGGTCGAGCCGGGCCCGAAGGGGCTGGAATTGGCGGAGCGGGTGAGCGGGCTGCTCGGGGAGGCGCCCTGGGCCGACGTCGCCCGCCGCGACGAGGCGATTCTCGCTGCGGCGATGGGCCGTTGGGGCAATGCGGAGGAGCTGGCAGCCGCGCGACCCGGGCGGCCGTCGGAGGCGGTCCGACTGGCGCGGGGCAGCGGCCCCGTCGAGCTGGCGCTCGCCCGGGCGATGGGGGCCGAGTGGCTCGACCCCTACCTGGGCGAATGGCGCCACGTGACGCTCGAGATCGACGGCGAGGACCTGATCGGAGCCGGGGTCCCGCAGGGGCCGGCGGTGGGTCGGGGCCTGGCGGAAGCCCTGCGAGGCAAGCTCGACGGCGAGATCTCCGGGCGCGACTCGGAGCTTGCCGCTGCCCTGGAGGCGGCGCGGAGGCCGGCATGAGGTGGGAGGAGAGCGACGGCGTCCGCTGGCTCGAGGCCGAGCTTCCCGGCGCGCGGGCGGTCTTCTCGACGCGCTCCGCGGGTTCGCTGAAGGAGAGCCGGGCGCCGCTGGCGCGGGCGATCGGGGTCGACCCCGACAGGATCGTCAGCGGACAGCAGGTCCACGGCGCCGAGCTCGCCGTTCACGACGGGCCAGGCGCCGGGACGCCCGAGGTCGATGGCCACGTGCTGCGCGCCGAGGGGCCCGTCGCCCTCGTCTACACGGCCGACTGCCTGCCGGTGGCTCTTTCGGGCCCCGGAGGCGCGGCGGTGCTGCACTGCGGCTGGCGGGGCTTGGCGGCTGGGATCGTCGCCCGCGGCGCCGAGGCGGTTGCCGCGACGCACGCCGCGATCGGTCCGGGAATCGGGCCGTGCTGCTACGAGGTGGGGGCAGAGGTGCTCGCCCCCTTCGAGCGCCTCGGCCCGGGAATCGCCGCCGGGCGGATGCTCGACCTGCCGGAGGTCACGGGGCAGCTGCTGCGCAGAGCCGGGGTGGGGGAGATCGAGTCGGCCGGCCTCTGCACCCGCTGCGAGCCCGATCTCTTCTTCTCCCACCGCCGCGATGGCGGGCCGGGGCGACAGGGCGGGCTCGTCTGGCTCGAGCAGGGGAAGGCCTGAGGTGCCGGGCCTGATCCACGGCCTCGACCCGGCGAGGATCGCCGGCAACCTGGAGACGGTACGGGAGCGTGCCGGGAGCGAGGTGGAGATCCTCGCCGCGATCAAGTACGTGCCACTGGAGGAGCTCGGCGCGCTCGCGGACGCCGGGGTCGAGCTGGTGGGAGAGAACCGCCAGCAGGACCTGGAGGCCAAGCGCGAGCGTTGGGGGGACGCCTTCGCCTGGGACTTCATCGGCAACCTGCAGAGCCGCAAGGTGAAGCGACTGCTGCCGATCTGCCGCCTGATCCACTCGGTTGCCTCCGACTCCGCGCTCGAGCAGCTCGGCCGCCACGGCGACCCCGGCACCGAGGTCCTGGTCGAGGTCAACGTCGCCGGCGAGCAGGGCAAGGGGGGCGTAGCGCCGCCGGATCTGGGGGCCTTCATCGAGCGCTGCCCGGTGCGCGTCTCCGGCCTGATGACGATGCCGCCGTTCAGCACGGACCCCGAGGACTCACGGCCCCATTTCGCCCGCCTGGCCGAGTTGGCGGCGGCGCACGGGCTGCAGCGGCTCTCGATGGGCACCTCCCAGGATTGGCCCATCGCGGTCGAGGAGGGAGCGACGATCATCCGGCTCGGCACGGCCCTCTACGTGTGAAATGCCGCGATCTCCTCTAACTTTGCTGGAGGAATAGGCCGCTGAGAGCAGAAAGACGCCGATAACGATGGCACTACGCGATACCTGGCACAAAGCGCTCGTCTATTTCGGGCTGGCCGAAGAGCACGAGTACGGCCCCGAATACGACGACGACTTCCCCGAGACCTCCGAAGAGGAAATCGAAGCGAGGCGGGAGTCCGCCCAGGTGCGACGGCTGCCGACCTCGCGGCGCTCGCGTCGCGACGAGATCGACGACATCTTCGCCGACGACGAGCCGATCTCGGCCTCGCGGACCCGCACCCTGCGGCCGGTCGGCGAGGACTCCGACGTCAAGGTCCACCTCGTCATCCCGCGCAACTTCAACGATGCCCAGCAGGTCGCCGACCAGTTCAAGCGCTCGGTCCCGGTGATCCTCAACCTGCAGACCACCGACCACGAGCTGTCGAAGCGGATGATCGACTTCTGCTCCGGCCTCACCTACTCGCTGGACGGTGGTATGCAGCGGATCGCCGAGAAGATCTTCCTGCTGACGCCGCGCAACGTCGAGGTCTCCGCCGAGGAGAAGGCGCGACTCCTCGACAAAGGCTTCTTCAACCAGTCCTGAGTCCGAATAGTCTCCCGGCCATGGTCGTCGGCTTCTGCGGTTCGGGAAACATGGCCGCCGCGATGGCGCGGGGCTGGCGGGGCGAGTTCGAGCGGATGCTGTTCTCCGATTCCGGCTCCGGGCGGGCTGGGAAGCTGGCCGCGGAGCTCGGCGGCGAGGCAGTCGCAAATGCCGAGCTCGGCGCGCGGGCGGACATCGTCGTGCTCGCGGTCAAGCCCGCGAAGCTGCAGGAGGCGGCGGCGCAGCTGGCCGGGGCCGGGGTCGTCCTCTCGCTGCTCGGCGCGACGTCTCTGGAGACGGTTGCCGCCGCGCTGCCCGGCGCCGAGTGCCACCGCGTGATGCCGAACGTCGCGGTCGAGGTCAGGCGCGGCGTCCTCTGTCTGGCCGGGCCTCCCTCGCCGCTCGTACGCGAGAAGCTGGACGTGCTCGGGCGCGTGGTCGAGCTGCCGGACGAGGATTTCGACGCCGCGACCGCGGTGATGGGATGCGCTCCGGCCTATCTCGCGCTCGCCGTCGAGGCGATCGCCGATGCGGGCGCCGAGGACGGGCTCGACCGAGAGCTGGCGCGGGAGCTGGTCGTCGAGACGGCCGCGGGCACGGCCGAGCTGCTGCGGCTCCGCGATCCGGCCGACGTGCGCCGGGCGGTCGCCTCGCCCGGCGGCAGCACCGAGGCCGGGCTCGAGGCGCTCGACCGCGAAGGTGCGCGGGAGGCTTTCGCCGCCGCCGTCCGCGCCTCGCTGGAGCGGATGCGCGGATGACGCTGCTCGCGATAACCCGCCAGGACGTCGCCGACTACGTCGGCGCGCTCTTCCTCGTCTACATCATCCTGATCCTGATCCGGGTGCTGATCTCGTGGATACCGCGGATGCCGTACAGCCCGGCGCTGCGGGCGGTGCTCGACTTCGTCTCGCAGACCACCGACCCCTACCTCAACCTCTTCCGGCGCATCCTGCCGCCCGTCGGCGGGGGAGGATTCGGGCTCGACCTCAGCCCGATGATCGGCATCGTCGTCCTCTACCTCCTGCGGGCGTTGGTCGTCGGCCTGATCTCGGGGTGAGCGCCTCGCGGCGAGCCTGGCTGCGGGCCGGCGGGCTGGCGCTGGCGGTGATCGCGCTCGACCAGGTCGCCAAGGCGCTGATCGAGCACAACCTGGTCCCGGGTGAGCACGTCGAGGTGCTCGGCCCGCTCGAACTGACGCTCTCCCACAACAGCGGCGTCGCCTTCGGCCTCGCCAGCGGCGGCGGCGGGGCGCTGATCGCGGTCACGCTGGTGGCGCTCGGCTTCGTCGGCGTCCTCTTCGCCCGCAACCCGAGCCGGCCGTGGATGTGGATCGCCGTCGGCCTGCTCGCCGGCGGGGCCTGCGGCAACCTGATCGACCGCGTACGCGCCGACGCTGTCACCGACTACGTCGCCATCCTCAGCTGGCCGCCGTTCAACCTCGCCGACATGGCGATCACGGTCGGGGTCGTCGTGCTGACCCTGAGCTACACGAGCGAGGCGGCGGGGGAGTGAGCGAGCTGCAAATCGTCCATCTCGACGAGCACCTCGCCGTCGTCGACAAGCCGGCCGGGCTGGTCGTCCACCCGGCGCCCTCGCACTCCGGGCCGACCCTCGTCGACGAGCTGGCCGGGATCCTCGGCGGCGGCGCAGACCGCGAGCGGCCGGGGATCGTCCACCGCCTCGACAAGGAGACCAGCGGCCTGCTGGTCGTCGCCCGCGACGACGCCACCCACGCCGCGCTGCAGGAGTCGGTGCGGCGGCGAGAGGTCGAGCGCGTCTACCTGGCGCTGGCGGAAGGCCGCCTCGCCTCGCGCACGGGCACGATCGACGCGCCGATCGGTCGTGCATCCAGGCAGCGGCACCGCATGGCCGTCTCCGGCGCGGCCTCGCGGCAGGCGCGCACCCATTTCGAGGTGCTCGAGCTGCTCGGCGCCGAGAGCTACGTCGAGGCGAAGCTCGAGACCGGGCGCACGCACCAGATCCGCGCCCATTTCGGCGCAATCGGACACCCCCTCGTCGGCGACGCGACCTACGGTGGCGCGGCGAAATACGGCCTGAGCCGGCAGTTCCTGCACGCCCACCGACTCGGCTTCGCCCATCCGGCGACCGGCGAGGCGATGAGCTTCCGCTCCGAGCTGCCCGCCGACCTGGCCGCCGCGCTGGAATCGGCCCGCGCCGCCTGACCCGGCGCGCCGCTCTACAATTCCCCGGTTCCAAACCGACCCCCGTCGCGGCCATCCCGGATCCTGACCGTCCCAGGACGAGTCCCCGGGCAAGGGCGGTGGGGCTTCACCCAAATTCAAGGAGACTTTTCGCACATGCCAGAGGCAGGCCTCAAAGAGCTGCTGGAGGCCGGAGTCCACTTCGGCCACCAGACCCGTCGCTGGAACCCGAACATGCGCCGCTACATCTTCGGCGAGCTGGACGGGATCCACATCATCGACCTGATCCAGACCGAGGCGCTGCTGGAGAACGCGCGCCGCTTCGCCGGCGAGCTTTCCAGCGGCGGCGGCACGGTGCTCTTCGTCGGCACCAAGAAGCAGGCCCGGGGGCCAGTCCAGGAATGGGCCGAACGCTGCAAGATGCCCTACGTCAACCAGCGCTGGCTCGGCGGCCTGCTGACCAACTTCAACACGATGTCGGCGCGGATCGCCCGCCTTCACGAGCTGACCGGTTGGAAGGAGGAGGGCAAGCTCGACCTGCTGCCGACCAAGGAGCGGATGGGCATGGAGGCCGAACTGGCCAAGCTCGAGTACAACCTCGGCGGCGTCCGCGACATGGATCGACTGCCCGAGGCGGTCTTCGTCACCGACCTGAAAACCGAGGAGATCGCGGTGCGCGAGGCGGCGCGCCTGCGGATCCCGATCATCGCCCTGGTCGACACGAATTGCGACCCGACGCCGGTCGACTACGTGATCCCCGGCAACGACGACGCGATCCGCTCCTGCCAGCTCGTGATCGGCACGATCGGCGGCGCGGTCGAGGAGGGCGCCGGCGCCTGGCGGGTGCAGGAGGAACGCCGCATCGCCGAGGAGATGGAACGGCGCAAGAAAGAGGAAGAAGAGCGCAAGAAGCGCGAGGAGGAAGAGAAGGAGCGGGTCGCCAAGCTTGAGGCCGAGAAGAAAGCGGCGGAAGAAGCAGCGGCCAAAAAAGCTGCTGAAGCACCGCCGCAGGCGCCTCAGGGTCAGGCCTCGCAGGCACCCGCTCAGGGACAGGCGTCGCAACCCGCGGGTCCTGTCGCCGCAGGGGACCCACCGGCCCCTGCGGTCGCTAAAGCGTCCTCAGGGCCGGTCCCCCCTGCGGCGCCACCCGCGGGAGAGGCGTCTCCGGCTAAAGCGGACGAACCTTCCGCGGCCGAGAAGGCTCCAGCCGAGGGCGGCAAAGAGGAGGCTTCCAAATGAGCGTCACCGCTGCGGATGTGAAGGCTCTGCGGGATCGGACTGGGGCCGCGATGATGGATTGCAAAGCGGCGCTCTCGGAGTCCGAGGGGGATGTGGACCGGGCGATCGAGATCCTGCGGGTCAAGGGGCAGGCCTCGGCCGCCAAGCGCGAAGGGCGCGGGACCGGCGAGGGAGTCGTCGCCTCCTACATCCACGCGAACGACAAGGTCGGCGCGATGGTCGAAGTCCAGTGCGAGACCGATTTCGTCGCCCGCAACGAGGATTTCAAGGCCTTCGCCTACGAGGTGGCGCTGCACGTCGCCGCGACCTCGCCGAAGTTCGTCTCCTCGGATGAGATCCCCGCGGAGGAGCGCGAGGCCGAGAAGCGGGTCTTCGAAGAGAAGGCGCGCGAGGACGGCAAACCGGACGACGTGGTCGAGAAGATCGTCGCGGGGCAGCTCGCCAAGTGGGGCAAGGAAGTCGCCCTGCTCGACCAGGAGCACGTCAATGCGGACAAGCACGACTCGAAGTCGATCGAGGAGCTGCGTCAGGAGCTCGCGGCAAAGACCGGCGAGAACATCCGGGTGGCCCGCTTCGCCTACTTCCGGGTCGGCCAGTGAGGCGGAGCGGAGCGACCGTCACGATCTGATTCTTCGGGAGCGGAGCGCAGCCGAACATTCATGAAGACAAGCCTCTATGCCGGTAGACCCTAAATTTTCCCGCATCCTCCTGAAGCTCTCGGGGGAGGCGCTGATGGGGGATCTGGAGCACGGCACCGACGCCGCCGAGGTCGAGCGGATCGCCCGGCAGGTCGCCGCCGTCCGCGCCCGCGGGGTGGAGGTGGCGATCGTCGTCGGCGCGGGGAACATCTACCGCGGCCTGCAGGGCGCGGCGGCGGGCATGGACCGCGCCACCGGCGACTACATGGGGATGCTGGCGACGGTGCTCAACGCGCTCACCCTCCAGGACGCGCTGGAGAAGATCGGCGAGCACACCCGCGTGATGTCGGCGATCGACGTCAAGGAGGTCGCTGAGCCCTACATTCGCCGCCGCGCCATGCGCCACCTCGAGAAGGGCCGCGTCGTGATCTTCGCCGCCGGCACCGGCAACCCGTTCTTCACGACCGACACCGCGGCCGCGCTGCGCGCCGTCGAGATCGGCGCCCAGGTGCTGCTCAAGGGCACCAAGGTCGATGGCGTCTACACGGCCGACCCCAAGCTCCAGCCGGATGCCGAGCGCCACGACGTGATCACCTACGCGCAGGTGCTCACGGACCGTCTCAATGTGCTCGACTCGACGGCGGTCAGCCTGTGCATGGACAATGACCTGCCCATCGTGGTGTTCGACATGAACCAGCCGGACAACATCCTGCGGGCTGCGATGGGCGACCCGATCGGGACCCTCATCCA
>DASTAY010000047.1:0-28365 GCA_035712345.1 Solirubrobacterales bacterium
CCCGCTCCAGCTCCTCGAGCGGCACCACCTCGTTGACGAGGCCCATCTCGAGCGCCTCCTCGGCGTCGTACTGGCGGCAGAGCATCCAGATCTCCTTCGCCTTCTTGGTGCCGACAAGGTCGCGCAGCAGCGAGGCGCCGAAGCCGCCGTCCCAGGAGCCGACGCGCGGCCCGACCTGCCCGAAGCGCGCGTTGTCGGCGGCGATCGTCAGGTCGCAGCAGACATGGAGGACGTGGCCGCCGCCGACCGCGTAGCCGGCGACCATCGCGATCACCGGCTTCGGCAGCCGCCGCATCTGCACCTGCAGGTCGGTGACGTGGAAGCGACCGACCGAGGCGCCCTCCGGCATGTAGCCGGTGTCGCCGCGGACCGTCTGGTCGCCGCCCGCGCAAAACGCCTTCTCGCCCTCGCCGGTGAGGACGATCACGCCGACGTCGGCGTCCTCGCGCGCGAGCTCCATCGCCGCGGAGACGTCGATCAGCGTCTGGGGGCGGAAGGCGTTGAGGACATCCGGCCGGTCGATCGCGATCTTGGCGATTCCGTCCGCTTTCTCGTAGCGGATGTCCTCGTACTCGGCCACCTCCTCCCAGGCGATCGGCGCGTACAGATGCTCTTCGGGCGGTGCTTGCTTGTGGCGTTTGGGCATGATGGGCACGATATCCGGCCGATGAAGCTCGACGACTGGCTCGCCCAGAGATCCCAAAGCTGCCCCGATCGCACCGCGCTGATCGCGGACGGCTCCGAGGTGACCTACGCCGAGCTCGAGGCGGAGGCGACTTGGGTCGCGCGGCGGCTGGAGGCGCACGGCGTGCGCCGCGGCTCGCTCGCGGCGCTGACGATGGAGCCGCGCCGCGAGCAGGTCGTCCTCGTCCACGCGCTGATGAAGGTAGGGGCGGTGCTGCTGCCGCTGAGCCCGCGGCTGACCGCCGAGGAGCGTGCCGCGGTGATCGTCGCCGAGGAGCCGGCGGTCGACCTCAGCGACCCGGGCGAGCTGACCCAGACCGAGGCCGACCTGCCGCTGCTCGGCGAGCACGACATGGACGCCCCCTGCTGCCGCGTGCTGACGAGCGGCAGCACCGGCAGGCCAGACGCGGTCGAGCTGACCTACGGCAACTTCCTCTGGAGCGCCGTCGGCTCGGCCTTCAACATCGGCGTCGAGCCGGGCGACCGCTGGCTCTGCTGCCTGCCGCTGAGCCACATCTCCGGTCTCAGCATCGTCATGCGCTCGGTCATCTACGGCACCACGGCGGTGCTGCACGACGGCTTCGACATCGACCGGGTCGCGGCCGCGCTGCGCGACGAGGAGATATCGATCCTCTCGCTGGTCACGACGCAGCTGATGCGCCTGCTCGAGGCGGGCGCGGACCTCTCGGCCCCGCGGGCGATCCTGATCGGCGGCGGCCCGGTGCCCGAGGAGCCCCTGGAAGAGGCGATCGGGCGCGGCGCGACCGTGGTCCAGACCTACGGCCTGACCGAGGCCTGCTCGCAGGTGACGACCCTCGCCCCGAGCGAGGCGCAGCGCAAGCTCGGCTCGGCCGGCCGGCCGCTGCTGACCACCCACCTGCGGATCCGCGACGGCGAGATCCTCGTCCAGGGCCCGACCGTGGCGCCCACCAAGCTCGACTCCGACGGCTGGCTGCACACCGGCGACCTCGGGCGGATCGACGAGGAGGGCTTCCTCTACGTCGAGGACCGGATCGACGACATGATCGTGACCGGTGGCGAGAACGTCGTCCCGGCCGAAGTCGAGCAGGTGCTGCTGCGCCACCCCGAGGTTGCCGACGCCGCCGTCGTCGGCCGCGAGGACCCCGAGTGGCAGCAGGCGGTGACCGCCGTGGTCGTCCTCCAGGACGGCTCCGCGGTGACCCCGGACGCGCTGCGGCGCCACTGCGCCGAGTCGTTGGCGGGGTACAAGGTGCCGAAGCGGGTCGAGCTCGCCGCGGCGCTGCCGCGCACGCCCTCGGGCAAGCTGCTGCGCAGAGCGCTCAGGTAGCCTCACCGGCCATGAAAACCGACGACATCATCTACGACTCCGACGCCGACCTCTCCAAGCTGGAGGGGAAGACCGTCGCCATCCTCGGCTACGGCTCGCAGGGTCACGCCCACGCCCTCAACCTGAAGGATTCCGGCGTGGACGTCGTCGTCGGCCTGCGCCCCGACTCCTCCAGCCGCGCCAAGGCCGAAGGGGCGGGCCTCGAGGTCCTCGACATCGCCGAAGCGGCCAGTCGCGGCGACGTCGTGATGATCCTCCTGCCCGACGAGAAGCAGGCCGAGGTCTGGGAGGCCGAGATCGCCGACGGGATCGCCCCCGGCAACCTGCTGCTCTTCGCGCATGGCTTCGCGATCCACTTCGAGCAGATCCTGCCGCCGCCCGGCGTCGACGTCGGCATGGTCGCGCCCAAGGGCCCCGGCCACCTGGTCCGTCGCCAGTACGAGGAAGGTCACGGCGTGCCCTGCCTGATGGCCGTCCACCAGGACGCAAGCGGTGGCGCCCACGACCTCGTCCTCGCCTACGCCGCCGGGATCGGCGGCGGCCGCGCGGCGATCATCGAGACGACCTTCAAGGACGAGTGCGAGACCGACCTCTTCGGCGAGCAGGCGGTCCTCTGCGGTGGCGCCTCCGAGCTCGTCCGCGCCGGCTTCGAGACCCTGGTCGAGGCCGGCTACGACCCGCGCCTCGCCTACTTCGAGTGCCTGCACGAGCTCAAGCTGATCGCCGACCTGATGTACGAGAAGGGGATCCAGGGGATGCGCTACTCGATCTCCAACACCGCCGAGTACGGCGACATGACCCGCGGCAAGCGCGTCATCGGCGAGGAGTCACGAGCGGCGATGAAGCAGATCCTCGGCGAGATCCAATCGGGCGAGTTCGCCAAGGAGTGGATCGCCGAGAACCGCGCCGGCGGCGAGAGCCTCTCGCGGATGCGCGAGCAGGGCGCAGCCCACGAAGTCGAGGAGGTCGGCAAGGACCTCCGCGGCATGATGCCCTGGATCGACCAGGAGTTCTGAGGGTGGCGAGGGCCGCGAGGCGGTGCCTCTCAGCGTGAATTTGGGTCGCACGCGCGCTGCGCGCGCTTAGCGACGATGTTGGTGCGCGGCTCGCGCCGCGCATTCCCCAGATTGCATATCGCCGCTTCGCGACATTCCCGCTGAGAGGCACCGCCCCCCGGCCCACGAGCCACTCAGGGCTTCCGGCCCCAGCCAGCTCGCCGCGGAGCTCTGGTCCTCCAAGCGCATCGGAGCGCCGTAGAGGTTTGGACTGCATAGCGGACCAGAGCTCTACGGCACTTGGCCGTGGACGCCCTCCGGGTGGAGGGCTTTCGCGAAGAGCGGTCCGGTTGTCCCTTTTTCGAATGTGCCGAAGGCCGCGATATGCAATCTGGTGTTCCCGCGGCGTCAGCCGCGGTCAGACATAGTTGCGAAGCGCGAAGCGCGCGCAACCTAAATTCGAAAAAGGGACAGCCGGACCGCTCCTGGCTGGACTAAGCCCCCGGAGGCGCGTCGTCGCCGAAGCGGCTGGTCTCGCCCGGCGGCAGTTTGCCGTCGCGGCCGACATAGCCGTCCTTGCCGCCGACGACGACGTAGACGGCGTCCTCGGAATCGCTGAGGTTGCGGATCTTGCGGATCGTCGGGGCGTCGACGCGGGCGAGGCCGCCGGCCTCGAGCTCGTGGGTCGAACCGTCGCCGAACTCGATCGCGATGCGGCCGCTGTGCACGAAATAGAGCTCCTCCTGCTCCTCGTGCAGGTGGCGGCCGGTCTCATAGGCGGGCGGGATGACGATCGCGTTGACGCCGAAGGCGGTCACGCCGAGGCCCTTGCGGATCTTGCGGAAGCCGTAGCCCTCGCCGAGGTCGGACAGGTTCGCGACTGCGTAGCCGCTGCCCTTCGTCACGCCCTGCCCGCTCGCCTCGGCCATCGGCGCGATCCTATACCTTGGCCGACCGATGACCAGCACGACCTCCGTCCAGATCCCGGCCCACCTCAAGCCCGCCGACGGGCGCTTCGGCTGTGGGCCGTCGAAGGTCCGCAGGGAGGCGCTCGATGCCCTCGCCGACCGCGCCGATCTGATCGGGACCTCGCACCGCCAGGCTCCCGTGCGCGACCTGGTAGGACGCGTCCGCGACGGTTTGGACGAGCTGCTCGGGCTGCCCGACGGCTACGAGATCGCGCTCGGCAACGGCGGCACCACCGCCTTCTGGGACGCCGCCGCGGCCTGGCTGGTCCGCGACCGTGCCCTGCACCTCACCTACGGCGAGTTCTCGGGGAAGTTCGCCAAGGCGACCGCGGGCGCGCCGTTCCTCGAAGACCCGATCCTGATCGAGGCGGAACCTGGTGACGCGCCGGAGCCGAAGGCCGACCCGGCCGCCGACGTCATCGCCTGGGCCCACAACGAGACCTCGACCGGCGTGATGGTCGACGTGCGCCGTCCCGATGGCGCCGGCGACGCGCTGGTGCTGGTGGACGCCACCTCGGGAGCCGGTGGGCTGCCGCTCGACGCGAGCCAGGTCGATGCCTACTACTTCGCCCCGCAGAAGGCCTTCGGCGCCGACGGCGGGCTCTGGCTGGCGGCGCTCAGCCCGGCGGCGATCGAGCGGATCGAGCAGCTCGACGGCGTCGAGGGCCGCTGGCAGCCGGCCTTCCTCTCGCTGCAGACCGCGGTCGAGAACTCGCGCAAGAACCAGACCTACAACACCCCGGCCCTGGCCACGCTGCTCCTGCTCCACGATCAGGTCGAGTGGATGCTCGCCGCCGGTGGCCTCGAGTGGTGCGTGCAGCGCACGGGCGCCTCCTCGGGCCACCTCTACGGCTGGGCCGAGGCAGCGGATTTCGCCACGCCCTTCGTCGAGGACCCGGCGAGGCGCTCGCTCGTCGTCGGCACGATCGACTTCGCCGAGCGGATCGACGCGGCGGCCCTTGCCGCGACGCTGCGCGCCAACGGCATCGTCGACGTCGAGCCCTACCGCAAGCTGGGACGCAACCAGCTGCGCGTCGGCATGTTCCCGGCGGTCGACCCCGCCGACGTCGAAGCGCTCACCGCGTGCATCGACTGGACGATCGCGAACGTGCCGGAGGTGATCCGGTGAGGGTCCTCGTCCGCGAGAAGATCGCCGACTCCGGCGTCGAGATGCTGCGCGAGAGCTTCGAGGTCGACCTCGGCCTGGAGATGTCCGAGCAGGAGCTGAGCGACGCGATCGGCTCCTACGACGCGCTGCTGGTCCGCTCGGCGACCCAGGTCACCCCGGAGCTGATCGAGCGGGCCGACAAGCTGAAGGTGATCGGGCGCGCCGGCACCGGGGTCGACAACGTCGACATCCCCGCCGCGACCCGCCGCGGGATCGTCGTCGCAAACGCGCCCGAATCGAACTCGGTCGCGGCCGCCGAGCACACCCTGGCGCTGATGCTCGCCCTCTGCCGCAACGTCCCGCGCGCCCATGCCTCGCTGATCGGCGGCGCCTGGGAGCGGCCCAAGTTCAAGGGCGCCGAGCTGTACGGCAAGACGCTCGGCGTGATCGGCTTCGGGCGGATCGGCCAGCTGGTCGCCAAGCGCGCCCAGGCCTTCGAGATGGACGTGATCGCCTTCGACAAGTTCGTCTCGGCGGAGCGCTTCCGCGAGCTCGGCGTCGAAGGCGCCGAGCAGCTCGAGGACCTGCTCGGCCGGTCCGACATCGTCACCCTGCACGTGCCGAAGACGCCGGAGACGATCGACCTGATCGACGCCGGCGCGATCGCGGCGATGAAGCAGGGCGCCCGCGTCGTCAACTGCGCCCGCGGCGAGCTGGTCGACCTCGACGCCGTCCTCGCCGGCCTCGAGTCGGGCAAGCTGGCGGGCGCCGCGCTCGACGTCTTCCCCTCGGAGCCCTTCACCGAGCACCCGCTCTTCGGCCGCGACGACGTGGTCGTCACGCCGCATCTCGGCGCCTCGACCGCGGAGGCGCAGGACCGCGCCGGGGTCGTCACCGCGGAACAGGTGATCGCCGCGCTCAGCGGCGGCGTGGTCACCAACGCGGTCAACATCGCCGCCGTGCGCCCCGAGGAGATGGAGGCCCTCGCCCCCTTCGTGCCGCTCTGCGAAAAGCTCGGGCGCCTCGCGCAGGGCCTCGGCGACGGCTCGGTCGACGGCGTCGCGGTCGAGTTCCGCGGCCGCATCGCCTCGTTCGACACCCGGCTGCTCGGCATCGCGGTCATGGTCGGCATCCTCTCGGGCAACACCGAGGAAGCGGTCAACCTGGTCAACGCACCGCAGATGGCCGAGGAGCGCGGCATCGACCTGGTCGAGACCAAGGAGAGCGGCTCGGAGGACTTCACCGAGTTGATCACCGTCCGGCTCGGCGCCGGCGAGAACGCGGTCGAGGTCTCCGGCACCGGCGTCGGGCCGCGCAACGAGCCCTACCTGGTCTCGGTCTGGGGCGAGAGCTTCTACCTGCCCTTCGCCGACCACCTCGCGGTCTTCCGCTACGCGGATCGGCCCGGCATGATCGGCCGCGTCGGCTCATGCTTCGGCGAGGAGGGCGTCAACATCATCTCCGCCGCGGTCGGCGCCGAGGCCGGGGGGGAGCGGGCCGTGATGGCGCTGACCACCGATGCGCCGGTTCGAGCGGAGACGATCGACAAGATCCTCCAGCTCGACGGCTTCAAGGTCGGCCGCTCTGTGGACCTCTGACCGGCGCATAGCGGCGTCCTCGGTCGCTCGCGTGCGGAGCACGCCACGCTCTCTGCGTCCTTGCTCTGCTTGATCAGAGGTCCACAGCGCATAGTCTTGTGCGTTATGAAGGCGGTGGTGCTGACCGGGACCGGTGGGTATGACGTGCTGCGCGTGCAGGAGCGCCCCGACCCGCCGGTCGGGCCGGGGGAGGTGCGGATCGCGGTCAAGGCGGCGGGGATCAACTTCGCCGACACGATGGCCCGCGTCGGGCTGTATCCCGATGCGCCGAAGACCCCCTGCGTGCTCGGCTACGAGGTCGCCGGCGAGGTCGAGTCGCTCGGCCAGGGCGTGACCGGGCGCCAGGTCGGCGAGCGCGTCATCGCCGGCACCCGCTTCGGCGGCCAGGCCGAGCTGGTCACGGTCCCCGCCGAGCAAGCGCTGCCGCTGCCAGAGGCGCTCAGCTTCGAGCAGGGGGCGGCGTTTCCGGTCAACTACGGCACCGCGTACGCGGCCCTGGTCGTCATGGGCAGCCTGCGCGAAGGCACGCGCGTGCTCATCCATGCGGCTGCCGGCGGCGTCGGCATCGCCGCAACCCAGATCGCCCGCAACGCCGGCGCCGAGATCTTCGGCACCGCGTCTCCCGCCAAGCACGAGGCGATCCGGGCGCAGGGAGTGGCGCACCCGATCGACTACCGCGCGCTCGATTTCGAGCAGGAGGTGATGCGGCTGACCGCCGGCGAGGGCGTCGACCTTGTGATCGACGCCCTGGGGCCGACCTCATTTCGCAAGGACTACCGTCTGCTGCGTTCCGGCGGAAGGCTCGTCATGTACGGCATCTCGGAGAACTCCAAGGGCGGCAGGCGCGACCTCCCGTCGACGCTGAAGGCGCTCCTGGCGATGCCGACCGCGACGATGCCGTGGTGGAAGAGCCTGCTGGCGATGAACGAGAACAAAGGGGTCTTCGGGCTCAACATGCTCAACTGGTGGGACACCGAGGGCAACCTCGACCGGGTCACGGAGCCGCTGATGGCCGACCTCGAGGCGGGGCGCCTGCAGCCCGTAATCGCCGAGGCGTTCCCCTTCGAGCGCGCCGGCGACGCGCATGAATTCATCGCCGAGCGCCGCAACGTAGGCAAGGTCGTGTTGTTCCCTTCATAGACGCCCCGACCGGGGTCCGGCGGCGGGGACGACTTGCGATGAAGAGGCTCACGATCATCACCATTGCCTTGGTGGCGCTGCTCGCGCCCGCGTCGACGCACGCCGATGCGAAGACCTACACGGTGCTGCTCGCCGGCGGCGAAGCATCCAACACGATCAGGATCTGGCTCGCCACGGACGGGCGCAAGTACGTGATCGACTCCGTCGTGCCGCTCGAAGTCGGCGGCGACGTCTGCGAACACGCCGACGAAAATCCCAACGAACTCGTCTGCGACGCGCCCGCGATCGCCGGCTTCGAAGTCAACGCCGACGGCGGCGACGACAGCATTCACGTCGCGTCCCGGGTCACCGTGCCGGTGACGATGCGCGGCGGCGCCGGAAACGACGTGCTGATCGGCGGCTCCGGGGCCGACAAGCTGATCGGCGGCCGCGGCGACGACCGGTTGATCGGTGGCGCCGGCGACGACGTGCTCTACGGCGGCCCGGGGAAAGACGTGCTGATCGGCGGGCCGGGCGACGACATGCTCTACGGCGGGCCGGGGAACGACACGCTGGGCGGCGGGCCGGGCGAAAACGGCGTGCGCCAGTACCAGCGCCTCGGATAACCCCGACCGATTCCCCAGATCCTTCCCTAGACCGAGGTCTCCTCTTCGACCCCGGCGCGGGCGCCGACCAGGCGGCCGCCGACGAAGAAGAGCGCAATCAGGAAGCCGACCAGCGAGAGCGCGGCGTCGAGCCGGAAGCCGGCCTGAATCCCGTCCACGAACGATTCCTGGGCGGAGAAGATCGTCGTCGTCAGGCCGAGGCCGATCGCACCGCCGGCGATCTGGCACATGTAGAGGATCCCGCCGGCGAGGCTGCTCTGCGATTCGTCGACCGAGGTGACGCCCGCCGTCGTCGCGGTCGGGTAGAAGCTGCCGATGCCGATGCCGAGCACGAACATCCCCGGCACGAGCGCCCCGTAAGCCGAACCTTCGCCCACCTGCGAGAAGAGGAACGGCGCGATCGTTATGCAGGCCGCCCCGACGACAGCGAGCGGCTTCGCCCCGAGCCGGTTGTAGAGCGGCCCGGCGAGGAAGGAGACGAGCGCGAAGGTGGCGAGGAAGGGCAGCACGCCGACACCCGCTTCCAGCGGCGAGTAGCCGAGCTGCTTTTGCATGAACTGGGGCAGGTAGAGCAGGGCGGCGAAGAAGGTCGCGGACATCAGCGTGATCGCCACGCAGGAGGCGCGGAAGCTCTCGTTGGCCATCACTGCCCGCGGCACCAGGGCGTTCATCCCGGCGCGCCGCTCGATCGGCACGAAGGAGGCGATCAGGATCGCCGCAAGCGCCAGCATCGCGATCACCCGCGGGTCGCCCCAGCCCCAGTCGTCGACCTGGTCGAGCGCAACCAGCAGGGAGACCAACCCGATCGAGATCGTCGCGATCCCGGGGTAGTCGATGCGCTGTTCGCCCGCCTCGGGCTCCTTCACGTGGACGAGGAAGTAGGTGACCAGCACCGCGAAGGCCGCGATCGGCACGTTGAGGAAGAAGATCCAGCGCCAGCTGAGCGCGTCGGTGAGCACGCCGCCGATCAGCGGACCGATCGCGTTGCCGAGCCCCGCCGCGCCGAGGATGATCCCGCCCGCGAGGCCCGCCTTGTCCGAGGGCAGGAGCTCGAAGGTCATGCCGAGGATCGCCGGCCACATCAGCGCCCCGCCCACGCCCATCACCACGCGGGTCGCGATCAGCCAGGTCTCGGTCTGCGCGGCGCCGCCAAGCGCCGACATCGAGGCGAAGATCGCCGTGCCGAGGAAGAAGGCCCGCTTGCGGCCGAACATGTCGGCGAGGCGGCCGCCGGTGACGATCATCACGCCGAAGGTCAGCGCGTAGGCGTTGACCACCCACTGGATCGTGTTGACGTTGGTGTCGAAATCCTTCTCCATCGTCGGGATCGCGACGTTGACCGCCGAGAAGTCGTTGGCGATCACGAGCACGCTGAGGCTCATCGCCAGCAGCGCCAACACGGTGGTGCGGTCGATCCTTTCGATCGGCGCAGCGTACGGTAAGCTGGAGCGCGAATGACGCACCGGCTCGACAGCCTCGCGCTACTCCTTCTCCTCCCCCTTCGGGGGGAATAGCGCTGGGCGGCGCGATAGCCGCGAGAGACAGAGGTCATTCGAGAGCACTGGAGAAGGAGGAAGTCCGATGAGCACCGAGTCCGACGCAAACCGCGTCCACATCTTCGACACCACTCTGCGCGACGGCGAGCAGTCGCCCGGCATATCGCTCAACACCGCCGAGAAGGTCGAGATCGCCCAGCAGCTGGCGCGGCTCGGCGTCGACGTGATCGAGGCCGGCTTCCCGATCACCTCGCCCGGCGACTTCGAGGCGGTCGAGGCGATCTCGCGCGGCGTCGACGGGCCGACGATCTGCGGGCTCGCCCGTACCCACAAGGCCGACATCGACGCCGCCTGGGGGGCGATCCGCGACGCCGCCCGGCCGCGCATCCACACCTTCATCTCGACCTCCGACATCCACATCGAGCACCAGCTGCAGACCGACCGAGAGGACGTCAAGGGCCAGGCCCGCGCGGCCGTGGCCCTGGCGCGCTCCTACTGCGAGGACGTCGAGTTCTCGCCGATGGACGCGACCCGCGCCGACCTGGAGTTCACCGCCGAGGTCTGCGCGATCGCGGTCGAGGAGGGCGCGACCGTGATCAACATCCCCGACACCGTCGGCTACACCACGCCCGAGGAGTACGCGGAGTACTTCTGCCGCCTCTACGAGCTGGTGCCCGGCCTCCTCGACGTCGAGACCTCGGTCCACTGCCACGACGACCTCGGCATGGCGGTGGCCAACTCCTACGCGGGCGTCCTTGCCGGCGCCCGACAGGTCGAGTGCGCGGTCAACGGCATCGGCGAGCGAGCCGGCAACTGCTCATTGGAGGAGATCGTGATGCTGATCAAGACCAGGGAGGACGTGCACGGCCTGACCACCGGCGTGCAAACGCGCGAGCTGGCCCGCACCAGCCGCATGGTCTCGCGCCTGACCGGTTACCCGATCCAGCCCAACAAGGCCGTGGTCGGCCGCAACGCCTTCGCCCACGAGTCGGGCATCCACCAGGACGGCGTGCTGAAGGAGCGCACCACCTACGAGATCATGGACGCGACCGAGGTCGGCCTGGAGTCGAACTCGATCGTGCTCGGCAAGCATTCCGGTCGCCACGCGCTGCGCGACGCGCTGGAGCAGCTCGGCTTCAAGATCGAGGGCAACGCCCTGAACGCCGCCTTCAAGCGCTTCAAGGAGATCGCCGATCGCAAGAAGCAGGTCACGGCGCTCGACCTGGAGGCGATCGTCTCCGACGAGATGCGCGAGCGCGCCGACGCCCACGAGCTGGCCTGGTTCGAGGTCGAGGCGGGCTCGCGCCGCGAGCCGCTGGCCCGCGTCGCGGTGACGATGCCATCCGGCGAGGAGTCGGTCGGCGAGTCCGGCGGCGACGGCCCGGTCGACGCGATCTTCCGCGCGATCCAGAAGGCGACCGACACCGAGTGCGAGCTGCGCCAGTACACGGTCGAGGCGGTGACCGGGGGAGAGGACGCGCTCGGCGAGGTCAGCGTGATGCTGCGGGCGGCCGGCCGCCTGGCCACCGGCCAGGGCGTCGCCACCGACATCCTCGAGGCCTCGGCGCGCGCCTACGTGCGGGCGCTGTCCAACGCTCTCGAGGGCGCCGCGATCCGCGAGGCCGAGGCGGCAACCGCCGAAGCCGCCGTAGAGCGCACGCCGGGCCCGTAGCGCGCCCGCGATCCGCACGGGCGCCGCCCGTGCGGATCGCGCTGCACAAAGGTCACACTCAGCGCGCCACCCGCGCGCTCCGACCCGCCACTCTCGGTGCATGTCGGCAACCCAGAGGGGCGAGACTGCTTTGACCGTCGAATATCGACGTGAAAATCAGTCTCGCCTGCTGGATCGGGACATGGCTGGGTTGGCGGGCCGGCAGTACGGGGTGGTGTCGCGCCGGCAGCTCAGGCAGGCGGGGATGGCGGAGAGCGCCATCGACCGTCGCCTCCGCGCCGGTCGCCTGCATCGGCTCCATCCGGGCGTCTTCGCGGTTGGACATCGTGTCGTAGGCAGAGAGGGTCGCTGGCTCGCCGCCGTTCTCTACGTCGGCGACGGAGCCGTTCTCAGTCATCGCTCGGCAGCGGAGCTTTGGGGTGTCGTGAGGGTGCGAGGCTCGGGGCGGATCGACGTCTCCGCGCCTCGCTCCGCGAGATCGTCCGGGGGAATTCGGCGGCATCACATGCGCCATGTCACGAGCGACCTGACCGCGCGGCGACGGATCCCAGTCACCACGCTGGCCCGCACCCTCTTCGACGTCGCCGCCGAGATGTCGCCCGAAGCGCTTGAAGCGGCGCTGCGTGAAGCGGAATACCTCCATTCGTTCCGCCTCTATGCACTGGAGCGGCTCTTGGAGCTGTGTCCCGGAAGGCGCGGAGCAACGACCATCAAGACGTGCCTAAGTCGCCTTGGGCGAGGTCCAACGGGCCGGCGTCGCAGCAGGCTCGAGGACAGGTTTGCGGCACTTCTAGCTCGCACCGATCTCCCGCGAGCGGGGCTCAACGTCCTGCTCGACCTGGACGGAGACAAAGTCGAGGCCGACTGCCTGTGGCGCGACCAGCGCGTGATCGTCGAACTCGACGGTCGACGGGCGCATGGGACCAGGGCGGCATTCGACTCGGATCGCGAGCGGGACCGCCGCCTGCAGGCGGCCGGATGGCACGTGATCCATGTCACTTGGGGCCAGCTCGACAACCCTGAGCCCCTGCTAGCGGACCTGCGCAGCCTTTTACGGATCGAGGCTGCGTCCGGCGTCACATAGCGACGGTGAAAACAGGCTCACCCGGCATCGCGTATGTGATAACGTACAAGCGTAATGGCGATGGCGGAAGCGACGAAACCGGGTTTCGAGCAGAGTGAGGGTTCTGGGGCGGTCGGCGCCCGTGTACGGGCGCTGCGCGAGGCGATGGGGTTCTCGCTGCGCGACTTAGCCGAGCGCAGTGGGGTCAGTGCGCCAATGCTCTCGCAGGTCGAGCGCGGCGAGACCAGCCCGACCCTGGCGGTTGCCGAGAAGATCGCCGCCGGCCTGGAGCTGACCCTCTCGCAGCTGCTGCGCCTGGACGAGGGAGAGCACGTCGCGATCAGCCGCGCCGGCGCCCGCCGGCGCTTCGAGCGCGGCGGTCACCGCTTCGAGGAGCTGACGCCGCCGCTGCCGGGGCAGCGCGCCGACGTCTCTCTGCACACGCTGGAGCCCGGTGGCACCACCGGCGGGCCGGGGGACCCGCCGATGCACGAGCCGGGGAGCCGCGAGACCGCCGTCGTCCTGGCTGGCGTGCTGGCGCTGGTCGTCGACGGCGCCCGCCACGAGCTTCGCACCGGGGACAGCGTCACCTTCGATGCCGACCTGCCGCACCATTTCGAGAACGAAGGCGAGGAGCGGGCACGCTTCCTCGCCGTGATAGCCGCCGGACTGAGGAGGAGCTAGTCGCCCCCGGACGCGGGAGTGAGCGAGCAACATTTCCGGGGATGATGAATGCGAACGAACGAGAGCAGAGGAGGCGACGTTGATGGGTAAGCCGCAAACGATGTTCGACAAGATCTGGAGCGCCCACGAGGTATCCGACGGCCTGCTCTACATCGACCTGCACCTGGTCCACGAGGTGACCTCGCCGCAGGCCTTCGACGGCCTGCGGCTGGCCGACCGCCCGGTGCGCCGCCCCGACCGCACGCTGGCCACCGCCGATCACAACGTCCCCACCGATGGCACCAAGGCGGCGCGCCTGATCGCCGACCAGCTCTCGCGGGTCCAGGTCGAGACCCTGGAGCGCAACTGCGCGGAGTTCGGCATCCCGCTCTACTCGCTGGGCTCCGAGCACCAGGGCATCGTCCACGTCATCGGCCCCGAGCTGGGCGTCACCCAGCCGGGCATGACGATCGTCTGCGGCGACAGCCACACCTCGACCCACGGCGCCTTCGGCGCCCTCGCCTTCGGCATCGGCACCTCCGAGGTCGAGCACGTGCTGGCGACGCAGTGCCTGGTGCAGAAGCGGCCGAAGACGATGCGCATCCTCTATTCCGGCGAGCTGGGCGCCGGGGTCACGCCCAAGGACCTGATCCTGGCGACGATCGGCCGGCTCGGCACCGGCGGCATGGTCGGCCACGCGGTCGAGTACGCCGGCCCCGCGATCGAGGCCCTCTCGATGCCCGGCCGGATGACGGTCTGCAACATGACGATCGAGGGCGGCGGCCGCGCCGGCATGATCGCCCCCGACGAGACCACCTTCGAGTGGGTCTGCGGCAGGGACGCCGCGCCGCGGGACTTCGAGGCCGCGGTCGAGCGCTGGCGCTCGCTGCCGACCGACGAGGGCGCCGGGTTCGACACCGAGATCGAGATCGACGCCGCCGGCATCTCGCCGATGGTCACCTGGGGGACCAACCCGGGGATGGTCGTCGAGGTCACCGACGAGGTCCCGGATCCCGCGGCGATGGACTCGCCCGCCGATCGCGAATCGGCGGAACGGGCGCTCGCCTACATGGCGCTGGAGCCGGGCACGCCGATGACCGCGGTCGCGCCCGAACGCGTCTTCATCGGCTCCTGCACCAACTCGCGGGTCGAGGACCTGCGCGAGGCGGCGGCGATGGTCGACGGCCGCAAGGTGGCAGGCTCGGTGCGGGCGATGGTCGTGCCGGGGTCCCAGCAGGTCAAGGCCGCGGCCGAAGCGGAGGGCCTCCACGATGTCTTCCGCGCGGCCGGCTTCGAGTGGCGCGAGGCGGGCTGCTCGATGTGCCTGGGGATGAATCCCGACACGCTGATCGAGGGCGAGCGCTGCGCCTCGACCTCCAACCGCAATTTCGAGGGGCGCCAGGGCAAGGGCGGGCGCACCCATCTGGTCAGCCCGAAGATGGCCGCCGCGGCGGCGATCGAGGGACATTTCGTCGACATCAGGGATTGGAGCTGAGCATGCGACCGATAGACGTGATCGAGGGCGGGGTCTCGGTCCTCGACAGGGCCGACGTGGACACCGACCAGATCATCCCCAAGCAGTTCCTCAAGCGGGTCGAGCGGACCGGCTTCGGCGAGTTCCTCTTCTACGATTGGATCCGCGACGGCGAGATCGAGCTGGAGCCGAACCCGATCCTGGTCGCGGGGCGCAACTTCGGCTGCGGCTCCTCGCGCGAGCACGCTCCGTGGGCGCTGGAGGACTTCGGCTTCGAGGCGATCGTCGCCCCGTCCTTCGCCGACATCTTCTACGCCAACTGCACGAAGATCGGCCTGCTGCCGGTGGTGCTCGACGAGCGGCACTGTCGCGAGGTGGCCGAGGCGGGGGAGGCGCGAATCGACGTCGACGACCAGACGATCACCTGCGCGGGGGGCGTCTTCGAGTTCGACATCGAGCCCGACGTCAAGCACCGCCTGGTCAACGGGCTCGACGACATCGGCATCACGCTGGGGAGCGCCGCCGCGATCGAGGCCTTCGAGGCCGCGCAGGCAGCCGAGGCCGGCCCGGTGACCACGGCGCTATGAGCGATCCCGGCTCGCCCAGGGCGATGAACAGCAGCTCACGCGAGTGGGACGCGGAGACCTATGACCAGGTCTCCGACCCGCAGTTCAACTGGGGCATGGAGGTGCTTGGCCGGCTCGAGCTGCGCGGGGACGAGGGCGTGGTCGACGCCGGCTGCGGCTCCGGCCGGGTGAGCGAGCAACTGCTCGCGCGCCTCCCCGAGGGACATCTGATCGTCGTGGACGGCTCCGCCGCGATGATCGCGAAAGCCCGCGAGCGGCTGGGAGAGGGGGTCGACTACGTCGTCGCCGATCTCGCCGAGCTGGAGATCGCCGAGCCGGTCGACCTCGTCTTCTCCACCGCGACCTTTCACTGGCTGCTCGACCACGACCGTCTCTTCGCCCGCCTGCGGGCGGCGTTGCGACCGGGCGGGCGCCTGGTCGCGCAGTGCGGAGGCGAAGGCAACGTCGCCCGGCACGCGCAGGCGATCGTCGCCGCGGCCTCCGACGACGAGTTCGGGCAGCACTTCGGCGAGGCCAACTCACTTTGGAACTTCGCGGGACCCGAGCAGACCGAGATGCGCCTGCGCAATGCCGGCTTCGACGAGATCCGCTGCTGGCTGGAACCGAAGCCGGTGCAACCCGCCGATCCACTCACGTTCACCATGACCGTCACCCTGGGCCCCCTGCTGGCGCAGCTTCCGGAGGAGAAACGACGGCCGTTCGCGGAAGCGGTCCTGGCCGAGGCCGAACAGCCCCTGGTTCTCGACTACGTGCGCCTCAACATCGAGGCCCGTGCCGCGAGTTGAGCCCCCGTATGGCCTCTGACTCCCGGCACGTCTAGAGTGGCGCGCTCGTGAGTGACGCTCCGCGCATAGTGCTGTTGCCGGGCGACGGGATCGGGCCCGAGATCGTCGCCGCGGCGCGCGAGCTGCTCGAGGCGCTGGGCGAGTTCGAGTTCGACGAGCGGCTGATGGGCGGCTGCTCGATCGACGCGCACGGCGTCGCCCTCACCGACGAGGTGCTCGAGGCCTGTAGGGCCTCCGACGCCGTCCTGCTCGGCGCGGTCGGGGGGCCGAAATGGGACACGACCGACCCCGACGCACCACGCCCCGAGCAGGGCCTGCTCGGCCTGCGCAAGGGGATGGGCCTCTACGCCAACCTGCGGCCGGTGCGGCCGAGCCGAGCTCTCGTCGGCGCGAGCCCGCTGCGCGAGGAGCGGATCGCCGGCACCGACCTGCTCGTCGTGCGCGAGCTGACCGGCGGCATCTACTTCGGCGACCGCGGCCGCGAGGGCGACGTCGCCCACGACACCTGCGAGTACTCGGTCGGCGAGATCGAGCGGATCGCCCGGGCCGGCTTCGAGGCCGCGCGCCGGCGCGCCGAGGGCGGTGGGGGCAAGCCCCGCGTCACCTCGGTCGACAAGGCCAACGTGCTCGAGACGTCGCGGCTCTGGCGCGAGGTGGTCAGCGGGGTCGCCGCCGAGTACCCGGACGTCGAGCTCGACCACCTGCTGGTCGACAACGCCGCGATGCAGCTCGTCTCCCGCCCCGCCGAGTTCGACGTGATCGTCACCGAGAACCTCTTCGGCGACATCCTCAGCGACGAGTCGGCGATGCTCACCGGCTCGCTTGGGATGCTCCCCTCGGCCAGCCTCGGCGAGGCCGGCGCGCCCGGGCTGTTCGAGCCGGTGCACGGCTCGGCGCCGGACATCGCCGGCCGGGGCGTCGCGAACCCGCTCGCGACCTTCCTCAGCGCGGCGATGATGCTGCGCCACGGGCTCGACCGACCCGAGCAGGCCGAGCGGATCGAGTCGGCGGTCGACGCGGTGCTCGAGCAGGGCCTGCGCACGCCCGACCTGGCGGCAGCAGGCGATGCAACCGTCGGTACGGACGAAATGACCCGCGCGGTGCTGGCATACTTCTCGCAGGATGGAGACGGCTGAGCTGATCTGGCAGAACGGTGAGTTCGTGCCCTGGCACGAGGCGACCACCCACGTGCTCACCCATGGCCTGCATTACGGCACCGGCGTCTTCGAGGGGATTCGGTGCTATGAGACCGAGCGCGGCCCGGCGGTCTTCCGCCACAAGGACCACCTCGACCGCCTCGCCAAGTCGGCCGAGCTCTACTACTTCGAGCTGCCCTACTCGGGCGAGGAGATCGCCGAGGCGACGCGCGAGCTGATCCGGCGCAACGAGCTGCGCTCCTGCTACATCCGCCCGCTCGCCTTCCGCGGCTACGGCAACCTCGGCCTCTACGCGACCGACGCGCCGATCGACGTCGTCATCGCCGCCTTCCCCTGGGGGGCCTACCTCGGCGAGGAGGGCCAGCGCGACGGCATCCGCGCCAAGGTCTCGAGCTGGCGTCGCATCAGTCCGGCGGGCCTGGTCCCCCATGCAAAGGCCTCGGGCCAGTACCTCAACTCGATCCTCGCCAAGACCGAGTCACAGAACGCCGGCTACGAGGAGGCGATTCTGCTCGACGAGCGCGGCTTCGTCTGCGAGGGCTCGGGCGAGAACATCTTCCTCGTCCGCGACGGCGAGATCGTCACCCCGCCGCACGTCGCTGCGATCCTCGACGGGATCAACCGCAAGTCGGTGATCCAGATCGCCCGCGACCTCGGCTACAGCGTGGTCGAGCGCGACGTCGCCCGCTCGGAGCTCTACATCGCCGAGGAGGTCTTCCTCACCGGAACCGCGGCCGAGCTCGTGCCGGTCCGCGAGATCGACGACCACCCCTTGGGCGAGCCGGGCGAGATCACCCGGGTGATCCAGGCCAAGTTCCGCGACGCGCTGGAAGGACGCGCGGAGGAGTACCTCGAGTGGCTCGACTTCGTCGAGGCGCCGTCGACCGCGGACGAGCAGACCGGGCGAATTACGCCTGCCGCCTAGCGGCTGGCGCTGCGCTGCGCGCAAGTCGGGCCATGGGCCCCACCCGGATCGTCCTCGTATCGAAAGGCATCAGATGGAACAGGTGAAGCTCTACGACACCACCCTGCGCGACGGCATGGGCACCCCCGGCCTGTCGCTCTCGGTCGAAGAGAAGCTGAAGGTCGTGAACGCCCTCGACGCGCTCGGGGTGCAGTTCATCGAGGCAGGCTTCCCCAGCTCCAACCCCAAGGAAGCGGAGCTGTTCGAGCGGTTGGCCGGAATCGAGCTGGAGAACGCGACGATCGCCGCCTTCGGGATGACCCGCCGGCGCGGCGTCGCGGTCGACGCCGACGAGGAACTGGCGACCCTGGCGGCCTGCTTCGCGCCGGTGATCTGCCTGGTCGGCAAGTGCTGGCGCCTGCACCTGGAGAAGGTGACCAAGGTCTCCGACCGCGAGAACCTGGCGATGATCGCCGAGTCGGTTGCCTTCTGCCGGGAGCGCGGCAAGCGGGTCGTCTTCGACGCCGAACAGTTCTTCGACGGCTACCGGGACGACCCCGCCTACGCCCTGCAGTGCGTTCGCGCCGCGGCCGAGGCGGGGGCCGAGAACGTCACCCTCTGCGACACCAACGGCGGCTCCCTGCCGAGCTTCGTCGCGCAGGCGACCGCCGCGGCGGTCGAGGTCGTCGGGGACGCGGTCGAGATCGGCATCCACACCCACAACGACGCCGAGTGCGCGGTCGCCAACTCGCTCGCCGCGGTCGAGGCGGGCGCGCGCCTCGTCCAGGGGACCGTCAACGGCTACGGCGAGCGCTGCGGCAACGCCAACCTCGCCGCGATCCTGCCGGCATTGCAGCTGAAGATGGGTTTCGAAGTGGTCTCGCCCGAGCGGCTCGCCCGCTTGACCCAGACGAGCCACTACCTGGACGAACTGTGCAACATGGCGCCGGACCCGAGTCGTGCCTACGTCGGGCGCGACGCCTTCGCCCACAAGGCGGGGATGCACGCGGCGGGAGTCGAGGCGGACGCGAGCACCTTCGAGCACCTCGACCCGGCCGAGGTCGGCAACGGGCGCGAGATCCTCGCCTCCGAGCTCTCGGGCAGGGCGACGATCCGCACCCAGGCGGCCCAGGCCGGGCTCGAGCTCAGCGAGGAGGCGGCGGCCCGCGCGGTCGAGCGGTTGAAGCAGCGCGAGCACCGCGGCTACCACTACGAGGCGGCCCCCGCCTCCTTCGAGCTGTTGCTGCGTCGCGAGGCGGGCGACTACGAGCCGCTCTTCGAGCTGGAGAGCTTCAAGGTGCTGGTCGAGAAGCGCGCCGACGGCGCGGTCGAGACCGAGGCGACGATCAAGGTCACGGTCGACGGCGAGCGCTACGTGCGGGTCGCCGAGGGCAATGGCCCGGTCAACGCGCTCGACGCGGCCCTGCGTGGCGCGATCGCCGACCGCTACCCCCATCTGGCCGACATCGAGCTGACCAACTACAAGGTGCGGATCCTCGACGAGAGCCACGGCACCGGCGCGATCACCCGCGTCCTGCTCGATTCCTCCGACCGCGAGCGCGAGTGGGGGACGATCGGCGTCTCGGAGAACATCATCGAGGCCTCCTGGGAGGCCCTCGTCGACTCGCTCGAGTACGCCTTCCAGCCCCGATGAGCGGAGCGACCAAGCGTCCATATCTGATTCTTCGCGCCGGGAGCGGAGCGAAATCATTCATGGCGAAGCCGAATAGGGTCACGGTATGAAGGAGCAGATTCCGCTCGCGCAGCCGGAGATCGGCGCCCGCGAGGAGACGCTGGTCCTCGAGGTGCTGCGCTCGGGCCGGCTCTCGCTGGGGCCGATGGGCGAGCGCTTCGAGCGGGCGCTCGCCGAGTGGCTGGGGGTCGAGGACGCCGTCGCCGTCTCCAGCGGCACGACGGCGCTGCACCTCGGCGTGCGGGCGTCGGGTTGGGGGCCCGGGGACGAGGTCCTGACCAGCCCCTTTAGCTTCGTCGCCTCGGCCAACTGCCTGCTCTACGAGGGCGCCCGGCCGGTCTTCTGCGACGTCGACCCGGTCACCCTGAACCTCGACCCCGCCGCCGTCGAGGCGGCCGTGGGCGAGCGCAGCGCCGGCATCCTGCCGGTCCACATCTTCGGCTTCCCGGCGGCGATGGGGGAGACCGAGGCGATCGCGGCGCGCAACGGCCTTGGCGTGCTGGAGGACGCCTGCGAGGCGTTGGGCGCGATCGACGCCGACGGCCGCCGAGTCGGCGCCCGCGGCAACCTCGCCACCTTCGCCTTCTACGCCAACAAGCAGCTGACGACCGGCGAGGGGGGGATGATCGTGCCCTCAGGCCCCGAGGTCGCGGCGCGCCTGCGCTCCGAGCGCAACCAGGGGCGCGCGGCCGACATGGGTTGGCTCGACCATGGGGGGCTCGGCTTCAACTACCGCCTCTCCGACGTCGCCGCGGCGCTCGGCGTCGCCCAGGTGGAGAAGCTCGACCGGATGCTCGCCCAGAGGGCCGCCGTCGCGGCCCTCTACGAGGAGGCCCTGGCGGGCGTCGAAGGGGTCTCGCCGCCCCTTGCGGGCCGCGGCGCCGAGCGGCGCAGCTGGTTCGTCTACCCGGTCCGCCTCCACGCGGAGGCCGACCGCGATGCCGTCGTCGCCCGGCTCGCCGAGCGGGGCATCGCCTCCAAGGCCTACCTGCCCTGCATCCACCTCTTCCCGCACCTGCGCGAGCTCGGCTACCGCGAGGGGCAGTTCCCGGTCGCCGAAGCCGCCGCCGCAAGCTCGCTTGCGCTGCCCTTCTTCCCGGCGATGAGCGAATCGCAGGTCGCGCGGGTATGCGAGGCTCTCGCCCGAGCCCTGCACTGATGTCGCGCTTCCGCAAAGACCCAGACCTGCGCTTCTGGCGCCTCAACCGCTCGATCGAGTTCGACAAGCGGCTGGCGCCCTACGACATCGACCAGTCCAAGGCCCACGCGCGGGGCCTGCGCGGCGTCGGCGTTCTCGACGACGAGGAGCTGGAGCGGATCGAAGCCGGGCTCGAGGAGGTGCACGCCCGGATCGGTCAGGCGGGCTTCTCCTTCGAGGCCTCCGACGAGGACATCCACATGGCGATCGAGCGCCTGCTCGGCGAGGAGATCGGTCCGCTGGCGGGCAAGCTGCACACCGGCCGCTCGCGCAACGACCAGGTCGCCACCGACGTCGCGATGCTCGTCCAGGCCCACTCGATGCGGGCGATCGAGCTCGCCCGGGCGGTGATGGAGCGCCTGCTGGAGCAGGCCGAGGCGCACCGCGACTGGCCGATGCCGGGCTACACCCACCTGCAGCGCGCCCAGCCGGTCTACCTCGGCCACCACCTGCTCGCTTACTTTTGGATGCTCGGCCGCGACGTCCTGCGCTTCCAGTTCGCCCTCGACAGCGCCAGCGTGATGCCGCTCGGCTCGGGGGCGCTGGCGGGGGTCAACTGGGAGATCGACCGCCGCGCGGTCGCCGACGACCTCGGCTTCGCCTACGTCAGCAGCAACTCGATCGACGGGGCCTCCAACCGCGACTTCGTCCTCGACTACCTGTCGGCAGCCGCAATTTGCTCGATGCACCTCTCGCGACTCGGCTCGGAGATCGTCATCTGGAGCTCGGCGGAGTTCGGCTTCTGCAGGCTCGACGAGTCCTTCTCCTCCGGCTCCTCGATCATGCCGCAGAAGGTCAACCCCGATTCGGCCGAGCTGCTGCGCGCGAAGAGCCCGCGCGTGGCCGCCGACTACCTCTCGCTGCTGGGCACGATGCACGCCCTGCCGCTGACCTACGGCAAGGACATGCAGGAGGACAAGGAGCCGCTGTTCGACGCGATCGAGACGGTTGAGGCCTGTCTCGAGGCGACCGAGGGGATGCTCGCCGGGATCGAGTTCGACCGGGCGCGCTTGGAGGACGCCTCCGGAGACGAGATGCTCGCGGCCACCGAGATCGCCGACCTGCTGGTCCGCAAGGGGGTGCCTTTTCGCGAGGCGCACGGGATCGTCGGCGGCCTGGTCCGGGACGCAGTCGAGCGCGGCGTGTCGCTCTCGGAGCTGAGCGAAGAGGACCTGCGCAAGCGCAGCGATCGGCTCGACGGCTCTTTCTACGAGGTCCTGCGGCGCGACAGCTGGCTCGAGTCGAAGCGGATCGAGGGCGGCACCGGATCGGCCCCGCTCGCCGCGCAGATCGAGCTCGCCCGCGAGACCCTGCGGGACGTCGCCGAGCAGACGGCCGAGGAATCCCTGTGAGCCGGGCGGCTCCGGCGACCTCCTCGCGCCTCGACGCCGCCTTCTTCTCCCGCAGCGTCCACGTCGTGGCCCGCGAGCTGATCGGCTGTCGCCTCTTCTACGCCGGCTGCGGCGGAACCGTCGTCGAGACCGAGAGCTATGAGCGCGACGACCCGGCCTGCCATGCCTACGTCGGCCTGACCGATCGCACCGCGCCCCTGTTCGGGCCCCCGGGACGCGCGTACGTCTACCTCTCCTACGGCATCCACAGCCTGCTCAACGCCGTGTGCGAACCGGAGGGCGAGGCGGCCGCGGTCCTGATCCGCGCGCTCGAGCCCACGCGGGGCCTCGAGGCGATGCGCTCACGCCGTGGCGAGCGCCCCGACGCCGATCTCTGCTCGGGCCCCGGCAAGCTGACCGAGGCGCTCGGCATCGGGCTCGACGCCAACGACACCGACCTGGGCGAGGATCCGTTCTTGCTCGAGCCGCGAGAGGCCGGCTGGCAGGGCGCAATCGTCAGCAGCCTCCGCGTCGGCATCACCAAAGCGGTCGAGCGCCCCTGGCGGTTCAGCCTCGCGGGCAGCGTCTACGTGTCCCGCCCGCGGCCGAGGGTCTAGCCCGCGGTTATCCCGCCGCCCGCTCCGCCGGATTCCGGTGCGGCTTCTTCGGGTGCGGCTTCGGGGGCCGGCGTGGCTTCCGGCTGCGGTTCCGGGGTCGGCGCCGGTTCGCTCGGTTCCGCTTCGGGCGCGGCTTCGCTCGATTCCGTCGGGACGTAGCTTTCTTCTTCGCCGCCGGCCGGGGCGGGGGAAGAGCTGCCGCTCGGACTCGCGGCCTTCCTGCTCGTTTCTTCGCTTGCCTTTTCGGCGGCCCGTTCTTCCTTGATGCTTTCCCAGGCCGAGATGACGCTTGCCCAGATCTCCGCCGGGAAGGTGCCGCCCATGACCGGGCCGCCGTTGTAGAGCGTGGTCATCGGGGTCACCGTGTCGGCGTAGCCGACCCAGACGCAGGCGGTGACTTCTTCCGTGCCGCCGCAGAACCAGGCGTCGCCGCTTTCCTCGGTGGTGCCGGTCTTGCCCCACTGGCCGGAGGCGCCGATGTCGGCCTGGGTGCCGGTGCCCGACTGGACCACCGTTTCGAGGATGCTCTTCGTCTCCTTGGCGGTGCTTTCGGAGATCACCTGTTCGTGCAGGGAGTCGTTGTCGCCGTCGCGGATCGTGTGGCCGTCCTGATCGGTCACCTGCGTGTAGGAGACCGGGCTGTCGCCCGGCTCCGGCGCGAGGGTGCCGCTGACGCGGTCGCCGTCGTTGCCGATCGTCGAGTAGGCGTAGGTCCAGCCAAGCGGCGAGACGCCTTCTTCCAGCCCGCCGAGGACCATCGCCGGGTTGGTCGAGATCGGGTCGCGATAGCCCATCTTGTGGATCGTCGCAGCGATCGAGCGGGTGCGGTCGTGGATCGTCTTCCCCTTCAGCCCTTCGAGGGCGAGCTGGGCGTAGATCGAGTTGTCCGAGTAGGTGGTCGCGCAGATCAGGTCGCAGGAGCCGAGGTAGGAGCCTTCGTCGTTGTGGACGACGAACGTTTCTTCGTCGTGCTTGCCGAAATGGAATTCCTGCGGCGCGGATTCGTAGGTCGTCTCGGGCGAGATTCCCTCTTCGAGGGCGGTCACGAGCTCGAAGGGCTTGATCGAGGAGCCCGGCTGGCGGCGCCCTTGGGTCGCCAGGTTGAATGGCTTGGTCGCGAAGTTCGGGCCTCCCACCATCGCCTTGATGCCGGCGTTCTTGTTGTCGATCACGACCACCGAGGCCGTCGGCGGCAGGTAGCCGAGGTAGTGGTTGACCGCTTCTTCGGCGGCGTTCTGCAGGCGCAGGTCGAGCGTCGTCTTGACTTTCAGGCCGCCGAAGAAGGTCTTTGCCGCGCCGTAGCGTTCGACCAGCTGCTGACGCAGCCAGGCGGTGAAGTAGGGAGCCCTCGAATCGAGGGTCGGCGGCTCGATGTCGCTTGGCGCCGGCAGCGCCTGCTGGACGCCTTCTTCGAGCTGGGCCTGGGTGATGTATTCCTGTTCGTACATCTTTTCCAGCACCAGGTTGCGCCGCGCCAGCGCGTTTTCAGGGAAGAACTTGGGGTTGTAGGCGGTCGGCGAGTTGATGATCGCGGCGAGCAGGGCAGCCTCCCAGGGCTCGAGCACCGATGCGCACGGTTCCTCCTGCGTGCCGCAGCCCGGGTGGGCGCTGCCGAAATAGGTCCGGGCCGCGGCCTCGACCCCGTAGGCCCCTTCGCCGAAGTAGACGGTGTTCAGATACTCGGTGAGGATTTTGTCCTTGCTCCAGTGATGCTCCAGTCGGTAGGCCAGCGCGGCCTCGCGGAACTTCTCGAGGATCGTGCGGCTTTCCTGGGCGGTGAGCGCCTCCTTGACGAACTGCTCGGTGATCGTCGAGGCGCCCTGTTCGGCGCTCTGGCTGAGCAGGTCCTTGACGAGCGCGCGGCCGATGCCCTGGAAGTCGACGCCGTCGTGTTCGTAGAAGCGCGAGTCCTCGATCGAGACCACCGCGTTCTTGACGTTCGGAGAGATCTGCCCGGAGTCGAGCAGGATTTTGTTCTGTTCGCTGGTCAGCGTGCCGATCGGCTCGCCGGAGGCGTCGTAGATCTCGCTGTTCTTGGATGCCTTGAACTGGGCGAAGTCGTAGATCGCGGGCAGGTCGCGCGAGACCGCGGTCATCATCCCGAAGATCATCGAGACGAGCGCGAGGACGCCGAGGCCGAAGAGGACGAAGAGGATGCGCAACTTCTTCAGCCGCGGGCGCGCGGCCTTGCCGGGGGGAGATGCCGGAGGGGGCGGCGGAGGTGCGCCGCCCGGCCGGCGGGGCTTTAGTCCAAGGGCCGCCATCGAAAGGTCGAAGCTCGGCGCGCCGAGCGGAGGCGGCAGTCTAGCATTGCGACCTTGCGGGATTTGACGCAAAACGCCGTCGACGTGCTGCCCGAGGGGGCGTTGGGCGAGCAGCTCTCGACCGGCCGCCCGCTGCGGGTCAAGCTCGGAATCGACCCGACCACCGCCGATATCCACCTCGGGCACACGGTCGTGCTCGAGAAGCTGCGCGAGTTCCAGCTGGCGGGCCATCGGGTGGTTCTGATCGTCGGCGACTTCACCGCCAGGGTCGGCGACCCCAGCGGCCGCTCCGCCCAGCGGCCGGTGCCGAGCGTGGAGGAGATCGCGGCCAACGCGGCGACCTACCAGGAGCAAGCGTTCAAGGTCCTCGATCGCGAGCGCACCGAGGTCCGCTTCAACAGCGAGTGGCTGAGCATGGCGGCGGAGGATCTGCTCGGCCTGCTGGCGACGACGACCGTGGCGCGGCTGCTCGAGCGCGAGGACTTCCGCAGGCGGATGGCCGCCTCGCAACCGGTCTCCGCATTGGAGCTGCTCTACCCGCTGCTGCAGGGCTATGACTCGGTCGCGGTCGAGGCGGACGTCGAGCTGGGGGGGACCGACCAGAAATTCAACCTGCTCTTCGCACGCGACGTGCAGGCCTCCTATGGCCACAGGCAGCAGTCCGTTCTGACGATGCCGATCCTGGTCGGGATCGACGGCGTGCAGAAGATGAGCAAGTCGCTGGGCAACTACATCGGCGTCACCGACGCTCCGGAGGAGATGTTCGGCAAGCTGATGCGGATCCCCGACGAGGCGATGCCCGAGTACTTCCGCCTGCTGCTCGGTGCGGAGCTGCCGGCCGGGCCGCCGAACGAGGCCAAGCGCGAGCTCGGCCGCCGCATCGTCGCCCGTTTCCACGGCGAGGGGGCGGGGAGGGAGGCCGAGGCCCATTTCGATCGCGTCTTCGTCCGCCACGAGGCGCCCGAGGAGATCGAGGAGATCGACCTGGCCAGGTATGTCGACGACGACGGCGCCTCGGTCCACCTGCCGGCGTTGATGGCGGCGGCATTCGAGATCAGCTCCAGCGAGGCGCGCCGGCTGCTCGGCCAGGGAGGCGTCAAGCTCGACGGCGAGCCGATTCCCGCCGGCACCCTGGACCTCGCGCCCACGGCGCTGGGAGGGCGCGTGCTGCAGGTCGGCAAGCGGCGCTTCCGCCGCCTGCGTGGCGACGCCTGAGCGGGGACTAGGCAAAGCGCCGTCGCGGCGCTATACTCCCGCGTCCCTCTGGGATTGGCCCTGTGCCGTCCCATGCGCAAACGACGGCGAGCACCGCCGGAGTCAGAGGCGCAGCGGTCTTTGAAAACTGAGCAGCGTGCACTCCGCGGACCCTCGGGTCTGTGGATTGTTTGAGCCCGATCCACTCGACTCGTCAGCGTGTCGAGTGGTCTGATTTACCCGTCATGCCGGTCGCCATGTTTGTGTACCCGGCGACCAGCCAGGCATGACCACTCTCTGTAAGAAGTACTTTCACGGAGAGTTTGATCCTGGCTCAGGACGAACGCTGGCGGCGTGCTTAACACATGCAAGTGGTGCGACGAACCAGGGCTTGCCCTGGGGCAAAGCCGCGAACGGGTGAGTAACACGTGAGTAACCTGCCCCGATGACCGGGACAACCCGAGGAAACTCGGGCTAATACCGGATGTGGCGCACAGGCATAAGCCTGTTCGCTAAAGGAAGCTTCGGCCTCCGCATTGGGAGGGGCTCGCGGCCCATTAGCTTGTTGGTGGGGTCAAGGCCTACCAAGGCGACGATGGGTAGCTGGTCTGAGAGGACGATCAGCCACACTGGGACTGAGACACGGCCCAGACTCCTACGGGAGGCAGCAGTGGGGAATCTTGCGCAATGCGCGAAAGCGTGACGCAGCAACGCCGCGTGGGGGAAGACGGCCTTCGGGTTGTAAACCCCTTTCAGTTGGGACGAAGCTTCGCCGGTTCATAGCCGGCTGGAGTGACGGTACCTTCAGAAGAAGCCCCGGCTAACTACGTGCCAGCAGCCGCGGTAATACGTAGGGGGCTAGCGTTGTCCGGAATCATTGGGCGTAAAGCGCGTGTAGGCGGCCCGGTAAGTCCGCTGTGAAAGTCGGGGGCTCAACCCTCGAATGCCGGTGGATACTGTCGGGCTAGAGTGCGGAAGAGGCGAGTGGAATTCCTGGTGTAGCGGTGAAATGCGCAGATATCAGGAGGAACACCAATGGCGAAGGCAGCTCGCTGGGACGGTACTGACGCTGAGACGCGAAAGCGTGGGGAGCAAACAGGATTAGATACCCTGGTAGTCCACGCCGTAAACGATGGGTACTAGGTGTAGGGGTTTCGATACCTCTGTGCCGCCGTTAACACAATAAGTACCCCGCCTGGGGAGTACGGTCGCAAGATTAAAACTCAAAGGAATTGACGGGGGCCCGCACAAGCAGCGGAGCATGTGGTTTAATTCGAAGCAACGCGAAGAACCTTACCTAGACTTGACATCTCCTGAATTACCCTTAATCGGGGAAGCCCTTCGGGGCAGGAAGACAGGTGGTGCATGGTTGTCGTCAGCTCGTGTCGTGAGATGTTGGGTTAAGTCCCGCAACGAGCGCAACCCTTATTGTTAGTTGCTACCATTTAGTTGAGCACTCTAGCGAGACTGCCCGGGTTAACCGGGAGGAAGGTGGGGATGACGTCAAATCATCATGCCCCTTATGTCTAGGGCTACACACGTGCTACAATGGTCGGTACAGAGAGATGCTAAACCGCGAGGTGGAGCCAAACTTCAAAACCGATCTCAGTTCGGATTGTAGGCTGAAACTCGCCTACATGAAGCTGGAGTTGCTAGTAATCGCGAATCAGCATGTCGCGGTGAATACGTTCCCGGGCCTTGTACACACCGCCCGTCACACCATGGGAGTGGGGTTCACCAGAAGCAGGTTGCCTAACCGCAAGGAGGGCGCCTACCACGGTGAGCTTCATGACTGGGGTGAAGTCGTAACAAGGTAGCCGTATCGGAAGGTGCGGCTGGATCACCTCCTTTCTAGAGAAA
>DASTAY010000048.1:0-163257 GCA_035712345.1 Solirubrobacterales bacterium
GCCAACGGCTTCGAGCTCGATTGGGACGCCTACTTCAAGGGCGCCAAGCCCAAGCGCGTAGCGCTGCCCACCTACCCCTTCCAGCGCAAGCGCTACTGGCTGGCCTCCACGCAGGGAAGCGCCGATGCCTCCTCGATCGGCTTGACCGCCGCAGGGCATCCGCTGCTGGGAGCGGCGGTCGACCTGGCGGGCGGCGACGGCCTCCTGCTCACCGGTCGCGTCTCCTTGGCCACGCATCCGTGGCTGGCCGATCACGTGTTGGCAGAGACCGTGCTCATGCCCGGCGCCGCCTTCCTCGAGCTGGCGTTGAGGGCGGCCGAGGAGGTGGGCGCGGAGACGATAGGGGAGCTGAGCCTCGAGAAGCCCCTCGTCCTCCCCGAGCAGGGCTATGTCGACCTGCAGGTTACGCTCGGCAGCCGCGGCGAGCGCGGCGAGCGCGAGATTGCGATCCACGCTCGCCCCGGTGGCGCTCAGGACGACCTCTCGGACGCCGGGCCAGGGTGGATTCGTCACGCGACCGGGGTCGTCTCCGAGCAGCCGGCGCCAGAGGCACCCGAGCGCCTGGACGACTGGCCTCCGCCTGGGACCCAGCCGATCGAGACGGATTACCTCCACGACCTGCTCGCCGAGCACGGCGCCGAATACGGCTCCGCCTTCCAGGGGCTCTCCAGGGCCTGGCGAGACGGCGAGCGGATCTTCGCCGAGGTCGCTTTGCCCGAGGAGACCGCTCACGAGGCGCAGCGGTTCGCGATCCACCCGGCCCTGCTCGACGCCGCTCTGCACGCTCAGGCGTTCGTCGCGATCGAAGAGCGGGGTCGGCCCCTGAGCCTCCTCTCCGCCTGGAAGGGGGTCTCGGTGGCCGCCGCCGGTGCGCGCGAGCTGCGGGTGCAGATCGCGCCGAGCGGCGACGAGGGCGTCTCTCTGCTCGTCGCGGATCCCGGGGGAGCGCCCGTGGCCAGGATCGCGGAGCTGCACAGCCGCCCACTCGACCTCGCGGCCCTGCAGACGACCGCACCACAGCAGGAGGGCCTGCTCGCGGTCGAGTGGGCGCCGGCTTCCTTGCCCGACCGCGACGGTCCGCCGGAGGAGGTCGAGATCCTCGTCTGTGAGGTCGACGGCGCCGGGGCCGAAGCGGCCCGCGGGGCCGCCAAGGATGCGCTCGAGGCGGTGCAGCGGCGCCTGGCGAGCGAAGTGGAAGAAGGGTCCCGCCTGGCGATGGTCACCCGCGGCGCGATGGCGGTGAAGGACGGCGAGGCTCCAGATCCGGCGACGGCGGCGCTCTGGGGACTCGTGCGCTCCGCCCAGTCGGAGCACCCTGGCCGCTTCGCCCTGGTCGACAGCGACGGCAGCGAGGCCTCGGAGGCGGCGCTGCCCGCGGCGCTTGCGGTCGGCGCCGAGGAGCCGCAGGTCGCCCTGCGGGACGGTGAGGCCTACGTCCCGCGGATTCGCCACATCCGCCCGCCGGACGCCGGTGAGGCAATTCCGGCGGCATTGGACCCGGAGCGTACGATTTTGATCACCGGCGCCACCGGCGGCCTCGGCTCGCTCGTCGCCCGCCACCTGGTCGAGCGCCACGGCGCCCGTCATCTGCTGTTGGCAAGTCGCAGCGGGCTGGAGGCGAACGGCGCGACGGAGCTGCAGGCCGACCTGACGGAGATGGGGGCGGAGGTCGCGATCGTCGCCTGCGACGTCTCTAACCGCGGGGCGCTGGAGCAGCTCCTCGCCACCGTCCCGGCCGACCATCCCCTGGGGGCGGTCGTTCACACCGCGGGCGCGCTGGCCGACGGCACCGTCGACTCGCTCGGTCCCGAGCACGTGGACCTGGTCTTCGGGCCGAAGGCCGATGCCGCCTGGCACCTGCACGAGCTGACTCGCGACCTCGATCTCTCGGCCCTCATCCTCTTCTCCTCGGCCTCGGGCACCCTCGGCGGCCCCGGCCAGGCCAACTACGCCGCCGCCAACGTCTTCCTCGACGTGTTGGCGCAGAGGCGGCGCGCGGAGGGCCTGCCCGCGACGTCGATCGCCTGGGGGCTCTGGGAAAGGGCCAGCGGCATGGTCTCGGCCTTGGGGGAGGCGGACATCGAGCGGATGCGTCGAGGTGGTGTCGAACCGCTCTCCGACGAGCGTGGCCTCGAGCTCTTCGACGCTGCGCTGGGCAGCGATCGAGGTGCGACGCTGGGAATCCCGTTCGACCTCGCGAGCCTGCGGGCGCTGGCCGCCGCGGGAGCGCTGGCGCCGATCCTGGGCGGCCTGGTCCGCACTCCCCGGCGTCGTCGCGCCGCCCTCGGTTCGCTCACGGCGAAGCTCGCTTCGCTCCCGGAGGCCGAGCACGAGGCCCACGTGCTCGAGCTCGTCCGCACCCAGGTGGCGGCGATGCTCGGACACGGCTCGGCGGAGGAGATCGCGCCGGATCGCGCCTTTCAGGAGCTCGGCTTCGACTCGCTCGCCGCGGTCGAGCTGCGCAACCGCCTCGACGCGGTCGCCGGACTGCGTCTGCCGGCGACCGTGGTCTTCGACCATCCGAGCGCGGCGGCGCTGTCCGCTCATCTCCTCGCCACCGCCCGGGAGAAGGGGAACGGCGGCGCGTCCGCCTCGGAGTCGATGGAGGCGGAGATCAGGGATGCGCTCGCCTCGATACCGCTCTCCCGCCTGCGCCAGGAGGGCCTGATCGACAGCCTGCTGCGATTGGCCCATGACGAGGACGGTGAGGTCGAGGTCGAGCCTGACGAGGATGGCGAAGCGATCGACTCGATGGACCTCGAGGACCTGATCCGCAAGAGCGTCGAAGGGCTGCCTGGCGACGGCGCGGAGGGCGAGCTGTGAGCCCGAGCAACCAGGAGGTGGTCGAGGCCCTCCGCGTATCGCTGAAAGAGCGCGACCGGCTGAGCCGGGAGAACGCCCGCCTGCGGGCCGGGGCGACGGAGCCGATCGCGATAGTCGGGATGGGCTGTCGATACCCGGGCGGAGTCACCTCGCCCGAGGCGCTCTGGGATCTGGTGGCAGCCGGTCGCGACGTCGTCGCCGAGTTTCCCGACGACCGTGGCTGGGACCTCGAAAGGCTCTTCGATCCCGACCCTGATCTGCTCGGCACCAGCTATGCGAGGGAGGGGGGCTTCCTCGCAGACGTGGCGGGCTTCGACGCGGGCTTCTTCGCGATCAGGCCGAGCGAGGCGCTGGCGATGGACCCGCAGGAACGGCTGCTGCTCGAGTCCTCTTGGGAGGCGCTCGAGCGGGCCGGCATCGACCCGGCCTCGCTGCGCACCACGCAGACCGGGGTCTTCGCCGGCGTCGCCCTGCAGGACTACGCGGCGTCGGCGGGCGGGTCGTCCAGCGTCGTCTCCGGCCGCGTCGCCTACGCGCTCGGCTTCGAGGGCCCGGCGATCAGCGTCGACACGGCCTGCTCGTCATCGCTGGTCGCGATGCACCTGGCGGCACAGGCGCTGCGCCAGGGCGAGTGCACGCTGGCGTTGGCCGGGGGCGTGACCGTGCTTTCCACGCCGACCGCGTTCATCGCCTTCAGCGCACAGCGCGGGCTCGCCCGGGACGGTCGTTGCAAGGCCTTCGCCGACGCCGCGGACGGCACCGGGTGGGGGGAGGGGGCCGGCGTGTTGGTGCTGGAGCGTCTTTCCGACGCGAAGCGCAACGGCCGACCTATCCTCGCCCTGCTCAAAGGCACCGCCGTCAACCAGGACGGCGCCTCGAACGGGCTGACCGCCCCCAACGGCCCGTCCCAGGAACGGGTCATCCGCCAGGCGCTTGCCAACGCCAGGTTGGAGCCGCGAGACATCGACGCGGTCGAGGCGCACGGCACCGGCACGACCCTCGGAGACCCGATCGAGGCCGGCGCCCTGCTGGCCACCTACGGCCAGGATCGCGAGGAGCCGTTGAAGCTCGGCTCGATCAAGTCCAACATCGGCCACACCCAGGCTGCCGCGGGCGTGGCGGGCGTGATCAAGATGACCGAGGCGATGCGGGTCGGGATCCTGCCGAAGACGCTGCATGTCGACCGGCCGTCGAGCAAGATCGACTGGGGCGCGGGCGAGATCGAGCTGCTGACCGAGCAGGCCGAGTGGGAGGCGAACGGAAAGCCGCGCCGCGCTGGGGTCTCCTCCTTCGGCATCAGCGGCACCAACGCCCACGTGATCCTCGAGGAAGCGCCTACCGATGTCGCAGAGGCTTTCGGTGCGCCTTTGCAACCAATGGGGTTGGAGCAGCGCACCGCAACGGCGGGGACCGTCCCGCTCGCCCTCTCGGCCAAGTCGGAGCCGGCGCTGGCCGACGCCGCCGAGCGCTTGATCGAGCACCTGAAGGCGAACCCCGACCTAGACCCAACCGACGTCGCCTACTCATCGCTCACCACCCGCAGCTCCTTTGAGCACCGCGCGGTCGCCCTGGGCGAGACCAGGGAGGAGCTGCTCGCCTCGCTCGACGCCGTGGTCCGCGGCGAGGCCTTGCCGAGCCTCGTCAAAGGTCGCGCGAAGGCTGGCAAGCTCGCCTACCTGCTCACCGGCCAGGGCTCCCAGCGCCTCGGCATGGGCAGCGAGCTCTACGAGTCAGACGTTCACTTCAAGCACGCATTCGACTCCGTTTGCGAGGCGCTCGACGAGCACCTCGACACGCCGCTGCGGGAGGTCCTCTTCGTCGAGGGCTCCGTGGCCAAGGCAAGGCTCGACGACACGACCTATGCCCAGCCGGGCCTGTTCGCGATCGAGGTGGCCCTTGCCGAGGCGCTCGCGAAACGAGGCCTGAAGCCCGACCTCTTGGCCGGGCACTCGGTCGGTGAGATCGCCGCCGCCCACATCGCAGGCGTCCTCGACCTCCCAGACGCGGCGAAGCTCATAACCGCCCGCGGCACCCTGATGGGAGCCCTGCCCGAGGGCGGGGCGATGGCCGCAGTCGAGGCCACCGAGCGAGAGGTCGCCGAGTCGATCGAGGGCAAGGAGCAGCACCTCTCGCTCGCCGCCGTCAATGGCCCGAGCTCCACGGTGATCTCCGGCCAGGAGGAGGCGGTCGCCGAGGTCCAGTCCCACTGGCAGGACAAGGGCCGCCGGACCAAGCGCCTCTCGGTCTCCCATGCCTTCCACTCGCCGCTGATGGAGCCGATGCTCGAGGAGTTCGCTGCGGTCTGCACATCGCTCACCTTCGACGAGCCCGAGGTCCCGGTTGTCTCCAACCTCACCGGCGAGATACTCACATCGCAGCAGGCGAGCGACCCCGCCTACTGGGTGCGCCACGCGAGGGAGGCGGTGCGCTTCGCGGACACGATCGCGACCCTTCGGTCCCAGGGCGCCACCACCTACCTGGAGCTGGGCCCAGACCCCGTCCTTCTGGCGATGGCCCGGGAGACCTTGGGCGATGAGCCCGGTGTCGCGCTCGTGCCGACGCTGCGCGAGGGACGCGGCGAGAAGGGGGTTGCCGTCAGCGCGATCGCCCACGCCCATGTCGCAGGGGCAGCCGCCGACTGGGCCAAGTTCTTCGCGGGCACGGGAGCAAAGCGGGTGCCGCTGCCGACCTACCCCTTCCAGCGGGAGCGCTACTGGCTGCCCTCGCGGCCGGTCGGGATCGGCGAGCTGATCGCCTCCGGTTCGAACGATGCACAGCGCGCCGCGCCCGAGCCGGAGCCGGCCGAACCTTCCTCCGACCCCCGTGAGTGGACCGGTTCGCTCGGCCATGTCCTGGCCGAGACGCCGGAGGACGAGCGGCTGCAGGTGGTCCTCGATCTCGTGCGGTCGCACACCGCCGCCGTCCTCGGGCACCTCCCGGCGGACGAGGTGTTGGCAGAGCTGGCCTTCCAGGAGATGGGTCTCGACTCGCTTGGCGCGATCGAGCTGCGTGACCGGCTTGCGGCGTTCACCGGCATCGCGCTCGAGGCGACCGCGGTCTTTGACCATCCCAGTCCGGGCGCCCTGGCCGAGCATCTGCTGGCCGAAGCGACGGCGAGCGGAGGAAGGCGGCGGGTCATCCGGGCTCAGGCGAGCGACGAGCCGATCGCGATCGTCGGCATGGCCTGCCGCTACCCAGGTGGCGTCGCGTCGCCCGGCGAGCTCTGGCGCCTTGCCGAGGAGAGCCGCGACGCGATCTCCGAGTTCCCCGACGATCGTGGCTGGGCGATCGAGCATCTGTACGACCCGGATCCGGAGCATCCGGGAACGAGCTACACCAAAGAGGGTGGCTTTCTCGTCGCCCCCGGCGAGTTCGACGCCGGCTTCTTCTCGATCGGCCCGCGAGAGGCGTTGGCCATGGATCCGCAGGAACGTCTGATGCTCGAATGCTGCTGGGAGGCGCTGGAGAGCGCCGGTATCGATCCGGCCTCGCTCCGCCGGTCCCCCACCGGCGTCTTCGCCGGCGTTGCGATGCAGGATTACGGGCCGGCCCTTGGCGGAACGTCGAGCATCGTCTCAGGCCGTGTCTCCTACACACTTGGTCTCGAGGGGCCGGCGATGACGGTCGACACGGCATGCTCGTCCTCGCTGGTCGCCCTGCATCTGGCCGGTCAGGCGCTGCGCGGGGGGGAGTGCACGTTGGCTCTGGCGGGGGGAGTGACCGTGTTCTCCACCCCGGGCGCGTACCTCGCCTTCAGCGCCATGCGCGGCCTCGCCCCCGACGGCCGCTCGAAGTCCTTCGCCGAGAGGGCGGACGGAGCGGGATTCTCCGAGGGAGTGGGCGTACTGGCGCTCGAGCGTCTCTCCGACGCCCGCCGCAACGGCCACGAGGTGCTGGCCCTGATCAAGGGAAGCGCCGTCAACCAGGACGGCGCCTCCAACGGCCTGACCGCGCCGAACGGCCCCTCACAGGAACGGGTGATCAGGCAGGCGCTGGCCAACGCGAGGTTGGAGCCAAAGGACGTCGACGCGGTCGAGGCGCACGGCACCGGCACGACCCTCGGCGACCCGATCGAGGCCGGGGCGCTGCTGGCGACCTACGGCCAGGACCGCGAGGAGCCGCTGCGCCTCGGCTCGATCAAGTCCAACATCGGTCACACCCAGGCGGCGGCGGGAGTCGCCGGGGTGATCAAGATGACCGAGGCGATGCGCCGGGGGGTGCTGCCGAAGACGTTGCATGTCGACCAGCCGTCGAGCAGGATCAGCTGGGATGCGGGCAGCATCGAGCTGCTCACCGAGCGGACGCCTTGGGAGCGCAATGGTGCGCCTCGCCGCGCCGGCGTCTCTGCGTTCGGCATGAGCGGCACCAACGCCCACCTGATCCTGGAGGAGGCGCCGCAGGTCGAGCTGGAGCCGGGCGGGAACGGAGCGGCGCCCGAGGGAGCGGAGGCTGAGGCGGGAGAGACAACGGAGCAGCCCCGCCCGCTGCCCCAGGTCCCGCTGGTCCTCTCCGCCAAAGCCGAGCCCGCCCTTGCGGAGGCGGCCGAGCGCCTCGCGACCCACCTCGAAGCCCATCCGGACCTCGACCTGAAGGACGTCGCCCACTCCCTCATAAAGACCCGCAGCTCCTTCGAGCACCGGGCGGTCGCGGTGGGAGCCGACAGGGAGCAACTGCTCGGCGCCCTGAAGGCCCTCGCCGAAGGCAAGGACAGCGAGAGCCTCGCCAAAGGCAGGGCAAGGGGGGAGGAGCGCCCGATCTTCCTCTTCCCCGGCCAGGGCGCCCAGGCCGTGGGCATGGCGACCGGCCTGCTCGACTCCTCGCCTCTCTTCGCCAGGCACATCGAAGAGTGCGAAGAGGCACTGGCCCCACATGTCGAGTGGTCCCTGCAGGAGGTCTTGAGAGACGAGAGCGGGGAGTGGCTCGAGCGCCTCGACATCGTCCAGCCCGCCCTCTTCGCGGTGATGGTCAGCCTGGCCCGCCTCTGGCAGGCCTGCGGGGCAAGGCCCCAGGCCCTGATCGGCCACTCCCAGGGAGAGATCGCCGCCGCCCACATCAGCGGCGCGCTCTCACTCGATGACGCGGCCCTCTTGATCGCCCACAGGGGCAAGGCGATGGCGAAGATCGCAGGTCAGGGCGGAATGCTCTCGGTCTCCCTCACCGCCGAGGAGCTGGCAGAGCACACGGACCCCTATGCGGGACGCGTATCGCTGGCGGCGATCAACGGCCCCCGCTCGCTGGTCCTCTCCGGTGACCCGGAGGCCTTGGCAGAGCTCGAGCAGGCATTCGAGCAAAAGGACATCCGCGCCCGCAAGATCGCCGTCGACTACGCCGCCCACTCCTCCCAGATCGAGGCATTGCGCGAGGAGCTGCTCGACGCCTTCGCCCCGATAGCCCCCAAGGAGACCGAGATCCCCCTGATCTCCACCGTCACGGGCGAGCCGATCGATGCAACCGAGCTGGGCCCCTCCTACTGGTACCGAAACCTCCGCCAGACCGTCCAGCTGGAGCCCGTGATCCGCTCCCAGCTCGAGGCCGGCAGGAGGGCCTTCCTGGAGATCGGCCCCCATCCCGTCCTCGCCTTCGGGGTCCAGGAGACCTTCGAGGATGCCCTGGAGAACCCAGAGGAAGCCTCCCTGCTGTTCACCTTGAAGCGCGAGGAGGAGGAGGAGAGCCATCGCTTCGCCCTCTCCCTCGCCGAAGCCCATGCCAACGGCTTCGGGCTCAACTGGGACGAGTTCTTCGCAGGCGCGAAGCCAAGGCGCGTCGCCCTGCCCACCTATCCCTTCCAGAGGAAGCGGTATTGGCTGGAGCCCGCGCAGACAGTCGCGGATGCGAACGCGGCAACGGCCGAGTTCGTGCCCGACGAGTCGGACAGCTCGATAGCCGGCCTGCCCTCGGAGGAACGCGGGGCGGCGGTTTTCGGGCTCGTGCTGAGGCAGCTCGCCGCGATCCTCGGTCACGAGGACACGTCCGAGGTGGACCCCGACCGGCCCTTCATCGAGCTCGGCCTCGACTCCGTGAACGCGATGGAGCTGCGCAACCGCCTGCAGGCGACGATCGGCGTCCGGGTGCCGGTCGCGGTCCTCGCCGAGCAGCCCAGCGCGCGCGAGCTCGCCGCCTATGCCGCCGGCAGGGTCGACGATCCCGAATCGGACGACGGTGACCGCGCCGGAGGGACGTTCGCCGCGCTGCTCGCGATTGCGCGCGAGCGCGGCGAGACGGCCGCCTTCGCCGGCCTGCTCACCACTGCAGCCGGCTACCGGAGGCGCTTCGAGCTGCCGCTCGACGCCGAGGAATCGCCAGCACCCGCCCGTCTCGCGGAGGGCCCGGACCTGCCCTCGCTGGTCCTGATGCCTTCGCTCGTCGCGATCTCCGGCCCGCAGGAGTACGTGCGCTTCGCCAGGGAGTTGCAAAGCCGGCCTGCGCTTGCCATGTCGCTGCCGGGTTTCGCGGCGGACGAGCCCCTGCCCGCGAGCCTCGACGTCTTCGCCCGGTCCATGGCCGATGCGATCCTGCGCTCGGCCGGTGCGAGCTTCGCCCTTGCCGGATACTCGTCCGGCGGCTGGGTGGCGATGCTGGTCGCGGCGCAGCTCGAAGCGCTCGGCGCGGCCCCCGAGGCTGTCGTCCTGCTCGACACGCCCTCGACCGGGACCGACACCGCCACGGCGCTCGACCTGCTGCCGTCCGAGAGCGACCTCGGCGAGGCCCTGTTGCCCCCGCTCGATGACGCCCGGCTCACCGCGATGGCGCGCTACTTCGAGCTCTTCGGCGCATGGGAGACGGGCGAGCTCGACGCACCGCTCCTATCCGTTCGCGCCGAAGAGGCCTTGGAGGTCCTCCAGGCCGGGGCGGACCGTCTCCAGGAGCAGCTCCGGCCGGACGGGGCCGTGTGCGTGCCCGGCGATCACTTCACGATGATGTGGGACCACGCGGCGACCACCGCCCAGGCGGTGCAGGAGCTGCTCGAATCGTCGACTCGAATCGCAACCGCGAGCAGGGAGGGGCAGTAGATGAAGCTGAACACGCACCGCTGGGGATCGGCTGACGGGGAGGCGGTCGTCTGCATCCACGGGGTCGCCCAGCACGGCCGGGTCTTCGGCGAGCTGGGGGCGCGCTTGGCGCGCAACGGCCAATCGGTCGTGGCGGTGGACCTGCGCGGCCACGGCGGCTCCGGGCACGAGCCGCCGTGGAGCGTCGAGACGCATGCCGGCGACATCGAGGAGACGCTGGACGCGCTCGGAATCGAACGGGTCAGCTTCGTCGGCCACAGCTTCGGCGGCCGGATCGCCGCCGCGCTCGCCGCCGGCCTCGGCGAGCGTACGCAGGCGCTGGCGCTGCTCGACCCGGGGCTGGCGGTGCCGCCCGAGCGGGCGCTGCGCAGCGCCGAGCTCGAACGCCTCGACTGGAACTTCGCCACCGTCGACGGGGCGGTCAACGCGCTGATGTCCAACGAGACGATCGTCGCCTCGCCGCGCGACGTCGTCGCCGCCTACGTCGAGGACGACGTGGTGAAGGGACCGGACGGGCGCTTCCGCTTCAGCTTCTGCCCGAGCGCGGTCGTCGTCGCGTGGAGCGAGATGACGCTGCCGCCACCGCCGATCGCCAGGGTCCCGACGCTGCTCGTCGCCGCCGAGAAGCCGCTCTACGACACGTCCGGCCAGCATCGTCGCTACGAGGAGGAGCTGGGCGATCTTCTCACCCGGGTCGATGTCCCCAACGGGCACAACGTCCTCTGGGAGTCGCCGGCGGAGACGATCGACGCGGTCGAGCGCTTCCTCGATCCCGACGAGCTGGCTGCTCGCGTCGGGGTCGCTCAGTCGAACAGCTCGTAGAAGCGCAACGCGGCGCGACTGGGAACGACCATCTCGCCGTTGCGGTGCAGCAGGCCCACGGCGTCGAGGCGGTCGACGGCGCGATCGACCGCGTCGATCGCGGCGAAATCGGGGCGGCTGCCGGAGATCTCCCGCACGAGCTCGGCCAGCGCGAGCTGGATCGGGTGCAGCGCCAGCAGATGCACCAGCACCGCCGCCTCCGTCTTCTCGTCTTCCCTCGCCGGGCTCGGGGTGTTCGTCGTCTCAGCCATCGCCTGCCCTACCTAAGAGCACAGAGGTCAACTCTCTCCCCCTCGCTCTCGCACTATGCGTCCTTCTCGTCCTCGGCGAGGATGTCCCGCGCCCACTGCGCCTCGGGGCCCCAGCGATAGCGGGGAGGAGTCGGATTGCACCTCGGCACCACCTGCAGCACCCTGTGCTTGACCAGCACGCCCAGGTGGTAGGCGACCCTGCCTCGCGACGCCCCCAGGGCGGCGGCGAGCTCGAGTGCGCTCGCCTCCTCGCCGCCCGCCAGGCGCCGCGCGATTCGCCGTCGCAGCGGATGGCACAGCACCGCGCGCCGATAGTGGCTCTTGTCATTCCGACTCTCCCCGCCATCTCTGGGTCCCGCCATCCCAGGGGGATAATAGACCGAAGGTAATTATTTTGTCTGTAAGTCGTTAGTCTGAGCAGCAGATCGGCCGCTCAGAGCCCCTCCCGCACTCCCCCCATCTCGCTGAAGACCGCCGTCGGGCCGCCATCGGAGCGCTGCTCGTCGGCGATCACGTGGGAGACCGCGTTGATCAGCGCCAGGTGGGTGAACGCCTGCGGGAAGTTGCCCAGGTGGCGGCCGCTGCGGGCCTCCAGCTCCTCGGCGTAGAGGTCGAGCCAGCCGGCGGCCGCCAGCAGTCGCTCGCAGAGCGCCCGCGCCCGCCCGCGCTCGCCGATCTCCGAGAGCGCCGAGACCAGCCAGAAGGAGCAGATCAGGAAGGTCCCCTCCTCGCCGCTGAGCCCGTCGTCGGTCTCTTCGACCTTGTAGCGCAGGACGAGGCCGTGCTCGGTGAGCTGCTCGTCGATCGCGTCGACGGTGGCCCGCACGCGGGGGTCGTCGGGGGGGAGGAAGCGCAGCAGCGGGATCAGCAGGGTCGAGGCGTCGAGCGCGTCGGTCTCGTAGTGCTGGCGGAAGATGCCGTCGCGGACGCCGTGCTCGAGGATCTCCTCACGAATCTCGTTTGCGGTCTGCCCCCACTCGGTAGCGAGCTCGTCGAAGTCGGCCCAGCGAGCTAGGCGCGCCCCGCGGTCGACCGCGACCCAGATCATCAGCTTCGAGGAGACGTAGTGCTGGGGCTCGCCGCGCGACTCCCAGATCCCCTGGTCTGGGTGGGGCCACGCCTCGATCGCCGCTTCGACCTGCTGGCGGATCAGCGCCCGGTCCGAGGGCGTGCCCGAGCCTCGCAGCGCTTTTTCATGCAGGTAGATCGAGTCGAGCAGCGCCCCCCAGACGTCGTTCTGGCGCTGGTCGAAGGCGCCGTTGCCGATCCGCACCGGGCTGGCGCCGCCGTAGCCTTCGAGGTGGTCGAGCGTGCTCTCGGTCAGCTCCTTCTCGCCGCCGATCCCGTACATGATCTGCAGCCGCGGGTCCCTGCGGCAGATGCCGAGGATGAAGCGCATGAAGTCGCGCGCCTCCTGGTCGAAGCCGAGCGTGTGCAGCGCCCAGAGGCTGAAGGTCGAGTCGCGGATCCAGCTGAAGCGGTAGTCCCAGTTGCGTTCGCCGCCGGGGGTCTCCGGCAGCGAGGTCGTCGGCGCGGCGAGGATCGCCCCGCTCGGCGCGTAGGTGAGGCCCTTCAGCACCAGCGCCGAGCGCTGCAGGTGGATGCGCCAGGGGTGGTCGGGGAAGTCGCCGTCGCGCAGCCATTTGCGCCAGAAGTCTTCGGTCGAGTCGAGCCGCTCCAGCGCCTCCGGGGCGCTGCGCGGCCCGCCGAGGTCGCTCTCGCCCCAGGTCAGGGCGCAGAAGCCGGTCTCGCCCTCGCGCAGCCCAGCCGCGCCGCGCACCGTGCCGCCCTCGAGCTCGAGCTCCATGTCGCTGGTCAGCTGCAGCCGGATGCCGTCGCCGCCCGCCGTCGCTTCGCCCAGCTCGCCGCCGCTCCACGCGGCCGCCTCGGCGCCGTAGGCGAAGCGGGGGGTGCACTCCATCTCCAGCTCGACCTCGCCGTCGATGCAGGTCATCGTGCGCAGCAGCGAATGGTCGGACTCGTGTTCGGTGCGCGGCCGCGAGCCCGGCCCCGCCTGCTCGACCCAATCGCCGATCGTCAGCGCGTCGTGGACGACGACCCAGCCGGTCTCGGTCACCCAGGTGGTCTCGATCACCAGCGTGCCCGGCTCGTAGCGGCGGCTGATCGGCACGACGACCCCGCGCGGTTTCAGCTTGAAGTGCCCGGCGCCGCGGTCGAGCAGCGCCCCGAAGGCGCTGGGCGAGTCGAAGCGCGGCAGGCAGAGCCACTCGACCAGCCCGTCGTAGGAGACGAGGGCGCTGGTGTGGCAGTCGGAGAGGAAGCCGTAGCTGCCGATCGGCGGGAAGCGGTTCTGACCGGCGCTCACGAAGGTGCCAAGCTACCACCGTGAGCCTTCCGCTTGCCCACGTGACCGGCGCCTTCGCGCCGATCGAGGTGGTTCCGATCACCGTCGGGGCCGTCGCCTACTGGCGCCGCGTGCTGACGCTCTCCTGGGACGGCCGCACGGTGCCGCTCTGGCGCCAGCTCTGCTTCGGCGGCGGGCTGCTGACGATCTCGATCGCGCTGTTCAGCCCGATCGGCCACATCTCCGACGAGCTCGTCGTCGCCCACATGGTCGAGCACCTCCTGATCGGCGACATCGCCTCGCTCCTGATCGTCCTCGGCCTGACCAGGTCGCTGCTCCAGCCGATCCTCGCGATCCGCGTCTTCGACCGGCTGCAGGTCCTCACCCACCCGCTCGTCGCCTTTCCGCTCTGGGCGCTCAACTTCTACTTCTGGCACGTGCCGCCGATCTACGACGCCGCCTACGGCACGGCGCCGATCCACGCGCTCGAGCACACGACCTTCCTCTTCTTCGGCTGCCTGATGTGGATGCCGATCTTCGGCCCGCTGCCCAAGCCGCAGTGGTTCGGCGCCGGCTGGAGGGTCGCCTACGTGATCGCGGTGCGCTTCGTCAGCGCGATCCTCGGCAACGTCCTGATGTGGTCGGGCTCGGTGCTCTACCCGATCTACGACAAGGGCGAGCGCTACTGGCACATCTCGCCGATCGCCGATCAGAGCACCGCCGGGGTGGTCATGATGGTCGAGGGCACCTTCCTCGCCCTCGGCGTGCTCGCCTGGGTCTTCTTCGAGGTCGCGCGCGAAGGGACCGAAAAGCAGGACCTGCTCGACCTGGCCCGCGAACGCGGGATCGAGCTGGACGAGCGCCGCGCCCAGCGCGCCGTCGCGGCCGGGCACGCGGCGTTGCTGGAGGAGCGATTGAGCGCGGCGGGACGCGATGAATAGGACCAAAACCTGGCTCGTCACCGGCCCGCTCGGCCGCGGCCTCGCCTTCGCGATCGACTTCGGCGTGGCGGTGCGCCGGGGCCTGCTGCGCCGCAGTCGACTTTGAGCGTGCTGCAGCGCGTAAAAAGTCCACAGCGGCCGGCGCGATAGGGTCCCGCGCTCGATGGAGTCGAAAGTCTCAGAGCTGCCCGGCTCGCGCGCCAGCGTCGAGGTCGAGGTTCCCGCCGCCGACGTCGACAAGGCGGTCGGTCGCGCGGCCCGCTCGCTGGCGCGGGAGATGCGCATGCCCGGTTTCCGCAAGGGCAAGGCGCCGCCCTCTCTGGTGATCCAGCGGGTCGGCTTCGCCGCCGTGCTCGAGGAGGCGATCCGCGACGCGCTGCCGGAGTGGTACGAACGGGCGCTGCTCGGCTCGGGGATCGCTCCCGTCGGCGACCCCAGCGTCGAGGTCGTCTCGACCCCGGAGGCCGAGGGCGAGCCGCTCGCCTTCAAGTTCGAGATCGGCGTTCGCCCCAGGGCGGAGCTCGGCGAGTACAAGGGGCTCGAGGTCGGCAAGGCCGAGCCCGAGCCGCCGGCCGAGCTGGTCGAGCGCGAGATCGAGCGCATCCGCGAAGGCTTCGCCAGGCTCGAGCCGGTCGAGCGCAAGGCCGCCGACGGCGACGTCCTGTTGGTCGACTTCGAGGGCCTGCTCGACGGCAGGGCCTTCGAGGGCGGCAAGGCGAGCGACTACCTGCTCGAGCTCGGCGGCGGGCAGCTGATCGAGGGCTTCGAGGAGCAGCTCGCCGGTGCCGCGGCGGGCGAGACGCGCAAGGTCGAGGTCACCTTCCCCGACGACTACCAGGCTGAGCAGCTGGCCGGCGAAGACGCCGTCTTCACGGTCGAGGTCAAGGAGGTGCGGGAGAAGGTGCTGCCCGAGCTCGACGACGACTTCGCCTCGGAGGCCTCCGAGTTCGACACGCTGGAGGAGCTGCGCGAGGACATCGCCAAGCGCCTCGCCGAGGTGGTCGGCGAGCGCGCCGAGCAGGACTTCCGCGTCGCCGCGGTCGACGCCGCGGCGGCCGCGGCCAAGCTCGACCTGCCCGACGAGCTCGCCACGGCGCGCGCGACCGAGCGCTGGGAGCGGATCGAGCGCCGGCTCGCCGGGCAGGGCATGAGCCCCGACGCCTACCTGCAGATGCAGGGCAAGACTCGCGAGGAGGTGATCGCGGAGTCCAAGCCGGAGGCCGAAGCCGAGCTCAAGCGCGAGGCGGTGCTGGCGGCGATCGCCGACGCCGAGGGGATCGAGGCCTCAGACGAGGAGCTGGTCGAGGCGCTCGAGCACTCCGCCGAGCACGAGCGCACCACCCCCGAGAAGCTGCTCGCGCGGCTGCGCGAGAGCGGTCGCGACGCGATGATCCGCGACGACATCCGTTTCCGCAAGGCGATCGACCTGGTCGCCGAGTCGGCGGTGCCGATCCCGGTCGAGCAGGCCGAGGCGCGCGAGCAGATCTGGACGCCGGAGAAGGAGCGCAAAGAGGCGGGCTCGCTCTGGACGCCCGGCGACGACGACTGAGTTCTCCGCCGCTCGGATAATCGCTTGCATCGCTTGCGGTTGCCACCTGCCGGCCGATACTGGGTACCGCAATGAGGTTGCTGACAGAGCGTCGCCACGCCAGCGTCGCCGCGGCCGCGGTTCTCTTCGCCTCGATCTTCGTCGCGCGGGCGATGGTCGGAACCCTTGGCGACGCGACCAGCTTCCTCTACGTAATCCCGGTGGTGCTGGTCGCGATCTCGGCCGGGACCCGGGCCGGCCTGCTGGCGGGCGCGGTCGCCTTCGCGCTCTCCTCTCTCGGCACCCTGATGCTGGACCAGCCGGCCACCGCGGTCGGCTATGTCAACCGCGCCGTCGTCTTTCTGTTCATCGGCGCGCTGGTCGGACGCTTCGCGACGACGCTGCGCGAGCTGGAGGCCGAGAGCGCGCGCCACTTCGACCTCTCCCTCGACATGATCTCCATCGTCGGCTTCGACGGCCGCTTCAAAAGCGTCAACCCGGCGTTCGAGCGAAGTCTCGGCTACCGCCCCGAGGAGCTCGTCGGACGGCCCTTCATGGACTTCGTCCACCCGGACGACCGCGGGAAAACCGAGCGCGAGGCGGTCTCGCTCTCCAGTGGGGCCAAGACGGTCCAGTTCCAGAATCGCTATTTCGCCAAAGACGGCGGTGTGCGATGGATGGAGTGGACCGCGATCCCCCTGCAGGAGGAAGAGATGATCTACGGCGTCGCCCGCGACATCACCGACCGCAAGGCGCTGGAGCTCGAGCTGGAGAGGCTTTCGCAGCGCGACCCGCTCACGGGCCTGTTCAACAGGCGCCGCTTCGAGGAGGAGCTGAGCCACCAGCTCGCCTACACGCGACGCTATGGCAGCGGTGGCGCGCTGCTGATGATCGACCTCGATCGCTTCAAGCGGATCAACGACGAGCTCGGCCACGAGGCCGGCGACGAGGCGTTGCGCGCGGTGGCCCGGGTGCTCGACGAAAACCTGCGCGCAGGCGACACGCTCGCCCGCGACGTCGACGGCGGCGAGGGCGCCGTCGTAGCCAGGCTCGGCGGCGACGAGTTCGTCGCCCTGCTGCCCGAGGCCGACAGGGTCGGCGCCGAGGCCGCTGCCGGGCGCTTGGTCGAGGCGGTCAGAACGGCGTCCGTGACGGTCTACGGAAGGCCGCTGGAGCTGCGGATCAGCGTCGGCGTGGCGACCTTCGACGAGCATGGCCGGCCCGCGGAGAAGGAGCTGCTGGCGGCCGCCGATCGGGCCATGTACGTGGCCAAGGCGGGAGGCGGCAGCGGGGCGAGGCTTGCAGCCTCGTCGGGCTGAGCCCCGCTCGAGGAAGTCCGCCGGTCCCCTTCTATAGAGTCCCGGCCATGAGCCCACTTGTACCGATGGTGGTCGAGCAGACCTCGCGCGGCGAGCGCTCCTTCGACATCTACTCGCGCCTGCTCAACGAGCGGATCATCTTCCTCGGCACGCAGGTCAACCAGGACATCGCCAACCTGATCGTGGCCCAGCTGCTGCACCTCGAGTCCGAGGATCCCGACAAGGACATCAGCATCTACGTCAACTCGCCCGGCGGCGACGTCTACGCCGGCCTGGCGATCTACGACACGATGCAGTTCATCAAGCCCGACGTGCAGACGATCTGCGTCGGCATCGCGATGAGCATGGGCGCCCTGCTGCTGGCCGGTGGGGCGGCGGGCAAGCGGATGGCGCTGCCCAACTCGAAGATCCTCATCCACCAGGTCTCGGCCGGCTTCCAGGGCCAGGCCGCGGACATCGAGATCCACGCCAAAGAGATCATCGACACGCGCCGCCGCCTCGACGAGATCATCGCCAAGCACACCGGCCAGCCGTTCGACAAAGTCACGAACGACACCGATCGCGACTACTTCATGACCGCGGAGGAGGCGAAGGAGTACAGCATCGTCGACCGCGTCATCGAACACCACTGAGGCGCTTTCTCCTCCTCAGCCTCGCCCTGCTCGTCGTCCTGGTTCCCGGCGCGGCGGCGAAGATCGATCGCGACGGGGCGACCGAGTTCCAAGCCCACGTCTTCCCGGTTCAGGGCCCGCACTGGACGCGCGGCTACATCGGCGAATTCGGCGCCCCGCGCGAAGGCGGCGCCCGCGTCCACGAAGGCTTCGACATCGTCGCCCGCTGCGCCACGCCGCTCGCCGCCGCCGCGACCGGCCGCGTGCTGCGCACGGGCTATGACCCGGTCCTCTACGGCAACTACCTCTTGATCCACGGCCAGGGCGAGCAGCGCGGCTACTTCTACGCCCACATGATCGCCCCCGCCACCGTCCATCGCGGCGAGCGCGTCTGGGCCGGCGAGCACGTCGGTCGGGTCGGCAAGACCGGCAACGCCCGCAGCGTCGGCTGCCAGCTCCACTTCGAGATCCACGTCCACGGCCGCCCGATCGACCCCCGCCCGATCCTCGAACGCTGGGAACACGACAAAGGAGGCCCCTAGAGGCGCAGCCGATATTCGGTCGAGGGCTCGCTCTCGGCGCCAGTCGCGTCGTAGAGGCGACGGGCGGTCGCGTTGTCGGGGGCGGTGACCCATTCGAGCTGGGGGCGCCGCGCCCGCGGGCCGCCTCGGCGCTCGCCTCGATCAGGGCGCGGCCGACGCCCGCGCCGCGCTCGGCATGGACCACGTAGAGATCGTTCATCAGCACCGTCTCGGCCGCGATCAGAGAGTCGAAGTGCCAGTAGAGGCAGGCGTACCCGACCAGGGAATCGTCGCGCCAGGCGCCGAGCAGGAGGCCACCATGGCTCGGGGCGAGGAAGCGGGCGAAGACGGCTCGATGGGAGGCCGGCGGACCCCGCGTCCACGGTAGCGCGCCGCTCGCAAGGCTTCGCCCGCGGGAAGGGACCGCCGCCCGTCCGCAGTAAACGACGGCAGCGACAGGCCGGGTTGCGCCCCCCTCTAAGCTTTTTGGACGCGACGCCGGTAGGCGACTACCGACCCCGCAAGGAGGGATCTCCCGCATTGGCACGTCCCACGGATTCGAACGAGCAGCTCCTCTGCAGCTTCTGCGGCAAGTCGCAGCGCCAGGTCAAGAAGCTGATCGCGGGCCCCGGCGTCTACATCTGCGACGAGTGCATCGACCTCTGCAACGAGATCATCGATGAGGAGCTGACTCCGCCCGGCGGCAGCGGCGTCGAACTCGAGAAACTGCCCAAACCGCGCGAGATCCACGAGATCCTCGAGCAGTACGTGGTCGGCCAGGAGGCCGCCAAGCGGGCCCTCTCGGTCGCCGTCTACAACCACTACAAGCGGGTGCAGATGGCCGCCGCCGGCGACGACCCCGAGGTCGAGCTGCAGAAGTCGAACATCCTCCTGCTCGGGCCGACCGGCTGCGGCAAGACTCTGCTCGCGCAGACCCTCGCCCGCATCCTCAACGTCCCCTTCGCGATCGCCGACGCGACCGCGCTGACCGAGGCCGGCTACGTCGGCGAGGACGTCGAGAACATCCTCTTGAAGTTGATCCAGGCGGCCGACTACGACGTCAAGAAGGCCGAGACGGGGATCATCTACATCGACGAGATCGACAAGATCGCGCGCAAAGCCGACAACCCGTCGATCACCCGCGACGTCTCCGGGGAAGGCGTGCAGCAGGCGCTGCTGAAGATCCTCGAGGGGACGACGGCCTCGGTGCCGCCGCAGGGCGGTCGCAAGCACCCCCATCAGGAGTTCCTCACGATCGACACGACGAACATCCTCTTCGTCTGCGGGGGCTCCTTCGCCGAGCTCGACAAGGTGATCGAGAACCGCGTCGGCGATCGGGGGATCGGCTTCGGCGCGGAAATCTCCTCGCGCGAGCAGAAGGACAAGGGCCAGTGGTTCGAGCAGGTGCTGCCCGAGGACCTGATCGAGTACGGCCTGATCCCCGAGTTCATCGGCCGCCTGCCGGTGGTCGCCGCGATCCACCAGCTCACCCGCGATGACCTGATCACGATCCTGACCGAACCCAAGCACGCGCTGACCCGCCAGTTCCAGCGCTTCTTCGAGTTCGACGACATCGAGCTGGTCTTCTCCGAGGACAGCCTCGAGGCGATCGCCGAGAAGGCGCTGGAGCGGGAAACCGGCGCCCGCGGCCTGCGCTCGATTCTCGAGGAGACGCTGCTCGACGTGCAGTTCGAGCTGCCCTCGCGCCGCGACGTGACCAAGTGCGTCGTCACCAAGGAGACGATCGTCCAGGGCCGCCGACCGACCCTCGTCACCGAGGCCGCCCCCCAGGACATCGGCGCGGCCGAGCAGGACCTGGGCGAGGAAACCGCCTGAGCATGGCGCGTTAGTCGCACATATTGCGACCAACGCGCCACTAGACTCGGCGGCCCATGGCCGACGAGCGCTTGAAAGCCCTCGAGGAGAAGACCCGATACGAATCGGGGGAGGTCGAGGCGCGGGTCTTCGCCGAGTGGATGAAGGGGGGGTATTTCCATCCGAAGGCGGAGGGAGATCCGGCTGACAACTTCTCGGTTGCGATCCCGCCGCCGAACGTGACCGGTGCGCTGCACATGGGTCACGCGCTGAACGGCTCGATGCAGGACGCGCTGGTGCGGATGAACCGGATGCGCGGCCGCAACGCGCTGTGGACGCTCGGCACCGACCATGCCGGCATCGCCACCCAGGCGGTGGTCGAGAAGATGCTGGCCAAGGAGGGAACCTCGCGCCAGGAGCTCGGCCGCGAGGCGTTCGTCGAGCGCGTCTGGGCCTGGAAAGAGGAGTACGGCTCGCGCATCGTCGAGCAGTACAAGCGGCTCGGCGCCTCGCTCGACTACGAGAACGAGCGCTTCACCCTCGACCAGGGCTACGTCAGGGCCGTCTACCGGGTCTTCAAGCAGCTCTACGACAAGGGCTACATCTACCGCGACAACTACATGGTCAACTGGGACCCCGGCTCGCAATCGGCGATCTCCGACCTCGAGGTCGAGAACCGCGAGGTCGAGGACACGCTCTACTCGATCGACTATCCGGTCGAGGGCTCCGACCGGGTGCTCACCGTCGCCACCGTGCGCCCGGAGACGATGCTCGCCGACACCGCGGTGGCGGTCAATCCGGACGACGAGCGCTATGCCGGCCTGATCGGCGAGCACTGCATCCTGCCGCTGGTCGGCAGGCGCATCCCTGTGATCGCCGATGCGCACGTCGACCCGGAGTTCGGCACCGGGGCGCTGAAGATCACCCCGGGGCACGACCCCAACGACTTCGAGATCGGACGCAGGCACGGCCTGGAGGAGATCGGCGTGATCGCGCCCGACGGGAGGATGAGCGAGGCGGCGGGGGAGTTCGCCGGCCTCGCTGCGGCCGAGGCCCAGGAGGCCGTCGTCGCGGCGCTGCGCGAGCAGGGGCGGCTGCGCGCGGAGGAGCCCTACGTCCACTCGGTCCCCTTCTCGGAGCGTTCGGGCGCCCGCATCGAGCCGCTGATCTCGCTGCAGTGGTTCTGCCGCATGGACGAGCTGGCGGCGCCCGCGATCGAGGTGGTCGAGCGCGACGAGGTGCGGATCACGCCGCCGCGCTGGAAGCGCGTCTACCTCGACTGGATGCGCGAGATCAGGCCCTGGTGCGTATCGCGCCAGCTCTGGTGGGGGCACCGGATCCCGGTCTGGTACTGCGACCCGTGCGAGGAGACCTACGTCGCCGAGCAGGCCCCGGAGCGCTGCGGCGCCTGCGGCGGGGAGCTGCGCCAGGAGGAGGACGTGCTCGACCCCTGGTTCAGCTCGGCGCTGTGGCCCTTCGCCACGCTCGGCTGGCCCGAGCAAACGCCCGAGCTGCGCGCCTTCTACCCGACCAGCTTCCTCACCACCGCGCGCGAGATCCTCTTCCTCTGGGTCGCGCGGATGATCATGACCGGGCTCGAGTTCGCCGGTGACGTGCCCTTCCGCGACGTCTACGTGCACTCGGTGATCCAAGCCCGCGACGGAAGGCGGATGTCGAAGAGCCTCGGCACCGGCGTCGACCCGCTCGAGGAAATCGACGCGCACGGCGCCGATGCGCTGCGCTTCGGCCTGCTGGCGATGTCCTCGACCCAGGACGTGCGCTTCTCCGACGCCAAGGTCCAACAGGGCGCCGACCTCGCCAACAAGCTCTGGAATGCGAGCCGCCTGATCCTCCTCAACGTCGCCGACGTGGAGGCGGCGCCACGGCCGCGAACGGTCGAGGACCGCTGGCTGCTCTCGCGCCTGGAGGCGACGATCGCCTCGGTCACCGCGAGGCTCGAGGAATACGACTTCGCCCACGCCGCCGCCGAGGCCTACGCGTTCTTCTGGTCCGAGCTCTGCGACTGGTACCTGGAGATCGTCAAGCCGCGGCTGTACGAGAGCGAGGAGGAGGTCTCGGCGACGTTGCTCTGGGCGCTGGAGCGGGTGCTGGCGCTGCTGCACCCGCTGATGCCCTTCGTGAGCGAGGAGATCTGGTCCTACCACCCCTCGCGTCGCGGTCACCTGGTCGTGCACCCCTTCCCCGAGGTCGAGGAGTCGCTGCGCGACCCCGCGGCCGAGGAGGAGGTCCGCGCCGGGATCGAGCTGACCCGCCGCCTGCGCGCCTGGCGCGACCTGGTCGAGGCGCCGGCGGCGACGGTCCTGCCCGCCCGGGCGGAGGGAGTCGAGCCTCGGGAGTTCGTCGGCCGCCTCGCCCGCTTCGAGTTCGAGGCCGATGGCGGCGACCCCGTCGCGAGCGTCGGCCCGGTCAAGGTCCTCGCCTCCGCCGAGATCGACGCCGAGGCCGTCGCCGCCAGGCTCGAGGCGCGCCGTGGTGAGCTGCGCTCGGAGGTGAAGCGGGCGGAGGGCAAACTGGGCAACGAGAAGTTCGTCGCCAGGGCCCCCGCCGAGGTGGTCGAGGAGGAGCGCCGGAAGCTCGAGCGCTACCGCATGGAACTGGCAGAGCTTGCGTGATCGCCTGGACGGCGCGGACGCGAAGCGGAGCAACCGTCGACTGACCTTGGACCCCGAGGCCTACCTCGACTCGCTCGAGCCGATCGGCTGGAAGCTGGGCCTGGAGCGGATGCGCACGCTGAGCACCCTGCTCGGGCTGCCCCAGCACCGCTTCGCCTCGATCCACGTCGTCGGCACCAACGGCAAGTCCTCGGTGACGCGGATGATCGCCGCCCTGCTCGAGGCGCACGGCGTGCCCGCCGGCGCCTGCGTCTCGCCGCACACGACGCGCTGGTCCGAACGGGTGCTGGTGCACGGGCGGGAGATCGCCGCCGCCGAGTTCGCCGCCGCGGTCGAGCGCACCGCCGTCGCCGCGCAGACCGTCAACGAGACCCTGGAGGAGGGCGAGGCGGTGACCCAGTTCGAGCTGGCGACGGCCGCCGCCTTCGTCGCCCTCGCCAACGCCCGCGTCGAGGCGGCGGCGGTCGAGGCGGGGCTGGGGGGGAGGCTGGATGCGACCAACACCATCCCGTCCAAGGTCACCGTGCTCACCTCGGTCGGCCTCGACCACACCGAGTGGCTGGGCGAGACCGAGGAGGAGATCGCAACCGAGAAGCTGGCCGTGCTGCGAGACCAGACGACGCTCGTGCTGGGCCGCGTGAGACCGCCCGTGGCCGCTTTGGCCCGGCGCGTCGCGGAGGAGCGCGGCGCCGGGCTGATCGTCGCCCCCGAGGATCCGGGCGCGGAGATCGCGCTGCACGTGCGAGGCCCCTTCCAGCGTCGCAACTTCGCCCTCGCCCGGACCGCGGCCGAGGCCTTCCTCGGCGAGCTCGACCCCGGTCGGGTCGCCGGGGTCGCCGCCGCGATCGAGATCCCCGGTCGCCTCGAGCGGGTCGCCTCGGACCCGCCGACCTTCCTCGACGCCGCCCACAACCCCGACGGCGCCCGTGCCCTCGCCGAAGCCCTGCCCGAGGTGGCCGCCGGCCGCCCCGTGATCGCCGTCCTCGCGATCCTCGCCGACAAGGACGCCGACGCGATGGTCGCCGCACTGGCGCCGGCCGTGAAACACGCCATCTGCACCCAGCTCCCCGCCCCCGATGAGCCTGAGACGCCCAGATCGAAGGCGTCTCAGTCCCGCCGGCGGTCGCTCGGGGCGGCGGAGCTGAGCCGGATCTGCGGGCAGGCGGGGGTGGAGGCCGAGGCGGAGGCGGACTTCGGGACGGCGATGGCGCGTGGGCGGGAGCTGGCGCGCCAGGCCGGCGGCGTCCTGCTGGTCGCCGGCTCGCACTACGCGCTGGGGCCGGCCAGGGCGGCGCTAGGATTGGACGCCGGATGAGCTCGAAGAGCGCCGGAACCGAACTGCTTTCGATGATGGCCCTGGTGGCCGCCGTCGTCGCCGCGGTGATCCTGGTCTTCTTCGGCCTCGGCTACCTCTTCGGCAGCCTCTTTCTCTAGATGCGCTTCGGCGACAGGGTTCGCGGGAGGGGCGGCGAAGTAGACTCACCGCGCTCCCCGCAGGGGCGGTGAGCAAGAAAAGCCATGGCTATCGCGACCTTCGGCATCGGCAACAGCGGCCTCAACCTGGTCGTCAACCTGCTCATCCTGATGCTGGTCGTCGTCTGGTTGGCGCTGATCGTCTTCACCTACCTCGACGCCAGGCGCCGGATCAAGGACCCGTTCCTGATCGGCTGCGCGACCCTCGCCTCGTTCATCCCCTACCTCGGGACCGCGGTTTACGCGATCGTGCGGCCGCCGGAGTTCCTCGAGGACGCCCACGAACGGGAGCTCGAGATCAAGGCGGCCGAGCTGCGCGTGCGCCAGCTGACAGAGCACGCCTGTCCGGACTGCGGCTTCCCCGCCGAGCACGATTACCTGCGCTGCCCGGAGTGCCAGCGCCGCCTCAAGCACCCCTGTCCTAGTTGCGCGAAGCCGGTCGCCCCCGAGTGGGCGCTCTGCCCGTATTGCGAGACGGCGCTTGCCCCGCGCGAGCGACCCCGCCGCAAAGCGCGACCGCAAGCGCGCAAGGCGCCGCGCGAGGAGCGCAAGGCGCCGCCGCCGCGCAAAAAAGCCCCGCCCGCCGCCGAGAAGGAAGGGCGCGAGGCCCCGAAAGACACTTCCCCACCCAAACCACAGCAAAGGAGCCCCAGCCGTGAGCCGGACCCTGATCCTCGTCAAGCCTGACGCCTTCGAGCGCGCCCTGAGCGGCGAGGTGATCGCACGGTTCGAGCGCAAGGGCCTGCGGATCGCGGCGCTGAAGACGATGGTCGCGTCCGAGGCGATCGCCAACGAGCACTACGCCGAGCACAGCGAGAAGCCCTTCTTCGGCGAGCTGGTCGAGTTCATCACCGGCGGCACGCTGGTGGCGATGGTGCTCGAGGGGACCGAAGCGGTCGCCGCGGCGCGCCAGCTGATCGGCGCGACCAACCCGGTCGAGGCCGCGCCCGGCTCGATCCGCGGCGACTTCGCGCTTGAGGTCACCTTCAACATGGTCCACGGCTCGGATTCCGACGAGTCGGCGGAGAGGGAGATCTCGATCTGGTTTCCGGAGCTCAGCTAGAGCTCCTTCCGCGGGACGTGGCCGTGGCGGGCCGGCGGGTCCTGTCACGGTTTTGGTGCCACCACCCTGCGGTCGCTAAAGCGTCCTCGGGTGGTCCCCCAGACCGTGCCACCCGCCGGCAGCTACGTGAACAGCCCATGACAACTGCCCCAAGGGTCATTCTGGCCTCCGGATCTCCTCAGCGCAGCGAGATCCTCCGCAAGCTGGGTGTGGAGTTCGAGATCGTGGTCCCTGGAGTGGAGGAGCTTACGGGCGGGGATCCTGAATTCGAGGTCGTCGAGAACGCCCGGAGGAAGACCCGTGCGATCGTCGACGCCTCTCGCGCGGGTGGCGCCGTAGGGGGGCCCACCCCCGAGGACGCTTTAGCGACCGCAGGGGGTGGGGGGTCCCCTGCGGCGACAGGACCCGCGCGCCAGGCGCACGGACCAGCGCGAGTGGTGCTCGCATGCGATACGGATGTTGTCCTTGACGGGAAAGCTCTCGGCAAGCCGGCTGACGAGCGGGACGCGCGGGAATACCTCGATCGCATGTCCGGACGGGCTCATGTCGTGATGAGCGGGCTGGTCGTCCTGGTCGGCGGCGAGGAGCGCTCGGGGCTGGAGAAGACGACCGTGGTCTTCAAGGAGCTGAGCGACGCCGAGAAGGAGCGTTACGTGCGTTTCGGGGAGTGGCGGGGCAGGTCGGGCGGCTACGCGATCCAGACGCTGGGCTCCACCCTGGTCGAGCGGATCGAGGGGAGCGTCTCGAACGTGGTCGGCCTGCCGATCGGCCTGCTTGCCGACCTGACACCGGAATTGCTGAGCGATCGCTCTCCCTGAGCCGGATTTGACCATCTGGGATGATTGCGCCGTCATTTCCTCCAAATTGCACATATGGGCATATTCAGCTACCTGACCGGGCTCGGCGGCCGCGACATGGCCGTCGACCTCGGCACCGCCAACACGCTGGTTTATGTTCGCGGCCGCGGCATCGTCCTCTCCGAGCCCTCGGTCGTCGCGATCGATTCGCGCACCGGCCAGGTGCACGCGGTCGGCGTCGAAGCGAAGCGGATGCTCGGGCGCACCCCCGGCACGATCACCGCGATCCGGCCGCTCAAGGACGGGGTGATCGCCGACTTCGACGTGACCGAACAGATGCTGCGTCACTTCATCAAACAGGTGCACTCCAACCGCTTCGCCCACCCGCGCGTCGTCGTCTGCGTGCCCTCCGGCGTCACCGGGGTCGAGAAGCGTGCGGTCGAGGAGGCCTGCCTCTCGGCCGGGGCCCGCAAGGCCTACCTGATCGAGGAGCCGATGGCCGCGGCGATCGGTGCCGGCCTGCCGGTGGCCGAGCCGACCGGCTCGCTGATCGTCGACGTCGGCGGCGGCACGACCGAGGTCGCCGTGATCTCCCTCGGCGGGATAGTCGTCTCGCAGTCGATCCGCGTCGGCGGCGACGAGCTCGACGAGGCGATCGTCCACCACTGCAAACAGCACTACAAACTGGCGATCGGCACGCAGACCGCGGAGGAGGTCAAGCTCGAGGCCGGCTCGGCATCGCCACTGGCGGAGGAGGTCGAGGTCGAGATCCGCGGCCGCGACCTCGTCTCCGGGCTGCCGAAGACGATCACGCTCGGCTCGGCCGAGGTTCGCGAGGCCCTGGACGAGCCGATCAGCCATGTGATCGACGCCGTCAAGGACACCCTCGACCGCACCCCGCCCGAGCTCGCGGGCGACATCATGGACCGGGGCATTACCCTTGCCGGTGGAGGTGCGCTTCTGCAAGGACTCGAACAGCGTCTCCGCGACGAATGCCAGATGCCCTGTCAGCTGGCAGAGTCGCCTTTGACGTGCGTGGCCGTCGGCTCCGGCATCTCGCTGGAGGAGTTCGAGACGATCCACCGTGCCAGCAAGATGAGCTCGGGAACGCCCCGCGTTGCTTAGCTCCTACTCATATAAAGCGCAAGACTTAGGCTTTCCTCGTGTACCGCAAGCAAGTACGCCGCCGTAGGGCGGTACTCACTCTTCTCGTACTCGGCTCCTTCCTGCTGCTGACGATCACCTACGGGCAGACGTCGGGGGGCCTGCAGCGCGGTGTCAGCACGATCTTCAGCCCCCTGCAGTCGGTCTCCGACCGAGCGCTGAAGCCGGCTCGCGACCTGATCGACTGGTTCGACAAGACCTTCGACGCCCGGGGTGAAAACAGCGATTTGAAGGCGGAGCTGGCAAGCACGCGGCGCGAGGCGGTCGCCGGGCAGGAGGCGCTGCAGGAAAACGCCCAGTTGCGCAAGCTGGTCGAACTCGATCGCGACCCGCCGTTGGCCGAATCCGTGTACAAGCCGGTGACCGGTCGGGTCATCGGGCGCTCGCCGACTGTCTGGAGCTCGACCGTGAACGTCGACGTCGGCTCCGGTGACGGCGTCGAGGTCGACGACCCGGTGATCAGCGGCGACGGCCTGGTCGGGACGGTCGCCTCGACCCAGGGCGGCTCCGCGCAGGTGACGCTGATCACCGACCATGCCAGCGCCGTCTCGGCGAAGGTCCTGCCCAGCGGCGTGCAGGGGATCATCACCCCTGAAGTCGGCAACCCCGAAGACCTGATCCTGGAATTCATCGACTCGACCAAGCAGGTGCACGGAGGGCAGTCCGTCGTCACCTCGGGCTGGCGTGCGCAGGGCCTCTCCTCGCTGTTCCCACCGGGGCTACCGATCGGCGAAGTGACCAATGCCTCGATCGTCACCCAGGTCGCCCGCCAGCAGGTCCACCTGAAGCCCTACGCCGACATCGCCAACCTCGACCTGGTCCAGGTGCTGACGGGGGGGTCGCGACAATGAGCGCGGAGCGAGCAAGCGTGCATATCTGGCTCTTCGCGCCGCGAGCGAAGCGCGAGGACAGGTCGTGATCGTCACGCCGAGGATCTTCGCCCGGCTCGCGGTTGTCGTCGTCCTCGCCGTGCTGCTGCAGCTCTCGTTCTTCTCACGCGTCGAGCTGATCCACACCAGCGCCGACATCCTGCCCGCGGTGGTCGTCTCGCTCGGCCTGCTCGGCGGCAGCATGACCGGAGCGCTCGCCGGCTTCTCGGTCGGCTTCCTCGTCGACTGCCTGCTGGTCGCGCCGCTCGGCGGCTCCTCGCTCGTCCTGCTCGGCGCCGGCTACGCGGCGGGCCTCTTTCGCGAGCGCTTCGACATCCACAGCCCCCTGCTGCCGCCGCTGATCTGCATGGGCCTGACGCTTGCCGCGGAGCTCGGCTTCGGCGCGGTGCAAGTGATGCTCGGGCTCGACGCCCCGATCAGCGCGCTGGTCATCCGCGACATGCTGTTGCAGAGCATCTACGCCTTCTTCTGCGCCTGGCCGATCTATTTCGGCCTGCGGCGCCTGCTGCGTCCGGCGCTGGTCGAGGAGCCGACGGTGACCCGACGACGTCAACCGACCGTGCTCGGGGCGAGGAAGGCCTGATGTACAGGCGATCGGACGAGCTCGGCCCGCAGATGGGCAACCGCCTGGCGCTGCGCATCGCCGTCTTCGGCGGTGTCGCCCTCGCTCTCTTCGCGGTGCTCTTCCTCCGGCTCTGGTTCCTGCAGGTGCTGAACGGCGACAAGTACCTGGCGGAAGCGAAGAACAACCGCACGCGCGAGTTCAAGGTGACCGCCCCCCGCGGCAAAATCCTCGACCGCGACGGCCGGGTCATCGTCTCCAACCGCACCAGCCTCGCGCTCCAGGTCAACCCCGCGAAGCTCCCGGAAGACCCGCGCCGGCGCCATGCCGAGCTGGCCCAGCTGGCGGCGCTGACGCACAGCTCGCTGCCCCGCCTGCGCAAGACGATGCACGAACAGCTGCAGCTCGCCGCGGCCGCTCCGGTGACCCTGCGCCGCGACGTCGGCGACTATCTCGTCTTCTATCTGCAGGAGAACCAGGCGCGCTTCCCCGGGATCACCGTGCAGCATGTCTTCGTCCGCCGCTATCCGCATGGCACGCTTGCCGCGCACATCCTCGGCAATGTCGGCGAGATCTCCGAAGAACAGCTGAAGGAGAAGCGCTACCGCAAGCTCGAACCGGGCGACGAGATCGGCCAGGAAGGGGTCGAGGACACCTACGACCGCTATCTGCGTGGCCTTCCCGGCCTCGAACGCTTCCAGGTCGACGCCTTCGGCCAGCCGACCCGCAACGGCCGTCTCGTCTCCAAGCCGCCGGTGCCCGGTGACAACCTGAAGCTGACGATCAACTCGGCGGTCCAGGAAGCCGGCGAAGCTGCATTTGCCGAACGCGGCCTGCACGGCGGCTTCGTCACGATGAACGTGCACACGGGGGAAATCCTCGGCCTCGGCTCCTACCCCACCTTCGAACCGTCGGTCTTCACGCGGCCGATGACCCAGGCCCAGGTCAACGCCCTCTATCGCGACCCGGTCGAAGCGCCGCTCACCGACCGCGCGACGGGCGGCCTCTACCCGACCGGCTCGACGTTCAAGCCGATCACCGCGATCGCCGCGCTCGAAAGCGGCAACCTGACGCCGACCGAAGTGATCGAAGACCCCGGCCAGTTCGAAGTCGGCGGCGAGGTCTTCAAGAACGCCGGCGAAGCGGCAAACGGCTCGGTCAGCCTCGTCTCGGCATTGGAAGTGTCCTCTGACGTGTTCTTCTACAACCTCGGCTACCGCATGTGGGACACCGGCCAGCTGCAGCACTGGGCGCACGCGCTGGGGATCGGCCGCCCCACCGGCATCGACCTCCCGGTCCCGACCAATGGGCTGTTGCCGTCCAAGCAATGGCGCAACCAGCTCTTCAAGGAAGGCAACACCGAACGGCCCTGGTCGGCCGGCGACAACATCCAGCTCGCCACCGGCCAGGGCGACCTGCAGACCAACCCGCTGCAGATGGCCGTCGCCTACGCCGCGATCGCCAACGGCGGCACGATCGTCACGCCCCACGTGGGGATGCAGGTCGACGACGCCGCCGGCCGGGTGCTGAAGGAATTCGATCCGCCGCCGCGCCGCCACGTCCATATGAATCCCACGTACCGGGCGGTAATCCTCGAAGGCCTGCACGACGCGGCGCAGAACGGCGCCGGCACCTCGTTCGCCGTTTTCGGCAACTTCCCGATCCCGGTCGCTGGCAAGACCGGCACCGCCGAACGCGTCGGGCATGCAGACCAATCCTGGTACGGCGTGCTCGCTCCGTATCCGAATCCGCGTATCGTCACCTTCGTGACCATGGAGGAAGGCGGCTTCGGCGTCGAAGCCGCGGCGCCCGCCGCCAGGCGGATCCTCGAAGCCTATTTCGCCAAACAGCTCTCTCACGAAGCGAAACCCACGGAAGAAGAAGGCTGATGTACGCGACGAGGACCAGGCGGGCACAACCCGAACCCTTCGCCCTGCGGCCGGGGATCGCCGAGCGCCTCGGCCTGCCCTACATGGACGCGGGCCTGGGCATCGCGGCGATCGGCCTGGTCGCCTTCAGCGCCTTCGTGCTCGGTCAGGCGACCAAGCACGACGTCCCCGGCGACCCCGGCTACTACCTCAACCGGCAGGCGCTCTACGGCGTGCTCGGCGTGATCGGCATGTACGTGCTGGCGCGGATCGACTACTCGCGCTTCCGCGAGCTGCGGGTCGGCATCTACACCTTCCTCTGCGTCAGCGTCGCGCTCGTCTTCGTCTTCGGCTTCGCCGCGCGCGGCTCGCGCCGCTCCTTCGAACTTCCCTTCTTCAGCTTCCAGCCATCGGAGCTGGGCAAGCTCCTGCTCGTATTGGCGCTTGCCGGCTTCGTCATCGATGGCGCCCGGCGGGGCTCGCCATGGCAGCGCACCGTGCGCTACCTATGTCTCGGCCTCGCCCCGGCTGCGCTCGTCTTCCTGCAGCCGGACCTCGGCACCTCCCTGGTGTACGGGGCTATCACCCTCGCCGTGATGTACGTGGGGGGCGTCCGCTGGACGCACTTCGCGGTGATCGGCGCGGCCCTCGCCGCACTCGTGGCCCTCGTTCTCGTGGTCGCTCCCGCAATCGGGACGCCCATCTTGAAGGAATACCAGCAGCAGAGGCTGACCTCCTTCACGCATCCGAGCGCGGACCCCAGCGACGCGGGCTACCAGCAGAACCAGGCCAAGATCGCGATCGGCTCCGGTAAGACGACCGGCCGCGGCAACAAGGCCACCCAGACGCGGCTCGACTTCGTCCCTGAGCGGCACACCGACTTCATCTTCGCGGTGATCGGTGAGCGCTATGGATTCCTCGGCGCCGCGTTCGTCCTATCCCTATACGCCCTGCTGATCTGGCGGGCGCTGCGGATCGTGACGCTCTCGAAGAACTCGTACGGGACCCTGGTGGCCGGCGGCATCGCCGCCATGCTGCTCTTTCAGGTCTTCGTCAACGTGGGGATGAACCTCGGGATCATGCCGATCACCGGGATTCCCCTGCCGCTGATGAGCTACGGGGGGTCGTCCGTGTTGGCGACCCTCCTCGCCGTGGGAGTGCTCCAGAGCATTCACATGCAAGCGCGCCTCAGTCAGAAAGGCAGGTTCGCCTGGTGATCCCTTGAATGGGACCGGGCCATGCGTACCTATCTGAACTGAGCTGAAACACACATGAAAAAAACCATCCTGGTGTCCGCCGATCGCGGCGAGACCCGTGTAGCCGTCCTCGAGTCGAAGACCAAAGGCGGCAAACGCAACGTGGCGGAGCTCTACATAGAGCGCCGCGGCCGGCGTTCGATCGTCGGCAACATCTACAAGGGCAAGGTCGACAACGTCCTCGCCGGCATGGAGGCCGCCTTCGTCGACATCGGCCTCGAGCGCAACGGCTTCCTGCACGTCGACGAGATCGTCCTGCCGAACGGCGAACAGGCGCCGAAGCGCGGGCGCGGCAGCGGCCGCAAGATCACCGAGCTGATCAAATCCGGGCAGGAGATCCTCGTGCAGGTGGTCAAGGACCCGCTCAAGTCGAAGGGCGCCCGCCTCTCGATGAACCTCTCGATCGCCGGCCGCTACCTGGTCTACGCGCCGCAGGGCAGTGGCGTCGGCGTCAGCCGTCGCCTCAGCACCTCCGAGCGCGACCGGTTGCGCAAGATGGTCGACCGCACCTACAAGGGCCCGGGCGGGCTGATCGTCCGCACCGCCGCGCATGGGGCCAAGAAATCGGATTTCGTGCGCGAGGTCGGCTACCTGCACAAGCTCTACGACGTGCTCGAGCGGCGCAGCGAGAAGATCAAGGCGCCCGGGCTCGTCTTCCAGGAGCAGGACCTGCCGGTGCGCGTGCTGCGCGACGTGTTCCTGAGCGACTTCGAAAGAGCCGTGATCGATTCGCCCAAGCAGCTCGAACGGGTGACCGGCTTCTTCCAGCGCACCGCGCCGGAGCTCGTCGACAAAGTCGAGCTCTACGAGGGGAAGAAGCCGCTGCTGGAGAAATGGGAGATCGACAAGGAGATCGAGTCGACCCTGGTGCGGCGCGTCGACCTGCCCTCGGGCGGTTACCTGATCATCGACTACACCGAGGCGCTGACCGTGATCGACGTGAACAGCGGCAGCTTCACCGGCCGCGGCAAAGGTGGCCTCGAGGAGACGATCACCAAGGTCAACACCGAGGCGGCGGACGAGGTCGTGCGGCAGCTGCGCCTGCGCGACATCGGCGGCATCATCGTGATCGATTTCATCGACATGGCGCGGGCGAGGAACCGCGACAAAGTGCTGAAAACGCTGCGCAAAGCGCTCGACGCGGACAAGTCGAAGAGCTACGTGGTCGAGGTCTCCCCGCTCGGCCTGGTCGAGATGACGCGGCAGAACATCACCGACGGGGTGCGCGAGATCCTCACCTCGCCCTGCCCGACCTGCGAGGGCGAGGGCGTCGTGCTCTCGGCTGAGACGGTGGCGCTGGAGGGGCTGCGGCAGATGCGTGAGATGGCGGCGGACAACGCCGACGCCGAGGCCTTCCTGCTGCGCGTCAACCCGAAGGTCGCGGCTGAGCTGATCGAGCCCGACAGCGGTCTGGCCGAGCTGGAGGAGGAAACCGGCAGGCAGTTCCACTTCGAGGGGGGCGACGCGCTGGCGATCGGCACCTTCACACTGGTCGAAGCCGGCAGCCGGGCCGAGATCGAGGAGCGGGCGCTGCCCTTCAAGGTCGGCGAGGAGGTGCTCGTGAAGATCGAGGAGCCGCACATGTACAACGCCGACGACGCGGTCGCCCGAATCGACTCCTACATCGTCAGCGTGACCGGCGGCGGGCGTTACGTCGGCGATCGCAAGATGGTCCGGATCGAGCGTGTGGAGCGGGCCGCCGCGGTCGCTTCGCTGCTCGGCGACCCGGGGAGCAACGGCGCCGAGGCAGACGCTCTAGAATCCGCCGCCGCCGAATGAGCACGTACGCAGTCATAGAGAGCGGGGGCAAGCAGTACAAGGTCGAGAAGGGCACTTCGCTGCTCGTCGACCGCCTGGATGCCGGTGAGGGCGACGTGGTCGCCCTCCGTCCCGTGCTCTTCCGCGACAAGGAGGTCGTCGCCGGGCCGAAGGAGCTGGAGAAGGTCAAGGTCGAGGCCAAGGTTGCCGAGCACCTGCGGGGCCCGAAGATCAAGGTCTTCAAATACAAGCCGAAGAAGGGCTACCGGCGGCGCGCCGGCCACCGCTCGGAGCTGACCCGGCTCGAGGTCACCGAGCTGAAGATGGGCGCCAAAAAAGCCGCGACCAAACCGAAAGCCGGCAAAGAGCCCGCCAAGCCCGAGGCGGCTGCTAAAAAGGACGACGATGGCGCATAAGAAAGGACTCGGCTCGAGCCGCAACGGCCGCGAATCCAACCCCAACATGCTCGGGGTCAAGGTCTTCGCGGGCCAGAAGGTCAGCGGCGGCGAGATCATCGTGCGCCAGCGCGGCACGCGGTTCTGGCCCGGCGACGGCGTCGGCCTCGGTCGCGACCACACGATCTTCGCGACGCAGGCGGGGACGGTTCAGTTCAAGCCGTCTCGCAAGGGCCGCACGATCTCGGTTCTGGCTGACTCGTAAGGGGGGAGGGGACGGGGTTGCCCCTCTTGCTTGCTGGGTTTTTCGCCGGGTGACTTGGCGGCCATCCGAGAGCGTGGTTGGGGCGAAAAACGGACGCCGCTGCGCTGGAGGGACACCCCGCCCCTCCCTCGGGGCCCCGCAGAACCTCGTGTGCGCGAGCTCGGGCCCTGCTGAGGAGCCGTATTGGCGCGTTGGTCGCAATATGTGCGACTAAGGCGCCAACTACGCTCTGCTGACGATGGATGACAAGGCCAAAATCTGGGTTGAGGGGGGGGCCGGCGGGAACGGGTGCATTTCGTTTCGGCGGGAGGCTCATGTGCCGCGCGGTGGCCCGGATGGGGGGGACGGCGGGCACGGGGGGGATGTGGTGCTCGTCTGCGACGCCTCGCGGCGCGACTTGGGGGCGTTGCGTGGGAGCAGGCACTTTCGGGCGCAGCGAGGCCGTCATGGTGAAGGCTCCAATCGGCATGGGGCACGGGGCGAGGATCTGACGATCCCGGTGCCCGCGGGTACGCAGGCGGAGGCTGTGGATGGGAGTCGGGTGGACCTGGTCGAAGTTGGCCAGCGGGCCGTGATCGCACACGGGGGGCGCGGGGGGCACGGGAACAGGCGCTTCTCGACCTCGGTGCGGCAGGCGCCGCGATTCGCCGAGAGGGGGACCTCCGGCGAGGAGGGGTGGATCGAGGTGCGGCTGAAGCTGCTTGCCGACATCGGGCTCGTCGGCCTGCCCAATGCCGGCAAGTCCTCGCTGCTGGCGCGGCTGACCCGGGCCGAGCCGAAGGTGGGGGACTACCCGTTCACGACGCTCTCGCCGGTGCTGGGGACGATCGAGGGTGAGGATCGCCAGGCGGTAGTCGCGGACATCCCGGGATTGATCGAGGGCGCCGCCGAGGGCGCCGGGCTGGGCCATGAGTTCCTCGCCCACGTCGAGCGCTGCTCGGTGCTCGTCCACCTGGTCGACCTGGCGCCCGCCGAGGGAGATCCGGAGTCGAACTACGCCGCCGTGCGAGATGAGCTCGTCGCCTACGGCGCCGGGCTGGAGCGGCTTCCGGAGCTGATCGTCCTGTCGAAGCGCGACCTGCTGCCGGATGAGCGGGTCGAGCAGGCCGTGGCCGAGTGGCGGCGGAGGCTCGGCGACTGGGCGAGCGATGCCCTCGCCGTCTCGTCCGCCACCGGCGATGGGCTGGAGGAGTTGCGGCGGGCGCTGCTCGCCCGGCTTCCCGAGGAGGCGCCCGCGCGACCCGAGCGGCGCGACCTCGGCCCCGCCGAATTCGAGGCCGAGCACCGGGTCTACCGGCCGGTCGGCGAGGGCGGCTACTCGGTGCAGCGCGAGGACGACGGCGGTTACCGCGTCCTCGGCCGCGGCGTCGAGCTGCTCTTCGAGCGTCACGATCTGAAGAACGAAGAGGCGCTCGCCTACCTCGAGCAGCGGCTCAACGAGATCGGCGTCATCGCCGCCCTGCGCGCCGCCGGCTTCGAACCGGGCGACGACGTCCGCGTCGGCGAACACGAGTTCGAGCTGCATCCCTAGGGGGCTCCACACGGAGGCGCTTTTACACTTGCGCCCATGACGCTCGTCGTAAAGCTCGGCTCCTCGATCGTCGCCGCCGACGACGGCGAGCTGCGCGTCGACGTGCTCGACTCGGTCTGCGCGCAGGTGGCGGAGCTGGAGCAGGCGGGAGAGCGTGTGGCGATGGTCACCTCCGGAGCGATCGCGCGCGGGATCCGACTGATGGAGCTGCCGGCGCGGCCGCGGGCGATGGACGAGCTGCAGGCGGCCTCGGCCGTCGGCCAGGGCGATCTCTTCCGCGCCTACCAGTCGCGCCTGGCGGCGGGTGGCACGCGTGCTGCGCAGGTCCTGCTCACCGCCGCCGACATCGCCGCCCGCAGCAACTACCTCAACGCCCGCCAGACGCTGCGCAGGTTGATCGAGTGGGGGGTGGTGCCGGTCGTCAACGAGAACGACACCACCGCCACCGACGAGATCACCTTCGGCGACAACGACTTCCTCGCCGCCCAGGTGGCGATCCTGCTCGACGCACGCCTGCTGGTGCTGCTCTCCGACGTGGAAGGCCTGCACCGCAGCGACCCGCGGCTCGATCCCGAGGCCGAGCGGATCGAGGCGGTCGAGGACTTCGCCGAGCTCGAGGAGCTCGAGATCGGCGATCGCACCTCCGCCTTCGGCTCGGGCGGGATGCGCAGCAAGGTCGCCGCGGCTGAGATGGCGGCCGAGTCGGCGATCCCGGCGACGATCTGCGACGGGACCCGGCCGGGGACCCTGCTTGCCGCCGCCCGCGGCGAGGCGGCCGGTACTCGCTTCGCCGCGTTGCCTGGAAAGGCTTCCAGCTTCAAGCTCTGGCTGAAATACGCCAAGCCGGTGCGGGGGAGGCTGAGCGTGGACGAGGGCGCCGCGCGGGTGCTTCGCGAGAGCGGCTCCAGCCTGTTGCCGGTCGGCATCGTCACGGTCGACGGTGGCTTCGACGTGGGCGACGCCGTCGAGGTGGCGGCGAACGGCGCCGTGATCGGCAAGGGCATCGTCGACTACTCGTCGCGTGAGCTTGACCAGGTCAAGGGGCGAAAGACGGCTGACGTGCGAGAGCTCCTTCCCCATGCCGCCGACGAGGTGATCCACCGGGACCGCTTCGTGCTGATCTGAGCGCCGGGGGTCCCTCCCAAAACACTCAAGCGAGGCTCCCGCCGAGCGTTTTGGGAGGGGCGCCCGGCGCTCACGGCTACCCTTAGCGTCATGGCAGTCACGACTCTTTCAGTCACCGAAAGTTGTGAAGCCGCCCAGCGGGCGGCGCGCTCACTTGCCTCGGCGCCCACCGAGGCGAGGGACGCCGCCCTGGCCGCTATCGCCCGTCTGCTCGGCGAGCGCAGCGCGGACGTGCTCGAGGCGAACGCCGCCGACTTGGCCGATGAGCGCGCCGCGGGGCTGACGCCGGCGCTGCGCGATCGGCTGGCGCTGAGCGATCAGCGGGTCGCCGCGATGGCCGACGGGGTCCGCGCCGTGGCGGCGCTCGGCGATCCGATCGGCGAGGAGCTGGAGCACAAGACGCTGGCGAGCGGGCTCGACCTGACCAAGCTGCGGGTGCCGCTCGGCGTCGTCGCCGTCGTCTACGAGGCGCGGCCGAACGTGACGATCGACTGCGCGGCGCTGACGATCAAGAGCGGCAACGCGATCGTCTTGCGGGGGTCGCATTACGCGGAGCGGACCAACGGGGCGCTGGCGGGAATCGTGCGCGAGGCGCTCGCTGAGGCCGGCTTGCCCGAGGACGCCGCGGTGCTGCTGGCCGTGGGCGGGCATGAGGACCTGGCCGAGCTCGCGGTCCAGGAGGACACCGTCGATCTGCTGATCCCACGCGGCGGCGAGGGGCTCAAGAACGCCCTCAAGGAGGTCGCGAAGGTGCCGGTGATCTACGCCGCCGCGGGCAACTGCCACGTCTACGTGCACGCCGAGGCCGACCTCGAGATGGCCCGCCGCATCGCGGTCAACGCGAAGACCCAGCGGCCCGGCGTCTGCAATGCGGCCGAGACGCTGCTCGTCGACGCCGCGATCGCAGAGGACTTCCTGCCGGCGACGCTGGCCGAGCTGCGCGAGGCCGGGGTCGAGCTGGTCGGCGACGAGCGGGCCCGGGCGAGCGCCGGCGGTGTCGAGATGGGTGCTGCGGGCGAGGCGGACTGGGCGAGCGAGTACCTCGACCTGAAGCTGGCCGTCGCCGTGGTCGACTCGGTCGAGCAGGCGGTCGAGCACGTCAACCTCTACGGCACGCGTCACTCGGAGGCGATCGTCACCCGTTCCGAGCAGGCCGCCGAGCGCTTCCTCGCGGGCGTCGACGCCGCGGTCGTGTACACCAACGCCTCGACCCGGTTCACCGACGGGTTCGAGTTCGGCATGGGGGCGGAGATCGGCAACTCGACCCAGAAGCTGCACGCCCGTGGCCCGATCGGCCTGCGCGAGCTGACCACCTACAAGTACGTCGTCCGCGGCGACGGCCAAGTGCGTGGGTAGCGCCCCGGGGGACCGCGGACGCCCCGCGGTCGGCGTCCTCGGCTCGGCCTTCAACCCGCCCCACCTGGGCCACCTGGCGCTCGCCCTGGAGGCGCTCTGGCAGCTCGACCTCGACGAGGTCGTGCTCGTGCCGACGGGCGAGGCGCCGCACAAGCGCATCCACGACGACCCGGGCCGAGAGCTGCGCCTGGCGATGACCCGGCTCGCCGCCGCCGACGATCCGCGCTTCAGCGTCTCCACTCTCGAGGTGGAGCGCGAGGGGCCGTCCTATACGTATGAGACCTTGGAGCTGCTTGCAGGCGAAAGAGGAGAACCGGATCTGGTGTTCGTGATGGGGGCGGACGCCGCCGTCGGGTTCGAGAGCTGGCGCGAGCCGCAGCGCGTGGTCGAGCTGGCCCGCCTCGCGGTGGCGCGGCGCTCGGGAGTCTCCGATGCGGACGTCGCCTCGACGATGCGCGGCCTCGGCGCCGCGGATCGGGTGACGATGCTCGAGATGCCCCAGTTCGGTGTCTCCTCCTCGGCCGTGCGCGAGCGCGCGGCGGCGGGGCGACCGCTGCGCTACCTGGTCCCGGAGGCGGTCGCCCGCTTCATCGAGGAGAAGGGGATCTACGCGTGAGCCCGATCGAGTCCGAGGCGCTGGCGCGCCGGCTCGCTGAGCTTGCCGACTCCAAAGGGGCGACCGAGATCGTCCTGCTCGACATGCGCGGCCTCGCCGCCTACACCGACTTCCTGGCGATCTGCACCGCGCGCAACGAGCGCCAGGCGCGGGCGATCGTCGACGAGGTGAAGCTGCGGCTCAAGCAGGAGCACGGGCTGCTGCCCGGAGGGATCGAGGGGGAGGGGGCGGCCGGCTGGATCGTGCTCGACTACCTCGACGCCGTCCTGCACGTCTTCACCGCGGAGGAACGCGCGCGCTACCAGCTCGAGGACCTCTGGCGGGAGGCGCCGCGCCCCGAGTTGCAACTGTCACAGGATGGCGTCCGAGGGCACCTCTACGGTGCCGCGCATGGCTAGCTTCAAGCGGGCGTTGTTCGGCTACCGCAGGGACGAGGTGGACGCCGCATTGGCGGCGCGCGACGCGGCGATCGAGGCCGTCGAGGGCCATGCCTCCGCGGCCGACGCGGAGCTCGCCTCCCTGTCGGGAATGGTGATCGAGCGCGAGCGTGAGATCCGCAGCCTCGGCGAGCGCCTGCGCGAAGCCGACGAGCGCCACGAGCGCAGCATCGCCTCCCTGCACGCCGTCTCCGAGCGCCTGGAGGAGATCCAGGCGCAGGCACGCGGCCAGGCGACCCGGATCCGGATGAAGGCGCTGCGCGAGGCGGTCGAGGTCAGCCGTCGCACCCAGGACCTCGCCGAGATGCACGAGGGCGCCGCGAACGGGGCCGCGCCGCGCGAGGCCAGCGCCGAGTCCGCCCTCGGCCAGCTCTTCGAGGGCCTGATCAAGCTCGAGATCGGCCCGCTCGGCGACTTCTCCCAGCTGGTCGGCTTCGAGGACGCGGTCGGCCGCCTCGGCGCCTCCGAGATCTACGTCGAGCGCTTCTCCGAGGGCCGCGCGACGGTCTCGATGCAGTTCGACGAGCCGGTCGAGCTGCTGCGCGAGCTGGAAGAGAGCGCTCCCTTCGAGTTCAACATCCGTCGCACCGCCGACAAGCACCTGATCCTCGACGTCGACGAGGACCAGGACCCCGAGCAGCACGCCGCCTAGCCACTCCGCGCCGGCGCCGGACGTTTAAACTCGGGGCCTGCGGGGCTGTAGCTCAGCTGGAAGAGCGACGCGCTGGCAGCGCGTAGGTCACGGGTTCGAGTCCCGTCAGCTCCACTCAGTAGAGGCCGGGCCCGCCACCACCGCCATGGCGGTGGTGGTGATGGGCCTCGCAGTTGCGGTGCTTCTTGCCCTTGAGGCCCTTGCAGTGGTGGTGGCCGTGATGCGGGCCGTCCTCGGGATGATTGCGATCGGCGCTTGCGGCCGTTGCGCCGAAGCCGCCGATTGCGACCGCGGCGCTCACGGTCGAAAGGGCGACGATCCTGCCGATGCGCTGCGACATGTGTTCTCCTTCCGCCTGGACGAGAGGTCCCGGGTTAGTGGTTGCCGGGGGTACGCAGCGCGCGCTGGCTTGGTTCAAGTGATGCGAGGAACGCGCTCAGGCGGCGTTCGTAGAGGCGCGGGTCGACGTTCCAGGCCTGCGTGTGGCCCGCCTCGGGGACCCGGTAATAGGTGACCCAGCGTGGCAGCTCGGCGGCGAAGTCGTCGCTGCCCGAGATCGGCACGACCTTGTCGTCGGTGCCGTGGAAGAGCAGGATCGGCAGATGGAAGGCCTCGGGGTGCGCCAGCGCGTCGAGGCTGTCCCAGTCGGCGTCGACCCGCGCCCCGATCGCCCATATGACGGGCAGGGCAGCGAAGCCCGGGAGGCCCATCTCTTCCGAGTTGAATTCGATCGTCCGCTTCCAGTCGAGCACCGGGGCGTCGAGGACGAGGCCCGCCACCCGCCCGGCCAGGCTCGACTTCTGCATGAACTGGGCGACGATCGCGCCGCCCATCGAGTAGCCGACGAGGACGAGGCGGCGGGCGCCGTGGGCGAGCGCGTAGCCCGCGGCCGCCTGCAGGTCGCGCCACTCGGTCAGGCCCATGTGGTGGAAGCCGTCCGGGCTGGGTGGGGCTCCGAGATCCTCGCGGTAGGCGATCAGCATCGTCGGAAGACCTGCTCGCCGCAGCGCCGGCAGGAGATGCAGCCCCTCCTGTGGGGTGCCGTTGATCCCGTGCACGACGATCGTCCAGGTGCGGCTGCGACCCCGAATCAGCCAATCGGGCATCAGGCCCAGTTCGTCGGCGACCGGGACCGTCGAGAAGGGAATGCCGAGCGCTTCGCGTGGGTTCCCGGCGTAGACGTCGGCTTCGACGAGGACCTTCCTTCCCGCGACCAGGTAGCCATGCGACGAGAGCAGCTTGCGCACGACCGCGTCGCCGCTCTCGTGCTCGATTGCGCCGATTACGGCATGCCCTCCGGGCCAGTCCAGTCCGTAGACGCCGGGGCGTTCGCTGTCTTCGGAACGCGCCAGGGAGATGCGCTTCGGCGAGACCCCCAGGACTTCGGTGCTCTCGGGCCAAGGCGAGTGGTCCGGCACGAGCACCGCGTCGGAGAAGTGCCAGGAGATCGCCACGCCGATGCCAAGCGCGACGAGCAAAGCGATCGTCGCAGCCGCCAGCCACCGCCATCGGCGCCGGTACCAGGCGGCTTCCCCTCCTTCTCCCACGGCCCCAGCTTATGGCGAGTTGCGCCTGCCCGCCGATAAGGCGGGAAGCTCAAACTCATCTCCCTGCCTGCCGATGATTGAGCGATGAATACGGCAAACGAGCACGTGTTCTCGCACGGCATACGGGATACGCGCGAGACCTTCGTCGTCTGGAACGACCGCCCCTGGGCGGTCCTACGCGGTTGGCTGGCGCTCAGCCTGGCGATCGCGCTCGCCCTCCTGGCGGCGGTCTGGGTCGTCTCCGGCATGCTCACGCCCGACGTCACCCCGGTCCACCTGCCGGGCCTGACCGAACCGCAGGACCCCGGCGACCTGCTGCCGATCCTCTGGCGCAACTCGCTGGTGCTCGCCCTGCACGCAACCGCCTGCATCGCCGGCTTCATCGCCGGCGCCTCGATGCCGATCGCCGCCGCCCAGCGCCGCGGCCTCTCGCGCTGGGTCCACGTCAAGGCGGGCCAGTTCGCGATCCTCTTCGTCGCCGCGGTCACGCTCTTCTCGCTCACCACCCAGGCCTTCTACCTCGGCTTCCAGGGCGCGACGATCGCCTACCAGCTGCACATCTCCCGTCTCGCCCTGATCCTCACCGTCCTGCCCCACGCGATCCCCGAGCTGAGCGCCCTCTTCCTGCCCCTCGCCGCCTGGCTCATCGCCAGCCGCCGCGGCGAGTGGAACCAGCTCCTCGCGGCGACCGCGCTCACGGTCGCGATGGCGGTTCCCACGCTGGTCGTCGCCGCGACGATCGAGGTCTACGTCTGGCCCCATCTGCTCGAGGCGGTCTCGCCGGTCTTCTGACTCGTAAGATCGCCACTCCGATGAGCGGCTACGAACCGAAGACGATCGAGCGCAAGTGGCAGCAGGTCTGGGCCGAGGAGAAGACCTGGGAGGTCGCCAACCCGGGGCAGCCCGGCTTCGACCCCGCCAAGCCGAAGTCCTACGTGCTGGAGATGCTGCCCTACCCCTCGGGCGAGCCCCACGTCGGCCACCTCAAGTGCTACGCGGTCGGCGACGCGATCGCCCATTTCCGCCGCCGCCACGGCTTCGAGGTGATCCACCCGATGGGCTACGACGCCTTCGGCCTGCCGGCCGAGAACAACGCGATCAAGACGGGCGAGCCGCCGCGGGCGGCGACGGAGCGCTCGATCGAGTCCTTCCGCCGCCAGTTCCGCGAGTGGGGGATCTCGATCGACTGGTCGCGTGAGCTCGGCACGCACACGCCGGAGTACTACCGCTGGACCCAGTGGATCTTCCTGCGCCTGCTCGAGCGCGGCCTCGCCTACCGCGAGGAGGCGCCGGTGCAGTGGTGCCCCAAGGACGCCACCGTGCTCGCCAACGAGCAGGTCGTCGACGGGCGCTGCGAGCGTTGCGGCACGCCTGTCGAACAGCGCCGCCTCGAGCAGTGGTTCCTCAGGATCACCGAGTACGCCGATCGCCTGCTCGCCGACTTCGACCTGCTCGAGTCCTGGCCCGAGCACGTGGTCACCATGCAGCGCAACTGGATCGGCCGCTCGGAGGGCGCCGAGGTCGCCTTCCGCTGCGAGGAGCTCGGCCTCGACTTCCCGGTCTTCACCACCCGGCCCGACACGCTCTTCGGCGCAACCTTCTTCGTCCTCGCGCCCGAGCATCCCGAGCTCGAGCGGCTGGTCGCCGGCACGCCGGCCGAGGAGGCGGTGCGCGAGTACGTCAACCGGGTCGCGCGCGAGTCGGTCGAGGAGCGCGGCGACGAGGGGCGGGAGAAGACCGGCGTGCCGCTGGGGCGCAGCGTCGTCAACCCCGTCAACGGCGAGGAGATCCCGATGTTCGTCGCCGACTACGTGCTGATGGAGTACGGCACCGGGGCGATCATGGCGGTCCCCGCCCACGACACCCGCGACTACGAGTTTGCCCGCGCCTTCGACCTGCCGGTGAAGCGGGTGATCGAGGGGACCGACCCGGAGGCCGCGCGCGACGAGCAGGGACTGCCCTATCCGGGCGACGGTGCGATGACCGGCTCGGGACGCTTCGACGGCAGGCACAACCGCGAGGCCTACGAGGAGATCGTCGCCTGGCTGCGCTCCGAGGGCCGTGGCGAGGTTTCGGTCAACTACCGCCTGCGCGACTGGCTGGTATCGCGCCAGCGCTACTGGGGCGCGCCGATACCGGTCGTCTATTGCGAGCGCTGCGGCGAGGACGGGGCGCCTGCGATCGTCCCCGTCCCCGACGACCGGCTGCCGGTCGAATTGCCCGAGATCGAGGACTACGCGCCGCAGGGCCGCAGCCCGCTGGCCGCGGCCGAGGGCTGGGTGGCGACCGAGTGCCCGCGCTGCGGGGGCCCGGCCCGCCGCGAGACCGACACGATGGACACCTTCGTCGACTCCTCCTGGTACTTCATCCGCTACCTCGACCCTCAGAACGCCGGGGCCGCCTGGGACCGCGCCGCCGCGGACCACTGGCTGCCGGTCGACCAGTACATCGGCGGGGTCGAGCACGCGATCTTGCACCTGATGTACGCGCGCTTCTTCACCAAGGCGCTCGCCGACCTCGACACCCTCTCGGTGCAGGAGCCGTTCGCCAATCTCTTCACGCAGGGGATGATCACCCGCGACGGGGCGAAGATGTCGAAGTCGAAGGGCAACACGGTCAGCCCCGGCGAGTACGTCGCGCGCTACGGCGCCGATACCGCCCGCACCTACATCTGCTTCATGGGGCCGCCGGAGCGCGGCGGCGACTGGTCCGACGAGGGCGTCGAGGGCGTCAACCGCTTCCTCTCGCGGCTCTGGCGCCTCTGCGGCGAGGTGGAGTCGCGGGAGGCCGCCGGGCTCGAGGCCGGCGCGGCGGAGGGGCAGGCGCGCGAGCTGCTGGCGAAGGCGCACTGGGCGATCGATAAGGCGACGCGGGACTTCGAGCGCGGCTTCCAGTTCAACACGGCGATCGCGGCGGTGATGGAGCTGGTCAACGACGCCTACCGGCTCAAGGAAGGCCTCTACGCGGACCCCGCCGGCGTCGCGGCGGTGCGCTTCGCCGCGGCCACCGCCGCCTCGCTGATCTTCCCCTTCGCGCCGCACCTCGGCGCCGAGGTCTGGGAGCGGCTGGAAGGCGGGCGGGTGTGGGAGAACGCTTGGCCCGTGGCCGACCCGCAGCTGTTGCGCAGCGACACGGTCACGCTCGTCGTCCAGGTCAACGGCAAGCTGCGCGACCGGATCGAGGCCCCCGCTGGCGCGGCCGAAGACGAGCTCCTGGCGCTTGCCCGGGCAAGCGAGAAGGTGCAGGGTCACCTCGACGGCAAGCAGGTCGTCAAGGAGATCGTCGTGCCGGGCAAGCTCGTAAACCTCGTGGTTCGCTGAGTTTTTGCGGCTTAGGGCGATTTATCTGGTACAAAGCCGCCGTGCTCGTCAGACGACTGTCAGACGCTCCGGCCGAGGAGTGGCACAGGCTCCGTTACCACGCGCTGATGGACGCGGGCCAGCTCGGCGCGCGCAACATGTCGGTGACCTGGCTCGAGGTGCCGGGCGGGGTGGAGCAGACGCTGCGCTCCGACGAAGGCGGCGAGCAGGTCTACGTCGTCGTGCGCGGCGCCGGCACGATGTCCGTCGCAGGCGACACCCAGGAGGTGGGGGAGGGCGACCTGATCCTCGTCCCGCCTGCCACCGACCACTCGATCGCGAACACGGGCGAGGAGATGCTCGCCTGCGTCTCGGTGCAGTCGCCGCCGGTCTCGGCGGGCGAGCTGTACAGCGACCAGCTCGCAGAGGTCAGCGGCTACGCCGACGAAGATCTGTGACTGAAGCTTTAGATTCCGCGCGTCACGCGCGCGTCCGGCCCGGCCACGCTCCGGCCGATGCCGCAGCTGTCGCGTTCCCAGGTCATCGTCTACGGCGCCGTTGGCGTCGCCCTGCTGCTGGTCGGCGCCCGCGCGATCAGGGCCGAGGGCAGCGACCCCGGCGGCGGCTACGCCTCTTCCTCGTCTTCCAGCAGCGACGTCAGCCTGAAGTCGAACGGCGGGCCTGACGTCGTCGTCGACGTGGCGGGCGCCGTGCGCCGCCCCGGCGTCTACCGGCTGCCGGTCGGCTCGCGGGTGGTCGACGCGATCTCCCGTGCCGGCGGTCCGTCGGGCGAGGCGATGCTGGAAGGGATCAACCGGGCCGCTCGACTCGCCGATGGGCAGCAGGTGATGGTGCCGGCGCGCGCGCCCCCGGGGGCCGCCCCGACCTATGGCGGCGCGGCGGAAGACGGCCCGATCAGCCTCGGCAGCGCCACGGTGGGGCAACTCGAAACGATCGACGGCATCGGGCCCGTCACGGCGGAAAAGATCGTCGAATACCGCGACCAGCACGGCGGGCTCTCCTCGGTCGACCAGCTCGATCAGGTGAGCGGCATCGGCCCGGCGACGATGGAATCGCTGCGCGGCCGGCTGCAGCCATAGCCGATGGGCCTGCGTTGGCTGCCGGCGCTGCTCGTCGCCGCGACGGTCGCCTTGGCGCTGGCCCACAGCGAGGCGATCCGGGCGCGGGCGGAGGCGGCCCTCGATCGCGGCATGCCGGCCCGCGAGGCGGCGCTGTCGCGGGGCTTCGTCCTCGGCGAGGACGAGCGGATCGACGCCGCGACGACGGAAGACTTCCGCCGCTCCGGGCTCAGCCACCTGCTTGCCGTATCGGGGCAGAACGTCGCTCTGCTCGCCCTGCTTGCGATGCCGTTGCTGGCGGTGCTGGGGATGCCCCTGCACACGCGGCTCGTCTGGGTCCTCGGCCTGATCGCCGTCTACGTGCCGCTGGCCGGCGCCGGGCCGTCGGTCCTGCGCGCCGGGATCATGGGCGGGCTGAGCGTGCTGGCGACGCTGTCGGGACGGCGCCTCTCGCGCCTCTACGCGCTGGCGTTCGCCGCCGCCGCGCTGCTCGCGCTCGAGCCCGGCATCGCCGCCGATGTCGGCTGGCAGCTCAGCTTCGCCGCCGTGCTCGGCATCCTCCTGCTCGCGGCGCCGCTGCGGGCGGCGATCGTGGCGCGGATCGGCGGGCGCGGCTGGCGTCGCGGCCTGGCCGACGGGATGGCGCTGACGATCTCCGCCACGCTCGCCACGGCGCCGCTGATCGCCTTCCACTTCGAAGAAGTCTCGACGACCGCCCTCCTCGCCAACCTGCTGGCGCTGCCGGCCGTGGCGCCTGCGATGTGGCTGGGAATGCTCGTCGCCGCGGCCGGCCAGGTCCCCGGCGCCCCGGTCGGCGCCCTCAACGCCCTGGACGCCCCCCTGCTCGCCTACATCGCCCAGGTGGCGGCCTGGTGCGGTCGCCCGAGCTGGGCCAGCCTGCACGTGCATCTCCGCCTCGGCGGCCTCCTCGTCTCCTACCTGGGCCTCGCCGGCGTGGCGATCGTGGCCCTCCGCTTCAGCCGTCGCCGACGCCTGCAGGCGCTTCGGCGAACCGCGCTTGCACCGCCATCGCCATCGCCACCTTCCGCGAGCCCCCGCCAGCGCCGTAGAGGTTTGGTCCGGATAGCGGACCAAACCTCTACGGCGGGTCGGGTTGTCGTCGCCTTGGCGGTCCTCGCGGCGGTTATCGCGCTCGCGTTCGGGGGCGGCGCGCCGCCACCCGCCGGCGGATCGTCTGTGCCGGGCCTGCGCATCTCGGTCCTCGACGTCGGCCAGGGGGACGCGATCCTGCTGCAACCGCGCAACGCGCCGGCGGTGCTGGTCGACGGCGGTCCGCCCGGGGACGGTATCGCCGGCGAGCTGCGCGCCGCCGGGGTGGAGGGCCTGGGCGCCGCGATAGTCACCCACGACCAATCCGACCACGCCGGTGGGGTCCGCGAGCTGCTCGGCGAGCTGCCGATCGAACGGGTCCTCTTCGCCGTCCTCCGCCGGGCCACGCTGGCGCAGATCCACTCGGCGGGCGTCGCCACCGGCCGCCTCGCCGAGGGGAGCGAGTTGCGCTCGGGCGCACTGCGGCTCGACGTGCTCTGGCCGCCGCGCGAGCTCCTGGCCGGCCCGCACGGCGACGAAGACCCGAATGCGCTCGCCATCGTCGCGCTTGCCCGTTGGCACGACTTCTCGATGCTGCTCACAGCCGATGCCGAGGCGGAGACGACGCCGCTCGACCCCGCGCCGGTCGACGTGCTCAAGGTCGCCCATCACGGCAGCGACGACGCCGGCCTCGGCCCCCTGCTCGACCGCATCCGACCTCGCCTCGCGGTGATCTCGGTCGGCGCGGGCAACCCCTTCGGCCACCCGACGCCGGGAACGCTGGCCACGCTCGCCGCGCACGGAGTGCCCACTTTTCGAACCGATCTCGATGGGACCGTGGTCATCGACGTCACCCGTCGTGGCTTCGGCCTCAACGGATCTACGAATCGATATTGGAGTTATCTCGCCGATGGCTCCTGAGCTGGCGGTCGGGGGCCGATTGACGTATCGGTGGACCACAAGCGCGGACAGCACGGGCTACGAGGGACCGGAAGGCCGAGCTTTCTAGGCAACGGCCTACTGGAGCGGGTCCGGGCGACATCGCTGGCGCTGCTCGGCGCGACGGCCGCCGTCGGCCTGTCGATCGTCGCCCTCGCTTTCAACCAGGGCTGGCCGTTGGTCGCCGGCAGCTCGATCCCGCCGCTGCCACGCCAAGAGCGGGCGGTGGGCCCGGCCTCTGCCCTCTCCCAGGCCTCGCCTTCCCGTCGCGGTCCCGCCGCGAATGCCCACGGCGACTCACGCCGCGATCGCACCGGGCCGGCGCCCGTCGCCCCGGTCGCCGCCGACGCCGGCCCGGGAGTCGGCGCCCCCACCGGGGTCGTCGTCTCCTCCTCGGAGCCGGTCGAGCAAAGCGGTGGGGATGATCACAGCGGCGGGGCCGACCACGTTGCACCGAAGCCGCCGGCCAAGGCCCCGGTCCAGCCCCAGCCCGTACAGCAGCCCCCCGCGACGACCGTCGTCTCCTCGCCCCCGGCGCCGGAACCGGCGCCCGCCCCGCCTCCCGAACCTGCGCCCGCCCCGACGGTTCCTGTCGCGAGCGCCTCCGAAGCGCCGCCGGAAGAATCGGGGCCGCCGCCCTGGAGCCACGGGGGTGGCCATGGCTACGGTCGTGGCGACGACTGGCACGACCACGATGGGGGCGGCGGCGAAGACTAGACTCGGCCGATGGCCGAGGAGATGCGCTCCCTGTACCTGATCGCCGGCACCGACGGGGCGAAGATCGACGCGACCAGGGTGCGCCTGCGTGCACGCGCCGAGCGCGATGGGGGCGCCGCGTCGCTGCAGGTCTTCGAAGCCGCGGAGGGCAGGGGTGCGCCCGACCACGAGGGATTGCTCGCGGCGATCCCGGCGATGTCCCTGACCGAGTCGCGTCGCTATCTCCTCGCCGACGGGGTGGAGCGCTGGCGCGACCGGCAGCTCGACGAGGTCGCGGCGGCACTCGCCGATATCCCGCCTGACCTGAGCATCGTGCTGATCGCCCGGGCCAAGGCGCCGGCGAAGCTCGTCCGAGCGGTCAAGGGCGCCGCGGGGGAGATCCACGAGTTCGAAGCGCCCAGGGCACGCGATATGCCACGTGTCCTCGTCGGCGAGGCGAAGCAGCTCGGCTTCCGTTTGGAGCCGCAGGCCGCACGGATGCTCGTCGAGCGGATGGGCGCCAATCCACAGCGGCTCCGCAACGAGCTCGAGCGCCTCGCGCTCTGGGCCGGCGAGGGAGGTGAGGTCGGCGCGGCCGACCTCACCGCGATGGTCGCCGACACCTCGGAGGCGGCGGTCTGGGCGTTGTCGGACGCCTTGCTGGAACGCGACGCGGCACAGGCCCTGCGCATCGCCGAGCGCCTGCTCTCCCAGGGCGAGAGCGTCACCGGCTTGATCTACGGCCTAGCCTCTCGCCTTCGCAAAGCCCGCGCGGCCGCGGCGCTGCTGGAGGAGGGGACCCCCCCCGCGCAGGTCGAGTCGAGCCTCGGCATGCACCCCTATGCCGCCAAGCAACTCGTCCGCCGGCTGCAGGAGACGAGCGTCGAGCATCTACGCAACGCAACGATCGCGCTGGCGGACCTGGAGGTTTGGTGCAGAGGTGGAGCTGACTACGGCGACGAGCTGGCGTTGACGCTCGCACTGCGAGCTGCGGCATAGAGGCCATCCCGGTAGGGGTGGAACGTCTTGTACTTTTTCGTCGAGTGCAGCCGGGCGCCAGCCCTATTCCGCGTCTTCGAAAAAGTTAAGTGGAACCCCTGCCGGGATGGCCTCAGGGTTACTTCGAAGAGCCGGCGGCGATTCGCGCCGCGCGGGCCTTCTTGCGGGCCGCGGTGTTCTTGTGCAGGGCGCCCTTCTGAACGGCCTTGTCGATGCGCGAGACGAGGGCGCGGTGCTCAGCCTCGACCGCGCTCGTGTCACCGCCCTCGACGGCGCTCTCCAGACGCTTGAAATACGTCTTGACCGTGCTCGTCAGGAGCCGGTTCTCGGTTCGCTCGCGGTCGCTGCGTAGGATCCGCTTCTTCTGTGAGGCTATGTTCGCCATGAGTCGTGCGCCTGAAGCGGCATCGGGCCGGCTCCGGGCGGGCGCCGACTATAGCGACTGAGACCAGCTTGGAGACTCCCAGGGCAGACGATGCAGCGGACCGCGACAGCGCGGCGATCGGCGCCGACGCCGGCCTGAGGGCCGCGGAGGCTTACGAGCCGGGCGAGGAACCGGTTGCCGATCCCGCTCTCGGCGCCCGATCCGGTCGCATAGCCCGCTCCACCGCGTTCTTCTCGGTCGCGACCGCCGCCTCGCGGATCGCCGGCCTCGCCCGCGAGGTCGTCGCCGCCGGCTACTACGGCGTCAAAGGCCCGATGTCGGCCTTCACGATCGCCTTCCAGGTGCCGAATCTGATTCGCGCCCTGTTCGCCGACGCGGCCCTGCAGCCGGCCTTCGTCCCCGTCTTCACCGAGCAGCTGGAGAAGAAGAACTACCGCGAGGCCTTTCGCCTCGCCTCGACCCTGCTGCTGCTCGTCACCCTGGTCCTGGGCGCGATCACCGCGCTCTTCGTCCTCCTCGCGCCGGTGATCATGCCGGTCTTCGCGCCCGGCTTCGAAGGCGAGATCCTCGACCTCACCGTCACCCTCTCCCAGGTCCTCTTCCCGATCCTGATCCTGCTCGGGCTGAGCGGCGTGGTCGTCGGGATCCTCAACAGCTACGACCGCTTCGGCGCCTTCGCGATCTCGCCGCTTTTCTGGAACCTGACGATCATCGCCGTGCTGATCTTCCTGATCCCGCACTTCCACGGACAGGACCGGATCTACGCCTACGCGATCGGCATCCTCGCCGGCACCCTGGTCCAGCTGCTGATCCCGACCTTCGACCTGCGCAACACGCCGTTCAAGTTCGAATGGAGCTTCGAGTGGCGCAACCCCGACGTGCGCCGCGTCCTGCTGCTGATGCTGCCGGTGACGATCAGCCTCGGCCTGATCAACTTCAACATGCTGGTCAACAGCCTCTTCGGCAGCCTCGTCAGCGACCAGGCGCCGGCCGCGATCGACAAGGCGTTCCGCATCTACCAGCTGCCGCAGGGGATCTTCTCGGTGGCGATCGCCACGGTCCTCTTCCCGACGCTCGCCCGCTTCGCTGCCCGCGGCGAGCACGACAACCTGCGCGCGACGATGGCGAACGGGATGCGACAGATCCTCTTCGTCCTGCTGCCCGCCACCGCGGCCGTCCTCGTCCTCTCGGTGCCGATGATCAGGCTCGTCTATCAGCGCGGCGAATTCACTCCCGAGCAGACCACGCTCGTCGCGACGGCGCTCTTCTGGTTCGCCTTCTCGCTGCCGACGAACGGCCTCTACCTTCTGCAGACGCGGACCTTCTTCAGCCTGCAGCGGCCCTGGATGGCGACCGGCCTCGCCGCGCTCGACCTCGTCGTCTCGGCGCTCGGCGCCCTCGTCCTCTACAAGCCGTTCGGGACCGGCGGCATCGTCGCCGGCACCGGCATCGGCACGACCGCAGCCGTGATCGCCCAAGCCATCGTCCTGCGCCGGGAGCTCGGCGGCCTCGAGCTCAGCAGGCTGCTTTCCACCAGCATCCGGATTGCGATCGCGGCGGCGGCCCTCGCTGCGGTCAGCTTCGGCGTCTGGGACTTCCTCGACAGCGCGCTCGGCCGCGGCCTGCTCGGCCAGATCGTCTCGCTCGGGACGGCGCTGGCTCTGGGCGGCCTGGTCTACGTCGGCGCCGCGAAGCTCCTGCGCATCGCCGAGCTCGAGCAGATCGCCCGCCTCGTCCGCCGGCGCTAGATGCTCGACCTGCCGCGCTACCTGCTGGGCGTCGTCGAGATCTGCCTGCTCGGCGGCTTCGCCTGGCTCGGCGGATCGGCGCTGCGCTACCGCCTGCTCCCCGGGTTTTCCGGAGCTCCGGGATATCTCGCCACCGCTCTTCTCGCCCTGGCTCTCCTGATCTGGCCGGCTGAGCTCCTCGGCAGCTTCGGGCTATTTGCGCCAGTGCCCTTCCTGATCTGCGTCGGAGTTGTCGGCTTTGTCCTTCGGCGAGGCTTGGGGGGAGGGCGGGGGTGTCCCTCCAGCGCAGCGGCGTCCTCTTTTTCGCCCCTCCGACATTCTCGGACGGGCGCGACCTCTCCCGGCGAAAAACCCAGCAAGCAGGAGGGACACCCCCGCCCTCCGACTCACACCGTCGCAGTTGGGATCGCGCTGATCGTCGCGGCCCTGGCCCTCGTCAAGTTCGGCGTCGATGTGCGGGCCAAGCTGTCTACGGGTATGACCGGGTTCGACTCGACCTGGTATCACGGCCCGTTCGCGGCCGGGTTCTTTCAGAGCGGCGACACGTGGGGGTTGCACTTCATAGCGCCGCAGTTCCTGGCCTGGTTCTACCCGGCCAATGCCGAGCTGTTCCACGCGGTGGGCATGCTGGCGTTTGGTCGCGACCTGCTGTCGCCGCTGCTGAATCTCGGCTGGCTCATCGGCTGTTTGGTGGCCTGTTGGTGCATCGGAAGGCCGTATCGGGTTGCGCCGTGGTCGCTGGCGCTCGGCGCGATTGCGTTGAGCTTGCCTGTTCTCTCCGACCAAGCCGGGGAAGCGCGCAACGACATCGTCGGGATCTTCTTCCTACTTGCTGCTGTCGCTATCGCCCTCAATGCGTGGGCAACGGCCGGCGTCGGTTCCGGCCGTGGTCCTTCGCGCATAGTGACGACGAGAAGCGTGAGCGCATTTGCGGTCGTGGGTCTCGCGGCGGGGCTGGCAGCCGGGACCAAGCTCAACCTCCTCCTCCCCGCAGCTGTTCTCGTCGTGGGGCTTCCGCTGCTGGCGCCAGCCGGACAGCGCTTGCGAGCGTTGATCGCGGGCGCTCTAGCTGCCCTGGCTGGCGGCGGCTACTGGTACCTGCGCAACCTGATCCACGCCGGCAACCCGCTGCCCTGGTTCGACCACCTCGGCCCGATCTCGCTGCCGGCGCCCGAACAGGCTCTCGGCGGACGGGAAGGGCACACGGTCGCCGGCTACCTGACCGACGGCTCGGTCTGGTCGGAATGGTTCCTGCCCGGCCTGCACGGCGCCCTGACGATCCTCTGGCCCATCGTCATCGCGCTCGTCGCCGGAGCCCTGGTGCTCAGCCTCATCCCCCGCAGCCGGGCGCCGTCGAGGTTTGGTCCGCATAGCGACCAAAACCTCTACGGCGGTCGGGACTTTGCGCTGCTCCTCGCGGGCCTGACCGGTCTGGCGACGATCGCAGCCTGGCTGATCGCCCCGACTTCGGCCTCCGGTCCGGACGGCATGCCCCGCGGCTTCGAATCCGGTCTCCGCTACCTCGCCCCGGCTCTAGTGCTCGGCTTCGCACTGCTGCCAATCGTGCTCTCTATCCGGCTTCGGGGGGCGGGTGTGGGGTGTCCCCCGGCGCAGCGGCGTCCTCTTTTTCGCCCCGCCGAGGCCATCGGACGCACGCAATCTCATCAGGCGAAAAACCCAGCAAGCCGGGGGACACCCCACACCCGCCCCCTTGCATTGGGGTTGATCGCACTCCTGGCCGCGATCGCGATCGGCTACCCGATCCAGCGCCACTACCTGCAGAACCGCTACGCGAACCCCAGCTTCGCCGCCCCCGGCCTAAACGCCGCTTTCGAATGGGCCGACGCCATCTCAGGCGCCCGCATCGCGACGACCTCGACGCGCCAATACCCCCTTTTCGGAACCGACCTCTCCAACCACGTCCAGTACGTCGGCGAACGCACCCCCCACGGGGGCTTCGTCGCCCCGACCACCTGCCGCCAATGGCGTCGCCTCCTCGACGAAAACCACTACGACTACGTGATCGCCACCCGCGACCGCATCGAACCTGGCAAGCCTCCATACCCCGACACCGCCCGCTGGACCGAAGGACCCGACGCCGAGCCCATCCTCCGCAAACCCCCCACGGTCGTCTTCAAGCTGACGGCCCCGCTGGATCCGTCGGCCTGCCCCGGTTGACGTAGCGCGGCGGGCCCGTCGCTCCAAGCTGAAGACGACGGATGCGGTCCATCGGGCGTGGATCGCCGGCGATCCTCCCGCGGGTGGCGCGGTGGCGGGGGTCCCCCATAGCGGAGGGCGCGCGAAGCGCGTCCGAGCACATGGGGGAGGCCGCCGCGACAGGACCCGCGGGCTGACCGCTCCCGCCATACTCCGCTCCCCGATGGACCACATCCGCAACTTCTCGATAATCGCCCACATCGACCACGGCAAGTCGACCCTGGCCGACCGCATCCTCGAGCTCACCGGCGCGGTCGACCCGAAGAAGATGCAGGCGCAGGTGCTCGACTCGATGGACCTCGAGCGCGAGCGCGGGATCACGATCAAGGCCCAGGCCGTGCGGGTCGAGTACACGGCCGCCGACGGCCAGACCTACCACCTGCACCTGATCGACACGCCGGGCCACGTCGACTTCTCCTACGAGGTCTCGCGCAGCCTCGCCGCCTGCGAGGGCGCCCTGCTCGTCGTCGACGCCGCGCAGGGGGTCGAGGCGCAGACCGTCGCCAACACCTACTTGGCGATCGAGAACGGCTTGGAGCTGATCCCGGTGATCAACAAGGTCGACCTCCCCGGCGCCGAGCCCGATCGGGTCGCACAGGAGATCGCCGACCTGACCGGGGGCGATCCCGAGGAAGCGCTGTGGATCTCGGCCAAGACCGGGGAGGGGGTGGTCGAGGTGCTGGAGGCGATCGTCGACCGGATCCCGGCTCCGAGAGGTGAGCCCGACGCCCCCGCTCGGGCGCTGATCTTCGATTCGGAGTTCGACCAGTACCGCGGCGTCATCGCTTACGTCCGGATCGTCGACGGCGCATTCCGCAAGCACGAGCGGATCGTCGCGATGCAGAACAGCACCGAGGCCGACATCGACGACATCGGCTTCTTCCGGCCGGCGATGACCGCTGTGGAGGGGATGGATGCGGGCGACGTCGGCTACCTGATCACCGGCATCAAGGACGTCGCGAAGCTGCGCGTCGGCGACACGCTGACGGCGTTCGAGCGACCCGCCTCCGAGCCGTTGGAGGGCTACCGCGAGGTCAGGCCGATGGTCTTCTGCGGGCTCTTCCCGATCGACACCGACCGCTTCGAAGACCTCCGCGACGCGCTCGAGAAGCTGGCTCTCAACGACGCCGCGCTCTCCTGGGAACCGGAGACCTCGGAGGCGCTCGGCTTCGGCTTCCGCTGCGGCTTCCTCGGCCTGCTCCACATGGAGATCGTGCGCGAGCGGCTGGAACGCGAGTACGGGCTCGACCTGCTCTCGACGACCCCGAACGTGCGCTACGAGGTGCACAAGACCAATGGCGAGCAGGTCGAGGTGCGCAGCCCCACCGAGCTGCCCGACCCGGGCGCGATCGAGGCGATCGAAGAGCCCTACATCCGGGCCACGATCATCGCCCCCTCCGAGCAGGTCGGCGCGGTGATGGAGCTCTGCCAGGGCCGCCGCGGCACCCACGTCGACATGCATTACCTGAGCCCGCAACGGGTCCAGATCCGCTACGACATGCCGCTCGCCGAGATCGTCCTCGACTTCTTCGACCTGCTCAAGTCCTCGACCCGCGGCTATGCCTCGCTCGACTACGAGCCGATCGGCAACCGGCCCTCGGACCTGGTCAAGGTCGACATCCTGTTGGCCGGCGACAAGGTCGACGCGCTCTCGATCATCGTCCACCGCGAATTCTCCTACGAGCAGGGCAAGCGCCTGGTCGAGCGGCTGCGCAAGACGATCCCCCGCCAGCTCTTCGACGTGCCGGTGCAGGCTGCGATCGGCTCCAACATCCTCGCCCGCGAGACGGTCAAGGCGCTGCGCAAGGACGTCACCGCGAAGCTCTACGGCGGCGACGTCACCCGCAAGAACAAGCTGCTGAAGAAGCAGAAAGCGGGCAAGAAGCGGATGAAGCAGGTCGGCCGCGTGGAGGTTCCGCAGGAGGCGTTCCTGGCCGTGCTCCAGATCGACGAGTAGGGGTCGGGCACCGCTCCCAAAACGCTCGGCAGGAGCCTCGCTGGAGTGTTTTGGGAGAGGTGCCCGACCCCCTTTCCCCGGTGCCTCTAGACTGCCGCCGCTATGAGCATCAAGACCGAGGCAGTTGGCAAGGAGTGGCCCGCCACGACGTATGAGGTGGGCAAGGAGAAGATCGGCGAGTACGCGCGGGTGATCGGGATCGAGAACCCGGTCCACTTCGACCGCGAGGCGGCAAGGGCGGCCGGCTACCGCGACGTCGTCGCGCCGCCGATGTTCTGCGTCGTCTACAGCGCGCCGGCCCTGGGCCCGGCGATGTTCGACCCCGAGGTGGGGATGAACTTCGCCGCCATGGTGCACGGCGGGCAGCAGTTCGAGTGGGCCGAGCCGGCCTGCTCGGGCGACGAGATCACGACCTCGGCCAAGTGCCTGCAGATCTTCGAAAAAGAGGGCAGGGACGGCAAGCCGAACAACGGCTTCTACGTCTTCGAGACCGTCTCGGTCAACCAGGACGGCGCCGAGGTCGTGCGCGGCACCTGGACCAACATCGTGAGGGGGGTCTGAGATGGCGGAGCTGAGCGCGGGAGACCAGATCCCGGAGCTGAAGGTGACTCCGGACAAATACCTGCCGCACCGCTACGCCGGCGCCTCGGGCGACTTCAACCCGATCCACATCGACCCCGAGTTCGCCAAGGCGGTCGGGTTGCCGAACACGATCCTGCACGGCCTCTACATGATGGGTCTCGTCGCCCGCGCCAGTGCCGAAGCGGCCGGCGGCGGCGATCCCCGCTCGCTGAAGCGGCTCTCGGTCGAGTTCCGCGGCATGGGCGCGCCGGAGACCGAGATCGCCGTGACCGGCACGGTTCGCTCGATCGAGGACGGCAAGGTCCTGATCGACGTCGTCGCCGCCCAGGGCGACAGCGTGACGATCAAGAATGCGGAGGCGGAAATCGAGCTGTAAGCGGTGGAGGGAGGGCGGGGGCGCCCCTCCTGCTTGCTGGGTTTTTCGCCCGCGAGGTTGCGGCCGTCCGAGAGCGTTATCGGGGCGAAAAACAGGGACGCCGCTGCGCTGGAGGGGCGCCCCCGCCCTCCCTTCTAGACTTCGAAGCGATGCTTTCCGAGCGACAGGAGCTGATCCTCAGGCTTGTGGTGGATGCCTATCTGGCGTCGGGCAAGCCTGTGGCGTCCAAGGCGATAGCGGAGAGCCGTGAGGTGGAGTGGGGGCCGTCGACTGTTCGGGCGGAGTTGGCGGGGCTCGAGGCGGCGGGGTACCTGAGCCATCCGCATACCTCGGCGGGGCGGGTCCCGACCGAGGTCGGATATCGCTATTACGTCGACCGCCTGATCGAGTCCGGTTCGCCGAAGGCGGATGCGGGGGTCGAGCTGGAGCTGTCGCGTCTGCGGCGCGAGATCGACGCGGCGATGCGGGAGACGACCGCCGCGCTGGCCCAGGTGAACGACCTGATGGCGCTCGCCACGGCGCCCGCGCCCGCAACGGCGACGATCCACCGGGTCGAGGTCCTGCGCCTGCAGCCGAATGAGGTGATGGCGATCGCGATCGCCTCGACGGGGGCGATCGCCAAGCGGGTCTTCGAGTTCGACCGGCCGGTGGACCCGGGCCTGGTCGAGTGGGCGTCGAGCTACCTGAACGAGTCGCTCACCGGCATGGGCGTGGGTGCACGGATGATCGCCAACCGGCTCGCCGACCCCGAGCTCGGCCCGGTCGAGGCCGGCTTCGTCGCCACGCTCGGCCCGGCCTTCACCGAGCTCGAGCAGGAGACCGGAGAGAGCCTCTACATGGAGGGTGCCTCGCGACTGCTCTCCGAGGGGCACCGCGGCGACCTGCCCGGCGCCGACCGCCTGATGACCGCGCTGGAGCGGCGTGCGGGCGTGCTCGGCATGCTGCGCTCCGCCCTCGACGAGCGTTCGGTCTTCCTCTGGATCGGCGGCGAGAACCCGCAGCCGGAGCTGCGCTCGGTCAGCGTCGTCGGCGCTAACTACGGGCTCGCCCATCGCAATCTCGGCGCGGTCGGCGTGGTCGGGCCACTGCGCATGGACTACGCCACCGCGATCGCCTCGGTGCGCGGCGCGGCGCGCGAGCTGTCGCGCTACTGCGAGTCGGTCTACGGCTGATGCCCGACGACTACTACGAGATCCTCGGCGTCGGCCGCGACGCCAACAAAGCGGAGGTGAAGACGGCCTTCCGCAAGCTTGCCCGCGAGCTCCACCCGGACGTGAACAACCACGACCCCGACGCCGAGGAGAAGTTCAAGGCGGCGGCGGAAGCCTACGAGGTGCTCTCGGACCCCGAGCGGCGGCGCGCCTACGACACCTATGGCCCCGACGGCCTGCGCGGCGCCGGCGCCCCCGGTGGTTTCGGCTCGGTCGAGGACATCTTCCAGGCCTTCTTCGGCGGCAACTTCAGCTTCGAGGTGCGCCGCGGCCCGATGCGTGGCCAGGACCTGATCCATCAGGTCGAGATCACCGCCGTCGAGGCGATGCTGGGCACGAAGATCAAGGCGCCCAGCCACGAGGGCGAGCGCGAGATCGAGCTGCCGCCGGGGGTCCAGCCGGGCAGCCAGTTCGCGCTGCGCGGCCACGGCATGCCCGGCGCCAACGGCGGTCCCCCTGGCGACATGGTGATCGCGGTGCAGGTGATCGTGCCCGAGCAGCTCTCCGAGGAGCAGCGTGAGCTGGTGGAGAGGCTGGGGGAGACCCTGGGGCCCGACAACCTGCGCTCGCGACAGGGCGCCGAGGACAGCTTCTTCAGCCGCATGCGCAGAGCCTTCGGTTGATCCGGCTGGCGGTCCGCTGCCGTCCCGAGCTCGCCGAGCTGGTGCTCGCCGAGCTGGCGGTGCTGGCGCCGAACGGGGTCGAGGAGGAGACCGGTTCCGGCTACGTGGAGTACGCGATCTACGGCGGCGAGGGCGAGCTGCCGGAGCTCGGTGAGATCGAGGCGGCCGCGGGCGATGGCCTGGTCGAGGTGGTCTCGACCGTCGTGCCCGACGATTGGGCCGATCGCTGGCAGGACTTCCACAAGCCGCTCCTCGTCGGCGGCCGCCTCTGGCTGCGCCCGTCGTGGGAGCAGCCCCACGAGGGCGCAATCGACGTGGTCGTCGACCCCGGCCGCGCCTTCGGCACCGGCGCCCACCCGACCACCCGCCTCTGCCTCGAGCTGCTGCTCGAGCTGGAGCAAGCTGGACAGGCCCACGGCCCGCTGACCGACCTCGGCACCGGCTCCGGCGTCCTCGCAATCGCAGCCGCCAAGCTCGGCTGGGGCCCCGTCGCCGGCTACGACCACGAGCAAGCTGCCATTGAAGCCGCTGGATCCAACGCAACCATCAACGGCGTCTCCGTCAGCTTCGAGCAGCTCAATCTCCGCGAGCGCCTGCCCGACCTCGGCCCGACCGTGGTCGCCAACATGACGACCCCGGTCCTGAAGGCGGTGGCAGGCCTGCTGCCGAACGACGAAGCGCGGCGGGGGAGGATCACCACCCTCGTCTGCTCAGGCATCCTCCCCACCGAGCTGGACGAGGTCGTGTCAGCGTTTGTTCCCCACGGTTTCGCCGAGGTCGAGCGCCGCATCGACGGCGACTGGGCGGCCCTGCTTTTGCGCAACCCCGATGCAGGGTAAATCGACCGCCGGGTCGAATATGGTCCCCGCTGATGCCGCTCGCTTCGATCGTCGATCCCGGCTACAAGATCGCGCTGTTCCTGCACATCCTCGCGGTCGTGCTGGCGTTCGGGCCGACCTTTGGCTATGGGTTCTTCGTCGCCGCCGCGGAGGGTGCGGCGCCGAGGAGCGTGCCGACCGTGCTGCGTGGCGTGCAGACGGTCGATCGCTATCTGGTGCAGCCCGGGCTGATCATCGTGCTGCTGGCGGGGATCTACCTGCTGGCCGACGGGCCCTGGGATGCGAGTGACGCGTTCATCAGCGTCGGGTTCCTCGCGATCATCGTGCTCTTCGGCCTCTCGCACGCGTTCTTTCGGCCGCAGACGGCCAAGGCGCTGGAGCTCGCCGAGCGCGATCTCGGGGCCGGCGACACGCTCGGCGCCGAGTACGGGGCCGTCTCGAAGAGGCTTGCGGACGTCGGCAAACTCGCCGGCCTGATCGTCGCCGTGACGATCTTCTTCATGGCTTACAAACCCTTCCTCTAGGCGAATCGAGCCCTGGACGCGTCCCGTCCGATCGCGATGTTCGATTCCGGGGTCGGTGGGCTCACCGTGCTCCACGAGTGCCTGGTCTCCCTGCCCGAGGAGGACTTCGTCTACCTCGGCGACACGGCGATGTTCCCCTACGGCAGGCGCGATCCCGGGCGGCTGCGCGAGCGCATCCGCGAGATCTCGGACCTGCTCCTCCGCGACGGCGCGAAGCTGTTGGTCATCGCCTGCAACACGGCGACCTCGATCGGCGAGGGAGTGGCGCGGGAGGTCGCCGCCGAGCACGGCGTGGAGGTGGTGCCCGTGGTCGAGCCACAGGCGGAGATCGCCGCAGCGATCACCGACAACCGCCGCGTCGGCGTTCTCGCCACCCCGAACACGGTCGCGAGCGGCGCCTACAGGCGCGCGCTCGAGGCCCAGGGCCGGGCCCTGCAGGTGACCGAGGTCGAGGCGCCCGACCTCGCCCCCTTCATCCAGGACGGCTCGCCCTTCGACCAGGCGGTCGTCGACATGGCGCGCTCCTACTGCGCGCCGTTGAAGCGGGCGGAGGTCGACACGCTGATCCTCGGCTGCACCCACTACCCGCTGGTGGCGCCGATGCTGCAGCGCATCCTCGGCCGCGACGTGCGCCTGGTCAGCGGCGGCCATGCGGTCGCCGCCGCCGCCCAGCGCGCCCTGGTGCGCGCCGGCCTGGCCCGCCCCGCGGACGGCGAAGGGAACTACCGCTTTCTCTGCAGCGGCGACATCGAGTCCTTCCGCGAGCTCGGCACCCGCTTCCTGCAGATGCCCCTCGGGGAGGTCGAGCGTGTCGACATCTCCGGGCATTGCTGAGCGGTCGCGACGAAGGATTTTCAGTTTCGGTCGTTTCTGCACCCACCTGCGCGCCCCGGCCCGGCAAGCTTGGGGCCATGACGACGACCATTGCAGCGATTCCATCCGGCAATACCGTATATACTCCCCCTGTGGCCAAGGTGATGATCTCAATGCCCGACGATCTGCTCGAGCGCCTCGACGCGCAGGCGCGCGCAAACCGCGAGACGCGCAGCGGCTTCCTGCGCCGCCTCGCCGAGCGCGAGCTGGCGGGCGCTCGCGCGACCGAGCGCCGGGAGATCGAAGCACTGATGAACAAAACCCTGGTCCCCGAGGGTCTTGGTGGAGACGCCGCTCGGCTGATCCGCGAAGACCGGGAATCGCACTGACCGGTGCACCTCGTCGACGCGAGCGTCTGGGTGGCGATCGCCGATCCTTCCGACCGATTCCACGAGGCCGCATGTGGTCTCTCCGCTGAGGTAGCTCGGCCGCTCGCCGCACTGGATTTGACCTTGTACGAGGTGGCCAACGCCCTCGGCGCGAAGAAAGGCCGGCCGGAGGAGGCGCGTGCCCTCACCGAGCTCATCGTGCGACGTTGCCGGGATCGGATCTCCGCTGTGGATTCGGACTTGATCGACGCGTCCCTCGATATCGCCGCCGAGCATCGCCTCACCGCCTACGACGCCGCCTACGTCGCCGCCGCCCGCCGTCACGGCTGGACGCTCGTCAGCGCCGACATCGCCGATCTCGTCTCCAAGGGCCTGGCGGTGGCGCCGGACGCCGCCGACTACCCTTAAAGCCGATGAGCGTTCTCGAGCAGGTGCAGGCGGATGTGCGCACGGCGATGAAGGCCGGCGAGCGCGAGCGCGCGGCGGCGCTGCGGATGATCGTCGACTCGCTGCAGCAGGACGCCAAGCTGGGCGACGGCGACGAGGTCGCCGTGCTGCAGCGCGAGCGCAAGAAGCGGCTCGAGGCGGCCGACGCCTACAGCGAGGCGGACCGGGCCGAGCAGGCCGGCGCCGAGCGCTTCGAGGCGGAGCTGATCGAGGCCTACCTGCCCGAGCAGCTCTCCGACGAGGAGCTGGCCGCGCTGGTCGACGCGGCGATCGCCGAGGTGGGCGCCAGCGAGCGCAAGCAGATGGGCCAGGTGATGTCGGCGCTGATGCCGAAGCTGGGCGGGCGGGCCGACGGCAAGCGGGTCAGCGCGGCGGTGCGAGAGAAACTTGGCTCGTAGGCAGCTGACCCTCGACAACAGCGTGGCCGCCGAGCTGGCCGGCTCCGAGGACGCCGTGCTGCGGGCGCTGCGCGGCCGGCTCGACTGCGACTTCCATCTGCGCGGCAACGTCCTCACCCTCGACGGAGATGCGACCGACGTGCAGACCGCGGCGACCGTCGTCGACGAGCTGGTCGACCTGATCGAGCAGGGCCACGAGGTGGCGCCAGGGACGATCGAAGCGGTGACCGGCGCGATCGATGCGCACGAGAGCCCGGCAGAGATCCTCGAGGACGTCGTCTGGCACCACCGCAACACCAAGGTCGCGCCGAAGACGCTCAACCAGAAACGCTACGTGGATTCGATCCGGCGCAAGACGATCACCTTCGGCATCGGCCCCGCCGGCACCGGCAAGACCTTCCTCGCGGTGGCGATGGCGGCGCACGCCCTCGCCGAGCGCGAGGTGCAGCGGATTATCCTCACCCGGCCCGCGGTCGAGGCGGGCGAGCGACTCGGCTTCCTGCCCGGCGACATCCAGGCAAAGGTCGATCCCTACCTGCGGCCCCTCTTCGACGCCCTCTACGACATGCTCGACCCCGACCGCGTCAACGGCTACTTCGAGCGCGGCGTGATCGAGGTGGCGCCGCTGGCGTTCATGCGCGGCCGTACCCTCAACGACTCCTTCGTCATCCTCGACGAGGCGCAGAACACCAGCCCCGAGCAGATGAAGATGTTCCTCACCCGGCTCGGCTTCAACTCGCGCATGGTCGTCACCGGCGACATCACCCAGATCGACCTGCCGACCGACCAGCGCTCCGGCCTCGTCGTGGTCCGCGACATCCTCAACGCCGTGCAGGACATCGAGTTCATCCGCTTCGGCGGCGAGGACGTCGTCCGCCACAAGTTGGTGCAGAAGATCGTCGCCGCTTACGACGAGCACGCCGAGCGCAGGATGGCCGAGCGACCTTCGGCTGCCGATGACGGCTGACCTCGTCGACGTGCCCGACGAGTTGCGCGGCGCGGTGTTCGCAGCGCTTGCCGCGGCGGGCGTCGCCGACGGGCACGTCGCGGTCGAGCTGGTAGACGAGGAGCGCATCCAGGAGCTGAACCGCGAGCACCGCGGCAAGGACGCTCCAACCGACGTTCTCGCTTTCCCGATCGACGGCGTCGGTCCGACTTCGGGCCCGCGCGAGCTCGGTGACGTGGCGATCTGCCCCACGCACTGCACGGACGTGGTCGAGGCCGCCGTCCACGGCACGTTGCACCTCTGCGGCATGGACCACGAGTCCGACGGCGGTGAGATGCTCGCCCTGCAGCGGCGCGTCCTCGCCGCGCTGCCCCCGGACGCGGGAGTCCAGACGCGAGATCTCCGGTCGTCATGAGCGCGTCTGGACAGGAGCAGAGGAGGCAGCGCGCTGGTTTTATCGGCCTCGCGGGCCGTCCCAACGTCGGCAAGTCGACCCTGGTCAACGCGCTCGTCGGCAGCCGCGTCGCGATCGTCTCGATGCGCCCGCAGACGACGCGGCGGGCGATCCGCGGCATCGTCACCGACACCGAGGCGGGGCGTCAGCTGGTCCTCGTCGACCTCCCCGGGGTGCAGAAGCCGCGCGACGTGCTGACCGAGCGCATGCAGGCCCGCGTGGAGCGCGAGCTGGCCGATTCCGACCTGGCGCTGCTGGTGGTCAACGGCGAGCAGGGAATCGGGCCCGGCGACCGCTTCATCGCCGATTCCCTCGTCGCGGCGAAGGGGGAGCTGCCGACGATCTGCGCGGTCAACAAGGTCGACACCGTCGGGCCCAACGAGCTGGTGCCCGTGCTCGCGGAGGCCGCCGAGCTGCGCGGCGTGGACGAGGTGTTCCCGATCAGCGCCCGCAGCGGCGAGGGCCTCGAGGCGCTGGTCGCGCGCCTCGGCGAGCTGGTGCCCGAGGGGCCCTACCTCTACCCGCCGGAGGACCACAGCGACCAATCGAACGAGACGATGCTGGCCGAGCTGATCCGCGAGCAGGTTCTCAACCGGACCCGCGACGAGATCCCGCACTCGGTCGAGGTGCAGGTCAAGGCGGTCGAGCGGCGCGCTGACGGGTTGGTGACCGTGCGCGCCGAGATCTGGGCGGAGACCGAGTCCCAGAAGGGAATACTGATCGGCAAGGGCGGCAGGAAGGTGGGCGAGGTCGGCGCCGCGGCCCGCAGCTCACTGGAGGCCGAGCTGGGCGCAAAGGTCCATCTCGACCTCAAGGTCCGCGTGCGCAGCCACTGGCGGCGCGACGAGGGACTGCTCGATCGGCTGGGCATCGAGTAGCGAGCGCGCGCGTGCCAATACGATTGTTCGATGCTGGAGCAGGTGAAATTCGATCAGCGCGGGTTGGTCCCGTGCGTCGCACAGGACGCCGATAGCGGCGAGGTGCTGACCCTTGCCTATGCGAACGAGGAGGCGTTGCGACTTACGGTCGAGACGGGCGAGGTGCATTTCTTCAGCCGTTCGCGGGGGAGGCTCTGGCGCAAAGGCGAAGAGTCGGGGAACGTGCTGAAGCTGCGGCAGCTGCGAATCGATTGCGACGGCGACGCCATCCTCGCCCTCGTCGAGCCATCCGGGCCCGCCTGCCACACCGGCGAGCGCTCCTGCTTCCATCGGGAGCTCGAAGCCGGCGAGCCCGACCCCGTCGCGGCGGAGGCGCTGGCGACGTTGCAACGCACGCTGAGCAGCCGCGCTCTCGAGCGGCCCGAGGGCAGCTACACCGTGAAGCTGCTCGACGACCCGCAGTTGATCGGCGAGAAGGTCGAGGAGGAGGCGGAGGAGGTCGCCCGCGCCGCCCGTGAGGAGAGTGACGAGCGCGTCGCCGAAGAGGCCGCCGACCTGCTCTACCACCTCAGCGTGCTGCTCGCCTCGCGCGAGGTCTCGCAGGCCGCCGTCATGGAAGTGCTCAATGGCCGTCGTCGCTAGCGAGTCTCGTGAGGTAGTGGTGGCAATCTGATGATGTCCACTGCCTTAGGAGCGCGAGCGCGGTATTCAAGCGCCGAGCTGCGCATCGAGCCGAGCCTCGAGCAGGCGCGCGCGCTCGCCGCAGCGGGCAACGTCGTCCCGATCCGCACACGCTTCGTCGACGATTGCGAGACGCCCGTCTCCGCCTTCCTCAAGCTTCGCGCGGGCGAGCCCGAGGGGTCGCCATGCTTCCTGCTCGAGTCGGCCGAGCAGGGCCAGGTCGGGCGCTACTCCTTCGTCGGCATCCGCCCGCGCTCGATCCTGCGCTGGAGCGACGGGGTCATGAGCGAGAGCGATGGGGAGGAGCGTGAGGAGCCCGACCCGTACGGCGCCGTGGCGGAGACCCTCGCACGCTTCCGGCTCGCACCGGTGGACGACCTGCCGCCCTTCGCCGGGGGCGCGGTCGGTTTCTTCGGCTACGACCTGGTGCGCACGGTGGAGCCGTTGGGCGAGGTCAACCCCGACCCGCTCGGCCTGCCGGACATGGCGCTGATGATCACCGACGTGTTGCTCGCCTTCGACCACCTGCGCCACGAGCTGACGATCATGTCCTGCGCCTTTTCCGATGACGAGGGCGGCATCGACGCCGCGTACGAGCGCGCCGTCGCGACGATCGCCGAGGTCCGTGAGCGCCTGCGCGGCGTCGTGCCGACGCCGCGGCAGCCGGCGATCGCCGACCCGCCGCGCTTCGCCTCCAACATGGAGCGCGAGGAGTTCGAAGCAGCGGTCGAGCGGATCGTCGAGTACGTGCATGCGGGCGATGCCTTCCAGGTCGTGCCCTCACAGCGCTTCTCGGCTGCGGCGCCGGTCGAGGCCTTTTCGGTCTACCGGGGACTGCGCGCCGTCAACCCGTCCCCCTACATGTACTTCCTCGAGTTCGGCGACTTCCAGATCGCCGGCGCCTCGCCCGAGCCGCTGGTCAAGGTCCAGGGGCGCCGGGTCGAGACGCGGCCGATCGCCGGCACCTACCCGCGTGGCAGCGACGAGGAGGAGGACCGGCGCCTCGCCGAGAAGCTCGTCAACGACCCGAAGGAGCGCGCCGAGCACGTGATGCTGGTCGACCTCGGCCGCAACGACCTCGGCCGCGTCTGCGAGTACGGCTCGGTCGGCGTCGATGAGCTGATGGTCGTCGAGACCTACTCGCACGTGCTGCACATCGTCAGCCAGGTCTCGGGGACGCTGCGCAAGGGCGTCGGGGCGATGGACGTGCTGCGCTCGGCGCTGCCCGCCGGCACGCTCTCCGGCGCGCCCAAGGTGCGGGCGATGCAGATCATCGACGAGCTCGAGCCGGTCAAGCGCTGCTCCTACGGCGGCGCGATCGGCTACCTCTCCTGGAGCGGCGACCTCGACACCGCGATCCACATCCGCACGGTCGTGATCAAGGACGGCGAGGTGCACGTCCAGGCCGGTGGGGGGACCGTCGCCGACGCCAAGCCGGCCTACGAGTACAACGAGTCGGTCAACAAGGCCAAGGCGGTCTTCCGCGCCGTCGAGCTGGCCTGCGAACAGCCGGACTGGCCCTGAGGAGAGCGATGCGGGTCCTCGTCATCGACAACTACGACAGCTTCACCTACAACCTCGTCCAGTACCTGGGCGAGCTCGGGGCGGAGATCGAGGTCGTGCGCAACGACCGCGCGGCGGTCGGTGAGCTGCTCGAGCGCGGCGCCGAGCGCCTCGTCGTCTCGCCCGGCCCCTGCACGCCGGCCGAGGCCGGCATCTCGGTCGAGGCGGTCCGCCGTTTCGCCGAAGCCGGCACGCCGGTGCTCGGAGTCTGCCTCGGCCATCAGTCGCTGGTCGAGGCCTTCGGCGGCCGCACCGTCCAGGGCGAGCCGATCCATGGCAAGGACGCCGAGATCGAGCACGACGGCCGGGCGATCTTCGCCGGCCTGCCGACACCGCTCGTGGCCGGCCGCTACCACTCGCTCGTCGCCGATCCCGACCTGCCCGACGAGCTCGAGTTGAGCGCCCATCTCGGCGACGTGGTGATGGGCGCCCGCCATCGCGAGCTGCCGGCCGAGGGGGTCCAGTTCCACCCGGAGTCCGTCCTCACCCCGCAGGGCAAGCACCTGCTCGAGAACTTCCTGAAGGGCCGTAGAGGTTTGGACCGCATAGCGGACCAAACCTCTACGGCGGAGGGTCGTAATGCCTAACGACGTCGTCACCCGGGCGATCGACGCGGTCTGCAAGGGGGATCACCTCACCGCCGACCACGCCGCCGCGGTGCTCGCAGAGATCATGGAGGGCCGCGCCGAGGAGGTGCAGACGGGCGCCTTCCTGATCGCCCTGCGGGCCAAGGGCGAGACCGTGCCCGAGCTGGTCGGCCTGGCGCGGACGATGCGCTCGCTCGCCTCGCCGGTCGAGACCTCGCGGGAAGACCTGGTCGACACCGCCGGCACCGGCGGCGGCCCCTCGACCTTCAACGTCTCGACCACGGCGGCGCTCGTCGCCGCCGGAGCCGGTTGCGCCGTCGCCAAGCACGGCAACCGCTCCGCCACCAGCCGCTGTGGCTCCGCCGACCTGCTCGAGGCGCTCGGCGTGAACATCGAGCTCGATTCCGCCCAGGTCGGCCGCTGCATCGACGAGATCGGATTCGGCTTCATGTTCGCGCCCCGGCACCACGCGGCGACGGCCCACGTCGTGCCGGTGCGCAAGGCGCTCGGCGTGCGGACGATCTTCAACTTCCTCGGGCCGCTGACCAACCCGGCCGGAGCCGAGCGCCAGCTGCTCGGCGTCTCCGACCGCCATTACCAGGAGACGATCGCCGAGGCGCTGGTCGGGCTGGGCAGCGTGCGGGCGATGGTGGTCGCCGCCGAGGACGGTGTCGACGAGCTCGCGATCTCGGCCCGCACGCGGGTGATCGAGGTGGTCGAAGGCCGTACCGAGGAGTGGTTCGTCGAGCCGGGCGAGTTCGGCCTGTCCGGGGGCGAGCTGGCGGAGGTCGCAGGGGGAAGCCCGGAGGAGAACGCGGCGGCTTCCCTTGCCGTGCTCGACGGCGGCGACGGTCCGCGGCGTGACCTCGTCGCACTCAACGCGGGGGCGGCGATATACGTCGGCGGGCGCGCCGAGGACCTCGCCGCCGGGGTGGAGATGGCGATCGAGGCGATCGACAGCGGCGCCGCTCGCGAGCTGCTCGACCGTTTGGTTGCAGCGACCGCCCGGCTGGCCGTCTAGGCTTCCTCTCTCTCGTGGGAATGATCGAGCAGCTGATCGCGGCGGCGCGCGAAGGGGTCGAGCAACGGCGTTCCGAGACGCCCCAGGCGGATCTCGAGTCCAGCCTGCATGGCCGTGGCCACGACCGCCCCTTCAACGAGGCCCTGGTCCGCCCGGGGCTCTCCGTGATCGCGGAGTTCAAGCGCCGCTCGCCCAGCGCGGGTGAGATCTCCGCCTCGGCGACGGTCGGTGAGCAGGTCGGCGCCTACGAGCGCGGCGGCGCGGCGGCCCTCTCGGTGCTCACCGACGAGCGCCACTTCGGCGGCTCGCTCGAGGACCTGCGCACGGCGCGCGCCGCCTGCGGCCTGCCGATCCTGCGCAAGGACTTCGTAGTCGACCCGTACCAGCTGCTCGAGGCTGCGGTCAATGGCGCCGACGCCGTGCTGCTGATCGTCAGGGCGCTCGATGACGACGAGCTGCGTGAGCTCTACGAGACGGCGCGCGGGCTCGACCTCGACTGCCTGGTCGAGGTCCACGACGCCGGGGAGCTGGAGCGGGCACTGCAGCTCGACGCCGACGTGATCGGGATAAACAACCGCAACCTCGATGCCGGGTCGGTCGACATCGCCACCACCTACGAGCTGATGCCGGACGTGCCCGCGGGCAAGACGGTCGTCGCCGAGAGCGGCATCGCCACCCGCGCCGAGTTGGAGGAGCTGGAGCGGGTCGGAGTCGACGCGGTGCTGATCGGCACCGCGCTGATGAGCTCCGCCGACCCCGAGGCGCTGACCCGCGAGCTGGCCGGCACCGACGACGGGACGCGCGAGCACCTGCTGCCGTAGCGTGACGCCCTCCGCAGTTTTTAGAAGAACTTTGAGGAGCCCCGGCATCATCGCCCCACGATGAAGCGAACCTTCAAAAGCCCCTTCGGCTCGGCACTGCTCGGCGGCGTCGTCGTCGCCGCCTTCGGCTGGGTGGCGATCGCCGCCGGCTGGATCCATTCGGACGGCGACAACCACACGGTCACCGTCGCCGAACCGCTGGCGGCGCCGGTCGACGCCAAGGAAGGCGACAGCACCAACCTGGTCAACCAGATCTACCGCCGCGACGGCCAGGGGGTCGCTTTCATCTCCTCTGAGCTGAAGCCCGAAGAATCGTCGCTGAGCCCGTTCGGGGAACCGGAAGGCGGCGGAGGCGGTGTCGCGACCGGCTCGGGCATCCTGATCGACACCGAAGGCCACATCGTCACCAACAACCACGTGGTCGAAGGCGCCGACAAGGTCGAAGTCAAACTCGGCTCCTCGGACAGGACCTACACCGCGGAAGTGGTCGGGACCGACCCCGCGACCGACGTCGCGCTGCTCAAGGTCAACGCGCCCGAAGACAGCCTTCACCCGCTGGCCCTGGGGGATTCCTCCAAAGTCGAGGTCGGCGAACCGGTCGTCGCGATCGGCAACCCGTTCGGCCTCGATCGCACCGTGACCAGCGGCATCGTCTCGGCGATCCAGCGCCAGATCCAGGCGCCCAACGGTTTCTCGATCTCGCACGTGATCCAGACCGATGCGGCGATCAACCCCGGCAATTCCGGCGGCCCGTTGATCGACGGCGAAGGCAGGGTGATCGGGATCAACTCCCAGATTCAGACTGGCGGGGGAGGCGACGGCAACGTCGGCATCGGCTTCGCGGTGCCGATCAACACCGCGCGCGAAGTCGTCACCCAGATCGAAGAGCACGGCGAAGTCAAGCACGCCTACCTCGGCATCAGCGGCGGCAGCATCACGCCCGCCCTGGCCAGCGCCCTGAAGCTGCCCGAGAAGGCGGGTGTGCTGGTCAACGAAGTGGTCAAGGGCGGGCCGGCCGACGAAGCGGGGATCGAGGGCGGCGACACCTCGGCGACGATCGAAGGAGCCAGCTTCCGCCTCGGTGGCGACGTGATCACAGAAGTGAACGGCAAGAAGATCGAGGGGATGGAAGAAGTGATCAACGCGGTCAACGCGGCCAAGCCCGGGGAAAAGATGGAACTGACCGTCGATCGGGAAGGGAAGCCGAAGACGATCACGGTGACGCTCGGGGTGCGGCCGGCGTCGGCTGAAGAAGTGCAGTCGCGGTAGCGGCGGGCGGGTCCTGTCGGGGTAGGGACAGCCGGCGGAACGCTGGATTTTTCGCGTGGCGCGGCGGCGCCACTCGTCGAGGGTCAAGCGAAAAATTTGACGCCGCGTCCCGCCGAGTGTCCCTACCCCGCCACCCGCCCGAGCTGCCGCTTTTGTAGACAGCTGAAGCCGCTGCCGTAATCTCAGGCTGATGCGAGTCAAGTTCTGCGGAATCACTAATTTGGACGACGCCGCCGAGGCGGTCCGCTTGGGGGCTTGGGCTATCGGGCTGATCCACTACGCGGAGAGTCCGCGGGCAGTCGAGGGGGCCGAGGCGGCGCGGATCGCGGCTGCTTTCAAGCGCAAGTGCGAGGTCGTGGGCGTGTTCGTGAATCCCGAGCTGGACGAGGTCGCCAAGGCGGTCGAGGACGCGGGGTTGACGATGGTGCAGCTGAACGGGAACGAGGGGCCGTCCTTCTGCTCGGAGGTCGCGCGGAAAACCGGGGTCAAGGTGATCAAGGCGGTACACGTGGCGAGCGCCGCCGACGTGCACGCCGCGGAGGCGTTCAGGACCGACTTCCACCTCTTCGACAAGCGGGGCAAGGGGCTCTGGGGGGGCAGCGGCGAGAGCTTCGACTGGGGCCTGCTCGGGGACCGGCGCTCGGAGGTCCCGGCGATCGTCGCCGGCGGGCTGCGACCCGACAACGTCGCCGAGGCGATCGCGATCGCCCGTCCTTACGCGGTCGACGTCGCCAGCGGGGTCGAGGCCGAGCCGGGTCGCAAGGACCATGCCGCGATGACGGCTTTCTTCGAGGCCGCCCAAACGGCTAGCGTTGGCGCTCGATGAGCCCGGCGATAGAGGAGAGGTTCGGCCCCTACGGGGGCCGCTACGTTCCCGAGACGCTGATCCCGGCGCTCGACGAGCTGAGCGAGGCCTGGGGGCAGGCGAGCGGCGACGAGGACTTCCGTGTGCGTCTCGCCTCGCTGCGCCGCGACTTCGTCGGCCGGCCGACGCCGCTCTACCTGGCCGAACGGCTCTCCGAGAAGGCGGGCCGGAAGGTCTACCTGAAGCGCGAGGACCTTTGCCATACCGGCGCCCACAAGATCAACAACGCCGTCGGCCAGGTGCTGCTGGCGCAGCGGATGGGCAAGCCGCGGATCATCGCCGAGACCGGCGCGGGTCAGCACGGCGTCGCGACGGCGACGGCGTGCGCGCTGCTCGGCCTCGAGTGCGTCGTCTACATGGGCACTGAGGACATCCGTCGCCAGGCGCCCAACGTCGAGCGGATGAAGCTGCTGGGGGCCGAGGTCGCGCCGGTCGACGCCGGCGCGCGCACGCTCAAGGAGGCGGTCAGCGCTGCGATCCGCGATTGGGTCGCCAACGTCGAGACGACCCACTACGTGATCGGCTCGGCCGTCGGGCCGGCGCCGTTCCCGGCGCTCGTCCGCGACCTGCAGCGGGTGATCGGCGACGAGGCGCGCGAGCAGGCGCTGGCCGCCGAGGAGGAGTTGCCGGCCCGCGTGATCGCCTGCGTCGGCGGCGGCTCCAACTCGATCGGCATCTTCACGCCGTTCGTCGCCGACGCGGATGTGGCGCTGGTCGGGGTCGAGGCGGCCGGCGAGGGGCTCGAAAGCGGTCGCCACGGCGCTTCGCTCGGGGCCGGGAGCACCGGGGTCCTTCACGGTTCGCTGTCGGCGGTGATCGCCGACGAGGAGGGGCAGATCCTCGAGGCGCACTCGGTTTCGGCGGGGCTCGACTACCCGGGTGTGGGTCCGGAGCACGCCTACCTGCGCGACAGTGGCCGCGCCACCTACACCGCCGTCACCGACGCGGCCGCCCTGGCCGCCTTCGCCGAGCTGGCCCGCCTCGAGGGGATCATCCCGGCGCTGGAGTCCTCGCACGCGATCGCCTGGCTGCTCGAGAACGGCGGGGGGGGCGGCTACGACGTGTTGTGCCTCTCCGGTAGAGGCGACAAGGATTTGGCGGAGGTCGTGGAGTTGGGTGGGGGCATCGGGGGGTGACTCGTCGCAGCAACAGCGGGGAGGCTGCGCCGAGCCACCCCCCGACGCCCTACGCGGAAGCGACGACCGCCGAGGAGTCGGCCTCCGTCCCGGGGGGCGAGGGGTCGATCGCAGTCGCCTTCCGCCGAGCTGCCGAGGAGGGCCGGGCGGCGCTGATGCCGTACATGATGGCCGGGTTTCCCGACCTGGAGACCTCGCTGGCGATAGCCGGAGCCTATGTCGATGCCGGGGCGGACCTGATCGAGCTGGGCGTGCCGTTCTCGGACCCGCTCGCCGACGGGCCGACGATCCACGCCGCGGCGACGGCGGCGCTGGCGGCCGGCGCCGGCTTCGAGACCGCGCTGGAGATCTGCGCGTCGGTCTCGGCGCGGGTTCCTGTCGTGCTGATGGTCTACTCGAACATGGTCCTCGCCCATGGTGGGGCCGTCGAGTTCGCTCGCCGCGCCGCCGTCGCGGGCGCCGCCGGGTCGATCGTGCCCGATTTGCCGCTGGAGGAGGCGGGCGAGATCCGCCAGGCCCTCGCCGGCGCGGGCCTCTCTCTGATCCCTCTGCTCGCTCCGACCACCCCACCGCAGCGTCGCGCTCGCATATGCCAGGCCGCCCAGGGCTTCGTCTACCTCGTCTCGACGGTCGGTACGACGGGCGAGCGAGACGAGCTTCCCGCCGGCCTGGCGGAGCTCGTCAGCGCGACCAAGGCCGATGCCGACGTGCCGGTGGCCGTCGGCTTCGGGATCGGCACGCCCGAGCAGGCGGGCCGGGTCAGCGAGGTCGCCGACGGGGTGATCGTCGGAAGCCGCCTGGTCCGTGCCGCGGGCGAGGCGGGCTCGGCTCGAGCCGCGACGGAGGCCGTGACGACCTTCCTGCGCGACGCCCGCGCCGCGCTCGCCGCATAGACCGCGCCTTCTACTAGGATTCCGGCCGCATGGGAATGGTCGTAAGCCTCTTCGCGGCGCTCGGCGCCACCACCATCGTCTACGCCTGGCTGGGCCAGGGCGGCGGCGTCTCGGGCCTGATCTTCTTCGGCATCCTCTTGATCGGCGCGACGATCAAGGTCTTCAGGCCCAGTCCCTGAGCCGCCGATCGGCGGCGCCTCAGGCCCGCGTAGCAACGACCTCTATGTATTCCGGTTCCAGGACGAGCGCCCGGTCGCCGGCGGCGTTCGCCTCTGCGAGGAACTTCCGCAGGTCGGCCTCCAGCGCCGCTTCTCCGTCCGGGCCGACCCGCTCGAAGGCGACCTTGGTCGGGCCGAAGTAGGTGCGGAAGAAGTCCAGCCAGTGATCGACCGAGCGGAAGGTCTGACGGGAGCTGCGGCGCTGAACCCGCAGGTCGGAGATGCCGTCGCCGAACAGCTCGCGCAGGTGGTCCTCGGTTCCCCAGAGCAGCGGCGGCTGCACGCCCGGTGGCGGCGGCGCGTGCTTGGCGACCGTCATGAACATCTGGCCGATGCCGCTGTCGGGCACCCAGTTGGCCATCCCGATCCGGCCGCCGGGCTTGCAGACGCGCAGCAGCTCCGCCGCGGTCTGCGCCTGGTCCGGGGCGAACATCGCGCCGAAGATCGACATCACGACGTCGAACTCGGCGTCGCCGAAGGGGAGGCTCTCCGCATCTCCCTCGACGAACTCGATGTCGAGCCGCTCGGCCGCGGCCCGTTCGCGCCCGCGCTCCAGCAGCGCCGGGACGAAATCGGCGCCGACCACGCCGCCCCAGGACCGGCGCGCGGCGGCGATCGCGCCGTTGCCGCTGCCGCAGGCGACGTCCAGCACCCGCTCGTCGGGCACGATGTCGAGTGCCTCTGCGAGCTCCTCGGCGACGATCATGATCAGGCCCGCGACCATCGCGAAGTCGCCATCCGCCCAGGTCTTCTGCTGGATCCCTTTGACCGCGTTGAGGTCGACCGCCTCGCTCATCCTCCGCTCCCTTCGTTTCGCCCAAATCTAGCGCGCGTCGCTGCGGCCGGCCAGCCCCCCGGCGCCCACTAAGCTGAGCCGATGCGGATCGGCGTGCTCACCGGCGGGGGCGATTGCCCGGGGCTCAACGCGGTCATCCGGGCGATCGTCCGCAAGGGGGTCGAACACCTCGACCACGAGTTCGTCGGCTACCGCGACGGCTGGCACGGGCCGCTCGAGGGCGACGGCGGGCCGCTCGGAGTGCCCGAGGTGAGGGGCATCCTGCCGCGGGGCGGCACGATCCTCGGCTCCTCGCGGACGAACCCCTTCAAGCAGGAGGAAGGGGTCGAGCGGATCCTCGCCAACATGGCGGGCGAAGGGGTCGATGGCCTGATCGCGATCGGCGGCGAGGACACGCTCGGCGTCGCCTCGCGACTGCATTCCGAGCACGGCGTGAACGTGATCGGCGTGCCGAAGACGATCGACAACGACCTCGGCGCCACCGACTACACCTTCGGCTTCGACACCGCGGTCAACATCGCGATGGAGGCGATCGACCGCCTGCACACGACCGCCGACAGCCACCACCGCGTGCTGATCGTCGAGGTGATGGGACGGCACGCCGGCTGGATCGCCTTCCACGCCGGGCTCGCCGGCGGGGCCAACGTGATCCTCATCCCGGAGCAGCCCTTCGACTTGGAGCAGGTCTGCAAACTGGTCGGGCAGCGGCTGGAGGCCCACTTCGCACCGATTGTCGTCGTCTCCGAGGGTGCGCAGCCGGTCGGGGGCATCCCGGAGACCGAGGACAAGGGCCTCGACGCCTTCGGCCACGTCCGCCTCGGCGGCATCGCCCACTGGCTCGAGCACCAGATCGAGGAGAAGACGGGCAAGGAGACGCGCGCGACGGTTCTCGGCCACATCCAGCGCGGCGGCACCCCGACCGGCTTCGACCGGGTCCTCGCGACGCGTTTCGGGCTGCATGCGGTCGACGCGGCCGACGCGGGGCGGTGGGGCACGATGACGGCGCTGCGCGGGACCGACATCGAGCTCGTCGAGCTCGGCGAAGCGGTCGCGCAGCTGAAGACGGTGCCGAAGGAGCTCTACGAAGAGGCCGAGGTCTTCTTTGGCTGAGCTCGAGCGGGGTGGGAGGGGTGAGGGCGCCCCCGCTGCAACCCGCCGCCGGGTGCGCCTTAGGGGCTCGATTCGGGTGCCGGCTCACAAGTTGCCGCGGGGGAACCCTCGCCCCTCTTCACGGGACCGGCGCATGCCAAAGCTGACGGTGGTCTTCGTGGCGCTTGCGGCTCTAGCTGGGTTGTGCGCCGGCTGCGGGGAAAGCAGTGGGGTGGCCGAGGGGGCGACGGTTACGGCGTATGTGGCCGGGGCGCTGTGCGCGGAAGCGAAGCAGGAGCTTGCGCGGCATGGGTCGGAAGCTGGAGACGTCCACGTGCGCGCCATATGCCTGCCGAGGTCCGAACGCGGGGGCGAGCTCCAGCTGGCCACGATCGGGGCGAACGCCAGGCGCGCCACGCAGGATTCGAGCTCGATCGCCTACATCGGCGAACCGACGCAAGCTGCCTCTCGCTTCGCGGAAACGATTCTCGAAGAAGCCCGCATTCGCCAGTACGCAGCTATCCCCGGCGCCCGTGCCATGTCGCAGTTGCTTTCGGCCCTTGAAGCGGGCCGGGTGTCCCCCCGCGGCAACTTGTGAGCCGGTACCCGAACCGAGCCCATAAGGCGCAACCGGCGGCGGGTTGCAGCGGGGGGATACCCGGTTCGCGCAACCGCTAGAGCAAATTCTTCATCGCCGCGTCGATGTCGGCAAAGCGAAACTCGTAACCGAGGTCGAGCGCCCTCCGGGGCATGACCCTTTGGCCGCCCCTGAGCACTTTCCCGAACTCCGAGCCGAATTTGAGGTCGAGGACGAAGCCCGGCACCGGCACCGAGGCGGGCCGTCTCAGGGCGCGGCCGAGCGCCTGGGCGAGCTCGCGGTTGGTGACCGGGTTGGGGGCGGTCGAGTTGATCGTGCCGCTGACCCGCTCGTTGTCGAGCGCCCAGAGCAGGATCCCGACCTCGTCGTCGATGTGGACCCACGACATGTACTGGCGCCCGCCGGCGATCGGACCGCCGAGGCCGAGCCTGAAGGGAGGGAGGAGCTCGCCGAGCAGGCCGCCGCGCGGGTCCAGGACATGCCCGGTGCGGACGATGACGAGGCGCACGCCGAGAGCCTCGACCTCCCGCGCCGCGGCCTCCCAGGCGCGCACGACCTCGGCGTCGTAGCCCTCACCGGATTCGGCCGACTCGTCGACGATCGCCTCGCCGCGGTCGCCGTAGAAGCCGATCGCCGAGCCGTTGACGAGGACCCTCGGCTTGCGCTCCAGCCCGGCGATCGCCGCGACCAGGTTGTGCGTGCCGGTGCGGCGGCTCTCCATGATCCGCCGCTTGGCGTCCTCGCTCCAGCGCTGGTTGATCTTCTCGCCCTCGAGGTTGACGACGCCGTCGACGTTCTCGAAGGCCGCCGCTGGCGGACGTTCGAGGGTCGGCTCCCAGGCATGCCAGATGACGCCCGGGTTTGTGCCGCGGGCGCGTTGTGGGTCGCGCGAGAGGCCGATGACGCTGTCGCCGCGGGCGAGCAGCGCGTCGCAGAGCGCCGAGCCGATGAAGCCGCTCGCTCCGCTGACTAGGACGCGCACCGGATCAGCCCACCTCGACGGTGGAGAAGGTGCCGGTCTCCTCGCTGAAGCGCGCGAGGCCCTCGCGCTTGGCCTCCTCGACGACGGCCTTTGCGACAAGGGGGGCGACTTCGCGGTTGAAGACGCTGGGGATGATGTAGTCCTCGGAGAGGTCCTCCTCGGTGACCGCGATCGCGATGCCCTTGGCGGCGGCGAGCTTCATCTCCTCGGTGATGTTGGGCGAGCCGGCGTCGAGCGCGCCGCGGAAGATGCCGGGGAAGCAGAGCACGTTGTTGATCTGGTTCGGGTAATCGGAGCGTCCCGTCGCCATGATCCGCACGTAGGGGGCGGCGTCCTCGGGCATCACCTCGGGGGTCGGGTTGGCCATCGCGAAGACGATCGCGTCATCATTCATCTTGCTCAGCGCCTCCGCCGAGATGATCCCCGGCCCGGACAGGCCGACGAAGAGGTCCATCCCCTCGATCACGTCGGCGGGCTGCCCGCTGAGCTTCTCCGGGTTGGAGTTCTCCGCGTACCAGCGCTTGATCCCGCTCATCTCGCCGGATTGGTAATCCTCGCGCTCGGTCGAGAGGGCGCCCTGGCGGTCGCAGCCGACGACGTGGGTCACCCCGGAGGCGAGCATCATCTTGGTCACCGCCACGCCCGCGGCGCCGAGGCCGACGACGAGCACGCGCAGCTGCTCGATCGGCTTGCCGACGATCTTCAGCGCGTTGAACAGCGCCGCCATCGTGACCACGGCCGTGCCGTGCTGGTCGTCGTGGAATACGGGAATGTCGAGCGTCTTCTTCAGCCGCTCCTCGATCTCGAAGCAGCGCGGGGCGGAGATGTCCTCGAGGTTGATGCCGCCGAAGGTCGGGGCGATCAATTCGACGGCCTTGATGATCTCCTCGGTGTCCTGGGTGTCGAGGCAGATCGGGAAGGCGTCGACTTCGGCGAACTCCTTGAACAGCATCGCCTTGCCCTCCATAACCGGCATCGCCGCCTCCGGGCCGATGTTGCCGAGGCCGAGGACGGCGCTGCCGTCTGAGACGACGGCGACGGTGTTCTTCTTGATCGTGTACTCGAAGGCCTTGGCGCGGTCGGCGTGGATGTCCTCGCAGACGCGGGCGACGCCCGGCGTGTAGGCCATCGAGAGGTCGTCGCGCGTCTTCAGCGGGTACTTGTTCTCGACCGAGATCTTGCCGCCGCGGTGCATCTGCATCGTGCGGTCGACGTAGTCGAGCACCTTGGCGCCCCGGGTCGAGCCGATCGCCCGCAGGATCTGCTCCCAGTGGGGCCGGTCCTGGGCGTCGATCGTGAACTCGCGCACCCGCTTGCCCTCGCCGCCCGCGCCGGGCACCAGGTCGACGCCCTGCAGCTGCCCGCCCGCCTCGGCGATCGACGCAGTCAGCTTGCCCAGGGGCTCCTGCCGGGCATCGAGCTCGACCCGGATCGTGACGCTGTATTGCGCGCTGACGGCCATGAGCGGCTATCGAATCAGATTCGTCGCCCGGGCCCGTCCGCCGTCTTCGGGTACGCTCGCGGTGTGCGGGTATTCCCGGTCCCCCAGCAGGGGGAAAATCGCGGCCCTATCGGCGATCGCCGCTTTGGGCTGTCCTTTCTAGTTCCTCTTCGGAGAGCGCACGCGCGGCGAAGCAAGTCGGGCTGACAAGGGGAGAATCGATGTTCCCTGGCTCCTTAGTCGCAATATGTGCGACCAACGCGCCATTCCGGATGCAGCGATCGCTGTGGTGGCCGCTCGGCAGCATGGCGTGGTGTCGGTTGAGCAGCTGCGCGCAGTGGGGCTGGACAAGCACCGCGTGAGGCACCGCGTCCGCGTGGGAAGGCTGCACCACGTTCACCGCGGGGTTTACGCGGTCGGTCATCCGGCACGGTCGAGCAAGGCTGTGTGGATGGCTGCCGTGATCGCATGCGGCAGGGCGGCCGGTGCAGCTCACGAAGGCGTGCTGGACGGAAGCACATTGGCGGACTGTCGAGATGAGGATGCCCATGACCTCGATCTCCCGAGCATGCCCGTCCTCGACTACTGGGGGGCCGCGCTGAGTCATCGCAGCGCCGCGCAGTTGTGGGAGTTGCTTCCGCTTTCGGAGGGCCCGGCCGACATCTCCGTTCCCGGCGATCGGGGACGACGAAGACGCCGTGGCATTCGCCTGCACCGCAGCCTTGCTCTCCTGCCAGCCTCGGTGACGCTTCGAGACGGCATCGCCGTCACGACCCCGGCGAAGACGATCGCGGACCTCAGGCGGGTGTCGAGGGGCGCGGGCCGGTTGATCTCGCCATGGGAGCTGAGGCGGGCTGTCCGGCAGGCGAACGTGCTGGGCCTGCCGATCGACGAGGTCGACCGGCGCGACCGGACCCGCAGCGACCTGGAGCGGGACTTCCTGAATCTGTGTCGCCGGCGGGGACTCCCTGCGCCCGAGGTCAACGTGCGCGTCGGGCGGCACCTCGTCGACTTCCTCTGGCGAGACCGCAAGCTCGTCGTCGAAACCGACGGGTACGCCGCTCACCGAGGGCTCGCCGCGTTCGAGGATGACCGGGGTCGCGACCTAGATCTGCGCGCGCGGGGCTTCGAAGTGATCCACCTGGCCGGAAAGCAGCTGGACGAGGAGCCGCAATTGGTCGCGGAGGTCGTCGGCGCTGCCCTTAGAGTTGGCGCCGATGTCCCCTGACTCCTCCGCCAAGCCCGAGCTCTTCTTGATCGACGGCAACTCGCTCGCCTACCGGGCGTTCTTCGCCCTGCCGGAGTCGATCGGGACCAGCGACGGGCGGCCGACGAACGCGATCTACGGGCTCGCCTCGATGCTGGTCAAGATCATCGACGAGCACCATCCGGCCGGCGTGGTCGTCGCCTGGGACGCGGGCATGTCCGGACGCGAGGTCACCTACGACCTCTACAAGGCGCAGCGCAAACCGCGCCCAGACCTGCTGCGCGAGCAGTGGCCGCACCTGATGCCGCTGGTCGAGGCGTTCGGCTACACCAACGTCAAGGTCGAGGGCTATGAGGCCGACGACGTGATCGCCTCGCTCAGTCGCCAGGCCCGCGAAGAGGGGATCGACGTGATGGTCGTGACCGGCGACCGCGACGCCTACCAGCTCGTCGGTCCCGGCGTGCGGGTGATGAGCACCTCGCGCGGGATCACCGAGACCAAGATCTACGACGAGGCGGCGGTGGAGGAGCGCTACGGCGTGCCGCCGGAGCTGATCACCGACCTGATGGGGCTGCGCGGCGACACCTCCGACAACATCCCCGGGGTGCCCGGGATCGGCGAGAAGACCGCCACCCAGCTGCTGCAGCGATTCGGCACGCTGGAGCGGGTCCTGGCCAGCGTCGACGAGATCTCCGGCGCCAAGCGCAAGCAGAACCTGGTCGAGCACGCCGAGGACGCGCGCATGTCCAAGCAGCTGGCGACGCTGCAGTACGAGATCGACACCGGCGTCGACCTGGCCGGGGCGATGGACTCGGAGCCCGATCGAGGCGCCTTGCGCGATTTCATGCGGGAGTTCGAGCTGCGGGCGGTGTTGGAGCGGCTCGAAGAAGCGCTGCCCGAAGGCGAGGCCGTGCCCGGTCGCAGCGTCGAGCAGGAGCTGGCGGTCGAGGTCGAGGAGGGGACCCCGGACGATCTCGGCGACGGCCCGGTCGCGCTCGGGATCGCCGCCGAGCGCTGGGCCGCGACGCAGGACGAGCGCACGATCGCGGGCAACTCGACCCTCGACGAGCTCGCCGTCGCGCTGGCCGGCCGCCCGCTCGCCGCCCACGACATCAAGTCGCTCGGCGGCGGCCGCCACGGCCTGCTCGCCGCCGCGGCGCGAGAGGGGATCGAGCTGACCCTCGACCACGACACGCTGCTTGCCGCCTATCTGCTCGAGCCGCAGCGGCGCACCTACGAGCTGACCGAGCTCGCCGCCGACGCCGGCATCGGCCTCGCCGAGGGCGCAACCGCCGAGAGTGACGAGGAGGACGGCCAGATGGCGTTGGGAGAGGAGGTCGAGGCCGGGCTCGACGCCCCCGAGGAAGCGCGCCTGGTCGCTGCTCTCGCCGACAACCAGCGACCCCGTCTCGAGCAGCTCGAGCTGACCTCGCTCCTGCGCGAGGTCGAGCTGCCGCTGGTCCACGTCCTCGGGGCGATGGAGCGCGAGGGGCTGAAGCTCGATGCCGAGCGCCTGGCCGAGGTCGGCGCCGGCTTCGGCGAGCGGATCGCGACCCTGGAGAAGGAGATCTTCGAGCTGGCCGAGGAGGAGTTCACGATCGGCTCGCCGCAGCAGGTCGGCCGCATCCTCTTCGAGAAGCTCGGCCTGACGAAGAAGAGGCGCGGCAAGACGGGCTTCTCGACCGACGCCCGCGTGCTCGCCCAGATCCGCGACGAGCACCCGATCGTCGAGAAGATCGAGAGCTGGCGCGAGCTGACCAAGCTGAAGAACACCTACCTCGACTCGCTGCCCGACCTGATCGACCCGGACACCGGGCGCGTCCACACGACCTTCAACCAGGCTTCGACCACGACCGGGCGCCTCTCCAGCACCAACCCCAACCTGCAGAACATCCCGATCCGCACCGAGATCGGCCGCCCGGTGCGCGCCTGCTTCGTCGCCGAGCTCGGCGCCCGCCTGCTCTCCGCCGACTACAGCCAGGTCGAGCTGCGCGTGCTCGCCCACGTCGCCGAGGAGGAGGTGCTGAAGGAGATCTTCCGGGCCGGCGAAGACGTCCACGCCGCAACCGCGGCCGAGGTCTTCGAGATCTCACGTGAGGACGTCGACGTCGGCCAGCGCTCTAAGGCGAAGATGGTGAACTTCGGCATCGTCTACGGCCTCACCGGCTTCGGCCTCTCCGACCGGCTCAACATCCCGCGCAAGGAGGGCGAGGAATTCGTCGCTCGCTACCTGGAGCGGTTCCCGGCGGTGCGCGCCTTTCGCGAGCAGGTGGTCGAGCGCGCGCAGGAGGAGGGCTACGTGCGCACCCTGCTCGGCCGGCGCCGCCCGATCCCCGAGCTGCGCTCCGGCAATCCCAACACGCGCCGTCTCGGCGAGCGCCTCGCCGTCAACACGGTGATTCAGGGGACGGCGGCCGACATCATCAAGCTGGCGATGGTGCGCTGCCAGAACGCGCTCGCCGAGCGCGAGGCGAAGACCCGGCTGGTGCTGCAGATCCACGACGAGCTCCTCTTCGAGGGCCCGCCGGAGGAGATGGACGACGCGACCGGGCTGGTGCGGCGCGAGATGTGCGCCGCCTACCAGCTCGATCCGCCGTTGGAGGTGGACATCGGCGTGGGCCCGGACTGGCTCGACGCCAAGTAGCCCGCCTCGCCGCTCTCCCTCCCTAGCCGGCGGTTTCTTCTTCGCTCTTCGGCAGCGCGACGATCGACCAGATCGCCTTGCCGTCGACCAGGACGAGGTCGGCGAACCTGACCGTCTTGCCGGCAGTCAGGTCGCCGGTACCGCAGCTCTCGCCGTGCCCGTCCCCGCGCCCCGGGCCCTCGCTGCGACCGGGGGCGGTCCCGTCGTGCCCGGGCGGGTCGTCGCCGTTGGCATGGTTGTCGTCGCCGGGCTCTTCTTCGCCCTGGCGATGGTTGTCCTCGCCTTCGCCGTCGTCACCGCCGCCTCCCGGTCCCCGGTCGGACGTAGTGGCCGCGTGGCGCAGGCCGTCCCGGCCTCGATGGCGTCCGTTGTCGCAGTGGATGTGCGTGCGAGGCGTGACCAGGCCGCTGACGCTGCCGCCTTCGGCCAGTTCGATCGTGAGGACGCCGCTTTCGGGGTCGAAGGACTGGATCGTGCCGGCGTCGGCCAGGCTGTCGTGGCCGTGGTGCGCCGAGGCGATTCCGGGCAGCGCTACGAGCGCCAGGGCCGCGGCAACTGCGACCAGCACTCCCGCGAGCCGGGTTCGATTGCCGTGCGGATTCATCTTTGTTCCTCCTGGTTGAGTGGATTCGAGCGAAGACGCTTCGACCGGAGAACCCCGGCGGGGGACGAAGATCACGGCGATTCGTACTCCTGTCCACCGTCGCGGGAGCCGTCGTAAGAGGAATCGCCGCCGGAACCCGAGCCGCCGGAATCGCCCGAGCCGCCCTTTTCTTCCGAGCTCGCTTCGGCGGGTGGGGGAGAAGCGACGCTGTCCGGGCTCTCTCCCGAGCTCGAACCTCCGCCTCCCGGGCCGCTGTTTCCGCCTGAGCCGCTGCTCGATTCGTCCCCCCCGCCCGAGCCGCCGCGCCCGGAGCTGCCGCTTTCGGAGGAGAGAAGGTCGTCGCCAGGGCCGCCGTCTCCGTGGCCACTGTGAGATTCATTTCCTTCGACGTGGTCGCTGCCACCGCTGTGCCCCGAGTCCGAGCCTCCCCGGCCGCTGCGGCCGGAGGATTCATCGCCGTCGAAGTCGTCCCTCGAGCTTTGCCCGCCGTGCCGCTCGCCGTGGCGCCGCCCCGGACCGGACGACGAGCCGGGTCCCCCACCGGAGCCCTGGAGGCGCTCGCCGACCTGCACCGCCGTTCCCCTCCCCGTCGTACCCGAGGCCCCGCCGGAGCCCTGGCCGCTGCCCGCTCCATGCCGTCTTTGGCCGGGGCGCCGGGGACCGCTCGTAAGGACCGCGTCGGCGAGTCTGGTCGAGGCCGTCGGGCCCCGACCGGGCGCTGCGCTCGTGACGGCGGTCGCCCCATGCGATCCAGCGGGGTTGTCCTTGCGGTGGTCGTGGACGGCGACCCCCGCGCCGACCGAACCGGCGAGGAGGGCTGCAAGGACGCCGACCTTGATCGCACCGCCCGCTCCCGCGCCGCCGGCGGATGCCCCTGCCGCCGCAATCGCGCCGCCGGTCCCGGCGGCTTCGCCGCCGTGGTCGGCCAGCAGCCGGAGGAGGGGAAGCGGCAGCAGCATCCCGGCGCCGTCGCGCAGCGCCTGTCGCGCCCGGTAGATCGCCTGGCGGGCGCCGCCGCCGGTCAGGCCGAGGGCCGCGGCGATCTCCTCGTGGCCCAGCCCCTCCAGCTCGCGCATCACGATCGCGGCCCGCTGCGGCTCGGGCAGGGCCTGCAGGCGCCGCATCAGGTCGGCGAGCTCCTCGCGCTGCTCGAGCTCGTCGACGGGGTTTCTGCCCCCCGCCAGCGCCTCCGCGAGGAGCTCCGGCGACGGCGGGCTGTCACGCAGGTCGTTGAGCGCGGTGTTGCGGACGATCCTGAACAGCCACGGCCGCAGGTCGATCTCGGCCTCGTCGCGCAGCAGCGCCGGCAGGGCCTTGGCGAAGGCATCCTGGAGCACGTCCTCGGAGCGGCCGCCGACGATCGAAGCCGCGTAGCGGCCCAGCGGACGGCCGTAGCGGCGGACGATCTCCTCGAAGGCGGTCTCGTACCCTTCGCGCACGAGCCTCACCAATCGCCGGTCCGGCTGCGCACGCAGCGCCGGAGCGAGAAAGAGGCGGGACGCGAGTCCCTCTGCTGGTGGCATCTGCGGCTCGATCCTCCCGGGTTACTGATATGACAGCGCGCAGGTTCACCTACGCCGGACCTTCGTTCGATGCAACACGCCAGCCATGCCAAGATCACGCTCGAGCCGGGCCCCCTTCGTGGATAAGGGCCTGGCCGTCGTCCTCACCGCCCTCGCCGGCGGCCTGATCGCGCTGCAGGCGCCGATCAACGCCGGGCTGGGGAAATCGACCGGCAGCCTGCCCGCGGCGCTCGTCTCCTTCGGCGTCGGCACGATCGCGCTCGCCGCGATCGTCGTACTCAGCGGCAAGGCGGGGGGCCTGGACTCGACCTTCGACGTCAGCTGGTACTACCTGCTCGGCGGCCTGCTCGGCGCCGTCTACGTCACCAACGCGCTGATCGCGGTCTCCGTAGTCGGCGCCGGTGGGGTGGCCGCGGCGACGATCGCCGGCCAGCTGACCGCCTCGGTGGCGATCGACCGGCTAGGCCTGTTCGGCCTCGACCAGGTCCCACTCAGCCCCGAGCGGGTGATCGGCGTCGTCCTGCTGATGGCGGGCACCGTTCTCGTCGTCCGCTGAGGGCGGCGGCGCGATCCGCAGGTAGTGCTCGAAGGACCAGTCGACGAGGCGCTTCGAGCCCAGCAGCCGGATCATCGGGCCCAGCAGCCGCGGTGGGATCCGCGGCACCAGCTTCTGCACGCGCAGCATCCAGCGGAACTTCCACTCGTGCGAGTCGTGGTAGGCGGCGTAGCGGGCGGCGGCGCGCTCGCGGTCCTGGCTCCCCTCGTAGACGCCGCGCAGCTCGCGTCCCAGGGCGAGGCCGAAGTAGATCGCGGTCCTGATCCCCTCCGCCGTCAGCGGCAGGCAATGGCCCGCCGAGTCGCCGGCGAAGAAGACGCCGCCCTCGGTCGCCCGGCGCAGCTTGTGCGGGATCCAGTTCCCCTGGTAGCGAACCCGGTCCCGTCCCAGGTCCTCGGCCAGCAGCTCGGTCGTCTCGCGCACGTGGAAGCGCGGGTCGAAGGAGCCGACGCCGATCCGCAGCTCGTCCCGGGCGGGGAACGACCAGCCGTAGCCGGCCGGCACATAGCGCCGGTCGATCCAGACCTCGAGGTCCTCGCTGCTGCCGCCGGGATGCACCTCGAGGCCGCGCGAGAGCGGCGCGTCGGGGGGCTGGAAGCCGTCCCCCGAGGCCAGCACCCGGCGCCAGCCGAGCGCGTCGACGACGAGCGGCGCCGAGAGCAAGCCGCGGTCGGTCTCGACCGCGATCGACCCCTCGCCGTTGGCCGGCGCGGCCCGCCCATTCACCTTCGCCGTCTCGAAGCGCGCGTCGCACTGCGCCCAGAGCAGTTGGCAGAGCTCGCGGTAGTCGAAGGTGGAGAAGGTCCAGGGAAGCCGGTAGCGCCTGCTGCCGTGGGGCGTGTGGATCAGCAGCGAGTCGAAGCGCTGGCGCTCGGCGCCGATTAGCCCGGTGCTCCTCAGCCACTCGGTCGGGATGCCGCAGGCCGAGGTCTGCCGCTCGCCGATCTCGTAGCGGTCGACGACGAGGACGTCGGCGCCGCTGCCGGCCAGCTCGCGGGCGACCGAGAGGCCGGCGAAGCTGGCGCCGCAGATCAGCACGTCGTGCGCTCCTGAAAGGGGAACCCGTTCGTCGCCGCGTTTGGTCGCGCGCACCGGCACGACGTGCAGGGTATCTCCCGCCGCTCCCGGACGCGGGGCATCATTGGTGCCGCCTCCTCCGCTTCGCGTCCGGGGGCGGCTGAGGAAGCGGCGGCTGTTTCTGCCATTATTCGCCGCTGTGTCCGTGACCGATACGACCATCACCCCTGCTGCGAACGGTTCCCCCGTGGAGGGATCCGGCGGCCTGCTCGTCGAAGTCGACGGCAAAGTCGTTCCCAACTACGCGGCGACGATGGTCTCCTTCGACGAGGGCGACGTCGTCAAGGGCAAGGTCGTCCGCATCGACAAGGACGAGGTCCTCGTCGACATCGGCTACAAGTCCGAGGGCGTCATCCCCTCGACCGAGCTCTCGATCCGCAAGTCGGTCGACCCGGCCGACGAGGTCGGGCTGGGCGAGGAGGTCGACGCGCTGGTCCTCACCAAAGAGGACGCGGAGGGACGCCTCGTCCTCTCCAAGAAACGCGCCCGCTTCGAGAAGGCCTGGCGCCGCATCGAGGCCGCTGCCGAGTCCGGCGAACCGGTCGAAGGCAACGTGATCGAGGTCGTCAAGGGCGGTCTCATCCTCGACCTCGGGGTGCGCGGCTTCCTGCCCGCCTCGCTGGTCGACATCCGCCGCGTCCACAACCTCGACGAGTTCCTCGGCCAGACGCTCGAGTGCAAAGTGATCGAGCTCAACCGCAGCCGCAACAACGTCGTGCTCTCGCGTCGCGCCGTGCTCGAGGAAGAGCGCAAGGAGGTCCGCGAGCAGATCCTCGGCCGGCTCGAGCCGGGCCAGGTCGTCGAGGGCAAGATCTCCAACATCGTCGACTTCGGCGCCTTCGTCGACCTCGACGGGATCGACGGCCTGATCCACATCTCCGAGCTCTCCTGGAGCCACGTCAACCATCCTTCCGAGGTCGTCTCGATCGGCGACACGGTGCGGATCAAAGTGCTCGACATCGACCGCGACCGCCAGCGCATCTCGCTCGGCCTCAAGCAGACCCAGGAGGACCCGTGGCAGCGGGTGATCAGCACCCACCGCTCCGGCGACGTGCTCGAGGGCACGGTCACCAAGGTCGTCGCCTTCGGCGCCTTCGTCGAGATCCTGCCCGGGGTCGAGGGCCTGGTCCACATCTCCGAGCTCGCCGACCACCACGTCGAGAGCCCGAGCGAGGTCGTGGAGCCGAACTCGACGCTGAACGTGAAGATCCTCGAGATCGACGAGGAGCGGCGGCGGCTCTCGCTCAGCATCAAGCGGGTCGAGGGGCAGAACATGCCGATGGGGGATCTCGGCGAGCAGATCGCCTCGGCCGCGGAGGACACGCAGGACGAGACGTCTCAGCCCGCGGGTCCTGTCGAGGACACGCCTGAGGGGTCTCAGCCAGCGGGTCCTGTCGCCGCAGGGGACCCACCGCCTCCTGCGGTAGCTGAAGCTTCCTCGGAGGCGGTCCCCCCTGCGACGCCACCCGCTGGAGAGACCGTTGAGGCTGACGCTGAGGAGCCCGAAGCCGAGGTCGAGGAGCCTGTTGCCGAGGTTCCCGCTGCGGAAGCTGTCGAGGAGCCTGTTGCGGAGGCGCCTGCTGAGGAGTCCGGGGACCCCGGGGAGGCTCATGAGGGGGAAGCGGCTGAGGATCGGCCGGATGCGCCGGATTCGGTCGACGAGGCCGCGGGCGAGGAAGAGTCCCAGTCCGATTCCGAGCCCGAGCAGGACGGCGAGTCAGAGCAGGACTGAGCGGGGGTCGTGAGCCGACCGCTCACCATTGGGCTCACCGGCGGGATCGCGGCTGGGAAGTCCGAGGCGCTTGCGGCGTTCGAGCGGCTTGGGGCGCAGACGATCTCCAGCGACGCGGTCGTGCATGAGCTGCTCGAGGGCGAGCCGCTGCTGCCGCGCCTGGTCGAGCGCTGGGGGGAGGAGGTGGCGCCCGGGGGCGAGGTGGACCGCAACCGGATCGGCTCGATCGTCTTCGCCGACGCGGAGGAGCTGAAGTGGCTCGAGGGCCAGATCCACCCGCTCGTGGGGGAGCGGATCGGCGGCTGGATTGCGTCTGTTCCCGACGGCGCAGAGGTGGCCGTGGTCGAGGTTCCGCTGCTGTTCGAGTCGGGCATGGAGGGGGTCTTCGACACGACCGTCGCGGTCGTCGTCTCCGACGGGGTGCGCCGCGAGCGGGCCGCCAGTCGCGGGCACGCGCTCGTCGAGGAGCGCGAGGCGCGCCAGCTGAGCCAGGCGGAGAAGGCCAGCCGGGCCGAGCACGTGGTCGAGAACGACGGCAGCGTCGAGGATCTCGAGCGGGAGCTGTCCGCCCTCATCGAGAAGCTCCGTGGATGAGACGGAAGGCGAGGTGGCGGCGACGCCTGCTCGTCGGTGGGGCGGCTGTCGCCGGGGCGGTCCTCGTGGCGCTGGCGCTGGGCCTGCCGGCCAAGTTCGAGGACGCGATCCAGGAGCTGACGCTGCCGCTGCGCCACGAGGACATCATCCGTCAGCAGTCGCGGGAAAAGCACGTCGACGCCGCGCTGATCGCGGCGGTCATCTACTCCGAGTCGAAGTTCGAAGACCGGACCTCGGACGCCGGCGCGCGGGGGCTGATGCAGATCACGCCCGAGGCGGCGAGCGAAATCGAGCGCCTCTCCGGCGGCACGACCTTTCAGCTCGGCGACCTCTCGGACCCTGAAATAAACATCCGCTATGGCACCTTTCTCCTGCATGAACTGCTCGACCGCTACGAAGGCGACGTGGTCGCGGCCCTGGCCGCCTACAACGCCGGCCCGGCGAACGCCGACCGCTGGGGCGGGAGCGGCCTGACCGTGGCGAGCATCCCCTTCCCCGAAACGCGCGCCTACGTCGAAGGCGTCCTCGACAAGCAGCGCGCCTATCGCGAGAAGTACCCGACGGAGCTCGGTTACCGGTGAGCGCCGCGCCACGGCCCAGGAGGACGGCGCTCGCCGTCGCCGTCGGCCTCATCCTGGCCGACTCCTCGATCGTCGTCCTGGCTCTGCCGCAGATCTACCGCGACCTCGACACGAGCGTCGCCGGCGTCACCTGGGTGCTGGTCTCGTTCAACCTGGTGATGGCCCTCGCCGCGGTTCCGGCGGCTCACCTGGCACGCCGGATGGGGCCCGGGCGCGCCGCTGCGATCGGCCTCGCCGTCTTCGCCGGCGCGGGGATCGCCTGCGGCCTCTCCGAGCATCTCAGCACCCTGGTCGCGGCCCGCTGCGTGCAGGCGCTGGGCGGCGCCCTGGCGGTCACCGCGGTGCTGGAGCTCCTGCCCGCAACGGTCGGCAGCGAGCGTCGCGCGGTCGCCGTCTGGGCCACGGCAGGGGCGACCGGCGCCGCTCTCGGCCCGGCCGTCGGCGGCCTGCTGACCGAGCTCGTCTCCTGGCAGTCGATCTTCCTGCTCCAGGCGCCGGTCGCGATCGCCGCCGGGATCCCGGTGCTCGCCGTCGCCCGCCACGAGGCCTCGACCGCGATCGTCTCCGCCGAGCTGCGCCGCACCGGTCGGCCGCACCTGCTCGCCAACCTCGCCCTGGCGATGGTCTCGGCGGCGATCGCCGCGGCGCTCTTCCTGCTCGTCCTGCTGCTGATCGAAGGCTGGCGGCTGAGCCCGATCGGGGCCGCGATCGTCGTCTCCGTGATGCCCCTGGCGGCGCTGCTCGGCGCTCGCATCGGTCCCGCCCTCGGCAGCGAGAGGGCGCGCGCGGCCGCCGGCTCGATCCTGATCGCGGGGGGGCTCGGCGGGTTGGCCCTGCTGCCCAAGGCAACCGTGGCGCTGACCCTGCCGCCGCAGGTGCTCGTCGGCGTCGGCCTCGCCCTCGTCCTCTCGGCGCTTACCGAGACGGCGCTGATGGGCAGGGCTCCGCAGGCGATCCACGGTGGTTGGACGATCTCCGCCCGCCACGCCGGGGTGGCGATCGGCCTGATCGTGTTGACGCCGGTCTTCACCCATGACATCGCCCAGCAGCGCCACGACGCAATCGACGCCGGCACCGCGGTGGTGCTGGATGCGAGGGTGAACCCGCTGCTGAAGCTGGAACTCGCGCAGAAGATCGCCGACCGGCTCGAAGGCGAGCGGGGGAAGGTGCCGACGATCGGGCCGGCCTTCGAACCGCTGCCGAGCGATCCCGGCGACCGGGCCGACGTGATCGGCCTGCGCGAAGAACTGCAGGACCAGCTCGACCGCGCGGCGACCCACGCCTTCAGCCCGTCCTTCGGCCTCGGCGCTCTGCTCGGCCTGCTGGCCCTCGTCCCGATCGGGCTGTCGCGGAGGGTCGACCTGTGAGCGGGCGCGACAGGGGCGGCCTCCTGATCGCCGTCGCGACGATTGCATCGCTTGCGCTCGTCTTCGCCTACCTGGCGGCGGGGGGAGCCTCCTATGAGCCGGCCAAGGTGCAGGATCCCTGCAAGCCGCGGCCCTGGCGCAACCCCGAAGGCCTCGAGCAGATCGCCGAACAGTTCTCGCTCTCGGCGCTCGACGGCGCCGCCTGCAAGCTCGGCGTCAGCCGCGAGACCCTGGCGCGGGCCCTGGCGACGCCGGCCGCGCGCGAACGCTTCATCCAGCGCTACGGCCTCGACGACGCGGAACTCGCGAGGGCGGTCCGCGCCGGCCTGCTGCGCGCCGTCGACGACGCCGAACGCGCCGGCGCCCTCAGCCCCCTCCTGGCCGCGCCGCTGCGCGTGACCCTGCGGAACATCCCGCTCGACCAGGCGATCGAACTGATCCAAAACGCCCGCTCCCTGCTCGACAACCTGCAGAACTTCCTAGGCCCCGCCGGCGGCCTCATAGAACAATTCTTACCCTGATCCCTTCGGCTTTTCGGGCCAGCGGAACCTCTGGCGTCGAGGGGAGTGGATTGCCTGCACATAAAGCACGCTTGGGCGCAATCCCGGTAGGGGTGAAACGTCTTGTACTTTTTCGTCGACTGCGTCGGGCGTCAGCCGCAGCCCAAGCCTTCGAAAAAGTTAAGTGAAACCCCTGCCGGGATTGCGCCGGAACGCCCTATTTTTTGAAGACGAACTTCTGTGACTTGACGTTCCAGGAGATCCCGGTGCACAGTTCTTCGGGCGTCACGCCAAGGGCGCTCGAGAGCTTGATGATCGTGCCGAGCCGCGGCTCGCGACCGCCGCGCTCGAGGAGCGAGATCTCGGTGCGGTGCAGGTCGCAGCGGAAGCCCAGCTCCTCCTGGGAGACCTCGGCTTTGAGTCGCGCTTTGCGCAGGCTGGTGGCGAATCGGTCGCGTGGTTTCATCGGCGGAATTCTCTGTGTTTGACGACAGCGGTACTACAGACGGTCGTATACAACCGGAACTCTCGCGTTTATCCTACTTCGCGCAGGCGCGAGTCGCCCGCCAGACCCAGAGCATCGCCAGCGGCTGCAGCGGCAGCCGGGCCCAGAGGGCCCAGCGCGGCAGGCGCTTCAGGTCCAGGCCGCGGACCTGCTCCGGGTTGACCGCCATGTGCACGTTGGCGGGGAAGACGGCCACCAGCAGTGCCAGCAGCCACCAACGGGCGAAGGAGCGCGTGCGGACGGGCAGGACGGCCGCGCCGCCGGCGATCTCGGCGATGCCGCTGACGATCACGGCCTCGCGGTGGCGCGGCAGCGAGGGCGGCATCATCGCCTCGTAGGCGCGGGGGATGACGAAGTGCATCGCCCCGGCGAAGGCGAAGAAGGCCGCGAGCGCTTTCTGCGAGCGGTTCATCGCGGGCAGGCTAGCGTGTGGCGACTTACCTCCCTTCAATGGGGGGGTAAGTCGCCACGCTATGGTCATCCGGTGCCCGAGTTCGAGCTCAACCCCGCCTACACGCCGACCGCCGACCAGCCGAAGGCGATCGCCGGGTTGGCCGAGGGGTTGGAGCAGGGGGAGCGCTTCCAGACGCTGCTCGGGGCGACGGGGACCGGCAAGACCTTCACGATGGCGGCGACGATCGCGGCGGTGCAGCGGCCCAGCCTCGTCATCGCCCACAACAAGACCCTGGCGGCGCAGCTCTGCAACGAGTTCCGCGAGTTCTTCCCGGACAACGCAGTCGAGTACTTCGTCTCCTATTACGACTACTACCAGCCCGAGGCCTACGTCCCGGCCCAGGACCTCTACATCGAGAAGGACTCCTCGATCAACGATGAGATCGACCGCCTGCGGCACGCCGCCACGGCCGCCCTCTTCGCCCGCCGCGACGTGATCATCGTCGCCTCGGTCTCCTGCATCTACGGGATCGGCTCTCCGCAGGTCTACAACGAAAAAATGCAGCTGTTCAAGGTCGGCGAGTCGATCGACCGCGACGAGGTGCTGCGCAAGCTGGTCAAGATGCAGTACCAGCGCAATGACTCGGTCCTCGGCCGCGGCGCCTTCCGGGTGCGCGGCGAGGTGCTGGAGATCATGCCGTCATACGCCGAGTCGGCGTACCGGATCGCCCTCTTCGGCGAGGAGATCGAGTCGATCCAGCACTTCGACCCGCTCACCGGGGAGATCCTCGACACGATCGACCACGTCTCGGTCTGGCCGGCCTCCCACTACGTCACCAAGGACGAGACCCTGGAGCGCGCCGTGGAGGAAATCCGCCACGAACTGAACTCGCGCACCGCCGAGCTCGAGGAGGAAGGCAAGCAGCTGGAGGCCCACCGGCTGCGCCAGCGCACCGCCTACGACATCGAGATGCTCAAGGAGCTCGGCTTCACCTCCGGGATAGAGAACTACTCCCGCATCCTCGACGGCCGCCCGCCCGGCAGCCCGCCGCACACGCTGATCGACTACTTCCCGGACGACTTCGTCGTCTTCGTCGACGAGTCCCACCAGACGATCCCGCAGATCGGCGGCATGTACGAGGGCGATCGCTCGCGCAAGCAGACGCTGATCGACTACGGCTTCCGCCTGCCCTCGGCGATCGACAACCGGCCGCTCAAGTTCGACGAGTTCCTCGACCGCGTCGACCAGCTGGTCATGGTCTCGGCGACGCCGGGGCCGTTCGAGCGGGCCGAGTCCTCGCGCACGGTCGAGCAGATCGTGCGACCGACGGGGATCGTCGACCCGGCGATCGAGCTGCGCGAGACGAAGAACCAGATCGACGACCTGATGAACGAGATCAAAGCCAGCGCCGACGCCGGCGACCGCGTCCTCGTCACCACCCTGACCAAGAAGATGGCCGAGGACCTGACCAACTACCTGCTCGAGTACGGGATCAAGGTGCGCTACCTGCACTCGGAGATCGACACGCTGGAACGGATCCAGATCATCCGCGAGCTGCGCCTCGGCGAGTACGACGTGCTGGTCGGCGTCAACCTGCTGCGCGAGGGGCTCGACCTGCCCGAGGTCTCGCTGGTGGCGATCCTCGACGCCGACAAGGAGGGCTTCCTGCGCGGCGAGACGAGCCTCGTGCAGACGATCGGCCGCGCCGCGCGCAACGTCAACGGGCGGGTGCTGATGTATGCGGACCGGGAGACCGACGCGATGCGCGCCGCGATGCGCGAGACCGATCGCCGCCGGGCGATCCAGCTCGCTTACAACGAGGAGCACGGGATCACGCCGGAGACCGTGCGCAAGGGCATCTCCGAGATGGCCGAGTTCCTGGCGATGGAGGACCGGGCGCCGAAACGCCGCCGGCGCAGGTCGGGCGGCGACTTCGCCAGTCCCGAGGAGCTCGAGCGCACGATCGTCACGCTCGAGGAGGAGATGCTCGCCGCCGCCGACGATCTCCGCTTCGAGGAGGCCGCCCGCATCCGCGACGAGCTAAAGGAGCTGCGCCGCGATTTGGACGGCATGACTGCGGGCGCCTGACCGGCGCATCTCGGCGTCCTCGCTCGGTCATGTGCAGAGCACACTCCCTCGCTCGTCCTTGACCTGCTTGGTCAGGACACCCGCAGTCAGACCGTCCTCACCCGAGTAACTTCGCTGCCTTGGCGCTGTCGGTGAAGAACTCTCCCCGCACGGTCTTGCCGTCGCGGAACTGGAGCAGGTGGACGAACGGGGCTTCGAAGCTCCCCTTGTCGTTGCCCGCCTTCTGCGTGCCACGCACCACGACCCACTCGCCGGCGTCGATGAACTCCTCCGGCTCGACGCTGAACGAGGTCCAGTAGTTGGGGATCTGGGCGAAGTTGCCCATGATCGCGTCGCGTCCCCTCACCTCGCCTCCGAGCGGCAGCTCGTCCGAGGTCACCCAGACCGCGTCCTCGGCGAAGTCGTCCTGCAGGGCGGCCAGGTCGCCCCGGCCGAAGGCCTCGTAGGCGGACCGGGCGTTGTCGACGTTCGACATCTCTTCCTCCTTGTTGGTCGAAAGCCCCGCCCACCGAGACCCTACGCTCGATGTTCCGGACGCGCATCCGGGAATCGCCGCAATCTAAGCTCCCGGCATGTCGATCGACGTGACCGAGGCGACCTTCGGCGAGGAGGTGATCGAGCGCTCGCGCCGGCTGCCCGTGGTGGTCGACTTCTGGGCCGAGTGGTGTGGGCCCTGCCGCACGCTGACCCCGGCGCTCGAGGCGGCGGAGAAGGCGCGTGACGGCAAGGTGGTCCTGGCCAAGGTCGACGTCGACTCCAACCAGGGCCTGGCGGCGCGCTACCGGGTTCAGGGCATCCCCGCGGTGAAGGCGTTCCGGGACGGCCGGGTCGCGAGCGAGTTCGTCGGCGCCGTGCCGAGGGCGAGGGTGGAGGAGCTGTTCGACTCGCTCGTCCCTTCGCGGGCCGACGCGCTGCTCGCCAAAGGCGACGAGCTCTCGCTGCGCGAGGCGGCCGAACTCGAGCCGCGCCGCGCCGACATCGCGGTCGCGTTGGCGAAGGCGCGGCTCGAGCGGGGAGCCGAAGAGGAGGCGCTGGATGCGGTCGAGCCCTTCGAGGGCGATTTCGGCGCCGCGGGCATCGCCGCCAGGGTCAGGCTGGGCCGGCAGGGCGTCGGCGGCGAGGCCTTTGCCACGCTCGACCGCGGCCACCGCGAGGCGGCCCTGGATGCCCTGCTGGAGGAGATGGCCGGCGCGGATGAGGAGACCCGCGAGGATCTCCGCCGCGCCATCGTCGGCGTCCTCGACGAGCTCGACCCCGCCGATCCCACCGCGCGCGAGTACCGCAAGCGCCTCGCCGCGGTCCTCTACTGAGTCAAAGCGGCACTGGGCGCCGTATTCGCGCGCACTGCCGCTTGGGTGCTCGGCTATGATGAAGACAAATGCATTCGGTGGGCGGTCGATGGAAGCTACTGCGGGGCCGGCATTGCCCTGGTCCTCTACCTGATCGTCAATTTCTTGGAAGCGGGTATCTCATGAAGAGATTTGCGTGGTTGATCTCCCTATTCATGGCTTTGGCAGGGGCAGTGGCGATCGTCGTGGTCTCCGAGTCGCATTCGTGGGATAGCTCTGCGACGACTTGGGCTTTGGCGGCGGTTCTCGCAGTCCCCACCCTCGTCGACTTCGCCATGGTTCGCTTGAGAAGACGGTCCGTCCGCCGCCGCGAGAGCGGCGGGACGGCGCATCCGGCCAAGTAGATAAGCCGGACAGGACCCGGCCGACGCGAGGGCGAATATGGCGGGATGAGCTCGCCGCCGCCGCGCAAGGCACGACCGCCGCTGCCGCGGGGGCCGTTTCTCGTCGTCGGGCTCGCCCGGTCGGGCTGCGCCGCCGCGCGGCTGCTGGCCGAGCGCGGGGGGGAGGTGACGGGGGTCGATTCCGGCAATCCCGCCGGCGCGGCAGGGCTTGTGGGGCATGGTGTCGAAGTTGCCCTGGATACGGATGGACTGGCTCAGCTCGATGGCATGCGGACCGTCGTCAAGAGCCCGGGCGTGCCCCGGGAGGCGCCGGTGATCGCTGCGGCGCTGGCGCGCGGGCTCGACGTCCTGGGCGAGCTCGAGCTGGCCTGGCGGGCCATCCCCAATCGCTTCCTCGCCGTGACCGGCACCAACGGCAAGACGACCACCGTCGAGATGCTCGGTCACGTCTACCGGAGCGCCGGGGAGCCGGTCGCCGTCGCCGGCAACGTCGGCACGCCGCTCGCCTCGCTTGCCGGCGAGCTCGAGCCCGGCGCGACCGTCGTCTGCGAGGCCTCCAGCTTCCAGCTCGAGGACACGTCCCACTTCGCGCCGGAGTGCGGCGTCTTCCTCAACCTCGCGCCTGACCATCTCGATCGCCATCGCGACCTCGAGGCCTATCTGGCGGCGAAGCTGCGGATCTTCGCCAACCAGGGCAACGACGACGTCGCCGTCTACAACGCCGACGACCCGGCCCTCGCGGGCACGGACCTCGGCGGCTGCGCGCGCCGCATCGCCTTCTGCCGGGGCGCCGCCCCGGAGTGCGAGGTGGCGCTGGCCGGGGGCACGATCTTCTACGACGGCGAGCCACTGCTGGCCGCCACGGAGCTGGGAGTCGCCGGCGAGCACAACGTCGCCAACGCGATGGCGGCGGCGACCGCCGCGCTGGCGATGGGGCTCGACCGCGATGCCGTGCGCGAGGGCCTGCGGACCTTCGCCGGCGTCCCGCATCGCCTCGAGCAGGTCGCCGAGCTCGACGGCGTGCGCTACGTCAACGACTCCAAGGCGACCAACGTCGCCTCGGCATTCGTCGGGATCTCGACCTTCGACGGAGGCATCCACGCGATCCTCGGCGGCAGCGAGAAGGGCGAAGCGTTCGGCCAGCTGGTCGAGCCGGTGAGCGAGCGCTGCGCCGCCTGCTACCTGATCGGCGCCACTGCGGATCGTCTCGCGACCGAGCTCGCACCGGTCCTCGCCGCCGGCGTCGAGCTGCATCGCTGCGCCGATCTCGAGGACGCGGTGCGTCGTGCCCGCGCCGCCGCGCGTCCGGGCGAGGTCGTCCTGCTCTCGCCGGCCTGCGCCAGCTTCGATGCCTTCGAGAGCTTCGAGCGGCGCGGTGAGCGCTTCCGTGAGATCGTCGGAGCACTTGCGTGAGCGCGCTCTCGCTGCCCTGGCCGAGGCCGAAGCGGAAGGCCGGGAAGTCGGCGGCCAAGGCGAAGGCGAAACGGCGCGCCGCGAAGCTGCCCGCCGAGTACAACCTGCTGCTCACCGCGACCCTCTGCCTGCTCGCCTTCGGCGCGGTGATGGTCTTCTCGGCCAGCTCGACCACCCGCATCCTCAACGACGGCGGCCTCTCCGACAGCGCCTTCTACCTGAAGCGCACGCTGCTCTTCGGCGCCGTCGGCCTGGCGATCATGCACGTGACCGCCCGCCACGGCCTGGAGACGATCCGCCGCCTCACCCCGGCGATCCTCGGCATCTCGATGTTCCTGCTCTTCGCGGTGCTCTTCGGCGGCACCTCGGTAAACGGCTCGAGCCGTTGGATCGGTCCCAGCTTCATCCAGCTGCAGCCCTCCGAGATCGCCAAGGTGGCGCTGATCCTCTACGGGGCCGACCTGCTCGCCCGCAAGCCGAAGCGGGCGCGCACGCTCGAGGGGCTGATGCCCTTCCTGCTGGTGGTCGGCGCCGCAACCCTGTTGATCGTGGTCGAGCCCGACATGGGCACCGCGATGGTCATCGCCTTCGCCGTCACCGCCACCCTGATCGCCGCCGGGATGCGCATTCGCGACCTCGCCCTGATCGCCGCGGGGCTCGCCGTCTTCGGGTTGCTGCTGACGGTGATCGAGCCCTACCGGATGGCCCGCCTGACCGGCTTCCTCAACCCGGGCGCCGACGCGGGCGGCGCCGGCTTCCAGGCGGCGCAGGCGAAGATCGCGCTCGGCTCGGGCGGCATCTTCGGGGTCGGCATCGGCAACGGGGTGCAGAAGGCCTTCTACCTGCCCGAGGCGCACACCGACATGATCTCGGCGGTGATCGGCGAGGAGCTCGGCCTGGTCGGCATCCTCGGCGTCGTCGGGCTCTTCGGCCTCTTCGGCTATGCCGGCCTGCAGGTCGCCAAGAAAGCCAAGGACAACTACGGCAAGCTGCTCGTAGCCGGGCTCACCTCGCTCGTCCTCGTGCAGGCGACGATCAACCTCTTCGCCGTGATGGGGCTGGCGCCGCTGACCGGGGTGCCGCTGCCGTTCGTCTCCTACGGCAACAGCAGCCTGATGGCGACGCTGTTCGCCGTCGGGCTGATCCTCAACGTCGCGCGCGGGGGGACCGCCCGCGCTGGCAAACTGCGCGTCGTCGAGGGCGGGCGCAAGCCCGCACGTGGAAGGAGCCGATCGAGCAGTGCCAGAAGCCGTAAGAGTGGTGGTGGCAGCCGGGGGAACGGCGGGTCACGTCGTACCGGCCATGGCGGTCGCAGACGAGCTTCGGGCTAGCGGCGCCGAGGTCTCCTTCCTCGGTACGCGCGAGCGGATCGAGGCCGACCTGGTTCCCTCCGCCGGCTATGAGATCGACTTCGTCAAGGTGCGGGGGATTGATCGTGGCAGCCGCGTGCGGGCAGCCAGGGCGGGGGTCGAGGCGGTCGCTGCGGTGGGAACGGCGTCCCGGGTCCTCTGGCGCCGCCGGCCCGACGTGGTGATGGGCGGCGGCGGCTTCGTCGCCGGCCCGGCCGGCCTGGCCGCCGCGCTTGCCCGCGTCCCGCTCGTCCTGACCGAGGCCGACAGCCACCTCGGGCTCGCCAACCGGTTGCTCGCGCGCCAGGCCAAGCGCGTCTGCCTCGCCTTCCCGATCGCCGGGCGGGACGGCAAGCGGTACCTGCTCACGGGACGGCCGGTGCCCGAGGCGGTGCTCGCCGCGGATCGCGAGTCCGCCCGGGAGCGCTTCGGCATCGCCCCCGGCGCCCGCTGCCTGCTCGTGATGGGAGGCAGCCAGGGCGCCCGCTCGATCAACGAGTGCGCCGTCGCCGCGCTGGCCGAGCGAGGCGGGCGCGACTTCGACGTCATCCACCTCGCCGGCAGCCGGGACTTCGATGCCCTGAACGAGCGCCTCGCCGCGGCGCCTCACAACCGGCGGTACGTTCTGCTGGCCTACGAGCCCGATCTCGGCGACTGCCTGGCGGCCTGCGACCTGGTGCTGGGTCGCTCGGGCGGCTCGATCTTCGAGCTGACCGCGGCCGGGCGGCCGGCGATCCTGGTGCCGTACCCACACGCCGCCGCCGGCCATCAGGAGAGCAACGCGGCCTGGATGGCCGAGGCGGGCGCCGCCACGGTGATCGCCGATGCGGAGCTCGAGGCGGGCCGGCTCTCGACCGAGGTCGCGGCGCTCCTCGCCGATGAGGAGCGTCTCACCTCGATGTCGGCGGCCTCGGCGAGCCTGGCCAAGCCCGACGCGGCCAGGCGGATCGCGGCCGAGGTCCTGGGGGCGGTGCGATCTTGAGCGGGTGGTCCGAGCGGCGGCTGCACTTCATCGGCATCGGCGGGGCGGGGATGAGCGGCCTGGCGCTGGTCTGCGCCGAGCTCGGCGCGACCGTGACCGGCAGCGACCGCAGCGACTCCTCTTATATGGAGCGCCTGCGCGCCGCCGGGCTCGAGCCGGCCATCGGCCACGATGCCGACAACCTGCCGGCCGGCGCGGAGGTGGTCGTCTCGACCGCGATCGCCGCCGAGAACCCGGAGCTGGCCCTGGCGCGTGAGCGGGGCCTCACGGTCCGCCGTCGCGGCGAGCTGCTGGCCGAGCTCTGCGCCGAGAAGCGCCTGATCGCGATCGCCGGCACGCACGGCAAGACGACGACGACCGCGATGCTCGTCTGGGCGCTGCGCGAGCTCGGCGCCGACCCGGCCTTCTTCGTCGGAGGCGAGGTGCCCGGACTGGGGCCGGGCGGCGGCGCCGCGAACGCCGGCTGGGGCGGGGGGGAGTGGGTGGTCGCCGAGGCCGACGAGAGCGATGCCAGCTTCCTCGACCTCGCGCCCCAGATCGCCGTCGTCACCAACATCGAGATGGACCACCACTCGCGCTGGGGCTCGATCGCCGAGCTGCGCGCGGCCTTCGACCGCTTTGCCGAAGGCGCGAGGTTGGCCGAGTTCGACCTCGAGTCGCCCGGTCCGGACGATCTTCGCCTCGCCGTGCCAGGCCGCCACAACGTGCTCAATGCGCGCGCCGCCCTGGCGGCGGCCGAGCTCGCCGGCTTCGACTCCGACGCCGTCGCCGCGGGGCTCGCCGGCTTTCCCGGCGTCCATCGCAGGCTCGAGCTGAAGGGGGAACGCGGCGGGGCGCGCATCTACGACGACTACGCCCATCACCCGACCGAGGTGCGGGCGGCGCTGGGAGCGTTGCGCGAATCCCGGCCCTCGCGGCTGGTCGCGGCCTTCCAGCCCCACCTCTACTCGCGCACCAAGGTCTTCGCCGAGCAGTTCGGCGCGGCGCTCGCGCTGGCCGACGAAGCAGTCGTCCTCGACGTCTACCCCGCGCGCGAGGAGCCGATCGGCGAGCTGGCCGGGGTCAGCGGCCTGGACGTCGCTCGCGCCGCGGCCGACCGGATGGCCGGGAGGCCGGTGATCTGGGCGCCGGAGTTGGAGCAGGCTCAGGCGGCGCTCGGAGCGCGCCTTGGCCCCGGGGTGGTTGCGGTGACGATCGGCGCCGGCGACGTGCTGCGGATCGGCGAGATGCTGCTTGCGGAAGGGGCGCCGGCATGAACGATCCGCCCGCCGGGGTCGAGCGCGACTTCTCCCTTGGCCGCCTGACCACCGTTCGCGCCGGGGGCGCCGCCGACTGGTTCGCCCGTCCGGCAGGGGTCGACCAGCTGGTCGCGCTGTTGGCCTGGGCGGAGACCGAGGGGATCCCTGTCGGCATCGTCGGCTCGGGCTCGAACCTGCTCGTCGCCGACGACGGCTTCCACGGCCTGGTGCTGAAGCTCGATGGCGACCTGGCCTCTGTTGCGCTGCAGGGCGAGCGGTTTCTCTGCGGCGGCGGCGCCCGGCTTCCCTCGGCCGCGGCCAAAGCCGCCGGTTGGGGGCTGGTGGGCCTCGAGTTCGGCGTCAACATCCCCGGCACGGTCGGCGGTGCGGTGAAGATGAACGCCAACGCCTACGGCGGCGAGCTCGCCAGGGTGATCGAGTGGGTCGAGGTCGCCACCCGGGCGGGAACCGAGCGGCGCCCGCCGGAGCAGCTCGGCTTTGCGTACCGCAGCTCCAGCCTGGGGGAGGGCGAGGTGGTCGCCCGCGTCTCCTTCTGGCTGCAGCGAGGCGACCCCGGGACGATCAAGGCGACGATGTCCGCTATGCGAGAGAAACGCCACCGGGCGCAGCCGTCCGGCATCAAGACCTTCGGCTCCACCTTCAAGAACCCGGAGGACGTGCGCGCCGAGGGGCGCACCGCGGGGCAGCTGCTCGAGGCGGCCGGCTGCCAGGGCCTGCGGGTCGGCGGCGCTCGCTTCTCGCCGACGCACGCGAACTTCGTCGAGAACACCGGCGAGGCGACGACGGCCGACGTGCTGGCGCTGATGGCCGCCGGCCGCCGACGCGTCCACGAGCGCTTCGGTGTCGCGCTCGAGCCGGAGGTGCAGCTGCTCGGCGAGGTGCGCTGGCCGGAGGACTGGGAGCTGTGAGGCGCCTGCGGTTTCTCTGGGTGCTTGTCGCGGTGATCGTGGCCGGGGCAGTGTGGCAATTGCTGTTCAACGGAAAGACCGTCGGGCCGACCGTGATCGTGCCACGCGCAACGGCGACGATCGGCTCCGGCGCGGACGCGGTCGCCGTCGGCCCCGGTGGCCAGCTGCTCGGCTGGTTGCCCGTCTCAGAGGACGCTCAGCTGCCGGCGCTGCCGCTCACCGCGCCACCCAGGAACGGTCGCCTGGCGGGCCCCGTCCTCCAGCAGGCAAAGGTGCTGGGCGCGGCGCCCGCGGGCCTGCGCCCCTACCTGGAGAGCAGCTACGACGGCGAAAGCGGTGTGGACGTGAGGCTGCGCTCGGGGATCGAACTGCGCTTCGGCGACGCGTCGCAGGTGCGGGCGAAGTGGAAGGCCGCGGCGGCGGTGCTGGCCGACCCATCGGTCACCTCACTCGATTATGTAGACCTGCATGCGCCGGGGCGCCCCGCCGTAGGCGGCTCTGGGCATACGCTTCCGCCCGTCGAATGAACCCTCGACCGCAGGGTTAGACTGAGGGGAACCTCAAGTAAGCATCGAGACTTGGCGCTTGCAGGATGCTGCCCGGCGGTTTGACAGGCCCCCGAAAATGCCCTACGTTGAGCGCAATTTCCGTGCTTCAGGAGTAGGCTTGAACCCTTAAGCCTTGCTGAAGCGTCGGACGGAACAAAGGCTCAACTCAAATCCAGTCCTGGCGGATTGGGCAGATACCAGCCCCGGCGGGGCTGGGTTTGGAGAAATCGGGAGATGGAATCCACTTACCTGGCTGTGATCAAGGTCGTCGGCGCCGGCGGCGGGGGCACCAATGCCGTCAGCCGGATGGTCGACGCGGGGATTCGCGGCGTCGAGTTCGTCGCGGTCAACACCGACGCGCAGGCGCTGCAGGCGTGCGACGCCGACATCAAGCTCTCGATCGGCCAGGAGCTGACCCGCGGCCTCGGTGCCGGCGGCAACCCCGAGGTCGGGGCAGGCGCCGCCGCGGAGAGTCGCGACGAGATCAAGGAGGCGCTGAAGGGCGCCGACATGGTCTTCGTCACCGCGGGCGAGGGTGGCGGCACCGGCACCGGCTCGGCGCCGGTGATCGCCGAGATCGCCAAGGAAGAGATCGGCGCGCTGACCGTCGGCGCCGTGACCAAGCCGTTCGAGTTCGAGGGCAAACGACGGATGCAGCAGGCGCTCGAGGGCATCGAGAAGCTGCGCAACAACGTCGACACCCTGATCATCGTCCCCAACGAGAAGCTGCTGCAGGCGGTCGAGCGGCGCACCAGCGTGCTCGAGGCGTTTCGCCAGGCGGACGACATCCTGCGCCAGGGCGTGCAGGGCATCACCGACCTGATCACGATCCCAGGCCTGATCAACCTCGACTTCGCCGACGTGCGCACGATCATGCGCGACGCCGGCTCCGCCCTGATGGGCGTCGGCGCCGCCTCGGGCGAGTCGCGCGCCGTCGACGCCGCCAAGGCGGCCGTCACCTCGCCCTTGATCGAGGAGTCGATCAAGGGCGCGACCGGGATGCTGCTCAACATCACCGGCCCCGAGGACCTCGGCCTCTTCGAGGTCAACGAGGCGGCCCAGCTGGTCCAGGCCGAAGCCGACGACAACGCCAACATCATCTTCGGCTCGGTCGTCGACCAGTCGATGCGCGACGAGGTCCGCGTCACGGTGATCGCCACCGGCTTCGAGGGCTTCGAGCTGCTCGCCCGCTCGCCGCAGCGTGTCCGCCGTCGCTACGAGAGCCGCGGGCCGCGGATCTCGGCCGAGGACACCGACATCCGCAAACTGCGGGTCTCAGACGACGACATCGACGTTCCCGGGTTCCTCAAGGAATAGATCTAGATCCGTTAAGGGCGGGGAGCGTCGGGCGGCCCTCTCCCGGAGGCCGTCGCGCAGCTGGGTTGGCCGTGTGGCTTCGGAGCGGGGCACATGAGCCTCCGGGAGAGGGCCGCCCGACGCTCCTTCGTCGCTCAGAGGTCTAGCTCGTAGTAGAGCATGCGCGGGCCGTCGGGGGCGCCTTCGCGGTTGGTCAAGCCGCAGCTTTCGTATAGGGCTCTTGCTTCAATGTCTTCTTCGCCGGTGGTCAGCTCGAAGTGGTTGGCGCCCGCGGCGCGGGCCGCTTCGATTGCGGTGGTGAGCAGCGCTCGGCCGATGCCGCGGCCGCGCTGGCCGGGAACTACGTAGAGCTCTTCCAGGTAGACGTCTTCAGCGCTTGACCAGAGCGAGGGGCGGATACGGAACAGGGCGATTCCGATCGCCGGCTCATCGCCCGCCAGGAGCACGACTATCGACTCCGTGGCAAGCAGCTCGCGGATGCGCTCGGCGAGGACTGGGATGGGCGGCGTCGGGTCGTCGTATTCGGTGTTGAAGTCGTGCAGGAGGCGGGCGATGTCGGTGGCGTCCTCGACGCCGGCCCGGCGGATCTGGCTGTGCTCGTCCACGCTCACTCCTGGGTGAGAGCTTGGCAGGGCTCTCCAATACGCTGCGGCCGTGAGCGACGCCGGTCTCCGCCGCACCCCCCTCTACGAACGCCACGCCGAGCTCGGCGCCAAGCTGGTGCCGTTCGCCGGCTGGGAGATGCCCGTGCAGTACGAGGGGGTGCGCGAGGAGCACATGGCGGTGCGGACGCATGCCGGGATGTTCGACGTCTCCCACATGGGCGAGGTCGAGGTCGAGGGCCCAGGGGCGCTCGCCTTCCTCCAGCGGGCCCTCTCCAACGACGTCGCCGCGATATCGATCGGCGGCGCCCAGTACTCCTGTCTCTGCAACGAGCAGGGCGGCGTCCTCGACGACCTCTTCGCCTATCGGCTGGGGGGCGACCGCTATCTGCTCGTCACCAACTCGGCCAACCACGCCGCCGACCTCGCCTGGCTCGGTCGCTGGAGCCGCGGCTTCGACGTCGCGGTGCGCGACGTCGCCGACCGCTACGCGATGCTCGCCGTGCAGGGCCCGCACGCGCGGGCGATCGCCGGCGCCACGCTGGCGATCGGGCTGCCGGCGCGGATGCGCATCGCGGCGGAGCGGATCGGCAGGCGTCCGGCGCTGGTCTGCGGGACCGGCTACACCGGCGAGGACGGGGTCGAGCTCCTGATCGACCCCGAGGTCGTGCCGGCGATCTGGGCCGAGCTGCTCGACGCGGGGGTCGTCCCCTGCGGGCTCGGCGCCCGCGACACGCTGCGCCTGGAGGCCTGCTTCCACCTGCACGGCAACGACCTCAGCCCCGATCGCAACCCGATCGAGGCCGGGCTCGGCTGGTGCTGTCGGGAGGCGACCGGGTTCATCGGCGCCGAGGCCGTCGCCCGGGCGCGAGCCGAGGGCACCGCCGAGCGCCTGGCGCCGTTCAAGATCGAGGGCGCGGGAATCCCCCGCCAGGGCAACCCGGTTCTGGCCGACGGGGAGCGGGCCGGCGTCGTGACCAGCGGCAGCTTCTCGCCCTCGCTGGAGATCGGCATCGGCATGGCCTATGTGCGTACCGAGCTCGCCGAGCCAGGCACGGAGGTCGAGATCGACGTGCGAGGCAAGCGCCGCGCCGCCCGTATAGCGTCCAAGCCCCTCTACGAGAGCCCCTCGTCCCGGAAGGAGAACTGAGCTTGGCCGACGCGAGCTACCCCGACGACCTGCTGTACCACGACCAGCACGACTGGGCGCGCCTGGAGGGGGACGAGCACGCCGTCTTCGGGGTCACCTGGTACGCCCAGGACAGCCTCGGGGAGGTCGTCTTCTACGACCCGCCCGAGGCAGGGGCGACCGTCGACAAAGACGCCTCGTATGCCGAGGTCGAGTCGGTCAAGGCGGTCTCCGACGTGATCGCGCCGCTCTCCGGCGAGATCGTCGCGGTCAACGACTCCCTCGCCGACGCGCCCGAGAAGATCAACGAGGACCCCTACGGAGAGGGTTGGCTGGTCAAGGTGAAGTTGACCGCGCCGGCCGAGGCGGACGCGTTGCTCAGCGCCGAGGAATATCGCAAATTGCTCGATGGCTAGCGCGCCGCCCGCGCCTCCCGCTTCCGTAGCCTTGACGGCGTGAGCCGCTACACCTCCGCCACCCCCGCCGATCGTGACGAGATGCTCGCTGCGATCGGCGTCGGCTCGGTCGAGGAGCTCTTCGCCCAGGTGCCGGAGCCGCTGCGCCTCGGGCGGCCGCTGGACCTCCCGGCGGGGATGAGCGAGGCCGAGGTCTACGAGCGCCTCGCCGAGCTCGCCGCCCGCAACGCCGACTGCGAAGAGCAGGTCAGCTTCCTCGGCGCGGGGATGTATGACCACTACGTGCCGGCGATCGTCGACGCGATCACCCAGCGCAGCGAGTTCCTCACCCCCTACACCCCCTACCAGCCGGAGATCTCACAGGGTGGGCTGCAGGCGATGTTCGAGTTCCAGACGGCGATGTCGGAGCTGACCGCGCTGCCCGTCGCCACGGCGGGCCTCTACGAGGGCCCCTCCTCGGTCGCCTCCGCCGCCTATCTGGCGATCGGCGCCACGAAGGGCCGGCGCCGCTTCGTCGTCTCGCGCGGCGTCCACCCGCACAGCCGCGAGACGCTCGCCACCTACGCGACGGGGTTCGGCGCGACGATCGAGGAGGTCGGGCTCGAGGGCGGCCTGACCGACGCCGCCGAGCTGGCCGACGCGGTGGATGGCGATACCGCGGCCGTGATCCTGCAGAACCCCAACTTCCTCGGTGCGGTCGAGGACGTCGAGGCGCTCGGCGCGGCCGCCAAGCGGAACGGCGCGCTGCTCGTCGTCGCCGTCGACCCGATGACTCTCGGCGTGCTGCGGCCGCCGGGGGAGTGCGGCGCCGACATCGCCCTCGGCGAGGGCCAGCCGCTCGGCAACCGGCTCGACTTCGGCGGCCCCTCGTTCGGCTTCTTCTGCGGGACCGAGGCGCTGATCCGCAAGATGCCGGGCCGGATCGCCGGGGAAACCGACGACGTGGACGGGCGCCGCGGCTTCGTCCTCGCCCTGCAGACCCGCGAGCAGCACATCCGCCGCGAGAAGGCGACGCACAACATCTGCACCGCGCAGGCGCTGAACGCGCTGGCGGCGACGATCCACCTCGCCTGGCTCGGCCGCGAGGGCTTCCGCGAGCTGGGCGAGCTGCTGGTGCGACGCACCGCCTACGCCCGCGAGCGGCTCGCCACGGTGCCGGGGGTCGAGCTGCTCCACGACGCGCCGGTTGCGCGTGAGCTCGCGCTGCGGCTCGACGCGCCGATGGGCGCGGTGCTCGACCGCTGCGCGGAGCGCGGCATCGCCGCCGGCTACCCGCTCGGCCGCGAGTACCCGGAGTACGAGGACGGGCTGCTGGTGGCGATCACCGAGCGCCGCACCAAGGCGCAGATCGACGACCTGGCCGAGGCGCTCGGCCCCGTCATTCAAGCCGAGGCTGGCGACTTGGTCGCAAATAGTGCGACCAAGTCGCCAGGGGGGGCCTGACCGTGCTCGCGGAGACCCCGATGCAGCGCGAACGCGCCGAAACGATCTTCGAGAAATCAAAGCCCGGGCGCCGCGCCGCGGTCCTGCCCGAGGCCGAAGTCCCGGAGCCGACCCTGGAGGAGTTGATCCCGGCGAAGCTGCTGCGCTCCGAGCCGCCGCGCCTGCCGGAGATCGCCGAGCCCGAGATCGTCCGCCACTACAACCGCCTCTCGCGGCGCAACTTCGATCTCGACTCCGGCTTCTACCCGCTCGGCTCCTGCACGATGAAGCACAACCCGCGCCTCAACGAGCGCATCGCGGCGCTGCCGGGCCACGCCCGGCTGCACCCCGCCCAGGACCCGAAACGCGCCCAGGGGGCGCTGGAGCTGATGTGGCTGCTGCAGCGCTCGCTGGCCGAGATCTGCGGCCTGCCGCACGTCAGCCTGCAGCCCTCGGCCGGCTCGCACGGCGAGCTCGGCGGCCTGTTGCTGACGCGTGCCTTCCACGCCGACCGCGGCGAAGCGCGCCACAAGGTGCTCGCGCCCGACACCTCGCACGGCACCAACCCCGCTTCGGTGACGATGGCCGGCTACGAGATCGTCAAGGTCGCCACCGACGAGCGCGGCGGGGTCGAGATGGACGACCTGCGGGCCAAGGTCGACGACGACGTCGCCTGCCTGATGCTGACCAACCCCAACACGCTCGGCCTCTTCGACGAGAACATCGCCGAGATCGCCGGCCTGATCCATCAGGTGGGGGGGACGCTCTACTACGACGGCGCCAACCTCAACGCGGTGATGGGCCAGTCGCGCCCCGGCGACATGGGCTTCGACATCGTCCACGTCAACCTGCACAAGTCGTTCAGCCAGCCGCACGGTGGCGGCGGGCCGGGGGCGGGACCGATCGCGGTGTCGGACCGGATCGAGCCCTTCCTGCCCCGCCCCCAGGTCGTGCGCCGCGAGAGCGGCAACGGCAGCGGGCCGCACTTCGACCTCGACCACGAGCGCCCGAAGTCGATCGGCCGCCTGCGCGGCTTCCAGGGCAACTTCGGCGTCTTCGTCCGCTCCTACGCCTACATCCTCAGCCTCGGCGCCGACGGCCTCGCCGAGGCGTCGGAGACGGCCGTGCTGAACGCCAACTACCTGAAGGCGCGCCTCGCCGGGGGCCGCGCCGGCACGCACCTGCCGATCGCGTTCGATCGGCACTGCATGCACGAGTTCGTCCTCTCCGGCAAGCCGATGAAGAAGGAGCTCGGCGTCGCCACCCTCGACCTCGCCAAGCGCCTGCTCGACTTCGGCTTCCACCCGCCGACCGTCTACTTCCCGCTCCTGGTCGAGGAGGCGCTGATGGTCGAGCCGACCGAGACCGAGACCAAGGAGAGCCTCGACGCCTTCGCCGAGGCGATCGAGCAGATCCTCGCCGAGGCCGAGGCGGACCCCGAGAAGGCCAAGAGCGCTCCCTACACGACCCCAGTGCGCCGCCTCGACGAGGTCAAGGCGACCCGCAGGCCGGTCGTGCGCCAGTCGCTGGGCGGCTAGCCGAGGCCCTCGGCAAAGCCGGTCCGCCAGCTCGGGTAACGCGGCTGCCAGTCGAGCTCCCGCTTTGCCTTGGCGTTCGAGGCGCCGCGTATCTCGGTCATCATCACGACCGCCGCCTCACCCGCGAGGAGGCGGCCGAGCCAGCGCGGGACCCGCCGCGGAGGCTTGGCGCCGACCGCGGCCGCAAACGCCGGCAGCCACTCCGAGACCGGGGCGGGGTCGTCGTCGACGACGTTGTAGACACCGGGTGAGCCCTTGGTGACCGCAGCGGCGGTCGCCGTCGCGGCGTCCTCGATGTGGACGAAGGACCACACGCCCTGGCCGTCGCCGACCACCGGGAACTTCCGCTTGCGCACCGCCTCGATCTGCTCGCCGCCGGGCCTGCCGGCCGAGGTGTATGGGCCGTAGAAGCCCCCATAGCGCAGGACCAGCCCCTCGATCCCCTCGGCGCCCGTCACCGTCCTCTCCAGACGTTCGATCGCCTCCAGGCTGCGGCGGAACTGCTCGGGCGGATCGGGGTCGAGCGGGTCCTCCTCGCTCTTGACCGGGCCGCCCGTGCGCGCATAGGGCCAGCTCGCGTAGCTCTGGGCGACGAAGCGCCTTGCGCCCACCGCGCGCGCCGCGGCGAGCAGGTTGTCGGTGCCCTCGGTGCGCAGCCGGTTGGTCATCGCGAAGTCGCGATCGAAGTGCCGCGGCTCGAGATTGCCGGGGATCGAGGTCAGCTCGTGCAGGATGACCTCCGGCTCGGCCGCGGTGACCGCGCGGGCGACCGCGTCGGGGTCGAGCGCGTCGGCGGCGACGTGGCGGGCGCCGAGGCTCCGGACCAGGTCATGCTTGGACTCCGACCTGGTCATTCCGACGACCTCGTGACCGTCGGCGACCAGGCGCGGGATCAGGTGCCTGCCCATCGCACCGCCGGCGCCCGCGAGGAAGACCTGCATGGATGCACCGTAGCGCTGTCGTGCTTCAGAGCTCGGGCAGGTCTTGCTCCAGCTCGAGCACCGGGGCGAAGAGGTCGCCGTGCTCCTCGATCCGCTCGAGCACCTGGCCGGCTTCGAAGGCGAGCCGGGAGCCGTCGCCGCTGTCGGCGGTCGCCTCGACCTCCTCCCAGGTAATCGGGGTCGAGGCGGTCGGGCGTTCGCGCGCGCGCAGCGAGTAGACGGCGATCGTCGTCTTGCGTTGGTGGTTCTGCGACCAGTCGACGAAGACCTTGCCCTCGCGTTCGACCTTCTTCATCTTCGAGACGACCTCGTCCGGGGTCTGCTTCTCGAGCAGCTGGGCGATCGCTTTGGCGAACGGTTTGGTCTGCTCGTAGGAGGCTTTCCCGTTGAGCGGGACGTAGACCTGCAGGCCCTTGGAGCCGGAGGTCTTGGCGAAGCTCTCGACGTCGAAGTGGGCGAAGAGCTCACGCAGGCGCAGGCCGACCCGGCAGCAGTCGACGACGTCCGCCGGCGGGCCGGGGTCGAGGTCGAAGGCGAGCACGGTCGGCCGCTTCGGCGCCCGCGAGAGCGAGAGCGAGGGATGCAGCTCGATCGCCGCCAGCTGCGCCATCCAGATCAACGTCGGCAGGCTGTCGCAGACGCAGAAGTCGATCTTGCCCGCGTGGGGCCCGGCTTCGACCCGGGCGGTCTTCACCCATTTCGGCCGGTGCTTGGGGCAGCGCTTCTCGAAGAAGGCGGCGTCGAGGTCCTCGACGCCTTCGGGGAAGCGGCGCAGGGTCACGGCGCGGCCGTTGAGATGGGGCACGATCGTCTCGGCCACCTTGGCGTAGTAGTCGACCATCTCGCCCTTGGTGAAGCCGGTCTGCGGATAGAGCACCTTGTCGAGGTTGGTGAGCTTCAGCTCACGGCCGTCGACCTCGACCTGGCGGCTGCCGGCCATCGCTTATTTCGAGGCTTTGGCTTTTTTGCCGGCGGAGCGTTTCTTCGGCGCGGCCTTGCCCTTTTTCTTGCTCGAGGCTCGCGCGTTGGCCTTGGCAGGTTTCGCCCCGCCCTTCTGCTCCTTGACCGCGGCGATGCTCTCCTCCAGCGCGCTCATCAGGTCGGGGGCGGCGGTCGCCTTGGGCTCCTCGGTCTCGGGCGCACTGAGCACGTCCTCGCCCTCGGCCTTGCGTTCGATCAGCGAGAGGAGCTGCTCGCGGTACTCGTCGCGGTAGGCGCCGGGATCGAACTCGGTGGTCAGCGACTCGATCAGCTGCTCGGCCATCTCGACCTCTTTCTTCGCCACCTTCTGCTCCCCCTGGGGAAGCTCCTCCTCGAGCTCGGACGGGGACACGACCTCGTCGGCGAAGCGCATCGTGGTCAGCGTCAACACGCCGTCGCCCGGGCGCAGCGCCGCGAGGTGCTCCTTGTTGCGGAAGACGAAGCGGGCGATCGCCACCTTGCCCGACTCCTGCATGGCCTTGGCCAGCAGCGAGTAGGCTTTCTCGGCGCCCTCCGCCGGGCCCAGGTAATAGGGGCTGTCGAAGTAGATCGGGTCGATCTGGTCGAGGTCGACGAAGTCCTGCACCTCGATCGCACGGGTCTTCTCGGGCGCCAGCGCCGATATCTCGTCCTTGCTCAGCGGCACGTAGCGGTCGGGGGTGATCTCGAAGGCCTTGACGATCTCGCCATAGGGAACCTCCTCGTCGGTTCCCTCGGCGACCCGCCGGTGTTTGATCCGCGCGCCGTCGGACTCGCGGATCTCACGCAGCGAGATGCCGCGGCGCGCAACCGCGCTGTAGAGCTTCACGGGCACGTTGAGCAGCCCGAAGCTGATCGTTCCGCTCCAAATCGCTCTCGCCATCAGCGCATCACCTACCCGGATTCTGGCAGCAGGGCACCGATCGTTGCCACGGACCGGCGGCGCGAGAGCCTTCTTGCGTCCCACTTGGCGACTAGCCCCCTGAAGGGGGCGGTAACTCGCCCACGGATGGTGAGGGATCATCCCCCGATGCTGTTCGAGCTTCGCGAAGTCAGCCTCGCCCGCGGCGGTCGCCGCGTGCTCGACTCGGTCGGCGCCGAGATCGAGACCGGCGCGACGGCGATCGTCGGCCCCTCGGGCAGCGGCAAGTCGACCCTGCTGCGCCTGCTCAACCGCCTTGCCGATCCCGATAGGGGGGCGATCTCCTATCGCGAGCGGCCGCTCGTCGAGTACGACCCGCTGGTGTTGCGGCACGAGGTCTCGCTGGTGCCGCAACTGCCCACCCTGCTGGACGGGACGGTCGGGTCGAACCTGCGCTACGCGGCCGGCCTGGCAGGCAAGGATCTCGATGCGAGCCGCTGCCTCGGCCTCGCCGGCCTCGACCCCGCCTTCGCCGAACGCGACGTGACGAAGCTCTCGGTCGGCGAGCAGCAGCGGGTGATGCTCGCGCGAGCGCTGGCCCAGGAGCCGGACGTGCTGCTGCTCGACGAGCCGACCTCGGCGCTCGACCACGCCGCCCGCGACGCGGTCGAGGCGACGCTGCTGCGACTGCGCCGCGAGCTCGACATCTCGTTGATCGTCGTCAGTCACGACCCCGAGCAGGCGCGCCGACTCGCCGAGCGCGCGGTGCGGCTGGAAGCGGGTCGAGTCGTCGCTTGCGGTCCCCTCGAGGAGGCGCTCGCGTGAGCACCTCGATCCACGTCTCGCTCGGCCAGGTCGCCGCCGCGCTGGCGCTGGTCGCGCTCGCCGCGGCGATCTCCTTCTGGCGGCGCACCGACCTCGAGCGCGACATCGGGATCGCCACGGTCCGCTCGCTCGTCCAGCTGACCGCGATCGGCTACGCGATCAAGCTGATCTTCGACGCCGACACGATCTGGCTCGTCGTCGCGCTGCTCTCGGTGATGATCCTCTTCGGCGCGCTCACCGCGCGCAGTCGCGCGAAGAAGGTCCCCGGCGCCTTCTGGCCGCTGCTGATCGGGCTGGCGATCGCCGCCACCTCGACCCTCGGGCTGGTCGTCGCGCTCGGCATCTTCGAAGCGACGCCGCGCTATCTGGTCCCGGTCGGAGGGATGATGATCGGCAACGCGATGACCGCCTCGGCGGTGGCGCTCAACCGCCTCGGCGACGAGGTGAGCGAGTCCCGCGCCGCGATCGAGGCGACGCTGGCGCTTGGCGCGACCGCCCGCGAAGCGGCGGCTCCCTTCGTCCGCCGCGCCCTGCGCTCCGGCACGATCGCCCTGGTCGACTCGACCAAGACCACCGGCCTGATCTTCTTCCCGGGCACGATGGTCGGCATGCTGCTTGCCGGCGCCGAACCGACCGACGCGGTCCGCCTGCAGCTGATCCTCCTCTACGCCCTGCTCGGCAGCACCGCGATCGCCGCGCTCGTCGCCACCGGCCTCGCCTATCGCAACTTCTTCACTCCGGCCCAGCAGTTGCGCGAGTTGGACTGAGGGCCTCTCCTTACACTGGGCGGGTGTCCCGCCAGCAGCGCCTGACGCTGATCGCGACGATCCTCGGCTCGACGGTCGTCTTCCTCGACTCGACCGTCGTCAACGTGGCGCTGCCGGCCATCGCCGATGGGTTGGACGCCGGCCTGGCCGGCCAGCAATGGGTGGTCGAGGCCTACATGCTGACCCTCGTCTCGCTGCTGCTCGTCGGCGGCTCGCTCGGCGACCAGTTCGGGCGGCGGCGGATGTTCGTCGCCGGCCTGATCGCCTTCGGCGCGACCTCGATCCTCTGCGCGGTCTCGCCCTCGGTCGAGTTCCTGATCGGTGCCCGCGCGCTGCAGGGAATCGCCGGGGCGCTGCTGGTCCCGGGCTCGCTGGCGATCGTCGCCGCCACCTTCGAGGGGGCCGAGCGCGGCAGGGCGGTCGGCACCTGGACGGCCTGGACGGGGATCGCGACCGTGCTCGGCCCGGCCGGCGGCGGGGCGCTGGTCAGCGCGCTCTCCTGGCGCGCGATCTTCTGGGTCAACATCCCGTTGATCGCGATCACGGTGGCGCTCTGCCTGCACTCGGTGCGCGAGTCGCGCGATCCGGATGCCTTCCACGGCATCGACTGGCTCGGCATCGCGCTGTCGGCCGCCGGACTCGCCGGCCCGGTATTCGCCCTGGTCGAGCAGCCGACCCGCGGCTGGGGGGATCCGGTCGTCTGGGTCTCGATGCTCGTGGGGATCATCTGCTTCTCCCTCTTCGTCGTCTGGGAGGCGCGCGCCCGCCACCCGATGCTCGAGCTGTCGCTGTTCAAGGTGCGCAACTTTCGCGTCGCCAACCTGACCACGCTCGCCGCCTACGCCGGCCTGATCGGTGGCCTCTTCTTCGTCGGCCTCTTCCTCCAGCAGGTCGGGGGCTACACGCCGCTGGAGGCGGGCCTGGCGACGACGCCGGTCTCCTTGATCCTCTTCTTCCTCTCGCCCCGCTGGGGCAAGCTCGCCTCCGGCACCGGCCCGCGGTTGCCGATGAGCCTGGGCCCGATCGTCGGTGGGGTCGGCCTGATCCTGTTGATGCGCGTCGGCTCGGACCCGAGCTACGTCGCCGACGTCCTGCCGGCGATCCTCGTCTTCGGCCTCGGCCTGTCCGCGACGGTGGCGCCGCTCACCGCGACCGTGCTCGACTCGGTCGAGGAACGCCACGTCGGCATCGCCTCCGGCGTCAACAACGGCGTCTCGCGCGTCGCCGGCCTGCTCGCGATCGCCGTGCTCGGCGCGGTGATCTCGGCCAGCTTCGGCTCGAGCATCGACGGCAACCTCGGCGACGCGCCGCTCAGCCGGGCGGCCGACAGCGCCGTCGGCGAAGCCAAGGAACAGCCGCTGGGAGTGCCAGGGAGCGACGGCATGTCGAGTGACGAAGCGGCGCGGGTGCGCTCGGCGGCCGCCGACGCCTCGACCTCGGCCTTCCATCTCGGCGTCCTCATCGCCGGCCTGCTGATGATCGCCGGCGGCGCCTTCGCCGGCTTCGGCATCGAGAACCCGAAGCGCCCCGCCGAAGCGATCCCGAGCCGCGGCTCCGCCCAGGCCGGCGAGTGCGGCCACGGCCCTGACGCCGACTGCAGCGACCGAAAACAGCTTCCCCCAGCCGACTCGGCGGAGCCCGAACCTGCTTGACGGGTGGTGACTCGGCGGAGTCCGATCCGCGTGACAGGTCAGTTCCGGCAGGGGGCGAAACGTCTTGTACTTTTTCGTCGAACGCATGGGGCGCCAGCACAACCCCGATCCACCGAAAAAGTTAAGTGAAGCCCCCTGCTGGAACTGACCCTCGCCGCGCTCGAATAGTCTCCGCCCCCGTGTCCGCCCCCGTCATCTTCTCCGGCATCCAGCCGACCGGCCGCAAGCACCTCGGCAACTACATCGGCGCGATCCGCCAGTACGTCGAGGGCCAGGAGCGCGGCGACCCGGCGATCTTCTGCATCGTCGACCTGCATGCGCTCTCAGTCGCCTACGATCCGGCCGAGCTGCGCGAGCGCGTCTACGACACGACCGCGATCCTGCTCGCCGCCGGGCTCGATCCCGAGCGCTGCATCCTCTTCCGCCAGTCCGACGTGCGCGAGCACACCGAGCTGACCTGGCTGCTCTCGGCGGTCACCTCGCACGGCGACCTCAACCGCATGCACCAGTTCAAGGAAAAGTCGGGCAGGCAGCGCGAGCTGGCGGCGGCGGCGCTCTTCTTCTACCCGGTGCTGATGGCCGCCGACGTTCTCGCGTACAGGGCCACGGAGGTGCCGGTCGGGGACGACCAGAAGCAGCACGTCGAGCTGATGCGCGAGATCGCCCGCCGCTTCAACGAGCGCTTCGGCGAGACGCTGGTCGTGCCCGAGCACCGCATCCCCGCGGTCGGCGCGCGGGTGATGGACCTGCAGGAGCCCGAGAGCAAGATGTCGACCACGGGGGGGACCGAGGCCGGCACCGTCCTCGTCCTCGACGAGCCCGACGCGATTCGCAAGAAGCTCGGCAGCGCGGTCACCGACTCGGGCCGAGAGATCGTCCGCCGAGCGGACAAGCCGGGCGTGACCAATCTGATCGACGTCCTCGCGGTCGCTCGCGGGGCGGACCCCACGGCGATCGAGGCCGAGTTCGAGGGCGCCGGCTATGGCGACTTCAAGGCCGCCGTGGCCGACGGCGTGGTCGAGATGCTGGCCCCGGTGCGGGAGCGCTACGCCCAGTTGCGTCCCGACCAGGCGGCGCTCGAGGCCGCGCTGGCGGGCGGCGCCGAGAAGGCGCGCGCGGTCGCGGCGCCGATCCTGGCGGAGGTCAGGGACCGCATGGGCATCGGTCCCGGATAAGGCGACGGTCGCTCCGCTCCGCGTCCGCTGCCGTCGCCGTCTCGCTCTAATCTCCGGCAATGACCGTCGCGGACCTGGACCTCGAGCTCGACGTCTTCGCCGGGCCGTTCGACCTGCTGATCGCCGTCCTGCTGCGCGAGGAGGTCGACCTGCTCGAGGTCGAGCTCGGCGAGGTCGTCGTCGCTTACGTCGAGCACCTCGAGCGCGAAGGAGAGCTGGAGCTCGAGGTCGCGACCGAGTTCCTCGTCCTGATCGCCTCGCTGCTCGAGCTGAAGTCGCGGCTGCTGCTCCCCGGCGCCGACCCCGAGCTGGAGGAGATGGGGCCGGAGGAGGCGGTCGAGGAGCTGCTCGCCCGGCTGCTCGAGTACCGCCGCTACCGGGGTGCGTCGGGGGCGCTGCGCGAGCGCTTCGACGCTGCCCGCGGCTACCTCTACCGGGCCGCGCCGCTGCCGGCGAGCCTGCGCCGGATCGCGGTCGAGGCCGCCGTCGCCGCTTATGACCCCGAGCGGCTCGGCGCCGCGCTCGGCGACCTGCTGGTCGTTCCGCCCCCGGTCGACGTCAGCCACATCCGTCCGACCGTCTCCCTGGAGCGCCGCCTGCGCGCCCTGCGCGACGCGCTCTCCGGCCGGGCCAGCATCGACTTCGACGAGCAGTTCGGCGGTGAGGACCGGCTGACCCAGGCGGTGACCCTGTTCGCCCTGCTCGAGCTGTACCGCAAGGGCGAGGTGACCTGGAGGCAGAGCGAGCCGCTCGGGCCGATCGAGATCCTTCCCCAGGAGGCCCGAACGGCGTGAGCGACCTGAGCCGCACGATCGAGGCGCTGCTCTTCCTCTCGCCGCAACCGGTGGCGCTCGCCGACCTGGTCGAGGCCACCGAGGCGACCGAGGGCCAGGTCGCCGAGGCGATCGACCTGCTGCGCGAGGACCTCGGCGGGGGCAGGCGCGGCGTGGTCCTGCGCGAGGTCTCGGGCGGGTTCGCGCTCGCCAGCGACCCGGCGAGCGAGGAAGCGGCGCGGCGCCTGCTGGCCAAGCCGCGCACGCCGCCGCTGACCCAGGCACAGGCCGAGACGCTGGCGATCGTCGCCTACCTGCAGCCTGTCTCGCGGCCCGAGGTGGCGCGGATCCGCGGCGTCTCCTCGGAGTCGGCGGTGCAGACGCTGGCCGAGCGCGGGCTGATCGAGGAGTCGGGCCGCTCGCAGTTCGGCGCCGCGCTGTTCAAGACGACCGAGCTCTTCGAACGGCTCTTCGGCCTCGGCGGGCTCGACCAGCTGCCCGATCCGGCCCAGTTCGACCCGAGTCCCGAGGACGAGCGCGAGCTGCGCGAGCGGCTGCTCAAGGCCGGGGAGCAACGGGCCGAGTGAGCATGGGGGCAATCCCGGTGGGGGTTCCACTTAACTTTTTCGGTGGTTTGGATTCAGCTGTCGCCCGCGGCTCTCGACGAAAAAGTACAAGACGTTTCACCCCCACCGGGATTGCCCTCTAGTGCGGCTGGCGAAGTTCCTCGCTCACGGAGGGGTCGCTTCGCGGCGCAGGGCTGAGCTGATCGTCGGCTCGGGTCGGGTCACTGTCGACGGGGAGGTCGTGAGGGATCCGGCGCGGGATGTGGGGGAGGGGGACGACGTCCGGGTCGATGGAAGCCCGGTCGGCGCCGAGGCGCGGGAGGTCTGGGCGGTCAACAAGCCCGCCGGCGTCGTGTCGACCGCGCGCGAGCCTGGCGCGCGGTCGGCGGTGGTGGAGCTGGTCGACTCGCCGGCTCGGCTGTATCCGGTCGGGCGGCTCGACGCCGATTCGACCGGGTTGCTGCTGCTGACCAACGACGGCGAGCTGGCCAACCGGCTGACGCACCCGCGCTACGAAGTGGCGAAGGCCTACCGGGTCGAGCTGCGGCGGCCGCCGAGCGGGGCAGACCTGCGGCGCCTGGCGGACGGGGTGGAGCTGGACGACGGGCCGACGGCGCCCGCCGGGGTGCGACGTCTTGGCGAGCGCGAGGTCGAGATCGTCCTGCGGGAGGGACGCAATCGCCAGATCCGTCGCATGGCCGAGTCGATCGGCAACCGGGTGCTCGCCCTGCGCCGCGTCCGCTTCGGCCCGATCGGGCTGGGCGATCTCGCCGAGGGCCGGGCGCGCCGCCTCTCGACCGCCGAGGTCGAGCAGTTGCGGGGGGCCGCGGCTAGGAGGTGACCTGAACGACGACCGTCCGCTCGCGCGGCCTGTCGTCGAAATCGAGCAGGACGAGCTGTTGCCAGGTGCCCAGCGCCAGGCGCCCGCCCAGGACCGGGACCGTCTCCGACGGCCCGACCAGGGTCGCCCGCTGATGGGCGTGTGAGTTGGAGTCGTGGTTGAGCCGGTTGTGCTCGTAGTCCCCCCGTGCCGGGATCAGCCGCTCCACCAGCTCGCGCAGGTCGTGAATCCCACCCGGCTCGAACTCCATCGTCGAGATCGCCGCCGTGGACCCCCGCACGAACGCCAGCACCTGGCCGTCGCCGATCCCGGCCTCCTCGACGACTCGCTGCACCTCGTCGGTGATGTCGACCACATCGGTGTCAGCTTGAGTTGAGAGTTGCAGCTCTGCGGTGTGCATCGCTGTTTGACGCTAGCCAATCCCGCCGCGCCATGTGGGTTTGGGAAGATGCCCCTATGAGTGCGAACGGGAACCAGAGGCTGTTCGCTGTGCGGGGCGCGGTGCAGGCCGAGGCCAACGAAGCCGCGGCGATCGCCACCGCGACCACCGAGTTGATGCGGGAGCTGCTCGAGCGCAATGCGCTCGAGCCCGAGGCGATGGTCAGCTGCCTGTTCACGACGACCGACGACCTCGACGCGGAGTTCCCCGCTGCCGCCGCACGCGAGCTGGGGCTCGCCACGGTGCCGCTGCTCTGCTGCCGCGAGATTCCCGTCCCCGGCTCGATGCCGCGGGTGATCCGGGCGATGGTCCACTACTACGCCCCCGCCGGGCACACGACAACGCACGCCTATCTTGGGGCGACGCAGCAGCTGCGCTCCGATCTCCACGCCGCCCAGTAGCCGGCCAGTCGGCACAATGGGCGCATGACCGTCACCTTCGCCGAGAAGCTGGCCCGCATCCCGGGTTACCAGGCCGGCGTGCCGACCGGGCAGGCGCCTGAGGCGATCGCCTCGGGTGGGATAGCCCAGCTCGCCTCCAACGAGTCGCCCTTCGGCCCGCACCCCCAGGTGGTCGAGGCGATCCGCGCGGCGGCCGTCGCGATGAATCGCTATCCCGACCCCGACGCGACCCTGCTGCGCCGCCGCATCGCCGAGCGATACGAGACCGAGCCCGGAAGGGTCGCCGTCGGCAACGGCTCCTGCGAGATCCTCCTCGCCGCGGCCGAGGCGCTCTGCGAGCCGGGCGCCGAGCTCGTCTACGCCTGGCCCTCGTTCTCGATCTACCCGTACCTGGCGGCGCTCACCAATGCGCGCGAGATTCGCGTGCCGCTTGCCGCAGGCGAAGCCCACGACCTCGACGCGATGGCGGCCGAGGTCACCGCCGCGACCCAGCTGGTCATCGTCTGCAACCCGAACAACCCCACGGGCACCTATCTGCCGGCCGCGCAGATCGCCGCCTTCTGCGAGCGCCTGCCCGACCACGTCACGATCGTCCTCGACGAGGCTTACGTCGAGCTGCAGACGGTCGACGACCCCGACACCACCATCGACCTGCTCGCCGAGTTCCCCAACCTGGTCGTGCTGCGCACCTTCAGCAAGGTCTACGGCCTGGCCGGGCTACGGGCCGGCTTCGCCCTTGGCTCGGCCAAGTTCCGCGCCGCGGTCGACGCCGTGCGCCAGCCGTTCAGCGTCAACGCGCTCGCTCAGGCGGCGGCGGCCGAGGCGGTCCTGCACCAGGAGGACGTCGAGCAGCGGGTGGAGCGCACCCTGGTCGAGCGCATCCGGGTCGAGGAGGGCCTGCACGAGCTCGGCCTCGCCACGGCCGAGACCCAGACCAACTTCTCCTGGATCGACCTCGGCGACGCCGACGAGAAGGCGGTTGTCGCCGGCCTCGCCGAGCACTCGATCGCCGTCCGTCCGGGCACGCCCCTGGGCGACCCCGGCCACATCCGTGTCAGCTACGGCACCACGGCGGAGAACGACCGCTTCCTTGCCGCGCTCGGCGCTCTGCTCGACTAATCCCGTTTCGCCTGCTACAAAGTCTGGCAGTGAAGCGAACAGGCGACACCGCGAGCAGCATGTGCGCACGGCGCGCTGCGGTTGCCCCTGTCCGCATCTCCTATTTCTGGCGATTTAGCTAGGCGTCCGGCCTCGCGGCTTCGTGCCGCCCACATAGAGCGTCTGGCCGGGCGCCGGTCCCCGTGGTTCGCGCGTTTCGCGATGCCTGCGCTCGCGTGGCGAAGCCCGCACGGAAAGTAGAGTCCCGAAAGTGGAGAAAGGCAGCGAAGAGATGATCATCGGAATGCGGGAGGAGGCGCGGGACCGGGTTCGCGACCAGCGGATTGAGCGCGTGGTCGAGCTGGTTCCGCCGCAGGCGCTGCTCGGCGACCTGCCGCTCGGCGCAGAGCGCGAGCGAGTCGTGGTGAGCGGCCGCGAGGACGTCGAGAAGGTGCTCGAGATGAGCGACGATCGGCTGCTCGTCGTGGTCGGCCCGTGCAGCGTGCACGACGCCGAGGCGGCGCTGGAGTACGCCGGGCGCCTGGCCGGGCTGGCGGGCGAGCTCGAAGACGACCTGCTGGTCGCGATGCGCGTCTACTTCGAGAAGCCACGGACGACGACCGGCTGGAAGGGGCTGATCAACGATCCCTACCTGGACGGCTCCTGCGACGTCAACGCCGGCCTGCGCATGGCCCGCACCCTGCTGCTGCAGGTGCTCGACCTCGGCCTGCCGATCGGCTGCGAGTTCCTCGACCCGATCACGCCGCAGTACATCTCCGACACCGTCGCCTGGGGCGCGATCGGCGCCCGCACGACCGAGAGCCAGACGCATCGCCAGCTCGGCTCCGGCCTCTCGATGCCGATCGGGTTCAAGAACCGCACTGACGGCAACGTCCAGGTCGCGGTCGATGCGGTTCGCGCCGCCGCCGCCTCGCACGCCTTCGCCGGGATCGACGACGCGGGCAGGCCGGCGATCCTGCACACGGCGGGCAACCCGGACGGCCACGTGATCCTGCGTGGCGGTCGCGGAAGGCCCAACTGCGATCCCGAGGGGGTCGCCGCTGCCCTGACGATGCTGTCCGGCGCCGGCCTCGCCGAGCGCCTGGTGATCGACGCCTCGCACGACAACAGCGCCAAGGACCCCGATAAGCAGATGGCGGCGACGGCGGCGATCGGCGACCAGGTCGCCGCCGGCAACGGCGCGATCGTCGGCGTGATGCTGGAGTCGTTCCTGGTCGAGGGCCGTCAGGACCTCGGCGACGGGGGGGCGCTCACCTACGGTCAGTCGATAACCGACCCCTGCATCGACTGGGACCACACCGTGACCGCGCTGGAGGGCCTGGCGGCGGCCGTGCGGACACGGCGCGGGTGATGAGGACGGCCGTCCTCGGGGTGGGTTTGATCGGGGGCTCGATCGGGCTCGCCGCGAAGGAGCGGCTGGGATCGGAGGTCGTCGGCTGGGGGCCGCGGCGGCCGACCCTCGAGCGGGCGCTGGCGCTCGGCGCCCTCGACCGTGCGGCCGACTCGATCGCCGAGGCATGCGCAAGTGCCGAGGTCGTCTTCTGCGCCGGCCCGGTGGCGGCGCTGCCCGAGCTGGCCCGCGCCGCGCTGGAGGCGAGCGGCCCTGAGACCGTGGTCAGCGACGCCGGCTCGACCAAGCGCGGGATCGTCGCCGCGCTGGGCGAGGACGAGCGCTTCGTCGGCGGGCACCCGCTGGCCGGGGCCGAGACCGCCGGGGTCGAGAACGCCCGCGCCGACCTCTTCGAGGGAGCCCGCTGGTACCTGACCCCCACCGAGCGCACCGGCGGCATTCTTTACGACCGCCTGCAGCGCGCGATCGCCGGGCTCGGCGCGCGCCCCCAGGCGATCGACGCCACAGCGCACGACCGCCTGATGGCGACCGTCAGCCACCTTCCCCACGTGCTCGCCGACGTGCTCGCGTCCCAGGCCGCCGCGGAGCTGACACGCGACTCCGAGCGGATGCCCGAGGTCGGCCCGAGCTTTCGCGACGCGACCCGCGTCGCCGGGTCGAATCCAGGGATCTGGGGCGACATCTTCGCCGCCAACCGCGATGCGGTGCTCGCCGCGATCGACGACTCGATCGCCCGCCTGCGCGAGGCGCGCGAGCTGATCGGCTCGGGGGAGGTCGGCGCGGTCGAGTCCTGGCACGCCGCGGCGGGCGCCGATCGCCGTCGCCTGCTCGAGGTCGAGCGCCGCGGCGAGGCCCTGCGCGAGCTGCGCGTCGTCGTCGCCAACCGCCCCGGCACGGTCGCCGAGCTGGCGCTGGCGCTGGGCGAGGCGGGCGTCAACATCGAGGACATGGCGCTGCACCCGGCGGCGGACATGAGGTCCGGGGCGATCTCACTCTGGGTCGGCGGCGACGAGCAGGCCGAGCGGGCCGCGAGCCTGATCCAGGGGCTGGGCCACAGCGCAACCGTGCTGGCCGAGGAGTAGCCCGGTGGCCACCCGCTTCGACCCGTCCGGGCCGCTGCACGGCAGCCTGCGCTCCCCACCCGACAAGTCGGTCTCCCACCGGGCGGCGCTGATCGCGGCGATGGGGGAGGGGGACACGACGATCGAGGGCTACCTGGACGCGGCCGACACCCGCTCGACCCTCGCGGCCGTCGAGGCGCTTGGGGCGCAGGTGAGCGGAGTGGGACCTGCGGCGATCGAGCCGCGGCTGCGGGTGCGCGGCGTTGGCCTGCGCGGCGCCGCGGCGGCCGCGCTCGACGTCGGCAACGCCGGCACCCTGCTGCGCCTCCTGCCGGGTTGGCTGGCGGGGCAGGAGACCGGGTCGTGGACGCTCGACGGCGACGATTCGATCCGGCGCCGCCCGGTCGACCGGATCGCGTCGCCGTTGCGCTCGATGGGAGCGCGGATCGAGGCTCGCGAGGGCCTGCCGCCGCTGCGAATCGACGGCGCCCCGCTGGCCGGGATCGAGTACGAGCTGCCGGTCGCCAGCGCCCAGGTGAAGTCCTGCCTGCTCTTCGCCGGGCTGCTCGCCGAAGGGGAGACGCGGATAATCGAGCCGCTGCCGAGTCGCGACCACAGCGAGCGGATGCTGGCGGCGGCCGGGGCGGAGATCGAGCGCGGCGACGGGCTCGTCTCGGTTCGCCCCGCGGCGCTGCTCGAGCCGGGCGCGATAGTCGTTCCCGCCGACTTCTCCTCGGCGGCCTTCTTCGTCGTCGCGGCGCTGCTCGTGCCCGGCAGCGAGGTCAACCTCGTCGGCGTCGGCCTCAACCCGACCCGAACCGGCCTGCTCTCGATCCTCGCGCGGATGGGCGCCCGGATCGAGGTCGAGCCCGAGGGCGAGCGCGGCGGCGAGCCGAGCGGCCGGTTGCGCGTTCGCGCCTCCGAGCTGCAGGGCGCCGAGGTCGGCGGCGGGGAGATCCCGCTGGCGATAGACGAGCTCCCCCTGGTCGCGCTCGCCGCCTGCTTCGCCGAGGGCGAGACGACGATTCGCGACGCGGCCGAGCTGCGGCGCAAGGAGAGCGACCGGATCGAGACCGTGGCCGCCGCGCTCACGGCGCTAGGTGCCGAAGTGGAGACGAGCGAGGACGGCATGCGGATCGTCGGCGCCGGCGGCCTGCGCGGCGGCTCGATCGACTCCCACGGCGACCACCGGATCGCGATGCTCGGCGCGATCGCCGGCGTCGCCTCGCGCGACGGCGTCGAGGTCGCCGGCATGGATGCCGCCGCCGTCAGCTACCCCGGCTTCGAGGCCGACCTCGCCTCACTTGCCGGTCCCGGGCGCCTTTTGGGTGCGTAGCACCCCAAACGCGCCCGCGACTACGCTGCCCGCCATGGTCATCGCGATCGACGGTCCCGCCGGGGCCGGCAAGTCCACCGTCGCCCGCGCGGTCGCCGCCGCGCTCGACTTCACCTACCTCGACTCGGGAGCGATGTACCGCTGCGTGGCCCTGGCGGGGATCGAGCGCGATGCCGACCTCGACGACCCCGAGGCGATGGGCGAGCTGGCCGGCGCGCTGCGGATCGAGCTCGAGGGCGAGCGGGTCGGCCTCGACGGGCGCGACGTGAGCACGGCGATCCGCGCGGCGGACGTGACCGCTGCCGCCTCGCGGGCCTCCGTCCACCCGGCCGTGCGCGAGGCGATGGTCGCCCAGCAGCGTCGCTTGATCGAGTCCGGTGGCTACGTCGCCGAGGGTCGCGACATCGGCACCGTGGTCAGCCCGGACGCCCCCCTCAAGGTCTTCCTCACGGCATCGGCGCGGGAGCGCGCGCGACGTCGAGCCGCCCAGACCGGCGAGGACGAGGCGACCGTGCTCGCCGCCCAGAGCGAGCGCGACGAGCGCGACGAGAGCCGCGCGCACAGCGCCCTGCGGGCGGCCGAGGACGCGGTGGAGCTCGACACCACCGGCATGGCGCTGGACGAGGTCGTCCAGCGCGTCGTCGCCCTGGCTCGCGAGCGGGGCCTCGCATGAGGCGAGTGGTCACTTTGCCACCGAATACGGGGGTCAACTGTCCACCGGGAGACCCGTCGTGAGCCGCCAGATCGTCGCCATCGTCGGCTTCCCCAACGTCGGCAAGAGCACCCTGGTCAACCGCCTGGCCGGCGGGCGCGAGGCCGTCACCCACGCACAGCCCGGCGTCACCCGCGACCGCAAGCGCGTTCCCTGCGAATGGAACGGACGCGCCTTCGAGCTGCTCGACACGGGCGGGATCGACCTCGCCGACGAGAGCGAGCTGGCCGCCGACGTGCAGCGCCAGGCGCGGATCGGGATCGCCGAGGCGGACGCGATCCTGCTCGTCGTCGACGGCCGCGCCGGCCTGCGCGCCGGCGACGCCGAGCTGGCCCGGACCCTGCGCGCCGCCGACGTCCCCGTCCTCGTCGTCGTCAACAAAGCCGACCGCCCCGGCGACGAGCACATCAGCGCCGAGTTCCACAAGCTCGGTTTGGGCGACCCGATCGCGGTCTCGGCGACGCACGGCCTCGGCACCGGAGACCTGCTCGACCGCGTGGTCGAGACCTTGGGCGAGCGCACGGCGCCGGCCACCGGTGAGCAGCCGGTCCACGTCGCCGTGATCGGCAGGCCCAACGCCGGCAAGTCCTCGCTGGTGAACGCCTTCCTCGGCAGCGAGCGGGTGATCGTCTCCGAACGCGCCGGCACCACGCGCGACACGATCGACACCGAGCTCGAAGTGGACGGCCGCGCCGTCCTGCTGGTCGACACGGCCGGGCTGCGGCGCCGTTCGAAGGTCGCCGGCACGGTCGACTACTACGCCCAGCTGCGCTCCGAGCTCGCGGTCGAGCGCGCCGACGTGGCGATCGTCGTCTGCGACGCCGCCGACGGGGTCACGGCCGAGGACCTGCGCATCGCCGAGCTGGCGATGCGGGCCGGCTGCGCGACGCTGCTGGTGCTCAACAAGTGGGACATCGGCCAGACCGATGTCGACGATGCTCGCGCCCGGGTCGCGCGCAAGCTGCGCCTGCGGCCCGAGGTTGTGACCTGCTCGGCGCTGCGCGGCCGCAACGTCTCGCGGCTGCTGCCCAAGGCGCTCGAGCTGGCCGACCGCTCGGCCTCGCGGATCCCGACGCCGGAGCTGAACCGCTTCGTCGCCGACGTGGTCGCGGCCACGCCGCCGCCCTCGCGCCGCGGCCGTCGCCTGCGGCTCTACTACGCCGCGCAGATCGGCGAGGCACCGCCGCGAATCGCGATCCAGGTCAACGATCGCCGCCTGATCGTGCGCGACTGGGCCTACCACCTGGAGAACCGCATGCGCGAGACCTACGGCCTCGAGGGCATCCCCCTGATAATCGACTTCGTCCCCCACACGGGCCGCCGACGCTGAGCCGCCCCCGGTACGCTTCCGCCATGCCTGTAATCGAGCCGCTCGCCGAGGGCGAGTACCTGTTCACGTCCGAGTCCGTCACCGAGGGTCACCCCGACAAGGTCTGCGACCAGATCTCCGATGCGATCCTCGACGCCGTCATGGCCGGCGACCCCGGGGGAAGGGTCGCCTGCGAGACGATGGTCAACACCGGCATGGCGGTGGTCTCGGGAGAGATCTCCACCGACGTCCATCTCGACGTGCCCGAGCTGGTCCGCGAGACGATCCGCGGGATCGGCTACGACCACGGCGATTACGGCTACAACTGCGATCACATCTCGGTCCTCGTCTCGCTCGACAAGCAGTCGCCCGACATCGCCCAGGGCGTCGACGCGTCGCACGAGACCCGCACCGGCGCCGGGGCCGACGACGAACTGCTGCTGGCGGGCGCCGGCGACCAGGGAATGATGTTCGGCTACGCGACCGACGAGACCGAGGCGCTGATGCCGATGCCGGCCCACATCGCCCACCGGCTGGCCGAGCGGCTCGCGGCGGTGCGCAAGGACGGCACCCTCGACTACCTCGGCCCCGACGGCAAGACCCAGGTCACGGTGCGCTACGCCAACGGCCGTCCGGTCCGCGTCGAGAAGCTCCTGATCTCGACCCAGCATGCCGACGGGGTCGACTCGCAGGAGACGATCAGGCCCGACCTCTGGCGGCACGTGGTCGTGCCCGTCCTCGAGGCGGAGGCCGAGGGCCTCTACGACGAGGCGGCGCTGCGCGAGGGCTTCCTCGTCAACCCGACCGGCAAGTTCGTGATCGGCGGCCCGGTCGGCGACGCCGGCCTCACCGGCCGCAAGATCATCGTCGACACCTATGGGGGCATGGCCCGCCACGGCGGCGGCGCCTTCTCGGGCAAGGACCCCTCGAAGGTCGACCGCTCGGCCGCCTACGCCGCTCGCCACGTCGCCAAGAACGTCGTCGCCGCCGGCCTCGCTCAGCGCTGCGAGGTCCAGGTCGCCTACGCGATCGGCGTCGCCCGCCCGGTCTCGACGATGGTCGACACCTTCGGCACCGGCAAGCTGCCGGACGCCGAGATCACCCGCCTGGTCGAGGCCGAGTTCGACCTGCGGCCGGGAGCCTTCCGCCGCTACCTCGACCTGCACCGCCCGATCTTCCAGAAGACCGCCGCATACGGCCATTTCGGCCGAGAGGATCCGGACTTCACCTGGGAGCGGACCGACAGGGCCGACGCCCTGCGCGCGGCCGCCGACTCGGCGAACGCGGCTCCGGCTTAGGCCGGGGGCTGGGCCTCGCCCAGCCCGTGGGGCCCCGGCGCCGAAGCGCCGGTGGCTTGGTCGACCCGGTGCACGACTTCCGCCGGGTCGGCGACGCCGACGAAGACGAAGTTGTAGTCGTCGGTCGCGGCGGTGTCGAAGTCGACGTCGCCGATCTGCATCACCCGTTGGTAGATCGACTGGCGGTAGTTGACGTTCTGCACGCGCTCCAGCCGCGTCTCCTGGACCTCGCGCGAGACGATGCCGCGCTTGATGTTGAGGCGGCGGTCGGTGATCGTGTAGGTGGTCGACACGCGCTTGACGAAGCCGATCAGGACGGTCAGCGCGATCACGACGAGGACGATCAGGAAGACCGTGCCGCCGCCGGCGCCGAAGAGCTTGGCGATGGCGCCGAGGACCGCGGCGATCAGGACCCCTTTGATGTAGAAGCCGAGGATCGCCCGCCACGAGGGGTGGCCCTGGAAGATCACCTGCTCGCCGGGACTGAGATTCAGGGCCATCGCCGGGCAGGATATCCCGGCCGTCCGCCTCTCTCCATAACTTCAGTCGCGTGAGTGCAGAGCGAGCAAACGTCCATATCTGATTCTTCGTGCAGCGAGCGAAGCGCGAACCGTTATGCAACCCATCGCCAAGGTCGAGCCGCTGACCACCGCCCGCGCGCTGCGCGGCCCCTTCGACTACCGCCTGCCGGCGGAGATGGCCGACCTCGAGGTCGGCAGCGTCGTCCGGGTGCCGTTCGGCCACCGCCGTGCGCTTGGGGTGGTGGTCGAGCTCGCCGAGAGCTCCGAGCTGCCCCCGGAGCGCCTCGCAGAGCCGCTCGAGGCGCTCGAGGCCGGGGTCCCGGCCGAGCTCGTCCGGCTCGGCCTGTGGCTCGCCGCCGAGTACTGCTCGACCCCCTCGCGCGGGTTGCAGCTGGTGCTGCCGCCCGGCACCGGCGTCGGCGGGCAGCGGGTGCGCTCACGGACCGAGCTGCGGGCGGAGATCTCGGCCGCCGGCAGCGAGGCCCTGGCGGGCGGCGGCCGCCTCGGCGCGAAGCAGCGCGCCGTCCTCGAGGCGCTCGGCGAAGGCGAGATGTCGGCCCCCGAGCTGGCGACGGCGGTCGGCGCCGACCGCCAGGTCCTCGCTCGCCTCGAGCAGCGCGGGCTGATCGCCACCCGCCGTTCCCCGTTGAGTCGCCGGCCCAGCGGAGGGGCGGCGAGCGCGGCGGCGCCCCCTCGCCTGCTCGCCGAGCAGCAGCGGGCGGCAGCCGAGATCGTCGCCGCGCTCGACGGCGAAGCGGGGCGCCCGCGCAAGCTCCTGCTCCACGGCGTCACCGGCTCCGGCAAGACCGAGGTCTACCTGGCGGCGGTCGAGGCCGCCCTCGCCCGCGGCCGCGGCGCGATCGTGCTCGTGCCCGAGATCGGCCTGACCCCCCAGGCGGTCGCGCGCTTCCGCGCCCGCCTCGGCGACCGCTTCGCCGTCCTGCACTCGGCCCTCTCGCCCGGCGAGCGCTACGACGAGTGGCGCCGCCTGCGCAGCGGCGAGGCGAGCGTCTGCGTCGGGCCGCGCTCCGCCGTCTTCGCGCCGGTCCGCGACCTCGGCCTGATCGTGATCGACGAGGAGCACGACCCCTCCTACAAGCAGGAGGGCGACCCCTGCTACGACGCCCGCACCGTCGCCCGCCGCCGCGCCGGGGACTGCGACGCGGTGCTCGTCGCCGGCACGGCCACCCCGCGGCCCGAGGCGTGGGTCGAGCTGCCCCGCCTGGAGCTGCCCAAGCGTGTCGACGGCCGCGGCATGCCGCCGGTCGAGGTGCTCGACATGCGCGAAGCCGACCCGCGCTCCGGGCCGCTGCACCCCGCCACCTGGAACGCGCTCGGGGCCGTGCGCGAGGAAGGGGCGAAGGCGATCGTGATGGTCAACCGCCGCGGCTTCGCCCCGTGGCTCACCTGTCGCTCCTGCGGGCGTCACTGGGGCTGCCCCAATTGCGACGTCTCGCTGATCGTGCACCGGCACGCAGGACGGATCGTCTGTCACCACTGCGCCCATTCCGAGCCCCTGCCCGGGTCCTGCCCCGACTGCGGCTCGACCACGCTCTCGCGGGCCGGCACGGGCACCGAGCAGCTCGAGGCGCTGCTGGCCGAGCGCCTTGCGCCGATGCCGGTCTTCCGCCTCGACACCGACACCGCCTCCGGTCGTGGCGCCCACGCCCGCATCCTCGCCGGCTTCGGCGAGGCCGAGAGCGCGGTCCTCGTCGGCACCCAGATGGTCGCCAAGGGGCACGACTTCCCCGAGGTGACGCTGAGCGCGATCGTCGACGCCGACGCGACCCTGCGCTTCCCCGACTTCCGCGCCGCCGAGCGCACCTTCGCGATGGTCGCCCAGCTCGCCGGGCGCAGCGGCCGCGGCGAGGCCGGGGGGGAGGTGATCGTCCAGACCCTCGCCCCCGAGGCGCCCAGCATCGCCCACGCATCGCGCCACGACTCCGCGACCTTCCTGACGGAGGAGATCGAGCGGCGACGGGAGCTCCGCTACCCGCCCTTCTCCCACCTCGTGCGCATCGTTCTCAAGGCGGAGGACGAGGGCCGCGTCGATCGGACCGCGGCGAAGCTGGCCGAAGCTCTCGCGGGCGCCCTGCCGAGCGACACCGACCTGCTGGGCCCGGCGCCGATGTTCCGCGTCCGCGGCAGGTACCGCCGTCGCCTGCTCACCAAGGCCAGCGACCGCGACCGCACCGTCGCCGCGATCCGCGCCGCCGTCGAGCGGCTCGCCGCCGACCGCGCGCTCGCGGACGTCGCGATCGGGGTCGACGTCGACCCCCAGTAGCGGCGGGTCGATCCATACAATCGGCACGATGAGCGACGAAGGGGTCGTCAAGGACGAGACCGAGCGCGAGCGGCTCGAAGCGGAGCTGCTCGAGCGACGCGAAGCGGCGCTTGCCCACGTGGTCAAGTTCGGCGACCCGGTGCTGAAGAGCAGGGCCTCGCCGGTGACCGAATTCGGCCTCGAGCTGCGCGCCGAGGTCGAGCGCATGGTCGCGATCATGCGCGACGGGATGGGGGTCGGCCTCGCCGCCACCCAGCTCGGCGTGCTGCGCCGCGTGCTGGTCTTCCAGGCGGGCCCGGACAGCGAGCCGACCGGCCTGGTCAACCCCGAGATCGCGTGGCTCTCCGACGAGGTCGTCCTCGCCGAGGAGGGTTGCCTCAGCCTGCCGCGGGTGGCGATGGACGTCGAGCGGCCGTTGCACGCCCGTATCGGCGGCCGCGACGTCGAAGGCGAGCGGATCGAGATCGAGGCCTCCGGGCTCGAGGCGCGCGTGCTCCAACACGAGATCGACCACCTCGACGGAGTCCTGATCCTCGACCGGGCGCCGCGCGAGCAGCGCAAGGCGGCGCTCCGCGCGCTGCGCGAAGGCGGCAGCTACGCGCCGCCATCCGAAGACCACGAGCCGGGCGAGGGCGAGGAGCATCACCGCGAGCCCCACACCGACGCGTGAGGACCGTCTACCTCGGCACCTCGGAGTTCGCCGCGACGGTGCTGCGCCGCCTCGCCGAGTCCCCCCACCGCCCACCGCTGGTCGTGACGCCGCCCGACCGGGCGAAGGGCCGGGGCCGGCAGAGCGGCCCGCCGCCCGTCGCCGCGGCCGCGGCCGAGCTCGGGATCGAGCTGTTGCAGGCCGAGAACGTCAACGAGGACTCTGCCTTGGAGCGCATCCGCGCGGCCGGCCCCGAGGCCGTCGCCGTCTGCGCCTTCGGGCAGCTGATCCGCGAGCCGCTGCTCTCGGAATGGCCGATGCTGAACGTGCATCCCTCGCTGCTGCCGCGCTGGCGCGGCGCGGCGCCGATCGAGCGGGCGATCATGGCCGGCGACGGGCGCACCGGGGTGAGCTTGATGCAGGTCACCGCCGGCCTCGACTCGGGGCCGGTGGCGCTTCGGGAGGAGATCCGGATCGGCCCGGAGGACGACTTCGAGGGCCTCTCCGGGACGCTGGCGGGCCTGGGTGGCGATCTGTTGGTCGAGGCGCTCGACCTGCTCGAGCGCGGAGAGCTCAGCTTCGACGAGCAGGATGACGAGCAGGCGACCTACGCGGAGAAGATCGAGGCCGCCGAGCGGCGCCTGGACCCCGGCCGTCCGGCGGCCGAGCTGGCCCGCACCGTGCGAGCCCTGACGCCCCACGTCGGCGCCTATCTCGAGCTGGGCGAGGACAATCGCCTCGGCGTGCGACGGGCGCGGGCGGTCGACGTCAACGTCAAGCAGGGCGAGATGAAGGCCGAGTGGGGGGCACTGCTGCTCGGCTGCGGCCGCGGCGCCCTGCGGCTCGAGGTCGTGCAGCCGCCGGGGGGCAAGCCGATGGCGGCCGATGCCTACCTGCGCGGTCACCCGGTGCCCGTACTTTGATCTCCCCGGCCCGGACGCTTGCCTTCGAGACGATCCGGGCGACCTTCGAGCGCGAGGCCCACAGCGAGCGCTTCTTCCGCGAAGCAGCCGACCGCGAGGGGCTCGGTGGCCGCGAGCGCGCCCAGGCCCAGCGCCTCGCCTACGGCGCCGTCCAGCGCCGCGGCACCGCCGATGCGGCAATCGAGCGCCTGGCCGAGCGCTCGATCCGGCTGCTCGACCCGCCGGTGCTCGCCGCGCTGCGCCTCGGCCTCTACGAGCTGCTCTTCGCCGACGGCACGCCGGACCACGCCGCCGTCGACCAGTCCGTCGAGCTGGTCAAGGTGGCCCGCGTCGGCCACGCGGCCGGCCTGGTCAACGCGGTCCTGCGGCGCGCCGCGCGTGAGCGCGAGCAGCTCGTCGCGGCGCTGCTCGGCGACGACTCGACCCCCGAGCGGGCCGCGGTCGCCCACTCGGTGCCGCTCTGGCTCGCCCAGCTGTGGTGGGAGGAGCTGGGCCCGGACTCGGCGCGCAGCCTGCTCGCGGCCTGCAGCGATCCGCCCGAGCTGGCGATGCGCGTCAACACCCTGCGCACCGATCGCGAGAGCGCGCTGGAGGGCCTGCGGGGGGACGGGGTCGAGGCCCGCGCGGCGGAGGGCGAGTGGCCGCTCGCCGCGGCCGAGGAGATCGTCATCGCCGGCAGGGGCGGAGACGCCGTTCCCGCCCGCATCGAGGCCGGCGAGCTGACCCCGCAGAGCCGCGGCTCCGCCGCGGTGGTCGAGCTGCTCGACCCACAACCGGGGGAGCACGTGCTCGATCTCTGCGCCGGGCCGGGGATCAAGACCGGGCAGATAGCCGCCCGCATGGGCGATCGCGGCGAGACGATCTCCTTCGAGCGCGACCCCGAGCGCGCCGCGGAAGTCGCCGGCCAGGCGGGCCGGCTCGGCTTGCGCAACGTCACCGTGGTCGAGGCTGACGCAACCGCGCCGGCGATGCCGGCCGGCTTCGACCGCGTCCTCGTCGACCCGCCCTGCTCGGACCTCGGCGCGCTGGCCTCGCGTCCCGACGCCCGCTGGCGCAAGTCGCCCAAGGCGATCGAGCGGATGGCCGGCCTGCAGGCCGAGATCCTCGCCGCCGGGATGGAGCTGCTGCGGCCCGGGGGCACCCTCGTCTACTCGACCTGCACGATCTCCCGCCGCGAGGGCGAGGAGCAGGTGGCCGCGCTCGAGCGGCGCTGCGCGGCCGGTGAGACCGGCGGCTTCGCCGTCGACGATCTCGGCGCCCTCGCGCCCGCCCTCGCCTCCACCCACGACTCCCGCTGCCTGCAACTGCGGCCCGATCGCGATCGCACCACCGGTTTCTTCGTCTGCCGCTTGAGAAAGGATGATTGACGCAGATGGACGCTGGGAACTCGGAATAGGCCGTGCTGAAGCGAGCGAAATGCCCGAGTTGCAGCGAGCCCTGGCTGCGCCCGACCCAGCTCCCGGGCCGCTTCCGCTGCGTGTACTGTCTGCACCGCTTCGAGCTGGTCTCGCAGTGCCCCAACTGCGGCGAGCACCAGACGATCGCCCGGATGAGCACTACCGAGGACATGACCTGCCAGACGTGCGGCGATTCCATGCTGAGGCCGATTTGAGTCGGAAGCGCTCCCATGTCTGAGCGGATGGCGGAGCTGCTCGGCGAGCGCCGCGTCGCGCCGTCGATCCTCTCGGCGGACTTCGCCTGCCTCGGAGCGCAGATTGACGAGGTGATGGCGGCGGGCGCGCGGGTGATCCACTTCGACGTGATGGACGGGCATTTCGTGCCCCCGATCACGATCGGGCCGCTGGTCGCCGCCTCGATCGCCGACCGCGTGCACGCCGCCGGCGGCGCGGTGGACGTCCACCTGATGATCGAGTCCCCGGAGCGCCACATCGAGGCCTTCGCCGCCGCCGGCGCCGACTCGATCACCTTCCACGAGGAGGCGACGCCGCACGCCAACCGAACTCTCGCCGCGATCCGCGACCTCGGCTGCCTGGCCGGGATCGCGATCAACCCCGGCACGCCGGTGGAGGCGTTGAGCGAGCTGCGCGGCCACGCCGACATCGCCCTCTGCATGACGGTCAACCCGGGTTGGGGAGGCCAGGCCTTCATCGACGGCTCCGTCGACAAGGTCGCCCGCCTCGCCGAGGCAGTCGGCCCGGTCACGATCGAGGTCGACGGCGGCGTCGACACGACGACCGCCAAGCCACTCGCCGAAGCCGGCGCCTCGCTCTTCGTCGCCGGCTCGGCCGTGTTCGGGGCCAATGACCCGGCCGCGGCCTACGCGGCGATAGTCGCCGCTTCAGGTTCCGCATAGATCCGAGGGTCTGAGACCAAGCAGGTCAAGGACGCAGGGAGCGTGGCGTGCTCTGCACGCGAGCGACCGAGGACGCAGAGATGCGCCGGTCTCAGCCCCTCGCGATCAGGGCGCCGATCGCCTCCTGCCACCAGGCTCGCTCTGCGGGGTCGTCTCCGGCGCGAGCGGCGCGTCGCTCGCACCAGCGCGCCAAGGCCTGGCGGCTGCCCATCGCGATCAGGGTCTCGGTGGCGATTGCGTAGCGCCCGTCGGCCAGCACCGCCAGGGAGCTGTTGCGGTCGCGGCGGCTGCGCAGGATCGCCGCGACCGCGATGCCGTCGACCTCCTCGGGCGCGGCGGGATCGGCGACTTCGCCAGCCGGACGCACGGTGAAGACTTGTGCGCCGCGGCGCGGGACTGCTTTGGGTGGCGGTTTGCCGACCGGCCCCTCGTTCCACTGCTTGGTCAGCTCCTCGACCTCGTCGCGCAGCTCGCGGCGGACGAGGATGTGCAGCTCGTCGCCCTCGCGCACCTCGGTCGAGCCCCGCGGTGGGATCGCGTGGCCGTCGCGGACGATCACGTTGAGCAGCGCCTCGCGCGGCAGGCCCAGCTCGCGCACCAGGTGGCCGGCCGCGGCCGCTCCCGGTCGCAGGCGGTAGGAGACGACGTCGCCGCCCATGCGGCGGATCCGGCCCGACTCGAGCAGACGCCGCGGCAACGCGGGCTCGCTGGTGGTCAGCCCGAGTCGTCGCGCCAGGGGCTCGAAGCTCGCTCCCTGGACCAGCGTCGAGGTGACGACGACGAAGAAGACGATCGCGAACTCGAGCTGACCGACGCTGAGCCCCGCTACGACCGGGAAGGTGGCGAGCCAGATCGGTGCCGCGCCCCGCAACCCCGCCCAGCCCAACATCAACCGCTCGCGCATCCCCAGCCGGGAAAGCGCGGTCGCGGCAAAAGTCGCCAACGGCCTGGCGAGGAGGATCAGGACGGCGGAGAGGGCGAGGCCCTTCAGGGCGACGTCGTCGAGCCTGCTCGGGGTCACGAGCAGGCCGAGCAGGATGAAGAGGGCGATCTGGGCGACCCAGCCGAGGCCCTCGTGGAAGGCGACGACGGTGCGGCGGGCGGGGATGCTCGCCGAGCCCAGCGCCAGCGCGGTCAGGTAGGTGGCCAACAGCCCCGAGCCGTGCGCGACCTCGGCCAGGCCGTAGGCGAGGGCGGCGATCGCGATCGTCGCCACCGGGTAGATGCCGTCGGTCGGCAGTCGCACCCGATCGAGAGCGGCGACGGCGGCGCGACCCAGGCCGACCCCGACGAGGATGCCGAGGGCGAGTTTGAGCGCCAGCAACCCGGCCATGTCGGCGATGCCGTAATCCGGCTGCTGGATCCATTCGATGAAGCCGATCATCAGCAGCAGCGCCATCGGGTCGTTCATCCCCGACTCGCCCTCGAGCGAGCGGGCCAACCGCTTCTCCAGGGTCGAGCGGCGCAGGACGGCGAAGATCGCCGCCGCGTCGGTGGCGGCGACGGCGGCGCCGACGAGCATCCCTTCGAGGGTGCTGAGGTCGAAGATCCACTTGGCGGCGAAGCCGGCGAGGACGGCGGTGAGGGTGGTGCCGATCGTCGCCAGCGACGCCGCCGTGCCGAGCACGGGCCGGATCTCCGACCAGCCGGAGGTCAGCCCGCCCTCGAAGAGGATCAGCACCAGGGCGATCGTCCCCAGCGTGCGCGCCAGCTCGGCGTCGGTGAAGTCGATGCCGCCGATCCCCTCCGAGCCGGCGAGCATCCCCAGCCCGAGGAAGAGCAGCAGTCCGGGGATCCTGATCCGGTCGGCCAGCAGGGCGCCGAGGATTCCCGCCGCGAGCAGCGCGCCGGCGACCAGGATCAGCTCGGCGTCATGACCTTCCATCGACGGACCCTAGTGGGGGCCGACGCTACAGGGGCTCCTCGATCGCGGCCAGCCGCGCCTCGAGCTCCTCCGGGGAGCCGGGCGCCGGCACGTCCTCGGCGCGCTCGCGCGGCCGGCGGTAGACGTAGTAGAGGAGCGAGAAGAGGACGCCGGCCGCGAGCACGAAGCCGATCTCGACCCGGCGGAACTCTTCGCTGACCAGGGGCACGAAGTTCCAGCCGATGAACAGCGCCGCGCAGGCGATCCAGCGCACCGCCGCCCGCCGCACCTGGCCCTGCGCGATGCAGGCCTGGTTGACCGTCACCGAGGCGAGGTAGAGGCCCATGCCGACCGTGACCAGCAGCAGGCCGGCGCGGTCGTAGGTGAACTTCTTGCTGAAGGCGATCTGCATCGCCGTCGGGCCGACGAGCGCCATGAAGACGAAGGCCAGCGCAGTGAAGGCGACGAGCCCGAGCAGCACCATGCGCACGGTGCGGCGGAACTCGCGCTCGCTCTCCTCGCTGCCGCTCGCGTGCAGCGTGGTGAGGTGGGGGAGGATGCTGGTCGAGACCGACTGGAAGAGCTGCAGCGGGGCGCGGGCGATCATCAGCACGTTGAAGATGAAGCCCGCCGCCGCGGCGCCCTGCAGGCTGCGGACGACCAGCGGCCCGGCGTTGAGGAAGGCCTGTTCGCTGAACATGATCACCAGCACCGCCGCGGCGAAGCCGCCGCCGTGGCGGAGTGAGAACTCGTCGCCCGCAGACGCGGGCTCCAGGCGCGCGGGTCCTGTCGCCGCAGGGGACCCCCCACCCCCTGCGGTAGCTGAAGCTTCCTCGGGGGCGGGCCCCCCTACGGCGCCACCCGCGCGAGCAGCGGATTTCCGGCGACGAGCGAACGCTACCGGCACGACGAGCAAGCTGAGCGCCGGGGCGGCGGTGATGCCGATCGCCACCGCCGACTGGCCGCTCAGCACTCCGATCGCGACCATCACGGCGAAGATCGTCCGGAAGCAGGATTCGGAGAGGATCAGCGCGACGAAGAGGCCGAAGCGCTGGCTGCCGGCGAGGAAGCCGCGGGCGAAGTAGCTCGCCGCGTAGAACAGAACCGAGGAGAAGAAGACCCAGTAGAGCGCTTCGTTGCCCTCGAGCAGTCCGTCCTGGATCGGCCCGCGCAGCGCCAGGGCGGCGACGGCGAAGAAGACCGAGAGGCCGAGCTGGATCGTCGAGGCGACCCGCATCGGCTCGCCGATCGCTTCCCCCTTCGCGCGGCGCTCGGAGATGTGGCGCGAGAGCAGCTGTTCGATCGGCCGGTAGAGGGTCGAGATGGTGATGAAGACCGCCGACCAGAGCACCGTGATCTGCCCGTAGTCGGGTTTGGAGAGCACGTGGGAGGCGATCAGGAAGTACGCGTAGGTGATCAGGCCGGTGAGGCCTACGCCGATCGCGAGGAAGCTGGCCAGGCGGCCGTACTCGGCGGTCGCCGAGCCGTCCGCGGGCGCGCCCCCGGGCTTTGCCCCGGGCAGTTTCTCGCGCAGGCCCATCAGCGCTTCGGCGCGCCGCGCTCGTAGTGGGACGGCTCGACCCCGAGCGAGAGCTCGACCCGGCGCACGCGCTCGAAGACCCGCTGGGTCATCACCCGCTGGCCGGCGAGCAGGTCGCCGATCACCCCCAGGGCCAGCAGCTGCAGCGCGGCGATGAAGAGCACGGCGCCGAGGATCAGCGACTGGATGTGGCCGCTGGAGTCGCCGTTGAAGATCCAGTCGATCAGGAAGGGCATCCAGGCGGCGAGGGCGAGGACGGCGACGAGCGCGCCGGCCGCCGCGAACACCCGCAGCGGCTCGTAGCGGGCGTAGATGCGCAGGATCGAGAGCGCGTTGCGGCGCACGTAGGCGCCGGTCGAGTCGAAGAGGCGGGACTCGCGCGTCTGCGGGTTGGTCGCGACCTCGACCTGGTCGACGGCGACCAGCATCTTGCCCGCCTGGATCAGGCTCTCGAGCGTGTAGGTGAAGTTGTCGGTGACCAGCAGCCCGAGCGCGGCCTCGCGGTTGTAGGCGCGGAAGCCGGAGGTGGTGTCGGCGATCGGGGTGCCCGAGACCTTGCGCACGATGGCGCTGCCCAGCCGTTGCAGGCGCTTCTTGCGCCCCGAGAAGTGCTCGATCGTCTCCACCCGCCGGTCGCCGAGGACCATGTCGGCCTCGCCGGCGAGGATCGGCGCCACCAGCTTGGGCACGTCGGCGCCGCTGTACTGGTTGTCGGCGTCGGTGTTGACGACGAGGTCGGCGCCGAGCTTGAGGCAGGCGTCGAGGCCGGCCTGGAAGGCCGCCGCGAGGCCGCGGTTGTTGGTCAGGCGGACGATGTGCTCGACGCCGCACTCGCGCGCGACCTCGACCGTGCGGTCGGTGGAGCCGTCGTCGATCACCAGCAGCTCGATCTCGTCGACGCCGTCGATCCGGCGGGGCAGGTCGGCGATCGTCTGGGGCAGCGTCGCCTCCTCGTCGAGGCAGGGGATTTGGATGATGAGCTTCATGCGGGGCGCTCAGGGTATCCCCGCGCCACCTGCCCGAGGAACGTAGGTGCAGGAGTACTATTGACTGACTCGTCAATCAATGGCTGCGGCTTCGCTGACAACTGCGGATCGGAACCACCTGAAACGAGCGCTTGAGCTTGCAGAGCGGGGGCGCGGGTGGGTCAGCCCTAATCCGCTGGTCGGAGCGGTGATCGCGCGGGACGGTGAGGTGATCGGCGAGGGCTTCCACGCCGAGCTGGGCGATCTGCACGCCGAGCGGGCGGCGCTGGAGGATTGCCGCGAGCGGGGCGAGGATCCGGCGGGGGCGACGATGTACGTGACCCTGGAGCCCTGCGCGCATCGGGGACGGCAGCCGCCCTGCGTGGAAGCGATCCTGGAGGCCGGGATCTCGCGAGTGGTGATCGCCTCCGAGGACCCGAGCGAGAAGGCGTCTGGCCGAGGCCCCGGAATGCTTCGCGACGGCGAAGTGGTGGTCGATTTCGCCGCCGGTGAGGAGGCGACCGCCGCGCGGCTGCTCAACCAGCCCTTCCACAAGCACGCTCGCACGGGCCTGCCCTTTGTGACCCTGAAGCTGGCGATGTCGCTCGACGGCGAGACGACGCCGCCGGCCGGCGACTCGCCCTGGGTCTCGAGCGCCGAGAGCCGGGCGCTGGTCCACCGCTGGCGCGCCGAATCCGACGCGATCGCCGTCGGCATCGGCACCGTCCTCGCCGACGACCCGCTGCTCACCGCCCGCCCGCAGGCCACCGCCTCGGCACCGCCGTCGAGCTTCGGTCCGAATAGCGGACCAAACCTCTACGGCGGGGCGGAGGCCAGGCAGCCGCTTCGCGTCGTCTTCGACCGTCAGGCGCGCCTGCCGCTCGACTCCCAGCTCCTGCAGTCGCTCGACGTCTCGCCGGTGCTGGTCGTCGCTTCGCAAGCTGCCGATCCTGGGCGCCTTGCCGCCCTGCGCGACGCCGGCGCGGAGACCCTCGTCGCCGACGCCGTCGACGCCGCCCTCTCGGAGCTGGGCCGCCGCGGCATCACCAGCCTCTTTCTCGAGGGCGGTCCCGCGCTTGCATCGGCTTTTCGATCTGCCAATGCCATCGACGAGGCCCGCACGTTCGTTGCCCCGGTCTTGCTGGGCAAGGACGCATCTCGCGCGGGTGGCGGGGCAGGGGGGACCACCCCCGAGGAAGCTTCAGCTACCGCAGGGGGTGGTGGGTCCCCTGCCCCGACAGGACCCGCGCGCCAGGTCGCCCTGTCCCAAGCCGTGGAGCAGATCGGCGACGACACGTTGATCACGGCCCGCTTCAAGGAGTGGTGAGGTGTTCACGGGCCTGATCCAGGACGTCGGCTCGGTCGAGTCTGTCGACTCGGATGCCGATGGCGCACGGCTGCGCGTCGCGACGAAGCTGGCCGCCGAGATCGAGCCCGGCGACTCGGTCGCCGTCAACGGCGTCTGCCTGACCGCCACCGCCGTCGATGCCGGCGGCTTCGCGACCGAGGCGATGAACCAGACGCTCCACATCACCGCCCTGGGCGAGGTCGGCGGGGGTGCGCGGGTCAACCTCGAGCTGGCGATGAAGGCCTCCGACCGGCTCGGCGGCCACATCGTCCAGGGCCACGTCGATGGCGTGGGACAGGTCGACTCGATCGAGGAGGACGGCTTCGCCAGGCGCCTCCGGGTCGGGCTCGACCCGGCGCTGCTGCGCTACGTGATTGAGAAGGGCTCGATCGCCCTCGACGGCGTCAGCCTCACGATCGCGGATCTGGGCGACTCCTGGCTTGCCGTGTCCCTGATCCCCGAGACCCTGGAGCGCACGAACCTCGGGGAAGCCGCGCCGCGGCGCAAGATCAATGTCGAGTGTGACGTGATCGCAAAGCACGTGGAGCGGTTGATGGCACCATTCGGTGGAAAGGAGCGCACGTGAGCGAAGGAGCGGCGATGGCTGAGGCGCAGAGACAAGAGGAAGCGGACCAGGCGGCAGGGGAGAGCCCGTTCTCGACGATCGAGGAGGCGATCGAGGAGATCCGCCGCGGCCGCATGGTCGTCGTCTGCGATGGAGAGGACCGCGAGAACGAGGGCGACCTGGTGATGGCGGCGCAGTTCGCCACCCCCGAGGCGGTCAACTTCATGGCCAAGGAGGCGCGCGGCCTGATCTGCCTGGCGTTGACCGCGGAACGCTGCGAACGCCTCGGCCTCAATCTGATGGCGGCGAAGAACGAGGCGCCGCTGCAGACCGCCTTCACGGTGACGATCGAGGCCGCGGGCGGAGTCAGCACCGGCATCTCCGCCCACGACCGGGCCCACACGATCCAGGTCGCGATCGACCCGAGCTCCGGCCCGCGCGACATCGTCGTCCCCGGCCACATGTTCCCGCTGCGGGCCAAAGACGGCGGCGTGCTCGAGCGCACCGGCCACACCGAGGCGAGCGTCGACCTCGCCCGCCTCGCCGGCCTCACCCCGGCCGGCGTGATCTGCGAGGTGATGAACGACGACGGCACGATGGCGCGCGTGCCGGACCTGGTCCCCTACTGCGAGAAGCACGACCTGAAGATGATCACCGTCGCCGAGCTGATCGCCTACCGCCGCCGCACCGAGAAGCTGGTCGAGCGCGTCGTCGACACCGGTCTGCCGACCGCCTTCGGAGACTTCACCGCGGTCGGCTACCGCTCGCTGATCGACGACAAACACCACGTCGCGATGGTCAAGGGCGACATCGCCGGGGCCGAGGACGTGCTGGTCCGCGTGCACAGCGAGTGCCTCACCGGCGACGTCTTCCACAGCATGCGCTGCGACTGCGGCGAACAGCTCGCCTCGGCGCTGACGATGATCGAGCAGGAGGGCCAGGGCGTGCTCCTCTACCTATCCCAGGAGGGGCGCGGGATCGGCCTGCTCAACAAGCTGCGCGCCTACAAGCTGCAGGAGGAGGGGGCGGACACGGTCGAGGCCAACCTCAAGCTCGGGCTGCCCGCCGACCTGCGCGACTACGGCATCGGCGCCCAGATCCTCGGCGATCTCGGCCTGAGCAGCATCCGCATCCTCACCAACAACCCGAAAAAGATCGTCGGCCTCGAGGGCTACGGCCTCTCGGTCACGGAGCAGGTTCCGATCGAATCTGCGCCGAACACCCACAACGAGGCCTACCTGCGGGTCAAGCGCGACAAGATGGGGCACACGCTGCACCACCAGGGCCTGGCGCTCGACGAGGAGATGATCCACGACGAGGAGGAGCGCGACGCGGCCGACGGGGGCGCGCCGGCGAATGGCTGAGCCCGGCGCCTTCCTCGAGAGCTTTGACGAGGACGAGCGCTCGGTCCTCTCCTCGCTCAGCTTCGCCGTCTGCGTCGGTCGCTTCTACGAGGACCTTGCGGTGCGCATGCTCGGTGGGGCTCGCCAAGGCTTCGAGCTGGCCGGAGTGCCCGCCTCGGCGGTGAGCGAGGTCTCGGTCCCCGGTGCCTACGAGCTGCCCTTCGCCGCCAAGTTGCACGCGACGACCGAACGCTACGCGGGGGTCGCCTGCCTCGGGGTCGTCATCCGCGGCGAGACCGACCATTACGACTTCGTCTGCGCCGAGGCCGCCCGCGGCATCCAGGAGGTGCAGCTCGAGACCGGCGTGCCCTGCGCCTTCGGCGTGATCACCTGCGACACGATGGAGCAGGCGATCGCCCGCGCCAACGGCGACAAGCGCGACCAGGGCCGCAACGCCGCCCTCACCGTCGCCCGCATGGCGCTGCTGCAGCGGCAGTTGGAGGCCTGATCCGACTCCGCCGGCCGCGGAGGAGCTCGACTGAACCCTTTACCACCGGATCCGGGGGCAAAGTGACCACTCGTGGTGGCGCGGCGGTTCGGTAGCATCCCCGCCTCGATGGCCAAGGTATGCCACAGCTGCGGCAAGGGACCGGCGTTCGGCCAGTCCCGCAGCCACTCGATGGTCGCCACGAAGCGGCGCTTCGACCCGAACCTGCAGAAGGTGCGGATCCAGGAGAACGGCCGCAAGCTGCGCGCCTACGTCTGCACGCGCTGCCTCAAGGCCAACAAGGTCACCAAGGCCGCTTAGCTCGCAGGTTCAGGCGGGAGGGATCCGGTCCTCCTCCAGATGAATTTGGGCGCACGCCCTTCGGGCTTCGCGCCGATGTTTGTGCGCGGCTGACGCCGCGCGAACACCAGATTGCATATCGCCGCTTCGCGACATTCATCTGGAGGAGGACCGGATCCCTCCCGTCGATGCTCCGCTCAATTCGGAAGCTTCCTTCTTCAGGCGTTTGAGGCGACAGCGGAAAGCTCCGGTCTCAAGCCGACCGGCGCAGCCAGTCCAGAGTCCCGGCGGACGCTGAGGGAGGGGCCACCGGCCCTCCCCGACCCTCAGGCGCTCTCGACGACCGGGTGCTCGCCGGTCGGGGCCGGGTCGCCCTCGGCCGGCTCGACGTGCAGCCGCGGCAGGATCCGGTCCAGCCAGCCTGGCAGCCACCAGGCGCGCGTGCCGAAGAGCTGCATGATCGCGGGGACGAGGACCGAGCGGATGATCACGGCGTCGATGAAGACCGCGGAGGCGAGCCCGAGGCCGAAAAGTTTGATGATCCGTTCGTCGCCGAGCATGAATGAGGCGAAGACGGTGACCATGATCGCCGCCGCCGCGGTGATCACGCGGCCGGTCAGGGCGAGGCCGCGGGTGACCGCGGCGGTCGCGTCCTTCTTGTGCTCCCACTCCTCGTGGATGCGCGACATCAGGAACACCTCGTAGTCCATCGAGAGCCCGAAGACGATCGCAAACAGGAAGATCGGGAAGAAGGAGATGATCGGGCCGGTGTTGTCGACGCCGATCAGGCTCGCGCCCCAGCCCCACTGGAAGACGGCGACGATCAGGCCGAAGGCGGCGCCGATGCTGAGCAGGTTCATCGCCACGGCCTTCAGAGGGACCAGCACGGAGCGGAACACCGCCATCAGCAGCAGGGCAGAGAGCAGGACGACGACGCCGATGAAGAGCGGCAGCTTTTCGGCGATCGCGTCGCCGAAGTCCTCGAAGATCGCGTTGACCCCGCCGACGTGCAGTTGGGCGCCGGTCTGCTGCTCGATCGGCGGGATCACGTCGCTGCGGATGTGGTCGAGCAGGTCGGTCGTGGCGGCGCTCTGCGGCGAGGTGGTCGGATAGACCTGGAAAACCCCGGTGTTCTTGGCCGGGTTGAGCGTCACGGCGGTCGTCGCAGCGACCCCTTCTTCGCCTTCGAGCGCCTGCTTCAGCTTGACCAGCCCCTGGTCTTCGCCCTTGCCCGGCAGCGCCGCGACCATCATGAACGGCCCGTTGAAGCCGGGCCCGAAGCCTTCGGCGAGCAGGTCGTAGGCCTTGCGCGTGGTCTTGTCCGGCGGTTCGGTGCCGGCGTCGTTGGTGCCGAGTCGCAGCGAGAGCGTCGGGATGCAGAGCAGGATCAGCAGGCCGCCGGAGAGCAGCGCCGAGAGCAGCGGCCGGCGCTGGATCTCGCGACTCCAGCGGAACCATTTCGTGTCCTCTGCCGTGGTCGAGGAGCGGCTGCCGAGGCCGGGTATGCGCAGCCTGTCGACCCGCTTCCCGACGATCGTCAGCAACGCCGGCAGCAGGGTCAGCGCGGCGATCATCGTGAACAGCACCGCCAGGGACGCCGCCACCGCCACGCCGTAGAGGAAGTCGATGCCGAGCAGGAACATGCCCAGCAGCGAGATGATCACCGTGACGCCGGCGAAGAGCACGGCGCGGCCGGCCGTGTCGACGGCGGCGATCGCCGCCTCGCGCGGCTCGAAACCATCGTCGAGGCCGTTGCGGAAGCGGGTGAGGATGAAGAGCGCGTAGTCGATGCCGACGCCGAGGCCGATCATCGCCGCCAGCACGGGCGCGAAGTTGGCCATGTCGAAGACGTGCGTGCCGAGCGTGACCAGGCTGATCCCGACGCCGAGCGCGAACAGAGCGGTGACGATCGGCAGCCCCATCGCGACGACCGAGCCGAAGGTGAGCAGGAGGACGACGATCGCGGCCAGCAGGCCGATCCCGAAGGAGGAGTCGCCTTCTTCCTGTTCTGCTTCGGCGACGGGGTTGCCGCCCAGCTCGACCTGCAGGCCGTTGCCGCCCGCTCCCTCGGCGATCGCGATGATTTCCTTGGTCTTGTCCTTGTCGAGTTCGTTGTTCTGGGCGTCGAACTGGACCGTCGCGTAAGCGATTTCGCCGTCTTTGCTGACCGCGCCGGCGCCACCCTTCTCGTAGGGGCTTGCGACTTCGCTGACGTGGGGGAACCCTTCGATCTTCGCGAAGGCGGCCTTCATCTTCCGTTCGACCGCCGGCGTTTCGACCCCGCCTTCGGCCTTGAAGACGATCTGCGCCGTGTCGCCCGACTGGGCGGGGAAGCGGTTTTCGAGCAGGTCGAAGGCTTCCTTGGAGTCGGAGGCCGGCAGCTTGAATTCTTCGGTGAAGGCGGCGCCGACCGAGCCGGAGATGCCGCCGATCACGATCAGGGCGAGGATCCAGCCGAAGATCACCGTCTTGCGGTGGCCGGTGGTCCAGGTGGCGAAGCGTCGCATCGAGCGCAGCACCGTAGCGAACCCGGGCGACCGCCTATGTGAGGGGCATCCGCTCGCGGCAGCTAGATTCTCATCCGATGCCCGATCCCTCGATCGCGCGCTTCAAGCGCGTAATCACGTCCGCTTACGCCCACCTCGAGGGGCGCCGCCAGGAGGTCAACGACCTCAACGTCTTCCCGGTCGCCGACGGCGACACCGGCGACAACATGGCGATGACGATGCGCGCCGTGATGGAGGAGCTCGACCGGCTCGACGGCCAGGACGTCGACGAGGTCGGCCGCACCGAGCTGGTCCAGGCCCTCGCCCGGGCGGCGCTGATGGGCGCTCGCGGGAACTCCGGCGTGATCCTCAGCCAGATCGTCCGCGGCGCCGCCGAGGAGCTCGCCAGCCGGCCCGGCGAGCTGGTCGACCCGGTCCTCGTGGCTTCCGCCTTCGCCAGCGCCGCCGACGCCGCCTATGCCTCGGTTCGCGATCCGGCGGAGGGGACGATGCTGACCGTCTTCCGCGAGATGGCGCACTCGATCGCGCGTCAGCTCGCCCACCTGGAGGCCGGCAAGCAGCGCCTCGACAGGGGAGTCAGCGAGGAGCAGCAGGACGCCGTCCTCGCCGAGGTGCTCGAGCAGGCGATCGCCGACGGCCAAAAGGCGGTCGAGCGCACGCCCGAGCAGCTCGAGGTGCTGCGCGAATCCGGAGTCGTCGACGCCGGCGGCTATGGCCTGGTGCTGATCCTCGCCGGGGTGGTCGCGGGCTTGCGCGGCGACGGCGCCGAGCCGCCGCAGGTCTCCCACCACGACGCGCCGCCGCTGAGCCGCCCCCACCACGAGGACAGCCGCTACCGCTACTGCACGAACTTCATCGTCTCTGGCAGCGGCCTCGCCGCGCGCGATTTCCTACCCCGGCTCGAGGGCCTAGGCGATTCGGTTCTCGTCGTCGGCGACGAGGCGACGCTGAAGGTCCACGTGCACACCGACGAGCCAGAATCGGCGGTGGGGCTCTTCGAGGGGGCGGGGCAGGTGACCAACCTCGACGTCGCCGACATGCGCGAGCAGATCGCCGCGCGGCGCGCGCGGCTCTCGGGCGGGCGCACCGGCGCGCTGGCGGTCGCTGCCGGGGAGGGGCTGGAGCGCCTCTTCGCCGAGGTCGGCGCCCACGTGGTCCCGGGTGGCGAGACGCTCAACCCGTCCACCTACGAGCTGCTTGCGGGCATCCACGAGGTGCCGGCCGAGGAAGTGCTCGTCCTGCCCAGCTCCTCCAATGTGATCATGGCCGCCGAGCGGGCCTGCGAGCTCTCCGAGAAGCCGGCGCGCGTGGTCGCGGCGACCTCACAGCAGGCCGGCCTGCTGGCGCTGGTCGAACTGGATGCGGCGGCGCCCGCGGAGGAGAACGCCGCGCGCCTGGAGGAGGCGCTGTCCGAGATCGTCTCGGGGGGAGTGGCTCCGGCAGCTCGCGACGACGCCCAGGGGCGCTTTCGCAAGGGCGATGCGGTGGGCTTCGCGGACGGCGAGATCGTCGCCTGGGGCGGCGCCGGCTCGACTCTGGCGACGACGATCGAGCGACTTGCCGCCGAGGCGGAGATCGTCACGGTCCTGGGGGGCATGGACGCCCCGATCGCGCTGGAGGAGATCGACGCCCACGTCCCGGACGGGGTCGAGATCGAGAAGCACGAGGGCGGCCAGCCGAGCTGGTGGTGGCTATTAGCGGCTCAGTAGCGCGATCGTTCAGCGGCGCCGCCGCGCTGACGCGCAGGGAGCTGCTCGACGCCCCCGTCCACTGGCCGCGCCGGAGTGTCCTGGACGCCTCGCTCAAGATTCTCGACGGAGTAGGGCCGAGGCTCGCGGAGGCAGCGGCGGAAGCGGGGATCGCAAGCGTGGGCGACCTGCTCCTTCGCTTCCCGCACAGCCACCGCGATCGCACGATCGTGCCGGTGTCTTCGTTGGAGCCCGGCAAGCAGGCGACGATCAGAGTCGAGGTCCTTTCCGACGCCGGCCGGCCGTTCCGCAAACGCGGCCTCTCGATCCTCACGGTGAAAGTCGGCGACGAAACCGGCCACGTGCGGGCCACGTGGTTCAACCAGCCCTGGCTTACCCCCAAGCTGACGGCGGGAACGCGTCTCTTGCTCACGGGCTCGAAGGACAAACGCGGCTTCCGCGTCAGCGAATATGAGATCGGTGAGCCTGAGGGGGAGGGTGGGGGTGCCCCTCCGGCTGGCTGGGTTTTTCGCCCGGAGAGTCAGCAGGCTGGCCGAGAGAGTGGGCGGGGCGAAAAAGAGGACGCCGCTGCGCCGGAGGGGCACCCCCACCCTCCCTCACGGAGGCTCACCCCCGTTCATCCGGCAACTGAGCAGTTGAAGGCACAGCGGATACGGCAGTGGGTCGAGCGGGCGATGCCGTGGGTCGGGAACGTGCTGGAGCCGCTGCCGTCGGAGCTACGGGTGCGTCGAGAGCTTGCGGGAGCATGCGATGCGATCAAGGCGGTGCATTTCCCTGAGGAGCCCGAGGACGTGGAGCAGGCGCGCGAGCGATTGGCGTTCGAGGAGCTGTTCCTCTATCAGGCCATCCTGGCGACGCGGAAGCGCAGTCACCGAGCTTCAAGGCCGGCGCCGCGATTCGGGAAGCCGGGGGCGGTCGTCGCAAGATGGACGGATTCACTTCCATTCGAGCCGACCCAGGATCAGCTGAACGCGTTCGAAGAGATCGATGACGATCTCGACTCCGGGGAGCCGATGCAGCGGTTGCTGATGGGGGAGGTCGGGTCGGGGAAGACTGTGGTCGCGCTGTATTCGATGCTGCGGGCGCTGGAAGCCGGGTTCCAGGCGGTGCTGATGGCGCCGACCGAGACGCTTGCCGAGCAGCATGCGGTCACTCTGGGGAAGCTGTTGGCCGAAGAGGCGACGCCGTTTGCGTTGCTCACCGGGGCGACGCCCGCGGCGCGACGCAAGGAAGCTCTGGATCGACTCGCGAGCGGCGAGCTGGGGTTGGTGGTCGGCACCCACGCCCTGATCGAGCCGGACGTCGAGTTCGCACGCCTCGGGCTCTGCGTCGTCGACGAGCAGCACCGCTTCGGGGTCGAGCAGCGGAGGGCGCTCGATTCGAAGGGGGTCGAGGGAATGGCGCCGCACGTGCTGCACATGACCGCGACGCCGATCCCGCGCACGCTCTCGCTCACCGCCTACGGCGACCTCGACACGACGGCGTTGCATCAGCTTCCGGCGGGAAGACAGCCGGTCGAGACGCGCGTCATCGACGAGGACGAACGAGCGGCCGCCTACGAGTTCATCCGTGCCGAGCTGCGCGCCGGCCGGCAGGCGTTCGTCGTCTGCCCGCTGGTCGAAGAGTCGGAGAAGATGCAGGGCAAGGCGGCGGAGCGGGAGGCGGAGCGGCTGCGGGCCGAGGAGCTGGACGGATTCGCCATCGGCGTCATCCACGGCCAGATGCCCTCGGCTCAGAAGGCCGAGGCGATGGAGATCTTCGCCGCGGGCGCCACCGACGTGCTGGTCGCGACGACGGTGATCGAGGTCGGGATCGACGTGCCGAACGCGACCGTGATGGTCATCGAGGGGGCCGAGCGCTACGGCGTCTCCCAGCTGCACCAGCTGCGCGGGCGGGTCGGGCGTGGGACGCACGGCTCGCACTGCTTTCTCTTCCCCGAAGAGGCGGGGGGGATGGCGCGGCGCCGCCTGAAGGCGGTCGAGCGTGAGCGCGACGGCTTCAGGCTCGCCGAGGTCGACCTGACGCTGCGCGGGGAGGGCGAGGTGCTCGGCACTCGCCAGAGCGGCCTGCCGCGCTTCGCGGTCGCCGAGCTGCCCGAGGAAACGGCGCTCCTCGCCGCCGCCCGCGACGAGGTGCTGGCCCTGTTGCAGCGCCACGGATCGCTCGAGGCGCCCGAGCTGGGTCCCCTGCTCGACGCCGCCCATCGCCGCTTCGGCGCCGGCGCCTCCGACCCGATCCCGCTATGACGCACCGCCGTGATCCCGCCATGACGCACCGCCGTAGAGGTTTAGTCCGCATAGCGAGCCAAACCTCTACGGCGCCGAGTTGAGAGAGTGGCGCGGTGCGCGTGATCGCCGGGGAGCTCAAGGGGCAGCGACTGGTCGCGCCACGGGGATGGAGAGTGCGGCCGACCTCCGACCGGGTCCGCGAGGCGGTCTTCTCGGCGTTGGGGAACATCGGCGGGGCCCGCGTGCTCGACCTCTACTGCGGCACGGGCGCGCTGGCGATCGAGGCGCTCTCGCGGGGCGCGGCCAGCGCCGTCCTCGTCGATCGCGACACGCGCCCGGCGCTCGGCAACGTCGAGCGGCTCGGCCTCGGTGGGCGCTCCGAGCTGGTCCGGTCTGATGTCTCCCGCTGGCTCGAGAGCCAGGCCGTCGGAGAGGGGGATGAGCCCTTCCCCGGGAACTCCCGCGAACGCGGCCCGAGGAAGGGCTCATCCCCCTCTCCCATGCCGGTCGGGCGATTCGACCTCGTCTTCGTCGACGCCCCCTATAGACTCGCCGACCGCGTGGGGCAGGCATTGAACACACATCTGCCGTCGCTGCTCGCCGAGGGCGGGCGGGCGGTGATCGAGAGCGGCGCTCGCAGCCCGCTGCGGATCGATTCCCTCGAGCCGCTGCGCCAGCGCCGCTACGGCGCCACCGAGATTTCCTTCTACCGCCGGGCGGAGAGATGAGCGCCAAGCGGGCAAGCGTGCATATCTGGCTCTTTGCGCAGCGGGGGAGGCGCGATTCTCATGTCTGACGGGACCGTCGTCTGTCCGGGCAGCTACGACCCGGTCACCAACGGGCACCTCGACATCATCACCCGCAGCTCCCAGGTCTTCGAGCGCGTCGTCGTCGGCATCGTCAACAACCCGATGCGCAAGGACAAGACCCTCTTCACGGCCGAGGAGCGCAGGGGGCTGATCGAAGAGGCCACCGCCGGGCTCGGCAACGTCGAGGCGCGGATCTTCTCCAACCTGCTGGTCGAGTTCGCCCGCGAGCAGGGTGCGAGGGCGATCGTCAAGGGGCTGCGGGCGATCTCCGACTTCGAGTACGAGTTCGAGATGGCCCAGCTCAACCGCAAGCTCGACCCCGGGATCGAGAGCATCTACATGATCGCCTCGCCCCAGTACAGCTTCCTCTCCTCGACCGGGGTGAAGGAAATGGCGACCTTCGGAGGCGACGTCGCCGACCTCGTCCCAGACCCTGTGGCGGCCGCGATGGCGAGCCGCCTGGCCGAAAGGTAGGCTTTTGCCAACCGTCGCCGCGTTGGGCGAGAGTTTGCAAAAAGCCGAGGATTTCACGGCTTCTTCACCGAAAGTGCATCTGACCCGTAGGCTTACGCCCTGCTAATGGACGTTCTGGTCCTCATAGACAAGCTGGACGACGTCGTCCACAACGCCCGACCCGTGCCGCTCACGGATCAGGTCCGCGTGGACCGCGAGGAGATCTACGACCTCCTCGACCAGATGCGCGCGACGATCCCCGAGGAGATCAAGCAGGCGCGCTGGATCGTCAAGGAGCGTCAGGAGATGCTCGCCGAGGCCAAACGCGAGGCCGAGCGGATCGTGCGCGAGGCGCGCGAGCAGCAGGCCCGCCTGATCTCCGACGAGGAGGTCACCAAGCAGGCCGAGCGCGCCGCCGACGAGATCGTCGAGGACGCGCGGACGCGCGAGCGCGAGATCCGCCTCGGCGCCGAGGACTACGCCGACGAGATCCTCAACACGCTCGAGGTCAACCTGCAGAAGTTCCTCGCGGCCGTGCAGCGAGGCCGCGACCGGCTCGCCGGCCGCGACGAAGAGCAGCCGGTCGCCGAGCTCGACGAGCAGTAGCGGCTACTCGAGCTTCAGCTCCTTGAGCTTGGACCAGCGGGGGTCGACGTCCGAGCCGTGCTCGTGGTCTGCCGGGTCGGCGTCGTTGAGGGACTCGCCGCAGACCGGGCAGAGGCCGGCGCAGTCGGGGCGGCAGAGGATCTGGGTCGGGAGGGCGAGAACGGCGGCGTCGTGGGCCCAGTGGCCGAGGTCGAGCTCGTCGTCGGCGACATAGGGGCTGCGCAGCTCCTCGTCGTCGGTGTCCGCCTGGTCGACCTCCCGGACGTCCACCTCGACCGCGACCGCGGCAGCGTCCAGGCAGCGCATGCAGGGCCCCTCGACGCTGACGGGGAAGCGCAGCCGGAACGCGTAGCCGTTGCTCGGCCGCGAGACGTCGATCCGCGCCTCGACCGCGTCGCCGAGCGGGGCATAGGTCTGGCCGCCCAGCTCGAGCGGGTCGAGCCCGACCTGGACGTCGAGACGCGCGCCCTCGCCGTGCGCCAGCGAGAGCCGTGCGAGGTCGATGATCGTGGTCGGTTTCCTGGCCATTGCGAGCTCCTCCGCGCTGCCGCTTACGATGGCACCCTCCCGACGAGATTACGAAATGGGTCAATTCGACTGGACACCGGACGAGTACCTGGAGCGGATCCGCGACCGGATCCCGCGCTACGACGAGCTGCAGGACCAGGCGATCGCGGCCGTCCCGTTCCCGCCCGCGCGGGTGCTGGAGCTCGGGATGGGCACCGGCGAGACGACGCGCCGCCTGATCGAGGCCTATCCGGACTCCTGGGTCGTCGGCCTCGACTCGAGCCCCGACATGGTCTTCCGCGCCCGCCAGAGCTATGACGACGTCCAGCTCGCCCGCATGGAGGATCCCTTGCCGGACGGCCCCTGGGACCTCGTCATCTCGGTCCTCTCGGTCAACGCCCTCACCGACGAGCAGAAGCAGGCCCTCTGTCGCCGCGTGAGAGAGCAATCGCGTTCCCTGGTGATCGGCGATAGCTTCGAGGGCGACGAGCTGGACAAGCTCCTGAAATGGAGCGACGGCCAAGTCACCTGGCAAGCCGACGGCCTGGCCGTGCTGCACGCCACGTACTGAAGGGAGTGCGGGAGTGTCCCTCCAGCGCAGCGGCGTCCGTTTTCGCCCCAACGACGATCTCGGACGGCCCCAACCTCCCCCGGCGAAAAACCCAGCAAGCAGGAGGGACGCTCCCGCTCTCCCTGCTCCATGCTGCACGGGTCCCACACGGCCACACCCGCTACCATGCCCGACTCATGGCCGTCCCGAAGAAGAGAACCTCCCGCACTCGCCGCGACAAGCGGCGTGCTCAGCACAAGGCCGGCAAGGCGCGGCTGAACAGCTGCCCGCGCTGTCACAGCCCGCGACTGCCGCACCGGGTCTGCCCGACCTGCGGCACCTACGCCGGGCGCGAGGTGATCAAACACACGATCGCCGATCCGACCGCGCCCGCTCCCGACGCGGAGTAGCGCGTGGCCGGCGGCGTGACCGTCGCCCTCGACGGTTTCGGGGCCGAGCGAGGCTTCGACGTGCTTGCCGAGGGCGCCCGGATGGCGGCGGCGGACGGGATCGGGCTGCGGGTCTTCGGGCTTGCCGGGGGACTCGACCTGGCCGGGATCGAGGGCGTCGAGCTGATTCCGACCTCGGAATGGATCGGCAACGACGAGGAGCCGGTGCCCGCGGTGCGGGCGAAGAAGGAGGCCTCGGTCGTGCGCGCCGCTCGCGACGTCGCCGAGGGGCGCTCGGCAGCGCTGGTCAGCTTCGGCTCAACCGGGGCGACGATGGCGGCGGCCACCTTCGGCCTGCGGCGCTTGAAGGGGGTGCAGCGACCCGCGCTCGCCGTGCAGCTGCCGGTGCCCGGCAGCCCGGTGCTCTTCCTCGACGTCGGCGCCAACGTCGAGGTGCGTGCCCAGCACCTCGTCCAGTTCGCCTTTCTCGGCGCCGCCTTCAGCGAGGCGGTGCTCGGGGTCGAGCGGCCCCGCATCGGGCTGCTCTCGGTGGGCGAGGAGGCGGGCAAGGGCACCGACGAGGTGGGCGCCGCTCACGCGCTGCTCGCCCGGGCGGAGGGGATCGAGTTCGTCGGCAACGTCGAGGGGGGAGACCTCCCGGCCGGCGCGGCCGATGTCGTCGTCACCGACGGCTTCACCGGCAACGTCTCGTTGAAGCTGATGGAGGGCACCGCCAGGGCCGTGACCGCCGCGATCCGCGACGCCGCCCGCTCCAACCCGGTGGCCGGCGCCGGCGGGCTGTTGCTGCGCCCCGCGCTGGGCGGCCTGCGGCGCGAGCTGCACCCCGATACCACCGGCGGCGCGATCCTGCTCGGGCTGCGCGGCATCGCGATCGTCGGCCACGGCAGCGCCGGCGCCGAGGGGATCGCCAACGCGATCCGGCTGGCGGCGCGCTGCGTCGAAGTCGACGCGCTCGGGCGCACGGCGGCGCTGCTCGCGGAGGGCGGCGTCGGACGGGGCGCCCTCGCGAGCGATGCGAGCGCGTGATAGGAAGTCGGCATGAACAGGGATGAGGTTTTCGACCTGGTGCGCGACCACCTCGCCGAGGAGCTCGAGGTCGATCCGGTCAAGATCTCCGAGCAGACCCGCTTCAAGCAGGATCTCGACGCCGACTCGCTCGATCTCTACGAGCTGGTGATGGAGCTCGAGGACAACTACGGGATCTCGGTGTCCGAGCAGCAGGCGGCGCGGATCGAGACCGTCGGCGACGCGGTCACGTTCGTGGTGGAGAACGCTCCGTGAGCGCGGAGCGAGCAAGCGTCCATATCTGTCTCTTCGCGCAGCGAGCGAAGCGCGAAAACGATCGATGAGCGTCGAGGCGCTCGCGGGCCTCGTCGGGGAGCTGCCCGAGGATCTGCGCCGCGTCGCCCTCACGCACTCCTCCTGGACCGACGAGCAGCCGCTGTCCTACGAGCGGCTCGCCTACCTCGGCGACAGCGTGCTCGCCCTGGCGATCGCGGCCGGCATCTACGAGCGCTTCCCGGAGATCGACGCCGGCGGGCTGACGCGCATCCACAACCAGACGGTCAGCGGGGTCTCCTGCGCCGCCGTCGGCGATGAGCTGGGCGTGCCGGCGATGCTGGTCGAGACCGAGCCGGCGGTCGAGGAAGCGATTCCGGCGAAGGTCCTGCTGGCCGGATCGCGACCACTGCCCGAGGTGACCGAGGCCTTGATCGGCGCCTGCTTCCTCGCCTTCGGCTTCGATCGCGTCGCGATCGCCATCCGCGAGGCCTTCGGCGAGCAGATCGAGTCCGCCGTCGAAGCGCCGGTAGATGCGAAGTCGGCGCTGCAGGAGCTGCTCGCCCGGCGTCGGGCGCGCGTAACCTACGCCGTGATCGGCGAATCCGGGCCAGCGCACCAGCGGACCTTCGAAGTCGAGGCGACTGTCGAGGGCGAGCGGGTCGGGACCGGCGCCGGTCGGAGCAAGAAGGCGGCGGAGCAGATGGCTGCGGAGGAGGCGCTGAAGCGCTTGGGCGAATAGCCCAGGGTCGCGTCCGACTCAAACGCCAGCCTTCCGAACCGAGGACGAGGATGTATCTGAGATCGATCGAGATGAAGGGGTTCAAGTCGTTCCCCGCCCGCACCCGGCTGGAGTTCTCTCCAGGCGTCAGCGTGATCGTCGGCCCGAACGGCTCGGGCAAGTCGAACATCACCGACGCGGTGCTCTGGGCGCTCGGCGAGCAGAGCCCGGGGGCGATCCGCGGCGCCTCGATGCAGGACGTGATCTCGGCAGGCGGCCAGGGCGTCGGCCAGCGTCGGGCGGCCGAGGTCGAGGTCGTGATCGACAACTCCGAAGGCCGCGCCGCGACCGAGCTCTCCGAGATCGCCGTGCAGCGCACGCTCGACCGCTCCGGCGACGGCTCCTATCGCCTCAACGGCGCCCGCTGCCGCCTCGTCGACGTGGTCGAGGTGCTCTCCGACACCAACCTCGGTCGCGAGATGCACTCCGTGATCAGCCAGGGCAGGGTCGAGTCGATCATCCATTCCAAGCCGCGCGAGCGCCGCCTGCTGGTCGAGGAGGCGGCGGGGCTGGGCAAGCACCGCAAACGCCGCCGCCGGGCCGAGTTGAAGCTGCGCGCGGCGCGCGACAACCTCGACCGCGCGCTCGACCTCGAGCGCGAGGCGCGGGCGCGGCTGCGCCCGTTGAAGCGCCAGGCGCAGGCGGCCGAGCTCGGCGCGCGGATCGAGCGCGAGGAGCTCGAGCTGCGCGGCCGCCTCGTAGGTGAGGAACTGCGTTTCGGCAAGGACAGGGCGCTGGCGGCGCAGAAGGCGACCGAGCGGGCGCGGGACAAGCGCGCGGAGGTCGAGAAGCGGCTCGAAGAGGTGAGCGCGCGCCGCCGCGCCGCCGAGGAGCGCTTCGCCGCCCGCGACCGCGAGCGGACGCAGGCCTGGGGACTGCTGACCAAGCTGCGCGGCGAGCAGCAGCGAATCGCCGTGCGGGGCGCCGGGCTCGCAGATCGAGTGGCCGAGCTGGAGCGCGCCCTGGCGGGCCTGCGGGCGGAATTCGGTCCCTTGACGCTCGACCTCGGCGCCGCCGAGGGAACGCCCGGCGGCCGGACCGGCAAGCTCGAAGAGGAGCTGGGCGAGATCGACGCCGGGCTCTCCGGCGCGACGCAGGGCTTGGCTCGCGCCCGCTCCGCCGAGGCCTCGGAGGGCGAGCGGGAGGCGGCATTGGGCGAGGTGCAGGCAGGCGCCGAGCGCGCCGTCCGCCATGCCCGCCGTGCCGAGGGCTTGCTCGGCGAGCGCCATCGCGAGGCGTTGCGCGCCCGCGTCGCTGCTGGAGAGGAGCTGCTCGACGACGTCCGCGCCGCCGCCGCGGCGATCGCCGCCGCCGAGGCCTCGATCCGCACGAGGGTCGAGCGGATCGAAGCGAAGGTCGTCGGCGAGGAGGGCGGGGGAGACGAGATCGCCGAGGAGATGCGCGAGTGCTCGCGGCAGGAGTCCGAGCTTCAGGTGGAGATGAAGGCGGCTTCCGACGCGCTGACCGAGGCCCAAGTCGAGGCGGCGCACCTCGGCGACCGCCAGGCCGAGGCGGCCAAGGAGCTGGCCGCGATCGCCGAGCGGCTCGGCGAGGAGGTCGAGCCGGCCGAGCAGGCGCTGAGCGACGAGGAGCGGGCCGACATCGACCGGCGCCTGCAGCGGCTCGAGCGCCGTCGCGCCCAGATCGGACCGGTCAACCCGCTCGCCGAGCAGGAGTACGAGGAGGCGCGCGAGCACGTCGAGTCGCTGCAGGTGCAGCGCGAGGACACCGAGCGCGGCATGCGCGAGCTGGAGGCGCTGATCCGCGACATCGACCGCGAGATCGAGCGCGCCTTCGAGCAGACCTTCGAGGCGACGGCGAAGAACTTCGAGGAGATGGTCGAGCACCTCTTCCCCGGCGGCCGCGGCCGGCTGCGCCGCGTCAGCCTGCGGCCGGTCGGCGACGCCGAGGAGCCGGTGGCCGCGACGGATGCCGACGACGCCGAAGCCGAGGAGCCGGAGGAGGCAGGGGAAGAGGAGCGCGAGGTGCTCGGGGTGGAGATCGAGGTCACCCCGGCGGGCAAGTCGACGCGCAAGCTCTCGCTGCTCTCCGGCGGCGAGAAGTCGCTGGTCGCGCTCGCCTTCGTCTTCGCCGTCTTCCTCGCCCGCCCCTGCCCCTTCTACATCCTCGACGAGGTCGAGGCCGCGCTCGACGACGCCAACATCGACCGCTTCCTGCAGCTGATCCGGCGCTTTTCCGACCGCGCCCAGTTCGTCATCGTCACCCACCAGAAACGGACGATGGACGCCGCCGACGTTCTCTACGGCGTCACCATGGGCGGCGACGGCGTGACCAAAGTCGTCTCGCGCCGGCTGCCGCGCGAAGTCGAAAGCGACGGCGAGAGCGTGCCCCCGTTCGCCGGAGGCGGGGAGGATGGCGGCCGCGAGACCGCCGGCCTGATCGGGCAGAAGGCGCCCGGCGAGGCCCCGCTGGGCGACTCCGCGGCCGCTGCCTAGGCCGATGGCCACCGGCTGGCAGGAGATCTTCGATCTCGGCGCGCGCGAGGCGGCGGCAGCGGCCGAGCCGGAGAGCGAGGAAAAGCGCCGCGGCGTCTTCCGCCGCCTGCGCGAGAGCCTCTCGAAAAGCCGCCAGGCGCTGACCGAGGAGATCTCGGCCAGCCTCTTCGACCGCATCGACGAGGAGACCTGGGAGCAGCTCGAGGAGGCTTTGATCCTCGCCGACGCCGGGGCGCCGACCACCGCCGAGGTGGTCGAACGGCTCGAGCGCGAGGTCGAGAGCGGCGCCGTCTCGCCGGACGGCGAGGCCGTGCGCGATCGCCTGATCGAGATCCTCGCCGAGGTCTCCTCCAACGGCCGCCGCCCGATCGACCTGAGCGGCGAGCCGGCGGTGCTGTTGATAGTCGGCGTCAACGGCACCGGCAAGACGACGACGATCGGCAAGATCGCCTGGCACCTCTCGAGGGAATTCGGCCTCTCCGTCGTGCTCGCGGCCGGCGACACCTACCGCGCCGCGGCAGCCGAGCAGCTGGCCGAGTGGGCCGAGCGCGCCGGCGCCGAACTGATCCGCTCCAAGGAGGGCGGCGACCCCGGCGCGGTCGCCTTCGACGCGATCGCCGCCGCCCGCGCGCGCGGCGCCGACGTGGTCATCGTCGACACCGCCGGCCGTCTCCACACCCAGGGCAACCTGATGGACGAGCTGGCCAAGGTGCGCCGCGTGATCGCCAAGCAGATGCCCGAGGCGCCGCACGAGACGCTGATCTCGATCGACGCGACCACGGGCCAGAACGGCCTGCGCCAGGCGAAGGTCTTCTCCGAGGCGGTCGAGGTCGACGGCGTCGTGCTGACCAAGCTCGACGGCACCGCCAAGGGCGGCATCGTCCTCGCGATCGCCAACGAGCTCGGTATCCCGGTGAAGCTGATCGGCACTGGCGAGACGCTCGAGGACCTGCGCCCGTTCGACCCCGAGGACTTCGCCCGCGCCCTGCTCGCCGAGTGATCCCGCCACCGGGCGCCGTAGAGGTTTGGTCCGGATAGCGGACCAAACCTCTACGGCACTTCCCTAAGCTCCGTCGCGGTGTTCGACCAGCTCTCAGACCGCCTCCAGGCGACCCTCTCCGACGTCCGCTCGCGCGGCAAGCTGAACGAGGGCGACGTCGACGCGGCGATGCGGGAGATCCGCCTCGCGCTGCTCGAGGCCGACGTCAACTTCAAGGTCGTCAAAAGCTTCACCAAGGGCCTCAAGGAGCGCTGCCTGGGCGCCGAGGTGCTGGAGAGCCTCGACCCCGGCCAGCAGGTCGTGAAGATCGTCGACGAGGAGTTGACCGGGTTGATGGGCGGGACCGGGCGCGAGCTCGCCTTCGCCTCCAGCGGGCCGACCGTGATCCTGATGGCGGGCCTGCAGGGCTCGGGCAAGACGACCGCCTGCGCCAAGCTCGCCCGCCTGCTCGGCGAGCAGGGCAAGGATGTCGCGCTCGCCGCCTGCGACGTGTACCGGCCCGCGGCGGTCGACCAGCTGGTCACCGTCGGCGAGCGGGCCGGCGCCCACGTCTACCAGCAGGGCACCGACGCCGATCCGGTCGAGATCGCCGCCTGGGCGCTCGACCGGGCTCGCGCCGAGCAGCGCGACGTGTTGATCGTCGACACCGCGGGCCGCCTCCACGTCGACGAGGGCCTGATGGACGAGCTGGCGAAGATCCGCAAGCGGACCAAGCCTCACGACGTGCTGCTGGTCGTCGACGCGATGACCGGCCAGGACGCGGTCGGCGTCGCCGAATCGTTCGCCGAGGCGGCCGAGTTCGACGGCGTCGTGATGACCAAGCTCGACGGCGACGCCCGGGGTGGCGCCGCGCTCTCCGTCAAAGCCGTGACCGGCAAGCCGATCCTCTTCGCGTCCACGGGCGAGAAGCTCGACGCCTTCGAGCGCTTCCACCCCGACCGCATGGCCTCGCGGATCCTCGGCATGGGCGACGTGCTCAGCCTGATCGAGAAAGCCGAGCAGCAGGTCGACGAGCGCCAGGCCGAGGACCTGCAGCGCAAACTCGAAGGCGACCGCTTCACCCTCGAGGACTTCCTCCAGCAGATGAAACAGGTGCGCAAGATGGGACCGCTCAGCGGCATCATCGGGATGCTGCCGGGGATGGGGGCGATGAAGCAGCTCAAGAACGCCGACGTCGACGAGGGCGAGCTCGACCGGGTCGAGGCGATCATCCTCTCGATGACGCCCTTGGAGCGCGCCAACCCGGCGCTGGTCAAGGGCTCTCGACGCAAACGGATCGCCAACGGGTCGGGGACGAAGGTGCAGCAGGTCAACCAGCTGGTCAAGCAGTTCGACCAGATGCGCAAGATGATGAAGATGATGATGTCGGGCGAGCAGCCGAGCCCGCAGCAGCTCGCCCAGATGGCCGGAGGCGCTCCGCGCCCGAAGTACCGCAGACGGTAGTCCTGTAACCTCTCGCGGCCGATGGCTGTGCGAATCAGACTCAGAAGGGTGGGTTCCAAGAAGAACCCGGTGTGGCGGATCGTCGTCGCCGACAAACGCTCGCCGCGCGACGGGCGCACGATCGAGACGATCGGCCAGTACAACCCGCAGACCGAGCCCTCGACGATCGAGCTCGACGAGGAGCGCGCCCGTCATTGGCTCGAGCACGGCGCGCAGCCCTCCGAGACCGTGGCCACGCTGCTGCGGACCAAGGGCATCGCCGCTTCCGGAAGCTAGCCGGCGGTGAGCGAGCTCCTCGAATTCCTCGTCAAGGCCCTGGTCGAGGAGCCCGACGCGGTCGAGGTCGAGGAGCTGGAAGAGGACGGGGACCTGATCTACGAGATCAGCGTCGCCGAGGGCGATCTCGGGCGGGTGATCGGCAAAGGCGGCCGCGTCGCCAACGCGATCCGGACCGTTGCCAAGGCCGCCGCCGTGCGCCTCGACCGCAGGGTCGTCGTCGACATCCTCGACTGAGCTTGCGGCTCGACGTCTTCACCCTCTTCCCGGAGGCCTTCGATTGGTTCCAGGGGCAGCGATCGGTGCAGAACGCGCTGTCGAAAGGCAACGAGCTGAATCTGTTCGACTATCGGGATACGACGCCGCTCGGCGCCGGGCAGGTCGACGACGCCCCGTACGGGGGCGGCGCGGGGATGGTGCTGCGGGTCGATGTCGTGGATGCTGCGCTCCAGGCCGCCTACCCGCGCGGCGAGAGCCCCCGGGTCGTGCTGCTCTCGCCGACGGGGCGGCTGCTCGACGACGAGCTTGCCGACGAGCTGACGCAGGAGCATCACGTGGCGCTGCTCTGCGGGCGCTACGAGGGCTTCGACGAGCGCGTGCACGCGCACCTGGCCCACGACGAGATCTCGATCGGGCGCTATGTCCTGGCCGGGGGGGAGCTGCCGGCGATGGTCGTCGCCGACGTGCTGATGCGCAAGCTGCCCGGGGCGCTCGGGCACGCCCAGAGCGCGGTCGAGGAGTCCTTCAGCCGGGTGCTGGAGGGGGCGCCGGAGTACCCCCACTACACGCGACCGCCGTCGTACCGAGGCTGGGGGGTGCCCGACGTCCTGCTCTCCGGCGACCACGAGCGGGTGCGCGAGTGGCGGGTCGCGCAGAGCAGGGCTCGGGCGGAGCAGTTCGAAAAAAACCCCGAGTAGGTACGATTCCCGCACCGCGCGGTGGCCGACCCCGGCTCCGGCGGTTTTTTCTGGCCAGATGAGCTCCGTAATCGACAGCATCGAGCGCCGCCAGCGCAGGCAGGGCCTCCCGTCCTTCGCCCCTGGCGATCGTGTGCGCGTCCACTTCCGGGTGATCGAGGGCTCGCGCGAGCGGACCCAGGTCTTCGAGGGCATCGTGCTGAAGCGCCAGGGCTCCGGCGTGCGCGAGACCTTCACCGTCCGCAAGCAGTCCTTCGGCGTCGGCGTCGAGCGGACGTTCCCGCTGCACTCGCCGAAGATCGAGAAACTCGAGATCGCCGCACGCGGCGACGTGCGCCGGGCCAAGCTCTACTACCTGCGCGGTCGGATCGGCAAGGCGGCGCGGGTCGCCGAGCGCCGTTGGGGCATCGACGAGGAGTTGATCTCGACCCCGACTGCGGCAAGCGATGCCGACGGGGTCATCCAGGCGGAGGAGGTCGACGAGGCTCAGGCTGAGGAGTCGCAGGCCGCGGGTCCTGACGAGGCAGAGGCGTCTGAGCCTGACACCGGGGAACCGGCCGACGAGGCGCCGGCGGAGCAGCAAGCTGAGGAGTCTGAGGTAGGGGAGACCGACGACGCGGTGCCTGAGGCTGAAGCAGAGCCCGACGTCGAGGACCCGGCCTGAGACGGCTCGTCCCAAAGCCGGAAACGCGCGCCGGCGGGCTGGTCGAGCTGGTCGTGATCGTGGCGCTGGCGCTCGGCCTGGCGCTGGCGATTCAGGCGTGGCTCGTGAAGCCGTACCAGATCCCGTCCGGCTCGATGGAGCCGACGCTGGACATCGGCCAGCGCGTGCTCGTCAACCGCTTCATCTACCACTTCGAGGACCCCTCGATCGGCGACATTGTCGTCTTCCACCCGCCCAAGGGCGCCGACAGCGGCACCGAATGCGGCGTGCCGCACTCCCCGCGCGAGTCCTGCCCGCGGCCGACGCCGGAAGAGTCGAGCCAGAACTTCATCAAGCGCATAGTCGCCGGGCCCGGCGACACGGTCAGCGTCCGTGACGGCCACCCCGTCGTCAACGGCGTCGAGAAGACGGAAGAGTCGTACATCAACCCCTGCGGCGCCGCCCCTGCCTGCAATTTGCCCAAACCGATCACCGTTCCGCCGGGCTACTACTTCATGATGGGCGACAACCGTGGGGCAAGTGACGACAGCCGTTTCTGGGGCCCTGTCCCCCGCAAGTGGATCATCGGTAAGGCCTTCGCCACCTACTGGCCGCCCGACCGGATCGGGACCCTCTAAGGGTTCATCCGCAAATCAGCGTGTGCGGCTGGCGAGCCCCGGACCAAGCGGCGCAAGGACGCAGGGAGGCCGAATAGCAGCGCTATTTTGGCCGACTGAGGACGCCGCACCGCGCAGTGTCCGCCGCCGCCAGACGTGCGCGCTGGTTTGCGGATGAACCCTAAGGCGCACAAGCGCCGGCTGGCGCGCTCGCGCCGGCTCTTCGCCTTCGATCGCGGGCTCGGCAGCAGCCAGGTCGCCGGCGCCGACGAGGCCGGGCGGGGCTGTCTCGCGGGCCCGCTGGTAGCCGCCGCCGTGCTGCTCGACTACGAGGCGCTCTCCCACGCCGACCGCCGCGCGCTCGCCGGGCTGCACGACTCCAAGCAGATGAAGCCGGACAAGCGCGAGGAGCTGTACCCGGCGGTGCTGCGAGCGGCGAGCCGGGTCAGCGTCGTCGTCCGCAGTGCCCGGGGGATCGACGACCGCGGCCTGCACGTGACCAACATCGAAGCGCTGTCGTGCGCGCTGGAACGGCTTGCGCCGGGTGAGGAAGCCACCTGCCTGGTCGACGGCTTCTCGCTGCGCGGGTGCGCGGTCCCGCACCGCGCCGTGGTCGAAGGCGACGGCAAGAGCGCGGCGATCGCCGCGGCCTCGGTGATCGCCAAGGTCACCCGCGACCGCTACATGCACGGCGCCGCCGGCAGCTACCCCGGCTGGGGCTTCGAGGAGCACGTCGGCTACTCGACCCCCGAGCACCGCGCGGCGATCGAGCGCCTCGGCATCTCGCCGTTGCACCGGCGCTCGTTCCAGAGCGTCGCCTATTCTCAGCTCGAGCTCGCCTGACCGGCGCATCGCGGGGGGTCGGCTAAAAGGCTCCGCGAATGTGCTCATAGTCGGTCACGCGGCCAGCGCGGTCGTAGGTGACGCCGATGGCGTCGAAGCGGATCGCGTCGTAGCGGGGCAGGTCGCGGCGCTCGCTCATCCAGGCGGTTGCGAGGCGGCGGATACGGCGCTGCTTCTGCGGGCCGACGGCGAGGACCGGGCGCTCGGGGCCGTAGAGAGAGCCGCTCCGGCCGGCCTTCACCTCGACGAAGACCAGGGCCCCAGCGTCGTGGGCGACGATGTCGAGCTCGCCATGGCGGGTGCGCGCGTTGCGCTCGACGATCTCCCAATCGGCGGCGGCCAACCGCTCCGCCACGAGGTCCTCCGCTGCCTTGCCGAGTCGCTGGCGGGTCGGGGTCACACGGCAGAAAGTAGGGAGGCCGCCGACCGCATGCCTTCGTTCACAGAGGCAATTCACAAGATTTAGAGTGGACGGACTCCAAGATGTGCCGACACCTCAGGCTCATCTGATCTCCATCTTGCGGGCACCGTAGACGATGTCGGCGGGGATCTGGCCGCCGGTGAGGCGGCCGTGGTGGACGCGGTCGAAGTTGTAGAAGCGCAGGTAGGTGTCGAGCTCGCGCCGCAGGCTGGTGAGGCGTGGGTGCATGTAGCGGGCGAAGGCCGGGCGCCAGCACTCCTCGAGGATCGTCTTGTGCAGGGCCTCGACGTTGCCGTTGGTCTGAGGGCGACCGGCGCGGATGCGGGTGTGGCGGGCCTTCAGCCGCCCGATCGTCTTCTCGAAGTCGCCCTTGAACTCATTGCCGTTATCGGAGAGCAGGCGCTCCAGGCGCCAACCTGCCTCGCGCAGCTCCCTGGCGACGCGGCGGGCGAACTTGGAGGTCTGCTTGGCGCTGGGCGTGCCTGGCGTCGCCTCCTTGCAGATCACCAGCTCCGCCCAAGCAAAGGAGGAGGCGATGTCGATCGCGGTGAGCTGCCAGATCGCTCCCTTGGTGCCCTTCAAGCGGCCGACGAAGAAGCAGTCGATCCCGACCAGCTCGCCGGGGCGGGAGACGTCGATGTGCTGCTCGGGGCCGGGGTCGCGTGGCGGCTCGAACGGCGCCGCGTAACCGGCGACGAGCCCCAGCCGCTTGGCGCGGGTGTTGAGGCCGTGGCGGCAGAGCACCTTCCAGACGCCATTGGGGGAGACGACGATCCCTCCCCACTTCTCCCGCCGCAGCTCCGAGGAGACCCGCTTCGGGCCGAGGCCGGGATGAGCGATCGAGAAGGCGACGATCCGCTCCTCGACCATCTTCGGCAGCTGGTTGGGCATCTTTGGCCGCCGCCGCTCGCGCGGCCGCAGCATCTCCAGGCCGCTGCGGTCGACTTCCCGCTTCCAGGCGTAGTAGGTCGAGCGATGCACCCCGAAGCGGCGGCAGGCTTCGGCGACGTTGGTGCGGGCGGCCTCGGCGAAGAGCGCTTGGCGGTAGCCGAACAGCACGTCATCCTTGGTCATGCGACTCCCTTTCTGAACTTCATTGGCGTGAAGCCAGGAGCCTGAGTCGCAGCGCGGACGGCCCCCGACCCAGCTGGGTCGGGGGCCGTCTCGTCTTGAAGAGCTATCGATCTCCCGGAAGTGTCGGGAGAACTTGGAGTCAGTTCA